>NZ_RQER01000001.1 GCF_004770615.1 Leptospira langatensis
CATTCCAGTTATTAAGTGCAAATAGAACGCAAAAATTCAAAAGCCAGGTTACACACCTGGCTTTTTTGTTTTTACTTTAAAGTTCCGCAAATAAATTCCTTTGGCGAATTTAGAAACCTTTTCTTAAGAAAATACCCGCCACTAAAACGAGACGAGCCCCTTGCCCCTTTCTAAGAGATCGCACTCGCATCATCGACTTTTTCTATCTTTCGGATAAGTCCGTTCTCTTGTTTGAGATCCTTCGCCTTGGTTAGATAGAAAAACTTTTGAGGGAATACGTCGTCTATAACTCCCACAGTTTTCGGACCTTGTATGGAATCGGCAAATTTCGTTAGTTCTTCGTCGCTCCTATAGATCAGGCTCCAATCCATGACTTCCATGATACCGATCTCGTCGGAGGCGTCGGAAAAATTTCCCAGAAAGATCTCGCCGTTTGGATCCAGGAGGGAATAAAGATGAGAACAGATCTTTTGAGCGGTTTTCATCTTTATATAGTCGAAGAGGCCGGCAGAATAGATCATATCGATACCTGTTTGATCCACGTATTTACCAGGGTTCGCTGCAAATCTAGCGATCTCCACATTCAAGCAATGAAAATCCACTTGTTTATGATTCTTTAATAAAGCGATCCGGATGCCATGCTTCGCCTCTGTGATCGCCCTTGGATCCTGGTCTAAGAGATAGATCGTTAATTTATCCAACAGCTGTTGATCGGCATCATTGATGAGAGTCACCATTTCTCTTGCAGGACCGCAAGCTACCGATAATACGCAGAGCCTTCCTTCCTTCTTTTTGAGTCGGTCCAGAATGGTCCGATAAAAGAAATTCTGTCTATGGAATACTGCCTGAGCCGATTTCAGATTCAAGGTGCATTTGTGAAGGCTCTTACCTAATAGATTTGTTCCTTCGTTCGTATCCCTATAAATTGCATCCATCATTTCGAAATCGCCTGCGTAACCGAGAGGCTTGGTAGTCGCCCGCTTGACGAATGGATCCAGAAATAGATAGCATTGCAACTCTTCCCTAAGATAGGAGAAATTGTATTCTATCTCGGAAGGATTAAGTTCGTGATACAGTTCGTTCGTCTTTTCCTTTAAGAAATTATAAATAGGACCGAGAAGAAGGAATACGGAATGATAGATCTCTTCTTTTAGATTATAGCCCACTGCGTATTCATAATCGTTTAAGCTGGATTCCAATTGAGAGAGAAGGGGTTGTATGCTTTGGATCTTTTCCTTAGTTTGGAATACGATCGATAGTGCTTTTTGGTGGGGAGTCTTAGGTTCTGCGGACTCTACTCGAACCTTGATCCCGGTCAAGGTATTATGGATAGCCCGGAACAGATCCAAATGGATCGGCTCGTCGAATTGGATCCCGTACTCCCATCCTTTTTCGGATCTCTTTTCCCAACGAATAACACCGCGTAACTTACGACTGTACTGCAATACATCTGTAAAAATGCTCATGCCCAGAACTGCTCCAAGGCTGGGAGAGGCCATGATCCGCTCATCACATACGATCCTTGTTCCATACTTGGAAATGTCGCCTAAGAGGGCTTCGATGGTTTTGCTCTCGCCGTTTACGGAATGGATCCGATAAAGGCAACGATAGGTCGGAACGAAAACTTCCTCTTTCGGGATGAGTTTTTCTGAGTTTCTGTCAATTTGATTGGATGAGGTCTTTTCCATTATGATTTTTTAATTTCCCTAAAAGATTGATCGCTACTTGATTCTCCGGCTCGAAGGCGAATACTTCCTTTAAGAGAAGCTCCGCTCTTTTTTTGTTTCCTAACCTGCGATACGAGTCGGAAAGCACGAGTAGATTGTTCACATGATCGGGTTGTCGATAACGGAAACGCTCTCCTTGTTCTACGGACTCGCGATAGTCTTTGTGTTTGTTGAAATATTTTGCTAAAAAATAGAAGTAACTACTTTCTCCGGGATACAACTCTACCAGTTGCGTTGCGGCGCGGATGCATTCTTCCACATCTCCGCTTTTTACGGAGGCAGAAACCATTCTCTTTAATGCCTCAAGCTCTTCCGTCTTCTCTACTCCGTTTTCATTCGTATGGAATCCGTTCCAATTGGGAGATCCGCCGGAACTTTCGATCGACTCCTTAGTTTTCTTGGAAGGATTGTAGGAAATTTGCACAAGAGAAAGATCATCGATAATATCGCCCGATTCTTTGAGAGTCTCCACAATTCCCTTTAACTCTCCTTTTCCCTTCTCTACTACGTTTAAGAAGAAGTTCTCGTCTTCCACCATGGTCTTTCCTCCGATATTGGGATCGAAGACCATAAGATCCTCTCTTCCATCCGAACCTAAGAGAAGTTTATCTCCGGGAAGAAGCTGGAATAGACTTACGAAGAAGCGACTCTTGATCTCCAACATACCGATCTTTCTGAAATACATTTGTGAATCGATAAAGCTCGCGTTTCCCTCCCTGTACAAAACGGGAAAAGGATGCTCCGCGTTGATATAATAAACCAGCCCAGTTTCCTCGTCTATGAGCCCGATGATTAAAGAGATCATCATTGCACCGTCGAAACTCTCGAAAGTCTTCTGAAGTTCGATTACTGCATTTCTTAGCCATCTTTCCGGATATTGGTTCCGGTTCGCTTCTAGCATCTTGGTCCTTTGGATCATCGCATGGAACACCGCTCCGAACACGATGGCTCCTCCCGCTCCTTGTAAGGATTTGCCCATGGCGTCCGCATTCACAAAGACTACGTACCTTCTACCCTTTAGGGTGATTACGTTGGAGACACTGATATCTCCCCCGATCTCCTGGGTCCAATTCTTGAAGGTGAATTTCTTTTTTTGGCTAGTGAAGAAGTTTACAGGAACGATCTCGCTTTTGGATAAATTCAAACTCAATGGCTGCAATACGAGAGAGGTCAGAAAATAATCCCCATCCTGTTGGGACTTCAGAGTACTGATCACATCCATCTTCTCGAACTCAGATTTGGTGAGTGAGAACTTAAAATGAGCGATGGTGACCGATATGATCATTGTCCCCACTAAGAAGTATAGATTATTGATAATGGAGATCAGCTTATAGTCGTTATCGAAGATGAGATTCACGATCAGATATTGTAGAAGGATGATCGAGCTATTCAAGGCTCCCTTTATAGCGTTCCAAGGAAGAAATAGATTCACAGCAATCAGGACAAGATTCAATCCGGCGTAATAAGAGGACTCGAAACCTCCGAGTCGGGTAGTCATCAGAGTGATGATCCCTCCCACAACGAAGGTAAACACATAAGCGTGGATCGTATTCCAAGGATTCGGACTGGAAAGACGAAGTATACAATACTGGATCAAAACAAAAACGGATGCGAAGGCTCTCAAGGTAAGAAAGTATCCCAGGTTCTCATCCAGATATTCCTTAGGAATAATGAAATAATCCAGTCCTCCGAACAAGGGGACTAGAGTGAATCCCAATATGCAGACGGTTTGGATCCATTTCTTTTCGAGGGCCCAAACGAATCGGCGAAAACTTTGCTCCTGATCGATCATCGATAGCAACCTTAGAAACCTACGGGTTATGTTTTGGGGAATTTCGAAAGCGGAAACGCAAGCATAACGGGCGATATACTTTCGAAATATTCGAGAAAGAATATGGATCGGAATGGTTTGGTCAATAAATATTTTATATAAGTGTGTATATTTATTTCCTGACGTTTGCGTTGGTTATGCGACTCTCTGTATGGTATCCTCTTTCGGGTAACGTTTTATTTTTGAGCAGTGCAAAAAACTTTAGAAACTTCGAATGTTGTTTTTGTGTGCTGCGAAATAAAAATAGATTAGTGCTCCGCGTAAAGATGCATATTACAATGCGGAATCTATATTCCGGAATAATTCGGTAGGATTTTCTAGTGAATCAGGCAAATGCGGGATTTGGTCCAATGCTGATTTCGAGATGCTACCCTGAATAGGCTGGATCGTTAGGAACAAAAGCTCTCTCCTTCGGGAAAAGAGAGAGCCTTGCCTTGCACCAAGAAAGTTCTTTGAATTCTTCTTTGGTATCTTAGTAAGCGGAAGACGCTACTATAGTTGAGAACTTAGCGATCAATGCCTGATCGTCTTCGTTATTCGGATGGAATCCCCAATAATAATATTCTAATATATAGAATATCACTGCCCAAGTGAACCCCGGAGAGCCGAAGAAGAATCGGATGTCCCGAACGATCTGTTTCGGATTCGGGAATCCAAAATAGAATAATGCTCTCACTGTTCCTACGACTGCCAAGAGTCCTAGGAGTTGCACTGCGATCGTCATTCCAAAGATCCTAGTGAAGTATCCTCCACCAGATTTCTGATATACGTCGAAGGCAACTGCCTTGTGCTCTAATTCTTCGAGAGAATGCCATTCTATGATCTTCCAGGTGATCGGATCGATCCAGGCTACTTTTTCTGGGGGAAGGGAGAGTAAGAATCTGCCGAGAGTCGCCGTAAAGTGTTCTGCTGCCGCAGTGATCGAAAGTGCTAATCTCTTTCCCCAGACAGGGAATAATTTCAGGATATTCTTTTCTAGGATATCGAAGAAGAGCCAGCAGAACATTTTCTCATGACTGCGAAAATCGAGTCCTATCTCTACAAATCTTTCGTTCAATTTATCATGAACGTTTCCGTGGACCGCTTCCTGTCCTGCAAAGGCCTTGATCTCACTTCTCAGGGTTTCGTCTTGGATCTCGTTTTGAAATGCTTTCACGGAGCGTATAAAGAATCTTTCTCCTTCCGGAAAGAGAACGCTTAAGCTAGAGAGAAACGCGGTGAAGAATGGGATCTTCTTTCCGAAGCCGCTCTCTCTTTTGATCTTTTCTAATGGAAATTTCGGTTTGCGGATCTGTGGATGGATGCGCTCAGACACGATTGTTTGGCCCATAAGACTCTCCTAAATTGGATCGGTTATTTTCATTTTCCGATTTCTATTTTCCCATCCTTTGGATTTTCACTGCTCATTAGGAAATTCGAATCGTGCTCTGTATTTCTATTGCATTTCGATCTTTTGGGATCCCGCCCTCTTACATCATGTGGGAACTCAATTTGATCATTGTAACGAATGCTACAATGATCGGTCAATTTTAATTTTCCGCGTTAGGGAGCCGGAAAGCGCGAAGCGTCCCGAAGGGATGAGGGCGAATGCCCGAACTTGGAGGCGCCCGACCCGCACGTTGTTACGTTTATTCTTACTTTATAGGCGGTTTGTGTGCGGGGAACGCCCAAACCTTTTTGCAGAAAGGGGCCCATATAATGTAATATTTGCGAAACGTTTTTTAGGATATATATAGGAACGAAGTTTGTCTAAAAAGCCGGTGCTTGCATGAGAGTTTTCCTCTTTTCGTTCTTATTCGGTTTTCTATTCCTTTCCTGCGGAAGGGAGACATTGCCTTATTCCACAAAGTTCCTGGAAACAGGAGAAGGAAGTCTTCATTCGTTGGCAAGATGGAGTACCGAGGAACTGTTTCGAGAGAGCAAAGGCAGGGTCCGGACAAACGCGATCTTGGTTTTGCATAAGGGGAAGATCCGAATGGAGGCTTACTTTTCAGAATTCGGACCGGAGACCCTGCATCCTACTTGGTCTATTAGCAAATTCTTATTGAATGGAGCCTTGGCTGAAGCAATCGCTTCCGGAAAAATGGAATTAGACGGATCGGTCGTGGATTATTTAAAAGATCCTAATGTATCTTTTCGGAAGGATCTGAAAGTGAAAGATCTTCTCTTCTTCGCTTCGGGACTGGATTGGAAGGAGAGATACGAATGGGCGCCCTTGGATTCGGATATTTTAGAGATCCTTTACGGAGACGCTCGCTCCGATATTGCCCGATACATTTCTAAATTAGGTTTTTCTTATGAGCCAGGGGAGCATGTTGCTTATTCCAGCGGGGATTCCAATCTTTTGTCCGCGGTTCTCACGCGGATTGTCGGTAAGGATTACTCGGACAAATATCTTCGTTCCGTGGGAATTCATTCTTTTGTTTGGGAGACGGATGGGAAGGAAGTACCGATCGCTTCTTCGTATGCATATCTATCCGCGAGGGATCTGGCCCATTTGGGCGAGTTTTATATCCGAGAGGGTTGGGGACAACATCCTTCCGGTCTTTTTCCGAAGGATTGGATTGCGGATACGTTCCGTGTGCATGATCCTAGGAAGCATAGGCCTTGGTATTTGAGTTGGTTGCCCTTTCCTCCTATGGGTGGGCATGTGTATGTGAACCGTTTCGACTCGGTAACGGATAAGTTGTTCTTTGCGAATCTATCTGCCGATGCTTTTTTCGCATCCGGGCATTGGGGACAGTATATGGTTGTGGACCCTAAGTTAGATCTAGTCGTTGTGCGTTTTGGGAACGATAGGGGAGGGAAGTTCCCGATGAAGGATTTTATCGATCGACTATTGCCAGGATTAGAAGAATGAGAAATCGATCCGCTTTTGGCATGGGAAAGTTCTTTAAGATCGTATTGATTACGTTTTCCTTATTCTTGATCATAGGTCTGATCCTGTTTGCGATCTTCAAATTCAGATTACTTCCGGATCCTTTGGCAAGGATCTATCCTTCTTTTGCTGCGAAAGAAGGATGTTCCTGTTTGTTTGTGGTCAAGGGCTCGGAAGAGTATTGCAAGGATTATGTTCGTCAGTTCTTCTTCCCGGATGAATGGATCCAAGGAGAAGATTCTTTAGAAGTTAGATTTTCCTCTTATTTTTCGGAATGGAAGGCCAAAGCGATTTTTCGGAACTCCAAGGGCTGTCGTTTAGAATAGCTGAGACCTTTCAGCTCTTTCGGTCAGTAATCATTTTTGAGTGAAATCTGAGGCTGTTTTTAAACTCTGGTCCTATTGTTTAAAGAGCCGCCGCAATGATAAAGATCTCTAATCTTCATAAAATATATAATTCCAAAGTACTCTTCGACGATCTGAATTTGAGTCTGAATCGGGGAGAAAAATTAGGCCTTGTGGGTAGGAACGGTCATGGCAAGTCCACGATCTTTCAGATGATCCTGGGTGCGGTCGAACCTGATTCCGGAACGATCATCGTTCCTAAGGGTTATAAGATCGGTCATTTGCAACAGCATCTGCACTTTACCAGACCTACTGTTTTGGAAGAATGCGCTCTCGGTCTTCCCGAAGGAGAAGAATACGAAACTTGGCAGGTTGAGAAGGTTCTCTCCGGTCTCGGTTTTTCCGAAGCGGATATGGAGAGAGATCCGAACGAATTCTCGGGCGGTTATCAGATCCGAATGAATCTTGCTAAGCTTTTGGTTTCCGGTCCCGACCTTTTGATGTTGGACGAGCCGAATAACTATCTGGACATCGTTACCATTCGTTGGCTCGAGGAATTCTTGAGGGAATGGGAAGGCGAGATTATATTAGTAACTCATGATAGAAGTTTTATGGACAGCGTAGTTACTCATACTGCGGCCATTCATAGAGCGAAATCAGTCAAGGTCCAAGGCGATACGGACAAACTTTATAATCAGATCAATCAAGCAGAAGAGATCTATGAAAGGACTCGTTTGAACGAGGCTAAGAAGAGAAAACAAGAAGAGATCTTTATCGCTAAGTTCAAGGCAAAGGCAAGTTTTGCGAGTAGAGCCCAATCCAGGGTTAAGAAGCTAGAGAAGCAAGGAGAGATGAAGGCTTTAGAGAACATCCAAGATCTGGAATTGTACTTTAATGCGGCTCCTTTCGCTGCCAATCAGATGCTGGCTGCGGAGAATATTTCCTTCTCTTATTCCGGAAAGGAACCGTTTTTGATCCAGGATTTTTCCATCAGCGTCGGCAAGAGGGATCGTATTTGCATCATCGGAAAGAATGGTAAGGGAAAATCCACTCTTCTAAAGTTACTTGCGGGTGAGTTGCAGCCTTCTTCGGGAACCGTGCAAAAGCATCCTGCTCTTAAAGAAGGTTATTTCGGTCAGACAAATAAGCTGAATATGAACGAGAACGCTACCGTTGTCGAAGAGATCATGAGTGCGGACAAGTCTTGCACGGAATGGTTAGCTCGTACGATCGCCGGCGGTTTGATGTTCTCCGACGATCAGGGTTTAAAAAAGATCAAGGTCCTTTCCGGAGGAGAAAAGAGTAGGGTGCTTCTCGGGAAAATACTCGTGACTCCTTGTCATATACTCTATTTGGATGAGCCTACCAACCACTTGGACATGCAATCTTGCGATTCATTGATCGAGGCGATCGATGAATTCGATGGCTCAGTCATTATGGTGACTCACAATGAAATGCATTTAAGAGCGGTCGCCACCAAATTGATCGTGTTCGATAACGATGAGATCCGGATCTTCGACGGGACCTACGACGATTTCTTGAACGATGTAGGTTGGTCCGACGAAGAGTATTGAGTTTCTCGAATATTCTTATAATTTTAGTAAATTATAGATCCTGAGGCTATGGAAGATAGAGAAGGAATTCCTTATTCTATCTCTAATAGCTTTTTGAGTTTCTGGATGTTCTTGTTTTCCGGATCTATATCCTCTGCGGTTTTGGTGAATTCGATAGCATCCGCTTTTTTGCCTAAGAGTCGATTTAGATCGGAAAGATGTACCAAGTTCTGCACATTCATTGGCTGCAGTTTGTTCACCATCATAGCTGCTTCTAAGGATTGAGTTAAATTTCCCAATCTCTTTTCCGCAAGAGAGAGATAGTACCAGAGTTCAGCAGTATCCGGATCATCGACCAGATACTTACTCAGTATTTTTACTGCCAAAGGATAATCCTTTTCTTTAAAACTGATCAGTCCTAATAGCTTGTTGATCCTTTGGTTGGAGGGATCTGCGGAATAGGCTTCGAGTAGAACGGAGATTGCCTTTTGGACTTCTCCGCTTTTATAGAGTTCCTTTCCTTCTTTGTACAATGTTTGGAGAGTGACTTTTTCGGCAGAATCGTCGCTATCCTCCATTTTCGGAGGCATTGACTTAGGAGATCCTACTTCTTGGAACCCGATCCGAAGAATAGAAAGGTCATCGATGACTTCGCCTGTGCTTCGGATACTTTTCTCGATAAGCTCTATATCGGATCCGGATCTTTCGACTGCTTCTAAGAATAAAGTCTCGTCTTCGTTGATGATCCTTTTTCCGTTCGAGTGATTTAACAATAGATCGTCTCTTCCGTCGGAAGCGAGTATGATCACGTCGTTCGGATGTAGCTGGAATGTTTTTACTTTGAACTCGTATTCCGAATCCAGTCCTAGCTTTCTAAGCTCAAGATCATTCTCTAAGAAGGAAGCCTTTCCGTCCCTGTATAAAACCGAGAATGGATGCTCTGCGTTCCAATAATGCATTTCGCCTGTTTCATCATTGATCAAGGCAACTGTGGCGGATATTACCATACTTCCGTCGAAGCTCTTGAATACGGAATGCACCTCGAAATACACGTCCGTTAGCCATTCTTGCGGGGTCTTGTTCAATATTCTTTTGTTTGCAGCGGAACGGGCCATGATGGAATTCATCATCACTCCCATTACCAGGGAACCTCCTGCTCCCTGCATGGATTTTCCCATCGCATCCCCATTCATCGCCATCGTGAACTGTTGGTATTGTGTAGGAGTTCCGAGTCTCAGGTTCCCGGTGATACAGATATCTCCGCCGAGTTCCCCTTTTTTATTTCGGAATTCGAAGTACTTCTTCTGCTTTATTAAGAAATTCGTATTTACCTTGGAAGATTTATTTGCGTTATAAAAGAGAGGCTTGGCCAAGAGGGAAGTTAGGAAATAATCCCCGTCCTGCTGGATCTTGAGCTGCTGGACCTCCATCATCTTTTCCTGAACTTCTCTGGTCCTTTCTTCTACCTTCTCTTCTAGATGGTTTGCATAGTCTTGGAGTTGTTCTCTAGCGCTTCGGATCGAATCCACCATAGAGTTGAAAGAGAGAGAAAGGAACCCCACCTCGTCCATGGTCTTGATCGGAACGTTTACGTTCAGGTCCCCGTGGTTTACCTTCTCTACTCCGGATAGAAGTCGGTTCAAAGGATGGATCAGGCTGACCCTAAGTAAGATCGGGAAAACGATCAGGATAAAGACTGTAGTACCAAGTTGGATCAGTACCAACCAGCGAGCCACATTGTGGATGACCGTTCTAAATTCCCTATAACTGAATCCGACCTCGTATCTGGTACGATCCAATTCAAAATCATAATGAACATAAAAATTATCGGCCATTCTGAAAAGCTTGGTCTGCAGAGGCAGTTCCGTTGTTTCCAATTCCTTTAAGGAAATTGTTTCCAGTTCGTAATCCGTTCGACCTTTGTATTTTCTCTTATTCTGTTCTTCTAAGTCTCGGAGTTGTTGCTTTTTATATCTGGCTTGTCCTTCGACGAGGTTGGTTTGCGTTACGTTGTCCCTGGAGAATATTATATTATACTTATGATCGAAGACTCCGGGGCCGGACGGTCTCGCGATGATGTATTGCACATTGGCAGGAAAGTCGGTTTCTCCGTTTCGGATCGCCGTTTTTACCGAATTCATCTCCACTATGCTTTCTTTCTCATTTGCCCTATCGATCGCATACAGAGTGACATAGCTGATCGCTCCTAAGGCGAGGATCACGGTAACCACAGCACTGGAAAGGATCTTGACCATAAAGCTAGTCGGTTCAGGGGAATGGTTCAGATACGCGCTTTGGATGAAGAAGATGGTCGTTACGGAAAGAGTGAAGTAAGTCATCGCAAAGGTATCGTAAGAGATGACTCCGGACTTATTCAGCACGTTGTTGTATGCGTTGACTATATTGAGTATGACGGTGAATAGGAAGGCTCTCAGTGCGATCGCTTCTTTTCCTTTTGCGAAGATGATCTTTTGAAATGCAAGTGGAATTCCTATCAGGAATTGGACCGGAATACGGACCAATGCAGGGGAGTCTTTGAACTTTCCGCTCACGACGGTCAGGAACCCTTTGTATTGTGAGAAATATAATATTTTTCTAATTAATATGACTGTGCTGATGATAAAACAGAGTAGAATGACCCCGCTCGCTTCTTTTCCGAAATCGAAACTATATTGGTGAGCCGTAAAGGAGAAGATCTTTTCCATATTGTACGTTTTGTACATGAAATGGACCCATGCTACTAGGCTCATCAGTAAGCTGAGAGGCAGGACTATCTTGGATTCCTTAGGATATATGTTTCTCGGAAAATGGTAGCAGAATGCGATGAAACAGACGATCCCGAAGAGAATGAATACTGTTAGATATCTATGATAAGCCGCAATAGGATCGAATATGGAATACGAGAAAAAGTAACCTATGAACATCACCCCGTAGGCGAGATACATTAGAATTAGATAATAAGAGGGAAGGGTCTTGTCCTTCTTGAAGATCAGGAACCCGGAGAGGACGAGAGTTAATAGAAATAAGGAAAAGACACCAATGGAATGATGCGAGAATAAAATGGAATCTACCATAACGGACTTGTTAGCTTCCCTGCAAAGGCATGGAAGTCAAGTGGATTCCATTTTAAGCAATTTTTAAGCAAGATGGAAGAAGAAACTTTTTAAAATGCATTCTTCTTTTATATATCATTTGATCGAGAAAGAAGGGCGAGTTAGTGGGAGCTCCTTTGAGTCACAAATTAGAGTTAAGATATGTTCAAAAATGATTCAGAAGTTTGTCAGATAGTTTACGTTTTGAGAATGTCTTAATTTAGGAAGAGCTAATGGAACGGGGCACTAATCATTTTGGATTATCTTTCTCTCCGAACTAGTGTTCGGTTGCTCGCCTGCTTTGGATTAGCTGGTTTAGCAATTGCTACATTATTTCTGTCCGGAGGAAAGATATTTTATATAAGAGTATTTCTATTTCTTAATATGATATCCCGTTTTAAACATCCAAGCAACGATGAATAGACAGGTGCTTAAGAATATCAGTATCATTCCCAGACTGATCCCTACGCTTACGTCTGAGATCTCATAGAAGCTCCAACGAAATCCGCTTACCAAGTAGAGGATCGGGTTGAACAATGTTACAGTTTGCCAAAAGGGAGGAAGCATATTTGCTGAATAGAAACTTCCCCCCAAGAAGACCAATGGAGTAATGACTAACATAGGGATGACTTGCAGTTTTTCGAAATTATCCGCCCAGATCCCGATTATGAAACCGAATAGGCTGAAGGAGACGCAGGTCAGGATCAGGAAGAACACCATCAGAAAAGGATGAGCGATATGGATGGGCACAAAGAGAGAAGCAGTTGCAAGCATGATCATTCCTAGGATCAAGGATTTGGTAGCTGCCGCTCCTACAAAACCGATGACTGCTTCCATGCTGGAAACGGGAGCAGATAGGATCTCGTAGATGGTTCCAGTGAATTTAGGAAAATAGATCCCAAAGGATGCGTTAGAGATACTTTCCGTTAATAAGGAAAGCATAATTAAGCCCGGTACGATAAAGGAGCCATAAGGGACCCCGTTGACTTCTTGGATCCTGGAGCCGATGGCAGAACCGAATACCACAAAGTAAAGAGAAGTGGAGATAACGGGAGAAGCGATACTCTGCATCAGAGTCCTTCTCGTTCTGGACATTTCGAAAAAGTAAATGGCTTTGATAGCGTTCAGATTCATTTGGATTCCTTTACCAGTTGCACGAAGATCTCTTCGAGAGAACTTTGGATCGTATTTAGATCCTTGAATTCGATCCCTGATTTTTTCAGATTTTCCAAGAAGGCTGCGATCCCGGATTCCTTATCCTGTCCGTCGTAGGTATACAGCAATTGCTTGCCTTCATTCTTTATATCCAGTTCGTACGAGTTCAAAGAATCCGGTATTCGAGTTAATGGCTGAGCAAGGTCCAAAAGGATCTGCTTCTTGCCTAGCTTATGCATGAGAACGGATTTCTCTTCCACTAAGATCAGCTCACCCTTGTTCATGATGCCGACCCGATCCGCGATCTCTTCTGCTTCTTCTATATAATGTGTGGTGAGGATGATGGTCACTCCCTTGTCTCTCAAGGCTCGGACCACGTTCCACATATCCTTCCGTAATTCTACGTCGACTCCTGCGGTTGGCTCATCCAAAAATAGTACGTTTGGCTCATGAGAAAGAGCCTTCGCGATCATGACCCTTCGTTTCATTCCCCCAGAGAGAGTGAGCACCGTGCTATCCTTCTTGTCGAGAAGGGAAAGAGATCCAAGGATGCTCTCCACATATTTGGTGTTCGTCGATTTTCCGAATAGACCTCGACTGAAATTTACCGTGGCCATTACGGATTCGAACGCATGTACTGTGAGTTCTTGGGGAACTAGTCCGATCATGGATCTAGTCTGTCTATAATCTTTGATGATATCGTACCCGCTTACGGAAACGGATCCCTCACTTGGATTTATGATGCCGCAAATGATCGAGATCAAAGTTGTTTTTCCTGCTCCATTCGGACCAAGAAGTGCGATGATCTCTCCTTTCTGTATTTCCAGATTCACGTTTTTTAAAGCCGTAAATCCGTTGGCATAGGACTTGGATAAGTTTCGGATAGAAACTATTGAATTGGATTCGTTTTGCATGTGTGTGCTTTCAGGTTGAACTAGATTTAACAGATCTTAAAAAATGCTTAAAATACTGTACATGATTTTCCGGGACTCGTTTCCTTTCGGAGAAGAAAAAAATTTCCTTTTCGGATAGAAATCGGTCGGGCAGATCCGCTGTTTATTCTTTCTCCTGTTTCATCCGGATGATCAGATAAAAGGCCATTCCTGTTGCTACACCTGGGACCACTCCTAATAAGATCGCGATCCATCCCCTTCGGATCCCTTTGGTCTTCGCTTCGTACAATACCCAGGTAGAGAAGACGAACCAAGTGCAAATGATATCCAACGAATATCCTGTAGAGAAAGGATTTACGAATCCTCCTAAGGCAGCACCGATCGGATCGAAGTCTTGCAAAAGAGGAGGAACGACGAAGTAAACAAAGGAAAGGGCGAATAAGATCCCGAAGAAGGAAATTATATATTGAAATGCTGATTTTGTCATAAGCCAGCCGGAACGATCTCAGCTCCGGAGGAAAATACAATCAGAATTTAGGCAGGATTCAATCTAGGAAGATCCAGAAGAGGTTGCGGAATAGAGAAGGTGAATTTACTTCCTTTTTGCTCTTGCGATTCGACCGAGATCCTTCCGTGATATGCGCTGATGATGCTATATACAAGAGGAAGACCGAGCCCTGTGCCGGACTCCTTGTTCGTTCCCAAGCGAGTGGATCTGATCTCGGTGGAGAATAAACCTGGTATCATCTCTTTCGGGATTCCTATACCGGAGTCCTTTACGGTAAATTCCATTGCGTTCGGTTTGGAAGAGAAATCGATCTCTATGGAATCTCCTTCTCTGCAGAACTTAATCGCGTTCGAGAGAAGGTTCACAAAGATCTCTGAGAATAGCGCGCGGTCCACATTCATTCGGATATCGTTCGGAATCGAATTTCGGATATCCAGTTTTTTGGAATTTGCCTGGGCCCAGAGTTTGGCAAGAACTCCTTCCACTTCCGGGAATACATAGATCAAACTATTGTCCATAGGGAAGGAACCGGATTTCAATCGGTTCAGGTCCAAGAGAGTCGCGATCATCTCCAAGGACTGAGAAGACGTATTCTCCGCTCTCTTTAGCCATTCCTTAATGGACATATCGTCTAACTGCTCATAGTCGTTCTCTATGAGTTGTAGGATCCCCATGATAGTGGTGATCGGGGATCTAAGATCATGTGTCACAAGAGAAATAAACGTGTCCTTCATGGAATTCGCTTCTTCTGCTACATGTTTTGCTTCTTCTAATTGGCTCGTCCTGTCCAAGACCTTTTGCTCTAAGGATCTCTGTAGTTCTTCAAGACGTACGAATGCGTTGGAAAATCGAAACGAAAGCATGATTGTCTGGGAGAATAAGAATGAGAGAAGTCCCCAATTCGCAATATATCTCGTTTTTATGATCAATGCCTGATTTAATATATCATTTAACGTTGCTAAGAATAAGAAGACTGCTCCGACTGCGAATAATACGGCGCCCTCCCTCTTTTTGAAAATACAGTAGATCATCAAGACCAAGAAGAAAACAATGATGAGTCCTACTATCGCCTGGAATATTTGTATGTACCACATGTATTCCGTAGCAGGCGTTAAAAGAACGATCAAGGCGAAGAACGCACCGACGGATACGAATGCAGTATTGAAATGTTTATGAAAATCTTCCGGAAATAAGGACCTTAAGAAAAGAGAGAATAGGGGCAGGGCGAGTACAAAACTAAGAAGATCCAGTTTATGGATATACACCCAATATTTGTCCTGAGTGATCTCATAGATAAACACGGATCCCGTAAAGAATCCTCGGATACTTAGATCTATGCAGAAAAAGGCGAACCAAATTGCGGACTTGTCCACTCTTCTCATAAAGAATAAGATCAAGTGGTATAATCCCATGAGGAAAGTAGCACCGAATACTACCCAACCCAAAGAGATCTCCTGCTTCTTGGATTCGAATATGTCCAAGATCGGTCCTAAAAATATGGATTTGCGGATCCCACCGGTTATATGATAAAAATTTGATACTTCTATAACGAAATTCAGTTCCTTCGATTCTGCATCCAATAATATGATCGGATGCTTGTAAGAAGGGGTCATGCTATCCTTGGTCCCGCCCACGACGCCGTTATCGGCTAATAGTTTTCCGTTTAAATAGATCTTATACGCGGTTGAGATATCCCCCATCTGCAAGGCGAGATCCTTTATTGGATTTCCCAATAGCACCGTTAGGCGATATGTTCCGGTACCTTCTCCTCCATGTTCTCCGTTTGGAAGGGGAAATTGATTCCATGAGCCAGGGACATGGATATATGTTTTGGAAGAAGTTTTGGCAGGGATTTCGAGACCGTTAAAGAATTCCCATTCTCCGTCTAAGGAAACCAAAGGAGAGGTTTTTAGATCCCAATCCCTTAGATCTAATATCCCTTGTTTCGCTTTGGGAGAGTACGGAGCATGAGGAGGAGAGCAACCTAAGATCGCTCCTAAGAGAAGAAGGAAAAAGACTGGAACCCGAAGCCTCATTCGATTGTCTAAGTCTCAAATTTATCAGACTACAATCCTCTGTATAGAAAATTTTCTGCTTGGATGATTCTTTAAAAATGGGTTCCTGTATGGAACCCAAGGGTTCTTTTATAAGCCATCGAATTCATACATTTGCGATATAACTTCTATATAAAAAGATTTGGGAGAATAATTATATGAGGATATTTATTACCGGGGCTTCGGGCTTCGTAGGTGGAGCCATAGCAAGGCAATTGAAAAAGGATCATACCATAAAAGCCTTATCTAGATCGGTCGAATCGGATGCAAAGTTAAAAGCCCAAGGTTTGGAAAGTGTGAGAGGAAGTCTCGGATCTATTCCAAAAGAAAGCTTAAAAGACATAGATGTGATCATTCATTGCGCAGCCTTTGTAGGGCCTTGGGGGACTCGAAAGGATTTTTGGGAAGGGAATGTGGATGGGACCTCTCAACTTTTGGAAGTCGCAAAGCAAGCCGGCGTGAAACGCTTCATTCATATGGGAACGGAAGCCGCATTATTCTTCGGTCAGGACATGGTGCAAATAGACGAGACCTATCCGTATCCTAGAAGCAGTCCTTATCTTTATAGTGAAACAAAAGCAGAGGCGGAGAGAAGGGTGGTTGCTGCGAATTCCTCTGGTTTCGAAACAATTGTACTCCGGCCGAGACTGGTTTGGGGACCTGGGGATACTTCCGTACTTCCAGAATTGAAGAAGATGGTTTCGCAAGGAAGATTCATGTGGATTAACCATGGAAAAGCGAAGACCTCGGTCACCTGCATTACGAATTTAGTGCATGCCACAGAACTCGCTCTTACAAAAGGAAATCCCGGAAGTATTTATTTTATCACAGACGACGAAGACCAAACGATTCGAGGATTTCTGACGGATATGTTGGGAACTCAGGGTATTGCTCTTCCTTCTGCGTCGGTCCCTTCTTTCGTTGCAAGCTTCTTGGCATATATTGTAGAAGGGATCTGGAGAATTTTAGGAATTCGTAAAGAACCGCCCATGATGCGTTTTCCCGTAGATATTATGGGAAGAGAATGTACGATCCGTATCGATCGTGCTAAGAAAGAGCTCGGATATAAGCCTTTGGTCACCGTGGCACAAGGGTTGGAGTCTATGAGAAAGGAAGCGACTTCTCGCTAAGATCAATTTCTGGAAGGAAGAGAAAGCCTTTTACTTCTTCTTTCTTCCAGTTTGCAACTCTCTAAGATCGCTTCCAAGAGACCGGGAAATCTTTTTTCCATATCGGCTCTTCTGAGACTCAAATTTTTTTTCGTTCCTTCTATGCGAGTATATGTTAGTCCCGCATCTCTTAGCTTCGCTATATGATAGGAAAGATTTGTTTTAGGTGCGTATTCCAGAAACGCAGAACACATTGCCTCTTCTACTTCTGCTAACCGAACTAAGATCTTACGCCGGATCGGATCGCTCACTGCCTCAAAAATAGACGATAGTTCAATCTGCTCTAAACTCGGATGAGTGGGATGCTTGGACATAAAATTTTTTCCAACAAGGTCTAATAGTTCAATAATATTTGAACAAAAGATTGACAAGCACTTTCTAAGTTTCATAGTTCAAAAAGTATTGAACTATTTGCCTCCGCTGACTGGCCGCGGTGGCGGCAGCTATTAAAAAAAGATTGGCCAGGACCAAAAGGAGAATTCTGCGATGAACAGTCAGAAATGGAGGCAGCAGCCGTTTCGTAGCATTTCGCTTCTTACTATTTCGTTTTTTTTGATCCCTTCTTTGTTCGGGGATGAGGTAAAACTCAAATCCGGAAAGGTGCTCAAGAACCTGAAATTGGAGAAAGAAACAGTCGATTATTATATTTTTACTTTGGATGATGCGATTCCTGTAAGGATACTGAGATCCGAAGTTGAGTCAATCTCCCCGGGCAAAGCGGAGAAGGAAGGGCTTGTACTAGAAAATAAACCATCTAATCCTGTTTTGCCTACACCTGCGAAACGGAATTACGATGCGGTTTGGACCCAAGCGGTGACCAACGACGTATTCATTAACGGGAATAGTTTGTACGGAAATGCGTTCGATAGAAGAGGGGATTTACATTATTCTAATATGCCTAAGTCTCTGATCCTGGATACTACTGTTGTGGTTCCTACCGCTTTAGAGGGTTTGAATCTCACGATCCGGGAATATTCCCCTCTTACTGCTAGAACGAATCGAGATGTAGATAGTGTATACCAGTCGCATCCGTACGGTCCGGGAGCGACTCCCGCTCAGGTTGCCGCGGATCCCGGCACTTATCAGCTTAGGAAGGAAGCAAACGGCTTAAGGGAGAGTCTTGCAGGTCTTCTGAACTATAGATGGACCACAAATCGTTTGGGGGATTTTAATACCGGCTGGATCTATTATGTGAATACTCAGCCTGATTTTGCTTTGAGTCTGTTTACATTCGGTTGGACACTGCCTGTATTGAAATATCTGCATCCGCATTATCAATTTAATATGCGGACCTCTTCGGAAAGGATAGGTGGGGCTAGTATCGGAGGAGAGAAGGATCAGGAATCCGGATATCCTACGAACGCATTCAACGGCTCTACTTTTCATCGGTTTTCCATCAATCACGAGTATGATATTACTCAAGATTTGAAGATACAGCCAGCAATCGATGTGGGATATCAGTATTATAACGATAATATAGATAGAAGATCCGGGATCAGGAATATCGATTATAAGATAACCTTAAAGTATTTGGGAATGATATTCTCGATAACAGATGTCTACAGGCCGAATACATATATGATCGATAATAGTTATTATTATCCTAACACCGTAGGCGGACAAACTGTAGGAACCGTGCCTGGCGCGAATATCGTCCAACCCTTGACTTCGAACACGAACGACGGATTGACCATAGATCCTTCTAAAGGATATGGACTCGTGAATCAGTATATCCTGAATTCTATCATGAGTTCTTCCTTGGACCCGAACTTGAAACAGGCCCTGGTAAACAAGCATTTGGAACAGAGGATCCCTTTGCACAGTATTATCTGGTCTTTCGGATATACGATCCGTATCTGAAAAAAGTAGTTTAAGGATACGTAATGAAAAGATAGATACGGGATAAATAGAAGTTTTATCCCGTATCTTTAAAGAGTGAGGGTTTAGAGAAGATTCAATTGCGAGTCAAGAGGCCCTTCCGATCCTAGTAGCTTCTTGTACTTCCACCAATTTACCGGTTTTCACATCATAATAGTAGCCATAGATCGGAATGTCCTTCGGGATCAGAGGATGATTTCGAATGCGACCCACATCCTCGATCACGCTCTTCTCCAGATCTTCAAACGTAAGAAAAGAAATATGAGCCGCCTCGTCGGAGCCTCCCGATTCCTCTAAATTCCTCCAGCCGTTTGAATCAATTGTCGCAGTTTTAAGGCTCTTGGATAATAGCTTTCGGATGATCGGATCCGTAAAAAGCGCCATCCCGCAATCGGTATGATGGATCACGAAAAATTCCTTGGTCCCGAGTAGCTTATGAGAGATCACCAAAGAACGAATAGCGTCGTCGCTTGCTCTTCCTCCTGCGTTTCGGATAACGTGCGCGTCTCCCTCGGCAAGACCCGCATACTTGGCCGGATCCAATCGGGCGTCCATGCAAGTCAGGATCGTAAAACTTCTGGCCGGAGGAAGGGCCAGTTCACCCTTCTTACCGAACTCGGAGACATACTTTTGATTCGCCTCGATCACTTCTTTGTGGATCTGGCTGACTTCCTTTTGTAGTAAAGTACTGTTTGACATGGTGGAAATTATATCTGTAATAACGGATTTTGGATGTTGGTTTTTGGAAAGGAGAAGAAAAGAAGAAGGAAATGGATGAGTTGATTAGGCGAGTGCCCAGTTTACTCGCATGTGGGAACTAGTCCGCGAGGAAGTTGCGGCCCCCGCCCTGTATAGGGTGGGGGGAGTGGCCCGTGGGAGAGCGAAATCGTCCTATCATAGATTTCTCTCTTTGGCAACCGGAAATTTATATAGTTCCCACATGTGGGAACTGTTAATCTCGGATCCTTCTATCGCTCTTTTTGCGAACGAAATCGCCGAACCACTGAAAGATCTGCACGATCACCACTAAGACAAGTACGGTTGATAGCATGATATCGTCCTCGTATCGATAGTAGCCGAACCGTATGGCCAGATCTCCGATCCCTCCTCCGCCTACGATGCCCGCCATCGCGGAGAAGCCGAGTAGACTGATCGTGGTGACTGTGATACCGGAGAGAATACCAGGTAACGCTTCCGGCACTAAGACTTCCTTAATAATAAGTAGAAGGTTGGCTCCAGTAGAAACCGCCGCTTCCAGAACCCCATCGGGAATTTCTCTCAATGATGTTTCGACTAACCTTGCTAAGAAGGGAATAGCTGCCACAGACAGGGACACGGAGGCAGCTAATGGGCCTATGGTAGTCCCGACCAAGAATTGGGTGAGCGGGATCAATGCTACTAGAAGGATCACGAAAGGGATCGAGCGGATCAAATTTGCCAGTCCACCTAATATGGAGTAGGTGAATTTGTTTTTCAGGAAAAGCTTCTTGTCAGTAAGATAAATAAGAAATCCTAAAGGAATACCAAATACCAATGCAATGCTAAGGGAGATACTCAACATGAGGAAGGTCTGTCCAAACGCGACGGAAAGATCTGGAAGAAGGGACTGCCATTTTTCTAGGCTCATCTGTATACTTCCTCCACTTGAGCTCCGTATCGAGCAAAGGCGGATCGGATCGTTTCTGTGCTAGATTCGTCTCGTTCTGTTTCCAAATAAAAAACACCGATCGGCTTTCCGGAAATATATTCGATCTTGCTGTGGAGGATATTCGGAACGTAATTGGTAGCACGAATGACCTTTGCCAGGATTGGTTCTGTCGCAACCTCGTCCTTTAAAACTACTTTTAGGATCCTTCCAGTGGTCCTTGCTAAGGTCTCTTCCGGAATGGAATGATCTAATACCGCTCCGGTTAGCTTCTTCGTGATCTCTTGCGAAGGATCTGCGAATAAGGAATAGGCGGATCCTAACTCGATCAATTTTCCTTTTTCAACGACCGCGACTGAATCGCAGATCTCTCTTACTACTTCCATTTCATGCGTCACAATCACAATAGTGATCCCGAATTTCTTATGAATGCTTTTCAATAGACTTAGGATAGAGCGGGTAGTCTCCGGGTCTAAGGCCGAAGTAGGTTCGTCACAAAGAAGAAGGCGAGGATGGTTCGCGATCGCCCTTGCAATTCCAACCCTTTGTTTCTGCCCGCCACTCAGTTGATTTGGATAAGAATGGATCTTTTCTTCCAGGCCTATGAGTTTCAGGAGTTCCTGCACTCTCCTTTGGATCTGCTCCTTAGTCCACCCTGCCGCTTTCAAGGGAAGAGCAATATTGTCGAAGACCTTTCGATTCAATACTAAATGGGATTGCTGGAATACCATTCCCACTTTGGATCTATGTTCTCTGAGTTCTTTTCCTGATAAGAAGGAGATATCTTTTCCTTCGAAGAATACGTTCCCAGTATCCGGACTTTCAAGAAGATTCGCGAACCGAAGCAGCGTGCTTTTTCCCGCACCTGTGGTGCCGATGATCCCGAAAATCCCACCCTTTTTTACAGAGAGGGATATATCACTGATCGCAGGATGCTGGGATCTAGGAAATGCTTTTGATACATTCCTAAATTCTAATATATTTTCGAAATTGGAGTTTACTTCTTCTTTCCAAACCATTCTGGTTTTTGGAATCCTTTGAAATCATTATTGATCACTTCTTCGAATTCTTTGGATTGGACTGCGGAAACGATATCCTTTGCAAACACGCTGTCCTTCTCATCTTCGCGAACTACGATGATATTCTTATGTTCTTCTGCCAAAGTTTCGAGAATGACTGCCTTTGTTAGATCCAGTCCGGAAGCGATCGCAAAGTTTCCGTTGATTGCCGAGAAATCCGTACTTTCCAAAGATCTAGGAAGTTGGGCCGCTTCTAACGGTAAGAATTGGATTTGCTTCTTATTCTCCAGAATATCGTTCAGGGAAGCCTTGGTTGGGATGGCGTCCGGATTTACTTTAATAAAACCTAATTCTTGAAAAAGCTTTAATGCTCTTAGCAAATTGGTCGGATCGTTTGGAAGAGCAATCGAGCCTTTTTCTTTTAAATTCTTCGGATCCTTTGTCTTTCCTGCAAAGACAGACATAGGAGCAGTCGGAACGTTTACAATGGCGGCTAACTTTAACCCTTTATCGGCAGTGAATTTTTTCAAGTAAGGAACATGTTGGAATAGGTTCGCATCTATGTCTCCAGCTGCCAAAGCAAGGTTCGGCTGGATATAGTCGCTGAACTGCACAATCTCGATCTTGTATCCTTTCTTCTCCAGACTTGGAAAGACTCCTTTCTTAAGGAGATCCCCATATGGTCCGGGGCAGATCCCGATCTTCAGATCCTTACGATCTCCGGGAAGCTTTGGAACTTCTTTCTTTCCACAATTCATCAGTAGAGAGAATAGAAGAAAGAATAATGCGAATGCCTTTGTTTTCATCGAGGAACCTCGCGGTGGATTTTATGCATGGACTACTCTGAAATTTGCAGTAACAGTTGGGCAAGTAGAATTCTATTATATTGGAAAATTTAGCTGCTATAGTGTGGGGGAACGGGAAAAGCCCCCGCCCTGTTTCGGGTGGGGGGAGTGGCCCGTGGGAGAGCGAATTTTGCTCTACCATAGAATCCATCTTTCAGCAACCGGAAATTTCAACAGTTCCCACATGTGGGAACTCCTAAGGAAGTGCCTCCGCAAACTCCTTCAGCTCAGCAAAGAACCGATTCGCTTCCGGATAAGCCAAATGAAGCCCGTCGCTGTCCTCGAACGGACCACCTTTTGCAAAATACCAAAGATACTTTGTTTCGGGAAAATATTGCCGGGTGATCTCTCTTGTTCCCGATTCCTTCGGAGAGATCAGGATCTTCGGATGCATCGGCATTTCAAAGAATACCGGCCGGATCCCTTTGGACTCTAATTCTTTAAGAAGGGAAGAAAGAACCGACATTCTTTCCTCTAACTTCTTCCTTTCTACTGCGGTCCCGTACCAGCGAGTCACTTCTTCCAGATGTTCTTCTTTTAGTTTTTTCTGGATCTCTTCGGCGTTTGCGTTCGGTTTCTCATTTTCCGGAACCGGAACGGCGAATCCAAACATATTAGGAAGTTCTAAAATAGTTCCGGAGAGGAAATTGAAAGGTTGTTTTTCGGAGAGAAGGACCGGAAAATTCCTGCGAGTAAAAACAAAAAAAGGATCCGTATTCTCCTTTGCGAACTTCGTATTCTCTTGCACCGATAGCTGATTGACTTCGATGAAAACATATTTTGCGGAAGAATCTGAATGAGCTAGTACGGATAGGCCGGTCAAGGCTCCTTCTCCCACTAAGGAAAGATTGAACCATCCGGATCTTTCATCCGGGATCATTCTGTCCGACATAGAAGAACCTGTAATGACGTATTTTGCGGTTCTTCCGGAAGTTAAGAAGGATTCGACTCGGATTCGATTGTGCTGCCACCAACTTTGTTTTGGGATCTTTGTAGGATGCACATACGTTACTAAGACGGAATACGATCCCAAGAAAAGTAAGAAGAAGAGTAATAGTCTAAGATAGAATTTCATATGTCAAAATTGGAAATAGATGAAGGAAGCGGAAGGCCCTCGGTTCAATACGATCAGGAAAAGAAGAAAGGAGTATCCGACTACCGAAACCCATTCGTTAGAGGCTTGCGTAAATCTTTCCTTGTACCATCCGTACGCATGATATAAGAATACCGGAATGGAGAAAAAGAGTAAAAAGGAGCAGAGTTCCCAATCCGTTGCTAAGGTCAGATTGGATCCGATCAATCCTAAATAATCCATGGCCTTTTCGAAATTAGGAAGCCTAAATAATAACCAAAGAAGAGAAACGCTAAGGAACACGAAGGTCCCTTTTAAGAATAAGACGATCCTATTCTTAGGAAGAGAGAAGGGCAGGTTCTGTTCCAAGAATCTTTCGACTAAGAGCAATAGGCCATGTCCTATTCCCCACACCATATATCTCCATTCTGCTCCATGCCAGAGTCCGCCCAATGCCATGACTAAGAATAGATTGATGTATGTTCTTAGATTTCCCTTTCGATTCCCTCCCAGTGGAATATAAAGATAATCTCGGAGCCAGGTAGAAAGAGAGATATGCCAACGTCTCCAGAACTCCGAAAAATTCGATGATATATAAGGAAAATTGAAATTGGTCGGCAGTTGGTATCCGAAGAGTAATGCAGTTCCGATCGCAATGAGCGAATATCCTGCGAAGTCGGCAAAGATCTGCGCGGAATATCCAAAGATCAACAGTATCAACGCAAAAGAAGAATGATGCGAATTATACGGAAAATCGATCACGAAAGTCAGATCATTCAAATTGTCGGCGATGACCGTCTTTAAGAAATAACCTAAGATCAGGATCTTTGTCGCGGATATCCAGGGAATATCCTTGAAATTCTTGGCCTGAATCTGAGGGAAAAACTCTTTCGCCTTTACGATAGGGCCTGCCACTAATTGAGGAAAGAAATTGATATAAAGAGAGGACTTCAAAAGAAGATTGGGATAGGTAATTCTTTCCTTTAGGATTTCCGGTCCCATTCTGTAAAAGTCCACAACCATGCTGATCCCATGGAATGTATAGAAAGAGATGCCTATCGGCAAGGGAATGAGGAAGATCCAATGAAGATCTGAACCTTGAGAACTTGCCAGGAAGGTCTTTGCGAATAGTCCGCTATATTTAAAAAAGAATAATACGCTTAAGTTCAGTACCACTCCGAGGCCCAATACGGCTTTCTTGCTCTCGAAGTCTGGGAGTTGGATCAGGTATACGATGCTTGCGTTCCAGAAAATAGAAAAAAGGAGAAGGGTTAGGAGCCAAGGATCGGAATACGCATAAAAATAAAAACTGGCCCCAACTACAATGGCCAATTGGAATCTTTTTAAGAAGGGTAGGTAGTAAAGAAAGAATGTGATCGAAATGAATATTAGAAAACCAAGGCTGTTAAAATTCATAGGAAAGAGAACGAAGTTGGTTTACGTTCTCTCCTCTCTGCTCCTGGTCAAGGAGCAATCGATCGGCTGGAAAATATTTTAGGATAGGGCCGGGACTTTTCCTTCTTCCCAATCGGAGGATCTAAGTCCTTTGACTAAGAACATTTCGATCTCTCCTTTATTCTTAGCTTTTATCAATCCTCTAGATTCGCAGATAAAGTTTTCCCGCACTAAGTGAAATGTATCTTTGGAGATATTTACTTCTCCGGGAAGTCCCGAGCTTTCCATTCGACTGGCTATATTTACCGTATCTCCCCAGATATCGTAGGCAAATTTCTCGGTTCCGATCACTCCTGCGACCACGCTACCTGAATGGATCCCGAGCCTAAGTTCCCAAGTAGGAAGTCCTGCTTTCAATCTCTCCTGTTTATGTTTACGCATGAATTCTTGGAATTCCAGCCCGCAATATACTGCATCCAACGCATGCGTATGGTTCGGAGTAGGGAGCCCTCCTGCGGCCATATACGAATCCCCGATCGTTTTAATTTTCTCCAATCCGTATTTCTTTGCGATCTTATCGAACTCGGCAAAGAAGTAATGGAGTTCTCCCACCAATTCTTCCGGAGTCATCTTCTCCGCAATCTGAGTGAAGCCAGCCATGTCGGTAAACAAAACGGTGACGCTATCATATCTCTGAGGTTGAACGGTATCGTTCATTTTCAATTCGTCCGCTATGGATTCAGGAAGGATATTCCGAAGTAGGTTGTCCGACTTTTTTCTCTCGATGTTCAAGTTCCTGGTTAGGATGAAGATCAATAGTCCTACAAGGATCTGCACGAATAGATAATTTCCGCCCAGGTCCATGTATTCGGAATGCCTGTCCTTCTGCGGAACAATGAAATTCGGGTAGAAATATTCGAAAGTATAAAGAAAGGCAGTGACGAGTCCATAGATCGCATAGATCAGAATAATATTATGATTTTTTAATAATATAGTGGCGATCACCAAAGCGGGAATGAAATAGTAGTGATTTCCGCCGTTAGAGCCTCCATGTAAGAACCAAAGAGAAGAAAGATAGAATAGGATCGTAAGGTTTAAGGGCCAGAATAGGGAATAATAAATGCTCTTTACCCTGGAGAAGTAATACATGACCAGAAGGATAAGGCCGGACACGACATTGAGAAAAATGACCCGGTGCGAATATTCGGCTTCTTCTTCAAAGATGGAGCCTAGGATATTCAGGACCCCGTTCACGAGAGAGATGGTATTAAATAGTCTATGCTCTAATGAGTTCTTTTTGGGATCCCCAAATATAAAATAAACAAGTTGAACAAGCTTTTGTTTCATGACTCCCTCCGGGCGAGGACGAATAGGTAGTTTTCGCAAAATTCATTTTGATTGGAAACAAATTTTTGCTTCTGAGCTCAGCTGGATAGATTAGATACTACTCTTCCTCCGAAATAGAATTGGTAGAGTGCTTTTAAGATGGGAAAGAGGCCTGCCTTCTTTCCGTTTGATTCCCTTGCGATCCGAAATAAGATCCCCCATTGTCTGAATAGGATCTGGTATCTTTCTCTCTTAGAGAATCTAGGATCGTATAGGTTTGTAGATTCGGAAGTCACTCCGTTCAATTCCACGATATGCAAGCCTTTACCTTCTAAGAATTCGGCTAAGGAAGAGAATCGTATATCGTATCTGCCGAAATAGAATCCGGAAAAGCTAGAGGAGATCCGGTCCACGGCCTCGGTTAATTTTTCGGTGATCCATTCGGACCCATCTAAGAACAGCGTTCCTTGGCAATGGTTGCCTGCCTCCGAGAGCAGAAAGGATTCTCCGGATTTCGGAACCTTCTTCCAATCTTCGGGGAACCTGGCCTGGAAGACATGAGCTTGGAGACGAAAACGAGGATGATCTTCTACTAATTCTTGTAAGCTGGAAATTCCGTCTCCGACTAGTTTAGGGAACACTTTTCTTGTGATAGAGAAGATCTTTCCTTTCTTCTCGGACGGGAATCTGTAATAAAAAATGCCTACTTCATACGGGCCGGGATGGAATTCTTGGAGGATCAGATCCACATTCGATTCTTGGAGTGATTGCGCAAGTGCGGAGCGATCGCTTATCTTTCTCACTCCCTGTCCTCTTTGTCCGGAATCCGGTTTAAGAATGACCGGAAATTCCAGGCCGAGTAAATTCATTTTATCTAATATACTTTCTATATTCTTGGATGTGCTCGAGATTGGAAAGAATTTCAGCACTGCCTCTGAATGGATTTGTTTTAAGATCTCCGATTTGGATTCTCCAACAAGCCCGCCCAGGGGAATTCCCGGATTCGCGGCAGCGATGGAGCCGAAACCCAAAGATGTAATGGACCCTCTGCGGATCGATCTCAAGGATTCAAACGCGATATAAGGGATCAGAGGAAGATACAGTTTCCAAGTAGGCCAAAACTCCATGCGATCCGATTGTCGCAATAGGTCTTGTTCTGTTTGGGTTTCCAGCATAAGGATTAGATCACAGGATCCCAGGAAAAATAGGATTGAGAAAGATTGTAATGCAATGTGGAGATCGCAAACCCGAAATCCGCAGGAATATCATAAAAACCTAATCCATTCTCGAGAGCCACTCGAATGATCGCTTCGTGGTGGATAGTATGTTCTTGCACATACAAGAGCTCTCTTTCCCAAGAGGATTCCAGGATCTCTTCTTCTCCGGAAGAAGGGTCAAGAATATGGGAGACTTGAACGGGTCCTCCCCAATGTCGACTTTCCAATTCGGAAATGAGTTCTAAGATCCTGGAGGAGGTGGCTCGGGGAGAAGATTCGTAAAGAGGATTGCGCTCTCTGCGGTCGTAGGAGACCAAACCGTTTTCCCATCCGGAAAGAAGAGCTTCGGCTACTTCTACACAATGGCGAACTTGTTTACCTACGCTCGCACCGGAAAGTAATTCTAGGGGACGAACGTAGTTCTCTTCGGAGACCCGATCTAAAAGTTCTGAGAGGCGATAGAATAAGCCTGTTATGGATTGGAGTAAGACTGGCCTTGTTTGGATCATCGGCATAAACTTCGGTTTTTGCCAGAGAAGGTTACATGCTTACTATTTTTTTCCAACTTCTTTTCCATTCTCTTTCGGTTTTAAAGTAAGAGAATGGAATATAACCGTAATCTCGGACCTAAGCCGAATTAACCGAACTTACCAGAGATATAATCTTCCGTTTCTTTCTTGGAAGGGTCATGGAAGATCTTCTTCGTAGTATCAAATTCCACAAGACGTCCCATATAGAAGAAGCCGGTATAATCGCTGACCCGAGTCGCCTGCTGCATATTGTGGGTCACGATCACGATCGTATAAGAATCCTTGAATTCAGTGATAAACTCTTCTACCTTCTTCGTGGAGATCGGGTCGAGCGCGGAGCAAGGTTCATCCATTAGGATCACTTCGGGATTCATTGCGATCGCCCTAGCGATGCAAAGTCTTTGCTGCTGTCCTCCGGAAAGTCCGAGGGCGCTATCGTTCAATCTTTCTTTCACTTCTTTCCAGAGGGCTGCCTTTCTTAAGCTTTCCTCTACGATATGGTCCATCTCGTCTTTGGCCACATTGCCGTTCAGCTTTAATCCGAATGCAATGTTCTCGTATATGGATTTAGGGAATGGGAAGGATTTCTGGAATACCATTCCCACTCTCTTACGGAGTTCTACTACGTTCATTAAAGGATCGTAAACATTGATCCCGTCTATCTCGAGCTTGCCGTTTACTTTGGACCCGTCGATCACATCGTTCATTCGATTGATGGAGCGCAAAAAAGTGGACTTGCCGCAACCGGATGGGCCTATGAATGCAGTCACCTTCTTAGCATGTATCTCCAGAGAAATATCATGCAATGCCTGATTCTCTCCGTAAAAGAAATTGAAATGGCGGGATTTGATTTTTACTTTTGTATCTTTCACTGCGATTTTCTCCTCGCATCTATAAAAAACGGATCATATGTGAGCGCTGCCTCTTGCCTTACGGATCCTATATCGTAAGAAGGTAGCAAAGAAGCTCATCCCGAAGGTCAGAACAAGCAGAACAACTGTAGTCGCATATTGTTTCGGCAGGGCCGCGTCCACATCGGGCGATTGGGTCGCTAGAACGAAAAGATGATATCCTAATTGCATGAACTGATCGGAGAGGTGAGAGGGTAGTTCAGGTAGGGAATAGACCACGCCCACAAATAGGATGGGTGCTACTTCTCCGGCTCCTCTCCCTATCGCCAAAATGGCCCCAGTCAGGATCCCTGTTACGGAATTCGGAAGTACAAGTTTCCAGATAGTCTGCCATTTAGTTGCGCCTAACGCTAGGCTAGATTCTCTCATTTCTCTTGGAATTCCTCTCATCGTTTCCTCTACGGAGATGATGACAACCGGTAGAGTGAGGATTGCGAGAGTCGCTGCCGCCCAGATCAATGCAGGCTTGCCCCAAATTGGGGTGGTATTTCCTCCTACAACGTCCATTCCCTTCCCGATAAATTGGATGAAGAATCCCACTCCGAATAGACCGAATACGATGGAAGGAACTCCAGCCAAGGTATTGATCGCAAATCGGACGGTCATTGCGAATTTGGAATCCCTTCTGGTATATTCCGAAAGGAAGATACCGGTCGCGGTCCCGATCGGAATGCTGAATAAGATCATTATAAAAACGAGATATACGGTACCGTAGATCGCTGGAAAGATCCCACCTTCGAGGTTATTGTTCTTGGGAGATGCACTTAGGAATTCCCAACTGATCTCAGGGAGTCCTTTGTAAAAGATATTCCCGAGCATTAAAACAACGGCAGAAAGGATCAACGCAGTAGCCATCATGGGAATGCCCATTGCGAGAAGAGTGCAGATCTTTTCTTTAAGGACCCGACTCTGCTTGAGTCTGACTTTTTTCCATTTCAAAGGATTATACCAAATAAGAATTTCATTTTAAGAGCCTTGAAACTTCTTCATCAGCTTTTTCTTTACATAAAGCTCTGTGATCGCATTCAAAGTAAAAGTGAAAAGAAATAAAAGCACGCCTAAGAAAAACAGAATATTATAATGTTCCGATCCCCAAATGACTTCGCCCATCTCTGCTCCGATCGTGGCTGCAAATGTCCTGCTCGGATCGAAGATCCCGAAAGACATCATGGGTGCATTCCCTGTAGCCATAAGAGCGATCATAGTCTCTCCGAAGGCTCTACCTACTCCCAGTAGAACTGCTGCGAACACTCCCGGTAAGGCAGCAGGAAGCATTACTCTGTATGCAGTCTGCCATTCGGTCGCTCCTAACGCGAGAGAAGCCTGTCTGTAAGACTGAGGAACAGTGCTGAGTGCGTCTTCTGCCACTGTAAAGATGATAGGAGTTACTGCGAGTGCGAGTCCGATCCCGCCTGTCAAAGCGTTCAATCGGAAATCCAGATCGAAGGTCGCTTTTACTACTGTGGCCACATCCATCAAGCAGAAGAATCCGATCACTACGGAAGGGAAGTTTGCGAGCATTTCAATGGCAGGTTTAACGATCTCCCTTACTTTTCTTGGAACGAAGAAGGTAATATTCAAGGCAGCCAAGACTGCTAGAGGAGCTCCGATCAAAATTGCGATAACGGTGGTCTTTGCTGTTCCGATGATCAAAGGGAGGATCCCGAATTTAGGAACGGAAGAAACAGGCTGCCAAACCTTGCTAAACAGATTTTCAAATAGAGAGAGTTTTTCCGGTTCCGGCTGTGGAGAAGTTTCCGTTTTAGCGGGGCCTAAGGCTAGGCTGTCCCCGTCCGGATTGTATTCTGTGGGAGCATCCCCACTCGGACTGGTTGCCACTGGCGCATTCCCATCCGGGTTATATTCCGTAGGAGCGTTTCCATCCGGATTGTATTCTGCAGGAGAAGAGCCGCTAATATTTTCGGTCTTTGCAGTCGAATGCGATTCGCCGGGAAAAAATAAGGAAGAAGCTTCTTTAAAAACGAAAAAGAAAATAAGAACGATGGTGAGGATGGAAGTTGCCGCTATAACTTTAATTGAAGTTTCGGCGATTGTATCGATTTTTCGTCCGCTCGGATGTAAGAGATACCTTAACAGAGGATCAATATTGCTCATTAAAAAAGTCCGAGTTGTTAAATTTGATCAGTCGACCCCGAAACCGGAGCCGACCTTAAGATCGATTACTTCTTTTTAAGAGGGAAGTATCCGACGTCTTTTACTACTTTTTGTCCGTCTTTCCCGATCACCCAATCCACAAACTTTTTAGTTTGGTCTTTGGGAACTTCTCTCAGATAGAAATACAGATATCTGGAAATGGGATATTTATTCGTCAAGATGTTTGTTTCTGTAGGAAGTTCGGCTTTCTCATTTGCATTTACTGCAACTGCCAAGTCCTTCACTCCGGAAGCGTAAGCCGCTCCACCGTATCCGATTCCCCATTTGTCTTTGGAGATCGCGTTTACTAGGGCCGCAGTGCCGACCATATGTTGAACGGAAGCGTCAAAATCCTGTTTTTCAAGAACATGATCCTTGAAATACTCATAAGTACCGGAGTTGTTCTCTCTGCTGTAGAGAACGATTTTGTGATCTTCTCCGCCTAATTCCTTCCAGTTGGTGACTTTTCCAGTGAATATTTTGCGAATTTCCTCGATGGTCAATTTAGTCAGAGGATTTTTCTTATTCACATATACGGAGAGACCGTCGATCGCAACTTTGATCTCTACTCCGTTGGAATTGTATTTTTCTTTCAATTGCTGGATTTCTTGCGGTTTCAAAGGGCGAGAAGAAGCGCAAATATCGGTGGTCCCGTTGATCAGGGCTGCGATACCGGTGCCGGATCCTCCGCCAGTAACCTGGAATTGAAGGGATTTATCAGGAAAGGTCTCTGTCCATTTTTGAACGAGGATCACCATTGTATCGGATCCTTTGACAGTAAGTGTCTTTTTCTCTTCCCCGGATATGGAAATTGAAGAAAGAGCGAAGCTAAGTAAGACGAAAAGTCTTAAACCCATTTTTTTCATCAGTCTATTATTTCTCCTGAAGTGTTTGTTAAATATAAATTGAATTCGTTACGAACGAATTTCTCAAATATTACAATCAAAATACACCCGGCTCTATTGCATCCTATTGCCGTTTCTGAGCATTTTTACTCGAACGTGATCAATAAAACCGGGGCAATGATATCTGAATTGATTTAGAAACCGACTGCGCTAAGAATCTTAGTACCGCAGGCCCCACCTCCTTGGCCTAGGTTTGGATCACATGTGTACATTTTAAAATTCACCGTGCTCCCGTTGGTGGGAACTCCCGAACCAAGGAAACCTAGGGCACTACAAGTAGACTTGGAAAGTGCAGACTTGCGTCTTTCCGTATCTAAAGAGTGTCCGAACATTACCACATTATAATAGTTCGTGGGAGACAGGGTTGTGTTGGAACTCCCACCTATCGTGAATGTGTCGTAGCAATCTCCTGTATAATCCACATTATTTTCTGCAAGCTGTACCACGACGATGGATCTATTTCCGTCGTCTGGGGAAGCAAATAAGGTAGATAAGATCCCGTCTTCCGTTTTTTGAGAAGCGCAGGCTATCATAAACAGTCCTAAAGCAGCGGGAACGAATTTGAGTAAAGTTTTCATAATATTCCTCCAATCTACCTTATTCTAATCTCGTATTTAAATGTTCTGGGCTGACCGTTCCTGTCCAGAAGGTGGCCTGTAGCTGGAAGTAAAACGTCTGGTTATTTACAACCGCAGGCTGTCTGGTGATCGGATCCACACCTAGTCTCAGGATCGGGATCTCGTAAAAGATCTGTGCCTTGAGAAGGTGTCTGTCTCCGAATAGGTTCAGACCTACCCAATAGTATTTCTTAATATCCGTATCTTCTATCTTACCATCTCTGTTGAAGTCTCCCTTCAGGAAGTCATAACGGAAGACCGGCATGATATAATATTTCTCTGCGAATTTTATATTATACCCTACAGTGGCTTGCCAGCCAGTAAGATTATTAGAAGCGGGTCCGTTAAACGCAGTGTATGCGCCGCTCAAGTAAAAACCGTTCCAGCTAAAAGTACCGTCGTAAGTATATCCTCTCAGCCCCATTCTAGGTTGGCAAGCGCTGGTTTGGTAGCTTGGGACAGTGCAATCGGAGGTGCTGCTATCCGGAGTGGTCTGGGTAGTCAATAGATATTGAGTAGGGGCTCCTCTCGGGATCGCACCGTCTACCGCTAAGGAGGAAGCAGGGCCGGAGCTAAAGCTTGCATTCTTAGTCTGCATTGTAGCCGCTCCTAGAGAGAGTTTTGCGTCGCTTTGGAAGATCTCTTCTCCTTCTTGCCAGCCAACGTTCGCTCCGTTCTCTTTCACAAGACCGCCGAAAACGTTCCACTGAACTCTTGCAAAGTATAATGGAGAGATCAATACGGGTTGGTTCGGTCTACCTGCTACGGTAAGATCCTGCCTTCTTCCTGTTCCGTAGTCACCACCGGCACCATGGCCGTTGCTCGCCATAAGGTCCACTGTAAGATGCTTTTCGAATTTACCTTCGAATACATCCTTTAAAGGAGAAAGTCTTAAGTTTACCCCGAGGTCGAACTGAGGGATTGCGTTCGTCATATAAGAACGTTCTAATGCGATAAAGTTTGCGGAAGACATGAGATATTCTCTTTGAAATTGAGTAGGGATCTGTCCGAAACTTACTCTCGCTCCCAAGACCGGAAGGTTTACGAACGTAAAAGCTTCTTGGAGATAACCTCTGGCTTCTTTGAGAGATACGTTTGTAACGTCGCCTGCCGTATTCTTGGACTGGGTAATATAAGGAGCGTTGAGCATATTCTCTCCCCTTAGATTGATCAAAAGTCCCCACCAGGAATTTCCTTGGTACTGAACGCCTAAACGCAAACGACGGAAGTTCCAGTCTACGGAATTGAAGTCGTCTTTACCGTTATTGTAGTTGGAACCGGTTTGGGCCGAGATCCCGCGGAATTGCATCCTACCGGTGATGGTAAGCTTTTCCTTTTGGAGATCCTCAGGACGGTTCGTTAAGTGGTTCGGATATGGATTGTATTTCGGATCGTTCTTATTGATCGCCTTATCTACCTTGCTTTTGAATCTTCCTGGACCGGGCTTTGTGAATAGCTGCCCGTCCTGGTCTTCATAGATGGTATATTCCTCCACCTTCGGTTTTTCTGGAGCCGGTTTCGGTGCCTCTTGGACCTGAGCCATGCTCCCTTCCTGAGCAAATGCGGCTTGGGAAAACACAAGCAAGCCGGCAGGAATAAGTATGGAGAGAAGAAGCCCTAAGACCCCCCACTTCTCGTTCTTTTTTATATTCATTTTCAGAGTTACCATAGATTCGCTTTTGGGCAGTTCTACCCGCGAATTCGTTTACGTTTTGGTAACAGGATGGTTGCAAATGGTTACAAAATGATTACGAGAAGGTAAGGATTCGATCACAAACCCCCGAAATGGCCCAGATTCGGGCACCATTAGTCCGGAATTTCCGGGGAAAAATCCGGAAATAGGCACTTTCTATTTCAGTTGTGTTACGGAAAATCTCCCCCAGACCTTGATGTTAGGCGATAAAAATTACATTTCTCTTATGAATATTCTGTTAAGAGAAGTCCTTATCTATCTCCCGCTGGATGTCATATCTTGTTTCATTTGGTTGGCGTCCGAAGAGAAGGTTTTAGAGGCCAGGAAAACGAAAATTGAGGTCATGAAAACTGTGACAGGGATCAAATAGAGGGAATCATGTAAGCCGATCGCCCTGAATTGCTCCGATATTTCGGTAGCACCCGCTTTCATCATGGCGGATCGGGTGAGGTAGTCCGATAGCCAACCAACTACTGCTGGACCCATTGCACCGCCTAATAGATACATCACAGCGAAATATAAAGCCATGGCGGTCGCTCTCAATCTTGGTACGATGATATCTTGGATCGCAGGATAGACACAGGTGTAATAATTGTAGGATACGAGCCATCCCAAGCCGAATAGAAGGGAGAAGGCGAGGACGAATTCTTCCGATTGCATCAAGGCAAGCCAAACTAGAATGGAAGAAGCAAACAGATTCACTGCTCCGAAAAATAGCCTGCCTTTTTCAGATCTCTGGTGGATCTTATCCGCGATCCATCCTCCTGCGGTGAGACCGACGAGTCCTGTGATCCCCACAATGAATCCTGTAGTCATTGCCGCTTTTACTAAAGTGAAATGATAGAATCTTTGTAATAAGGAAACTAAGAAGCTATTTACCGCATAAGCTGCAAAGTTAAAGGTCAGGCCGGATAGAATGATCCACCACATGGTCCGAATGCTTAGTACTCGTCGAATCGGTCGGTCCACTTTTTCTGTGGAGACTGAAACTGCCTCTGCAGCGCCTCTTTCCGGTTCATGGATAAAGAAGAAGAAAACGGCGAGAAGAATTCCTGGAATGGATGCGATGAAGAAGGGGGCTCTCCAACTTCCGAAAGCCTTTACAAGAGCGCCTATCGTAAAGAATGCGAGAACCAAGCCGAGAGGAAGGCCTAACATAAAGATCCCTACCGCTCTTGCTCTCCTATGTGCTGGAAATAGATCTCCGATCAATGAATTGGCTGCAGGAGCATAACTTGCTTCTCCGATTCCAACGCCCATTCTCACCAAGATAAAAGAGAAGTAATTCCAAGCATATCCGTTCAACGCGGTGAACGCGCTCCAGACAGTCAAGCCCCAAGCTATGATCCTTTTTCTGGAGCCTATATCCGCTAAGCGACCTAAGGGAAGGCCTGCAATCGCGTAAATGATCGTAAACGCGGATCCTACAAAGCCTAATTGCAGATCGGAAAGATCCCATTCGTGACGGATCGGTTCCACTATAATTGCAGGAATGGTTCTATCAAAAAAGTTTAATAGATTCGCCAAAAAGAGAAGGATCAATATTCTCCAAGCATGCTTGGATTGTTTTGCAGAAGATTCCATGGTCCGCAACTATACTCTGGCTTAAGAAAAAGCAAATCATAAAAATGTAATTCGAACGAGTGTTCTTCCATAAAGAAGAAGGGTTGTATTAGAAGAACAAGATCTATCTTTTATAAGAAAGACTTTTAGAATGAAGAATAAAGCGAACGGGTGTTAATTGGAAAGCAAAAGGAATACTACTTGGATCTATCTCCTTCTTCTAAAAGAAAAAGGAGATAGAATAGGTTTAGTTCAGTTGGAAGCGAACTGGGACAAGCACTTTGACAGTGATCGGTTTTCCTTCTAAGATAGAAGGAGAGTATTTCTTTTTATAAAAAGCCTCGATCGCTGCGTTTTCAAGGCCGAAGCCTAGTGATTTACCGATGTTACGAACTCGTAAGACTTCTCCAGTGTCTGCGATCACTACCTCGATAGTGATCGTTCCTGTAATACCGGCTGCCTGAGCATCCTTGGTATACTGAGGGATCACATTCGGAGAAAGATCTATTGGAGAGGTTGCTCCGGAAATCACCTGGTCTTGTGCCCCCGCGATCCTGGGATCTTCTTTCTTCTTTAAGGTATCGGTCTCTTCGAAATCTCCGTCATCGGGAGCTCCTTGGTTCGGATCCTGGATGACTAGGTTGTCCACGAACGCGACCTCATCCACCAACTTCTCCAAACGGTTCGAAGGAAAAGTCGGCACATACCAAAGAGAGAAGACAAGCAGTTGCAATACGACTGAAGTAGTTACCCAGAACTCGATGCGGTAGCGATCGATAAACTTTCTAAGTTTGCTCTTGGAGGTAGTCTCTTCGGCGACTTGTTGCTTCACTTTAAGCCACCTCCCTGAGTAGTCTTAGTCACGAGAGAGACCTTCAGGGCTCCCGCTTCTTTTAGAAGTTCAAAGACAGCGTCTAGATCCGCATAAGGAAGTTCCTTATCCGCATGTACCAATACTTTTAGATCCGGAGTAGTGGTGAGCTTTGCACGAATATTATTGATCGCTTCGTTGATCGGCATTTTCACCTGGTTATAGAAAACGCTTTTTTCAGCGTCGGCACTCAGGTAAAGGTTTGCGATCTTCTTGTTCAACTGCTCGCCGCCCGGAACGTCCGGAAGAGCGATCGGGATATCGGGATCGGTATCCAATACCGAGGTAACCATGAAGAATACCAAGAGAAGGAATGCGATGTCCGCCATTGAACTCACCGGGATTTTAGGCGGTGCTTTCTTTTTTTTCAGAGCCATAAATACGCGTATTCCTTAATTACTTGAGCCTTTTAACGGAAACTTTCGTAAATCCGCGAAGTTGAACGGCTGAAAGGGCATCCAACATGTTCGCGTATTTGGTTTCACCTGTGGTCTTAACTAGAGCTACTTTCTCAGAAATATTATCAATTTCTAATGCATTTAATTCCTTGCGGAATTCCTTTAGGTTGCTGTATTCCTTGGTGCCGATCTTGGTATTGCGCATTTTGATCACATCTCCCGAGACCAAAACCTCGTAGACGTTCTCACGCAGGATCAGAGTCGGCTCCGCGTCCTTTCTGGGGAGGGAAATGTTCAAACCTTCCTTCACGAAGAAGACTGCAGTTACCATGAAGAATACGAGCAAAAGGAACGCGATATCCGACATGGACGACGCGGAAATTTCCTCGAGCTCTTTCTTTTTCTTTAATTGAATCATAAAACGGACCTCTTCCGAACGAATCCGGAAAGATTAAGCTCGCGCGTTTTGTTTCAGGAATTCCTTATAGATGCGGTTAGCCGCTTCTTCCACTTCGGAAGTGAAACCGTCGATTCTCGAGGTTAAATACTGGTGAAAGGTCATCGCAGGAATTGCGATAATTAGACCCGCAGCAGTGGTGATCAAAGCCTCTTTGATACCGCCCGCAACTACTTTCGCGTTTACTTGATCCGCGTTAGCGATCGCGTCGAACGCGTTGATCATACCGGAAACGGTTCCAAGGAACCCGATTAGAGGAGCAATGGTAGAAACTGCAGCAATGATCACAAGACCTCTTTCGAGAACAGTGATCACCTCGGCCGCTTCTCTTTCGATCCCTTTTGCGAAGATCTCTGCGTCGCCGGCGGAAACTTCCAGGCCGTTTTTCAAAACGTCCGAGATCTTGTATTCAGGGTTAGCTGCGATGAATTCTTTCGCTGCTTCCAATCCACCTTTTTCCATCTTCTCCGCTAGGTCGATATTGAAACCCTTAGGAAGAAGTTTAGCAGTGTATAGGAAATAGATCCTTTCGAAGATGATACCTAATGCTACAAAAGAAGAAAGGGCCAGGGGATACATGGTCCATCCACCTTTTTCAAAAAGGTCCCAGAGGCCTACGTCTGCTTTCGGAGGAGCCGGTGCAGCAGGTTCTGGAGCAGGAGCTGGGGTTTCAGGAGTAGCAGCTTGATCAGCAGGAGTAGTTCCTGCTGCTGCAGGAGCTGCCGGTGCAGCGGTATTGTTTTGGGAAAATAGAGGAAGAGAAGCAACAGTAAAAAATCCTCCGATGAAGACAATGGCGATCCACTGACGAACGGAAAGATTAATATAAGGATTATGCATAGCTTCGAAAGCTCCGTAAATATTTGTGTGATCTTTGTACGCGAATTGGGTTACGATAGTATTACGAAGTCGTTACGCGTTGGGAACATTGATCTCAGATCGATTTGGGCATCGATCTGAGAGGGGTTAGTTGATTTCGTTTTGTAATGTTCTCTATTCTCTCTTAAGATGGTAGAGCTTATACTTTCCTTTATATTCCAGAATGGTCCTAAATGAACTCAGAGTCATTGTTTCCTTTGTGGAAGGACTATAGAGAGTAGAAATGCATCCCATATGTAAGGTAAAGGGACCGTATTTTTCGGAGGCACGTTTGCAAACGAATTCTTTGAGAATGAAATCTTTGCCACCTATTTTATGAAACAGCTCTTTTACTACAATATTCGACTCCATAGTCATATGATCGTAAGCAAGCTGCGGGGTCATTCCCTGGTCCGAAGTGAATCTCTCTCCGACATGATTCCAGAACATGGTATTGTGCTCATTTGCAGTAAGTGCTAAGTCGGATATGCCTTTGGTATCTTGTCGTTCTGCTGCTTGTATCGCTTTGATCACGACTTCTTCTTTGCTATTTTGCAAATTTGCGATCGGATAGTTCGTGAAGTCGAGATTACATGATAAGAGGAATGGGATAAGGATAAACCGGAAAGTTTTTAAGATCATAATAATTTACTTTGTCTTTGCTTATGTAATAAAAAAGCCCGCTTCGGAGAACCGAAACGGGCTTTTGTTAGATTTTCAAATCTTTTTAGTTAGCAGGAAACTGAGTCCAACCTGTGGTCCAATCGGTTCCGCTTGGATCGATTGCTCCATAGTAGGTAGCAGTTGTAAAGAACGGATCACTGAAGTTTCTTACAGTGGTCGTATCTCTACTTCCAGTTACTGTAGCAGCGGCTGCTGGGAAATAATTCGGAGCAGTAGCGCTTGTAGATGTTACAGCAATTGCTGCCGCACCAATATCAGTGTTCACATCGGCTCCACCGTCTCCGGTGCAAGCTCCGACTGCGGTACCATTGATACTAACGTAGCTTACGTTTGCATTTGAAGGTGCAGAGTCGCTTGTGCAATCTAAAGCCTTTTGAGTTCCATGGTTATCGACTAAGAAGTGAGTATAATCCCCAACTACTTGTCCGGCAGCTCCAGCTGCTCTTCTTACGAAGATCGCTCCACCACCGTTCGTCACGTTACCGGCTCCTACGCAAGTTATGTTTGCGAAGTATGGGTTTGCACAACCACCACCAGTTCTTGCGTCACCTGTGCAAGCAAGAGCGGAGTTACCATCACCTTCGATACAACGGGATACGTCGTCGTTAGCAGCGATAGCATTTGCTACCAGATGAGAAATTCCGAATTGGTATTTACCGATGAATCCATCAGCAAAGTCGAATTGGTCATCACGGTTTGCGGAAGAAACCATGTATTTTGCAGTGAATGCTCCACCCCATTGCTCGTAACCGTCGTCGAATCCGCGGTGACATTGAATGTGGTCAAAAGCTGTTCCAGAACCGACACCCATAAGGGAAATACAGTTTCTTTCGTTTCCTGGAGAGAATGGTGCTCCAGCAAATTGAGCTACTACATAGCTTAGGTGACCGGAAGAATCAGTATTATCGGTTCCGCCGAACGCTCCTGTATCTCCTTCTCCGATCGCTTGGCATCCGCCAGCATTACCACCGCAACCAAAGGTTTGGACCCCTTTTCCTTGGATGATAATTCCCTGCCAGTCAGCAGGCGCTCTTGTTCCAGCGTCTTTAGAAGAAGTGAATAGGATCGGTTCAGCAGCTGTTCCGTTAGCGATCAGCTTACCACCAGCCTTAACAAGAAGTGCGCCTGCAGGGCTCACAGCACCAAAAACGGTCACACCGGCATCGATAGTCATGGTGATTCCGTTTGGAACGATTACAGTTCCACTCAGAACGTAAGGGCTTCCCGCTTTAGTCAAGTGGGCATTACCTGATAAGGTTCCGGAGATGATATTCCCAGTTTTAGGATATACCATATTTACGGAAACGGATCCAAAACTAAAGTCATAAGATCCTCTATCATCCAACACGTTTCCACCTGAGAAGTAACTGTTCCAGCTGGATTCAGTTGAAGTAAGATCCTTTCCTGTAGAAAGCTCTAACGCAGCGTTTGCAGGCTTTTCTGAAACAGGAACTAAAAGTGTTGCCACTCCATTCTTGTTAATTTTCAAACGACGAGGTTTCAAGGTAGCTCCACCGCTTGTCGTAACGATAACGTTGTATGTGTTACCAACACTAGGAACGATTAGCTTCACTCCATTGAATTTTCCGTTCGCATCCGTTTTGAAAGTTCCAATTATGGTTCCTGCAGTTTGGACAGTGGTATTAATCCCAACGCTCGTTGCTCCTGTGTCAAGAGTAGAAACGTCGCAGTAAACACGAACGGTAGTATTCTTGAAAGCAACAGGAAGAGGTCCGACCTTGTATCCGGCTCCGTCTGTTCCAACAGCAGGAACGGTAGGAGCGGTAACGCCATCATAATACTGGCCAGCAGGGAAAGTTCCGGATCCTGCCCAAGCATTAATTTGATCAATGGAAGCTTGACCGCATTGTGCTTTCACGAAGTCTACGCCTGGATCGGTTCCAGCAGCAGGATTTGCAAATACTTTCGCTACAGAGGTGATATACGTAGCAGGGCAGTTTGCTCCGCTATTCGTTTTTGTAGTAGCGTCAAAGTTACCGACGGTATCGCAAGTAACTGACCCGTCAGATGCGTTGGTATTGTTACCAGCACCTTGAGAGTTATTATACAAAAACCCTGCAGGGATCTTATCACCTGCGTATACTCCGCCGGATGACATATAATAAGAAGAATTCTTATTAACCGGGGCAACAGTGCTTACACTGTTTTTCGCCCAGTCTGGAACCAGTACAGTTACAGAACTTTCTCCTCTTCCTACGATTTGAACAGTTGCATTAGCGAGTGGATTCTGTGTTGGCGTACCATCCACTAAGGTTCCAGAAATGTATACCCCGGGACTAGTTCCTCCCAAGAGGCCTGCTAAGGCTGCACCAGCACTGCTGCTTCCGCCTCCGCCTCCGCAATTCAGGGCGTAGATCCCAACGGCGGTTAACCCCAGGAAATAGCCTACTTTTTTTATAGAACGATTCATTTTGAATCTATCCTCCAAATCAATTCAGATAACCCGATTGAACTATTTTTTTGTTTCAATCGTGTTTCGTTTCCGTTAGTTTTCAGTAATCTGCCTAAGCTTTTAGTTAAAGGTATAGGTTGCTGAGAAAGTGAAGGTTGGTCCAAGGCGATAGGAATTGATCGTTTGGCCTTTATACCCATGGCTTCCCAGGCTGACAAAGTTGCTTCCGATATTAAATCCGTTCGTAGTCGTATGAGTTCCGCCGAGAGAGTCCATGATAGGGTTCTCTTGGACAATCTTGATCCTAGCATCGTTCAAGTTCTTTCCGGAAAGCTTTATGTCTAGCTTCTCAAAGAATTTAGCAACGTACGTTATATCGAACATACCCACTGGACGTTCGTAGGTGTCAGGCATACCGAGACCACCGACTGCGTTGATCCTAGGTCCAAACTCGTTATATAACAATGTAATCGAGTGATCTCCCTTCTCATCGAAACGATAACGTAGGTTTACGTTATATACATAGGGAGACTGGCCTTGCAAAGGGCGACTTAAGTTTGTAGGTCTTTGGGTAGTACCACTGACTTGGTAATAGATCCAGTCGTTAAAGGAGACTTCCGATTTGATAAAGAAGGTATTGATACCCACGGACCATCTTTGCATCTTTTCATGCAACATATCTAAGGACTTTCTAGCTTCGAATTCGACCCCTCTTACATAGGCAGATTGAGCGTTCGTATACGTATAACGGAACTGGGAATCCACTTCCATTACCTTCTCGATTGGGGAAGCCATTTGCTTGTCAAAGACACCGATAGCAATGACCTCATCCGACTTAGGATAGAATTCATATCTTAGGTCGTAGTTGTGGATATAGGTCCTGGTTAAGTATTGGTTACCGACCTCGATACCTCCTCCCAAGATATTGAAGAACTGGAAGGGTGCCATTTCCCGGAAGTCCGGTCTTGCCAGGGTTTCCGAGTAGGAAGCTCTTACGTTCGTCTTGTCATTCGGGCTGAAGATAAAGTTCGCAGCAGGCAGAACGTTCTGGTTTGCATTAATTGCATACGGTTTTCTGAATGTAGGATCTACAATAGAAAGTTCGTATGCATTCAAATAAGATTTGTAATTGAATCTGTCAAAGAACTCCGCATTCGGATCGAATGGGTTCGTCGTCTTAACTGCCTGGAAGTTGTTCTCATAACGAAGACCTCCCACAAAGCGAACCAGGCGATGCAAAGGCATGTCAACCTGAGTGTAATAAGAAGAAAGCTTTTGTTTTGCGTCGTATTTGTCAGTAGGTTGAGTTGCATCATCCACGAAGTAACCTTGAGACCCTCTGTTGACAGGGTTATAGACCACTTCGGGAGGAAGAGGGTAGTAAGGCGGAGGTAATTGTCCACCGGCTAGGTTCGTTCCACCTGTTGCTTCCCGGAAAAAGTATCTTTCCGCATTGAAGCTTCTGGTTCTATCCAAATAGCTGTAACCTACTTTCAATTTGGATTGGAGTCCGTCCCATTGGCTGAATGGGATCTCATAATCCGCGCCAGCAAATCGGTTTACGTCCACAGTATTGGACCAGAACTGGCTACTTCCTAAGGTTCCCCCTTGTAGGATTGCGGGTGCTGATCCGTATTGGGTGCTGTTCACCGCATAGATGGTATCTCGCATATCCGGCTGGTCCCTTCTTGCTTCGGATTGGGAAACTCTCCAATCTAGCTTGGTATCCTTGCCTAATATATGGAAGATATGATCTCCACCCAGTTGAGTGGTGAATAGGTTTCTCATGATATAGTTCAGCTTTTGGGCACCGATCGTTTGGCCACTGGCATTGCTATTACCATTGTAAATCAAGACTTCCTTATCGTTGTTTACGCTTAAGAAGTTCTTAAAATGGATCCTATGACCGGCAGCGATTTGAAGGGTATTGTTCAGGATTGCACCCCAGTTTACGGATTCCACATACCATTTTTGGTTATAGTTATAGAATGGGATCAGTTTAGTATTCGCCCCACCGATTGGAACTCCCGGTATCACACCGCCGGCACGGTTCAGGCTATCCGCTTCATCCCTAAATTGGAAATCGTTGTTATAGGTGATCGCGAATAAGGTCCCGAATTTTTTCTCGCCACCTAGATCGAACTTATTTCCTGTAGAGAAGTTGAATCCTGTATTCATGGGGGCATTGATCTGGCTAGGAGACCATTGGTTGCTGAATTGCAAGGATCCTGCAGTGATCAGTTTAGAGTTGTAGCCATATTGCCCGAAGCCCACTTCTTTGAAAGGAGCACCCGGTAAAGCAGTCACGATATCAGGTCTTTTTCTGTTCCCTTCGGAAAGTCCGAGCCAGTCCTGTCCGCCACCGCTATATGTTTTAAAGTTTTGGAATGTAGTGTTATTATTATAACCGGTTTGGATCCCCACTTTTACGAAGAACTCTTCCGGATACTCTTTGGTTTCGATCTTAACGGTTCCACCCGCGAATTCACCCGGTTCTTCCGGAATGAAAGTCTTGGAAACGATGATGTTCTTGATAAGAGAGGCGGGGAATAAGTCTAAGGGAACGATCCTTTTGTTCGGTTCTGTTGAAGGAAGAGGAACGTTGTTCAATAGAGTGTTGGAATATCTTTCTCCTAAGCCTCGAACGAACACGAATCTTCCTCCTACGAGAGTGATACCTGTTACCCTTCGGATAACGTCACCCGCACTGGAGTCAGGAGTTTTGTTGATCGCTTGCGCGGAAATACCGTCAGAAACTGCCGCAGACTTCTTCTGGAATTTCAATAAGGAAGATTCAGAATCATTAAGAGCTCTATCTTCTACTACGACGGTTTCGAGTTTTTTTACTCCCATGGCCACGTTGGCTCTGGCTTTACCGCCTGTAACGGTCACCTTCTTCTTTTGAGTGTCCATCCCTTGCATGATGAACTCTACTTGGTATTCTCCGTCAGGAACGCCTGCGATATCGTAGTTACCGTCCACGTCCGTACGGCCGTATTTATTTAAGCTCCGAATGATAGCTGTAACCCCGAACATAGGCTCGGCGGTTTGCGCATCCAATACTTGTCCGGATATTACTCCCGAATTTTGCGCGAAGATATCATGCGTAAATGTAAGGGCAGCTAATAAGAGCACCAGCTGGATTATTTTTTTTTTCATGAATGAGATTGATCCCCGAGGACTTACTAATTTGGATTACAATCCCATTGCCCCGTTACATTTACATTACGTAGGGGTTAATAATGAATTAAGCTTAACCTGTAAGGTATAAGGTAAGCATGTAGGCAAAAGATGGACAGAGGAGGATGTAATAAATGTCTTAATCCGGATCTATTTTGATTCCGGTTTTCGAGGATTGGACTCTTTTGGTTTCTGTAATATTCCTTTGTTATTAAATTGTAATATTATTTTTGCCCGAAATATAGGAAAAGGGACTTAAAGATCCTCGGTACAATTGAAAATGAAAAAGTACTTAGAATGAGAACTTGCTTATTTAGTTACGAATTTTTCCAAGTCCTGCAGGGAAACAGGACGACTATAATAGAAACCTTGGGCCTCGTCGCAGCCAAGATCCTTGATCTTCCGTAATTGCTCTTCCGTTTCCACGCCTTCTGCAGTGATCCTGAGCCCTAAGCTTTTCCCCAAGGCAATGATCGTCTTAGAGATTGCGAGAGAGTTCGGATCCGTGAGGATCTTCCTAACAAAGGATTGGTCCACTTTCAGCGTTTTCAAAGGAATTTTACTTAAATAAGAGAGGCTGGAGTAACCCGTTCCGAAATCGTCCAAAGCGATCGGAATTCCCCAAGAATGCAATTCTCCTAGGATCTCCAATGCAGACTGCATATTTGTGATCAGACTGGATTCGGTGATCTCCAGTTCCACGTCCTCCATGTTTAAGTCATTCTTTTCTATGGTTTGCAGGATTTTCTTAGTAATGCTTGGATCTTCTAGCTGTTTTGCAGAGAGATTCACGGAGATTCGGGTGGGAGGAAGTCCCTTTTTCTTCCAATTTCCCATGTCTTCTAAGGCTTGGTAGATGACCCATTCGCCCATTTCACTGATAAAACCGCTTTCTTCTGCGATCGGAATAAAGATACTCGGGGAAATAATCCCTAGATCAGGATGATTCCAGCGTAGAAGTGCCTCCGCAGAAACAGTAAGACTCGAATGAAGATCCACTCTGGGCTGGTAATGCAGAAAGAGTTGATTTTTGGGGATAGCGAGTCTTAGGTCCTTCTCCAAAAGATACTTTTCCTTCATTCTTTCTTTCCATTCGGAAGAATATGTTTGGATCTTGGCGATGGCTCCCATCTTGGCTTGGTTCAATGCAGTTTCCGATTTCCAAAGAAGCTGATCAGAGGATTTACCATCGAAGGGAAAAACAGAGATCCCTATCTTGATCTCCGAAGAGATTTGATGGTCGGCCACGTTGATTTGAGAAGAAGCTGCTCCATGGATTTTTTCCGCCCATACTTCCGAATCGGATTCTTGTACTTGAGAGGATGAGGGAGTGGGGAAGAAGGAGAATTCTCCGTCTCCGGTTCTCGCTATCACCGTTTCCGGGCCTAAAAGAGTTTCCAATTTTTGGGAGAGTGCTCTCAGATATAGATCTCCTAAGTGCAATCCAAAATTAGAGCGGATCTGTTTCAGATGAGTTACTTCCAAGGAAAGAACAGGAAAACTTAATACATCGTCTTTACTGGAAAGTTCAGAAAGAGAGGTTGTCAGTTTTTCTAAGAATAGATCTCGATTCGGTAAGCCGGAGAGGCCATCATAGTTAGCCATATAATGGATAAGCTCATCCAGTTTGCGGACAGTAGTCACTGTATCCGCCATAAGAGAACCAGCCTCATCTCTAAATCCTACAGGAAGATCCGGAAGTTCTCTTTCCGATAGATAACGATTTAAGGACTTGGAGGTGAGCACTACTGGTGCCAATAATTTATGAAGAGCGAGAAGGGTGGCAAAGGTTCCTACTAAGGTTGCGACAAGTGCGATGACTAAGATCTTGATCGCAGTTTCCAAATCTTGTGCCGTGGAGACCACAAAGAAAAGGAGAAGTGCGATCAAAGGCACGTGAGTCCCTAAGAATGCAACCAGCATGATCTTGCTAGAATAGGATTTTAAGAGTCGGATTCGACTAAGGTAAGAATAGAAGTTTAAACCGGAAAGACTCATCAAGACCTCTGCTCTTCTGTTCGAAAAGCGAAGAACGTTATGTATGTTTGTTGGCTTAGGGTCTTTTGGCTTTGTTAGGAGATAATTTTCTTCTTATCTGTCATGTTTTTAAACGAGGCTCCTCCAACAAGAAAAAAAGTTTTATACTGTAAACCCAAAGGATTAGGATAGAAATAAATTTTTTACAAAATTTCATAAACGATACATGCATGAGAGTCGAAGTTCCCTCATGAAAGGCTGGAGTGTTTCTGTTGGATCGGTTGGAATCGAGCTTTTAGCGTTACGAAGCGTAAGTTCGTTTCCTTTTGCAAATCCTCCTCTTGAAAGACGTTATGCCCGGTCCTTTTCAAATAGATCCGGAAGACATGGCAAATTGACAAGTCATTGAAGAAGGAACTCCTGCTCTTCCGGAGTGGAAAGCCCTTGGATTAGTTATTCTTCTTCCTAAAATTTATCAGAAACGAGTTATAAGCAGATTCTCCTAATTTTAGAACAAATGTTATAAAAAATGCCCTATTGCAGATTTTTTTCTTGCCTCAATTTAAAACTAGATTATAATACCAAACGTTCGAAATAAATTAAAAAGAATTCTTCCTGTATGGGCTTGGGAAGAAGGAGAGAGCAGATGAGTGTTTGGAAGAGAGTTTCGTTCCTGGTTGCCTTTTTGATCCCGATCTTGGCCGTTGTGGGCTATTACTTAGGGGGTGGGTATAATTTCTTAACACTGGCGGTTGTTTTTGGAATATTGCCAGTCTTGGACCTAGTGCTTGGACCGGATGCGAGTAATCCGGATGAGTCGGAAGTTCCTACGCTTCAAAAGGAATTCTATTTTAGATTTCTCACGTATGCATGGGCCTGGGTCCAATTTTCCCTCGTTCTTTGGGCACTTTGGGAAGTGCAGACCCATTCCTTATCCGGACTGGAGTGGTTTGGGTTCGTGCTTGCGATCGGAGTGAATACTGGAGGCATCGGCATCACGGTCGCTCACGAATTGGGCCATAAGAATACTAAGATAGAGCAATGGTATTCAAAGTTCATTCTCATGACCGTTTGCTATATGCATTTCTTTATCGAGCACAATCGCGGACACCATGTAAACGTTTCTACTCATGAGGATCCGGCGACTAGTCGCAAGGGTGAATCCTTCTTTGCATTTTATCCTCGTACGGTTTTTGGAAGTTTGACTAGCGCATGGGATCTAGAGAAGAAAAGGCTTTCTAAAATCGGAAAGTCAGCTTGGACTTTGGAGAATGAGATGATCACTTCTGCGATCATTCCTCTTCTTTTTATATCATCAGTTACCGGTATTTTTTACGCTTTAACCGGAAGGTTTACCTGGGAAGTGCCGGCCTTCTTCTTTATCCAAAGTTGGATCGCATTTTCCTTATTAGAATTAGTGAATTATATTGAGCATTATGGTCTCGCTCGTAAAGAGATCGCTCCAGGAAAATTCGAGAAGGTTTTGCCGATCCATTCTTGGAACCAGAACTTTACTCTCTCGAATGCGTTCTTGTTCCAACTGCAGAGACATTCCGATCATCATGCGAATGCAGGAAGAAGATACCAGTCGCTTCGACATTTCGAAGAGAGTCCACAATTGCCGTATGGATACGAAGTAATGATCCTATTGGCGCTAGTTCCACCACTTTGGTTTAAAGTGATGGATAAGAAATTGGAAACTTGGAAGTCGGAGAACTCGGGCCAAATCCTCGGAAAAAACGCTGTGAAGAAAAGAGTAATGGCTTAAGAGAAAACCACCAAGAAAAGAATACGAAAAGAAATCATGCAATCGTTTCATTCAAAGAACGATTCGCGAAAAGAAGGGCTCGAATTCGGGCCCTTTTTATTTATTTTGAAAATACCATTTCATCTGAATTCAATCCTAAAGGTTTTCCAAGCAGATTAAAATAGTTTTCCGTGGCGCAAATCCATTTGATCTCCACGATTTCCTTACTTTCCTTTTTCAGGGCGTTTTCGCTTTCGGAACTTAAGGGTGTGATATTCCGGAGGTAGTTCAGAAAATTTTCCATATAAGTTCCCGAAAACGAAGATTGTCTATTTATTGTATTTTTCTAATACTCTCAAGGTTCTTGCGATATCGTCTCTTTGTTGTTGCAGGTCCTTGCGCAATAACTCCGGAAGCGTCTTCTTTTGGTCTAAGAATTCCCGAGTTCGATTATAGAGTTTGGTATCCGGTTCGTAAGAGGGAAACATCATGTGCCCGAATGCGGAAGAAAAGTGTGGATCCCTGGATTCATAAACAGAGATCACTGAATCAAAGAAAAGATCCACATAAGGCAATAGCAATTGCTTTTGGTGTCCCCATTGGAATCCCCGCATTCCGTAGCGAAGAAAATCGGTGGAGTCTTCTTTTTGAGGGTGCAGAAATCTGTCCCAAACATCCTTTTTGCGCTTTGCATCTGGGAAGGAGACCCTGGCTAAGAAAGCTTTCTTCGCTCCCAGGTCCGTATTGTCTTTTGCGATTTCCTTTTCGATCCGTGCGTCGGATTCAGTATCCCCATACGCACTCAATCTGGCGAGAATAGTCCATCTTCTTTCTTGATCGATCGGTATGCCTGGGATCGCTTTCTTCTCGTCCAAGAGCTCTTTTAGATAGGTAAGTTGAGCCTCCGACTTAGAAGTATTTTCTAATATTCTAAACCAAAGGATCTGTTCTTGTTCTGGATTGTTGGCGAGAAGGGACTTCTCCTTAGCGATCGCGTTCATTCTATCCGACCAATTTCTTTTTTCGGATTCAGGGATATAGTTGTCGATCACGGTCAATGCTTTGGTGAGGATATGGCTGTTTCGAACCGAAAGGTCCGGTTCCTTTAATCCTTGGTCCAAGGCTAATTCTAAGAATTCTCTAGGAGAAAGTTCTGCGTCTCGGACCATTTGCCATAAGCTTCCCCAGACAACTCTTCTTGCAAATCGATCCTGGAGGGTGTGCAAACTTCTCTTTAAGATAGGAAGCGCTTCCTTGCCTAAGTAGGTTTTTGCGTAAGCATAGTCCTCGGTATTCAAGAGAAGAAGATCCGCCTGTCCTTTGTCCGATTCCTCAAGAAGCGTTTCTTTTCCTTTGACTAGGACCCGCTTGCGCCAGACCTCTTTTAGTTTTCCGCCTTCTTCTTGGAAGAGTGTGGCTTGCAATGCATGTGTTCGGAGTAGTCCGTTATTTTCGGAAGGGGATTGGGATAAGAATAGCCTTCCGTTCTGTCGGACAGGGCTAAGGGTGTTCACGCCTGTAGTTTCTAACCATTCCTTGCTCCAGCCTCGGATATCGACACCGCTTGTTTCCGACATGCAGGAGAGAAAATCGTTGAGCACTGTATTCTTCTCCGCGTGCCGCTTGAAGTAGAGACGCATCGCATCCCGAAACTTCTCCTCTCCTACATAGTACATCAACTGTCTGAGGACGGAGGCTCCCTTGGAATAGGAGATCCCGTCGAAATTGCTGATCGCCTCTAATGTGTTCTCCGCTTTTCCTGCGATCGGGTGAGTGGTGGAGAGCTGGTCTTCTCTATAGGCCCATTCTTCCCGTACATAAAAATGTTCTAATGCATCCGGGAATAATTTCCCGTTGGACATGGAGTAGTAAGAAAGATAATCCGCGAAGCTTTCGTTCAGCCAGAGATCGTTCCACCATTTCATTGTGACTAAATTCCCAAACCACATATGGACCATTTCATGATACACGGTATTGGCTCGGTTCAAATATTCGGAATAGATGCGAGGTCCTCTGAAGATATAGCTTTCGGAGAAGGTGACTGCTCCCACATTCTCCATGGCTCCCATATTGAATTCAGGTACGAAGATCTGATCATATTTGCCGTATGGATAGGGAACCCCGAAATAATTTTGTAGAAATCCGAAGGCTTCCTTTGTGATCGCAAATAAGTTTTCCGCATCCATATACTTGGAAAGGGACTTGCGGCATAGAATGCGAAGAGGTATGTCTCCCGCCTTATCTTCCCAAACCGCATATGGGCCTACGATCAGAGAGAAAAGGTAGGTGGAGAATTTCTTGGTCCGATGGAATTTTATATTTTTATAATTTCCTTGGACTTCTTCCGTTTGTGGAACTGTGTTATGGATAAAGGTCCATTCGGAAGGTCCGGTAACTTGCAAGTCGTAAGTAGCTTTCAGATCCGGTTGGTCAAAGGAAGGAAATAGCCTATGAGCTTCGAAGGGTTCGAAGTCGGTATGCATGTATTCGGCCTTGTCCGCTGGGTCCGTGAATTTATGGAAACCGGAACCGCTATGATCGAATAGATTCTTATACTTGATACGAAGTTCGTTCTTTCCTTCTTCTAAGATCTCTCCTGGGATGAGAAGGAAGGAGTCCTTCTTCTCATATTTGGTTTCTTCTTTTCCATTTAGCCAGAGGATCTCGATCTTATGAGATACGAAATCCACTTTGAGTTTTCCTTTCTTGCCACCCGTATAAAGGAATCGGACAGTGCTGTCCCCTTCGTATTCCTGGGATCCTTTCTCTAATTTGAGCTGAAGAGAATAATGTACATCCGAGATCTGTCCGGAGCGAAGAGCTGCTTCTTGTTGGGTGAGAATATTGTCCATGGAGTATTAAACCGTTATATCCTTTAGATCCATTTTACGAAGACGAGGTGCGATCGCAGTCACGATCCCTACGGTAAGTAGAGTGAGAGTCCCCCCGATCACAACGGAAGGCACGAGTCCAAATGCTTTGGCCGCGGCACCCGACTCGAAGGCTCCTAACTCATTGGAGGAACCGATAAAGATATTATTCACCGCAGAAACCCTTCCCCGCATATGTTCCGGAGTATACATCTGAACGATCGTATGACGTATCACGACGCTTACCATATCGAAGGAACCGCTCACGACGAGGGCAGCAAAAGAAAGATAGAAATCCCTGGAAAGCGCGAATACGATCATACAGATCCCGAAACCGAATACGCTGGAAAGAAGAATGATCCCCGAATTTGTTTTGGGAGGTTTTACTGCTATGAAGAGTGCGCAAAGGACCGCGCCGATCGCTGGGGCCGATCTTAAGATGCCATACCATTCGGGACCCATCCCCAATACTTCGCGCGAGAAGGTAGGAATTAGCGCTACTGCTCCACCGAAAAGAACGGCGAATAGATCTAAGCTGATCGCTCCGAGGATCAACTGATGACTAAATACGAATTTCCATCCTGTGCCCAAGCTCTTCCAGATGGATTCCTTCTCTCCTTGTTTTTCGGGTACCGGTTTGGAAGGCACGACGAATAAAAGAAAAATAGAAAATAGCATGATGCAGAAATCCGCAAAGTACGCAGTTTGCACACCGTTGAATCCAGTGAGGAGGCCGCCGAGCATAGGACCTAATACGGCGGAACCTTGCCAGGCCACACCGCTCCAGGTAGCTGCATTCGGAAAAATTTCCTTAGAAACTAACTGAGTTTGATACGCTGCGATACTAGGAGAAAGGAAGCCTCTACAAATTCCAGAGAAGAAGATCACAGAATAGATGGGCCAAACGGAGAAATCACGAAGGACCCAGGCAAATTCCGGCAGCGTAAAGGAGAAGAGTAAGAAAGAACTGAGAGTTAATCCGCTTAGAGAGATGACGATGATCTTCTTACGAGGAAAACTATCCACGACCAGTCCGGAAAATAGAGAAACAGTCACGTTAGGCACAAGTTCCGCGAAGCCGATCAAACCTACGAAGAATGCGTCATGAGTGATATTGTCTATCTGCCAGAATACCACTGTGGATTGCATGACAAAGGAAAGAGTAACCAGGAATTTGCCGGCTAAAAAATTTCGGAACTCCGGTACTTGGAGAGAGATAAACGGGTTGGTTTTCGTTGTAGATTTGTCTGTCATTGAACTAGTTCTGTTTCTCGTAATTTAATCCGTACTTCATAAAGAACAATCCGAAAGCGGCGACCATCATCCCATGATGAAGAATATTCCGATCCAGGATGTCCCGAATATTTTGAAGAGGGTATTGATACACTTCTATCTGTTCGCTTTCGTCTAGGTCCTGTCCCTTCTCATGAAGAAAGACATTCCTGGCCACGAATGTATGGCACCAATTGTCCAAGATCGCAGGATTCGCGGAAACCTTTCCGAGATATTCCCAGTCGTCGGACAGAAGGCCGGTCTCTTCTCTCAATTCTGCCTGAGCCGATTCTAGAAGAGTCGCCTTCTCTGCGATCCCTCCGGGAATTTCGAGAGAATAACGATGCATTCCGTGTCTATATTGATCGATTAAGATCACATTCCCTTCGGAAGTCAGTGCGATTACGTTCACCCAATCCTTGGATTCTAAATGGAAGAAGTTCCCGGAAATTTTTCTATCAGGAGAAGTCTTGGGAACGGAAACCAATTCGAAGATGGGAGACTTGTAAATGGATTGTTTCTCGCCCAGATCCCAAAGATTGGAATCCGGAGAATACTGATCGGGATGGAAATCTTGCATAATCCGCAGTTTCTTCCTATTTTTCTAAAACCTTTCAGATTCGCAAACCTTTGCCTGTACACGGTTGACAAGAACTGGAAATGCAGGATTATGTCGCTTACAGAAGAGGCCATTCGGTGCTTGGAAAATGGGGATTTTCCGAGCCTGAATTCCTATTTCCTACTGTTTTTATCCATGAGCCAAGAATCGAATCCTGCCAATCCAACTTTCCCTGGAGATTTTGTTCCGAAGAAGAAATCGAAATACCCGGAGGAGTCTTTGCCTTTCTTGAGTTTTTCGGAAAGCATCTCTTCGGCAGGATCGGAAGAAGAGTCCGAGGATTCGTACGGAACTTCTTTTTATGAAGAAGATGAGATCCCGGAAGTAGAGCAGGTCTTTGTTTCCGAGAACCGAGAAGGAGTTCCTTCCTCGGCAGAAGAACTTTCTCCTTCGGCTGGAGTTCCTTCTTCGGAACTGAAGGAACGGAATGAGCCGGAGCCTGAAATTGGATCGGTCTCTGTCGAAGTACCTACAAAAATCGAAAATCCCTCTCATTTGGATACAGCTCTCTCTGCTTTGGAATCCACGTTACTTACTTCTTCGAAAGATCTGGAAAATCCGGAAGGAGTTCCTTCTTCTGAGACCGAAAATTCCGTCGAAGTTACTACAAATCTAGAGGCTGGAGTTCCTTCTTCCCCCCAAGAAGAAGGTTCCGAAATTTCCGTTCCGAAAGAAAGGCCAGAGTCGAAACGAAAACCGAAAGAAAAAGAGGCCAGCTCTTCCGTATTCCAGCATCTTTCTCCTGAGCAGCAGAGAGCCGTGCAGACTGTGCAAGGTCCTCTCTTGATCTTCGCCGGTGCGGGTTCCGGAAAGACAAGGGTAATCTCGAATCGCATTGCTCATATGATCCAGGATCATCATATTCCTGCCGGAAAGATCGTGGCATTATCCTTTACGAACAAGAGCGCCAAGGAAATGGGAGAAAGGGTTCGCAAATTGATCCCCCGAAATCTTTTGAAAGGGATTGCCTTGTCTACATTCCACTCTTTGGGGCTCGGCATCCTGAAGAAGCATATCGAGAAGCTAGGATACAAGCATCCGTTCTTATTATTAAACCAAGCCGACCAAGAGGGCCTTGTGACCGGAATGCTTGTGGCCCAAAAATTGGAGCCGAAGCGTCCTCAGGTCATGGAGGTTCTTTCTAAGATCTCCAGGATCAAGAACTCGGGTCTGGATTATTTGGAAACGATGAAAGCGTCTATGGGAGAAGGGGACCAGTTGGCCGCTTCTCTCTTCCAACAATATCAGGATACTTTGAAGGAACAGAATTCGATCGACTTCGACGATTTGATCCTTCTTCCTTCTAAACTTTTATTAGAGTTTGAAGAAGTCCGAGAAGAATATCATAAGAAGTATCAGTATTTTATGGTGGACGAGTTCCAAGATACGAACCCTGTCCAATACGTTTTCCTGCGTGCCTTGATGGGGGAATCGGACAACCTATGTGTGGTAGGCGACGACGACCAATCCATCTATGCTTTCCGTGGTTCAGATGTGAGCCTGATCCTTGGTTTCGAGAAGGATTTTGCGGGAGCAAACGTTATACGCCTCTTGGAGAATTATAGATCCACAGATATCATAGTATCCGCGGCAAATTCGCTGATCCGCCATAATGTTTCCAGAAGATCCAAAGAATTATTCTCAAAGGTCCCCGGCGCGCTCAAGGTCAAGTACGTGGAGAGGATCGACGAGAAAGACGAAGCGGAATGGGTAGTAGAGAATATCCGAGAAGAGATCATCAAGGAAGCGAGAAAGGGAAGTCAGATCGCGATCCTGTTCCGAACCAATTTTCAGTCCCGTCCTTTCGAAGAGGCTCTTCGTGCCAGGGACATGCCGTACAAGGTCGTGGGCGGATACAATTTCTTCGATCGAAAAGAAGTACGGGATCTCATCTCCTATATCCGTTTGATCGCAAACCAAAAGGACGATGCCTCCCTTCTCAGGATCATCAATTACCCGAAACGAGGGATCGGTGCCGGATCCATTGCACTTGTGCATGAGAAGGCTGCTCAGAACAAGGAATCCTTGTATGAGACATTATTCCGGGTTTGTGAATCCCCCGATTTCATTCCGGATCTAAACCGCAAGATATCTTCCGAGATCTATAATTTCGTAAATCTGATCGAGAAGGCTAAGAAGAAGTTTTCTTCCTCTCCTAGGCTCTTCTTCGCCTTACGGGAATTAATCGCTGATCTCGCCCTGGAGAAGGAGATCCTACTAGAAGAGAAGGAAGAAAAGGTCGCAAAAGCCAGGATCTATAATATGTCAGAATTGGTGAATATGTTGGCCTTTTTCGAGGAAAACAACGATTCTGGCGACAAACCCACATTATTCGATTTCATCAATCGTTTGGCTATGTTGATGGAAGACGAACCTTCCGATGAGAAAGAAGACAATCGAGTTCAGTTACTCACCATTCACCAATCCAAGGGATTAGAATTCGAATCCGTTTATGTCGTAGGATTGGAAGAAGGGATTTTACCTTCTGGAAGAGCCACTGTGGAAGATCAATCGGTGGATGAAGAGCGCAGATTGATGTATGTAGCGATGACTCGGGCGAAGAGGCATTTATGCTTGACAGGAGCCGCGAATCGCCGCAAATTTGGGGAGCAATTGGCCTCCGAGCCTTCTCGCTTCCTAAAAGAGATAGATCCGGAGACCTTGGACTGGCTTTCCAATGAGGAAACCAGGAAGCAGGAAACAGATGACTTCCTGCAAGAACTTGAAAAATTGAAAACGGGATGAGAAAATGAGTAAATACCTCGCAATATTCATTATCGGGACCCAAATTTTCCTAGCATGTGCGAGCGCGCAAAAAGAAGGCGCAGTTTCCGCCAATTTGGAAACCCAGGTACGCGCCGAGATTAAGGGGATCGATCAGCAAATGACTGATCTCCGCCCAGAAGATAGAAAATACCCTGAACTTCTTCTTCAAAAAGCAAAACTCTTACTGAAAATCGAGTCTTTCAAAGAAGCTTCTCTAGTTCTTAGAGAACTCCAAAACTCAAAAGACGGACGTAACCTGGAACATTTGGATCATTACCTAGGATCTGCCTATCTAGGAATTAATGACTACGATAATGCTATCGTGCATTTCCGTAAGTCGGACAATGTGGACCGAGATTTTGAGTCAGTAACCCGCAAAAAAATGTGGGCCAAAGCATATTTCGAAGATGAGAAATATGGACAGGCCTTGGGGATCTTAGGAAGAGCTTCCAAAGAAAAGAATTTCGAGAAAGATCTCTTCTACTATGAGACCGTAGTGGTCAGTTTCTACAGAATTAAGGAATACAAAAGATGTCAGTTGGTTCTGGAAGAAGGATTACACAAGTTTCCGGAAAGTCTGGTACTGAAGGAAACCTCGGAGAAGATCAACCAGGTTCTCCAACGTTAATTCGCTTTTCTTTTCCCCTCCCCAAAAACCCGATAATCAAAACGGACCGGTTTTCCTTTCAAATACCGGTCCCTTCTCGTATCTATCATTTTGTCTCTCATTGGTTTTTTCGGATCCAATCGATCGCTGAGAAGCCTTCCTTTCGTAAAGTATCCATTGCGGCTATCGTACTTCTATTGCTTCTTGCCGCCGCAAAAGAATCTGCGGAATGGTATTTTGTGCGCAGGATACTTGACCTTAGAGGGGTGAAGGAACTCACTCGAGGATTCATCAACGAGGAATTGGATCGCGCAGTTACGTTAGGCGTTGTTGAATACGAATTCCCGAACCATGTATTTATAGAAGATCTAAAGATCTCCAGCGATGAGGACTTTGCTTCTCAGAGGATGATCTTCAAGGCAAATAAGATCGAGCTCCTTTTACGAGGCCTTTGGAGAGGGCAGCCTTCTGTCAAAGCCATCCGTGTGCGTAATGCGCAATTGAGTATCGACATGGAAGATAAGATCTCCGGGGAGATCCTTTCTTATATCCATAAGATCAATATCCCTGAGATCCGTTTGGAAGATACTACCGTGACCGTTTACAAGGGAGGAAAGGTCCTCTTAGAGAACGTAAAGGGTATCGATTTCCATATTCGTAAAGAAGGAACTAAGATCCAAGTGCAGATCTCCGATTCCCTTCTTCCTATTCCCGGATTCAGATATGTGAAAGGGAATTTCATCACGGATGTGGGAAGCAAGAATATGAACCTGGACATTCTATTCAAGAATGCCAAGGCGGAGGCAACGGGAGGGTTATACTCCGAATTTTCTCCCTTCTATCCTAAAACGGGAAGGATCTCCGGCCAGGCAAGTTTGCAGTCTGACGGTACCAACCTGATCGTAAAAGGGAAAACGGAATTCTCCGGGGTGAACGGTATTGTTCTGCAGGAACTCCCTCTACAAGAAGAGCCTTGGGAGTGGAAGGATGTGGATCTGGACCACGAATGGACTCGTTCTTCTCAAGGAGAATCCTATAAGGAAGAGCATAAGATCTCTGTGGGGGAGGATCATCTGGGCCTTACCAAGTCCAAGAATGAAAAGGGATTGAAGACCTGGGATCTTTCTCTCTCCATTCAGGATCTGGACGATATTCGAAATTATTTACCGGTTTCTTCCGATCTGGATAAGTTTGGCGGCTCCTTGGAATTACTCTGGAAGGGGAGTGAGACTGGAAACTATGGGGACTGGTTGAAGTCGGAAGCAAAACTTTCTCTAGAGGATTTTCGTTGGAAGGACACCTACTTGGATCTTGAGATCCGCAGAGGAGAATTCGCTTGGAATCCCGCCGGGATCTTGGAAGCTTCTCTGCATGGAAAGCAATTCGGCCTTCCTTGGTCGGCAAACCTAAAGGGAAAGACCGGATTTAGGAAGGGATTCAAGGGAGACGGCTCCGCTTATTTTCCTTTGCAGGGGGAATATAATTTGGATCTGAGCACGGATTCGATTCTTATCTCTAACTATCTGCCTTTGTACAGATCCATTCGCCAAATCGTGAGAGAAGACATCCATACTCGAATGGAGAAGCTGATCCCTGAGATCAAGTTCGTAAGGACTCCAGTTTACAAATATTTTATGGAGTATCCGTCCGGGAATATTAAGATCACGTCCAAGGAAGTGAAATGGGACAAGGATCTACCTAGCATGGGACAGCTAGAGGCGAATTTGAAATATGCTGCCTCTCAGTCCCGCTTGGAAGGAAAGATCGCCGGACCGGGAGAGGCTAAGCTCATCTCTTATTTCACATACGGATCCGACAATCCTTACTTCAATATAGATTTTGAAACGATAAATTTACCTTGGGGAGTTCCTACCTTCTCCTTTTGCGGAGGAGATCTGATCCCTCAGACCTTGGACACGGATGCGACCATTCGGTTTAACGGGAATAATTTCTTGGACATGCATGATCGAATGTATGTCACGATCGAAAAAGTAAAACTCTCCAATACTATTTGGAAAGGCAAAGGAGAGTTTCCTCTTCCTTTGCAGCCGAATTTCGAGATGGGTTTCGATTATGCAAATCCTGGAACTCCTTCCCTTAGGAATGTATATTGGAAGTCCGGGAATGTGAATGCGACTGCGAACGTTTATATTGAATCCGATTCTCCCAAATATTCGGTGAATGGGACAGTCTATGCGGCTTCTTCGGAATCGAACCAGCCTGTGGCGACTTCTTCTTTTTATGTTCGTTTCAAGGAAACGAATAAGGGCTGCTTTAAGGAATGATCAAACGACCGGGTTTGGCTTTTCTTTTAAGAAATGTAGAATAGCCTTCGAAGCATTCTTGGAGCTATGCTCTTCTCCCAAGGATTCTTTTACGAGCTTGATCTCGTCTATCATCTGATTTCTGTATTTCTTATTCTTTAGAATGGCCAAAGATTCTTCTTTAGCTTCTTCGGGTGTACATTCCGCCTGTATGAGTTCTTTGACGGTTTCTCTTCCGCTGAGTATGTTTACTAGACCGATAAAAGGAGTTCGGATGAGAAGCGCCGAAATGAAGTAGGTGAGCATGCTTACTTTGTACAGGATCACCATCGGTTTTTCGAAATAGACTACTTCTAGGGTTGCGGTTCCGGAGGTCACGAGCACTAGATCGGAGATCTCTATGGCGCGGAGAGACCTATCGAATAGATATTCTATGTGAATTCCTTCATGAAGACTCTGGATGATTCCGATCTTGGACTGAATGAATTCTTCTTCTTTTACGTTTATGTTCGGAATAAGAAAACGGACATGCTTCTTCTCCGCTTCTAACTCTTGGTGGATCTGGACTGCGGATTCTAAGAGAGTATCTAAGGTCCTATGGATCTCGCCGGAACGAGAACCTGGCATGAGAGTGATCGTCTGCCAATGTCCCGGCTTTTCTTCCAATTGGATCGGTTGCTCTTTTCTTAGTTTTTCCTTGATCCTTTGCGCGATAGGATGTCCTACAAAAACAGATCGAATCTCATAATCGTCGTACAATTTCTTTTCGAAAGGAAATAGGACGAGCATTAGGTCCACGCATTCCTTGATCTTATGAATGCGATTGAAATTCCAAGCCCAGAGTTGCGGGGATACATAGAAGATTACTTTGATCCCAAGCTCCTTCAATCTTGCGGCGAGCCTCAAATTGAAACCGGGATAATCGATCAGGATGGCATGAGTGCAGGAACGGGCGATCGCTTCTTCGACCAGTCTTTCCATGAGGGCTTTCAGGAATTTGTATTTGAATAGGACGGCAGTGAATCCGATCACAGAAAGCTCTTCCATATCTTCTATGGAATCGAATCCTTCTTCTAACATTCTCGGGCCGCCGATCCCGAAGAATTGGAAATCGGGATCGTGTTTCTTGAGCTCTTTGAGTAATTCCGCGCCTAACAAGTCTCCGGAATGTTCTCCTGCGAGTACGAGAAAAACGGGAGAAGAAGAAACATTCGGAGAAGGGATCCTCTGTTTCTCGGAAGGCTTCTTAGTTCTTGGGAAGCTTTTTTTGGGAAGAATTGATTTTCGAGACGTTGCCACGGCCGATGCTCAAGATATGGATTTTCAATTTTTCTGCAAGGCTAATAAATTCTGCAGGATTGACTACAATGGTCTCTCCTTCTCGGAGAGCGAGAATGTCACAATTGCTTTCGCTCATTGTCTTTAAGGTTTCTGCCCCTACGGTAGGAAGGTCGAATCTATCGTCTTGGCTAGGCTTGGAGCTCTTGCAGACAACCGCCTTTCTTTTCTTGGCGAATTGTCCGCCTCTTCGAATGGTCTGGTCGGTTCCTTCAACAGCCTCGACTGCCAGAACGGATTTGTCCACTACGACGACGGCTTGTCCTATATCCAGATGGGCGATCTTCTCCGCATACTCCATTCCGAATTCCACATCATCCAATTGCTTCTTGTCCAAGGATCTCTTGGTATAACGTCCTTCAGGAAGAAGAAGGGATTTCAGATAGGTCTTTTGGGAAATGATATTGATACCTTCCTTCTCGAAATCCTCCGCTACTGTTTTGAAGATGGAGTAGTCATGACGATTTACCATGCGGGCAAGAAGCGCGATGGCCTTCAGATCGAAGTTCAGGCTCTTGAAGATAATCTCTTTCTTAACTTTTCCTAATAGAAGAAGTCGGTCCACTTGATTTGCTTTGCACGCCTTCAGTAGACCGCCTATCTTTGCGATCCGTATCGGAACCACTCTATCCGGATAATCTCCGGGCTTGAAATCTGATTCTGCGATGGAAAGAAAGATAGGATCTTCGCCGGCAGCGATGGCTTCTCTCATTCCTATCTGGGGAAGGTTTCCTCCTCCCGCCAAGATCCCTAAACGGCCCAAACTTAGTTGGAGGAGTTTCCGGAAGAACCGGAGGAAGATTCGGAGCTTTTGGAAGGGGAAGATTTATAATCGGTCACATAGAAGCCGGATCCCTTGAAGATGATCCCACCGCCATTGGATATTAAACGATCCACTTCTCCGCTTTTTCCGCAGAGAATACAGGTCGTGATCGGATCGTCCTTCATGGACTGAAAATACTCGAAAGTCTGCCCGCAAGCCTTGCATCTATAATCGTAAGTCGGCACTGATTTTCCTCGCTTGATCCAAGATCAAAATAAAAACTTAAATCGAAACGCCGCCGCGTTAGAGCCGGACTTTTTATCCGGCTGCAAGAGGCAGAGTTTAAAGAGATTCCCTTCTTCCGGAGTGAATTCCACTTCGGGTTGGATCCCTTGTAATACGGTTTTTTCTCCCACCATGAGGGAGGCTGTAGGAGCTCCTACGGAGGAGATTCCCAGCAGGTATCTTCCCTTACCGGAAGAGATACCAGTGATATACTTGTTCCTATTGATGGAGACGCTTTCCCTGTCAAGGTCGATTTGGTAGGCGGGCTTCCAGTCGCCAGGACGGCCCGAATAAAGCCGAAAGATAGGTACTGTCTCCTCACCACTTAGACTGGCTGCGAGGAACTCGAGAGAGCGAAAAGGTTCTTCTACAATCCTGCAAAGCTCTTTGTATTTTCCATTTTGAGAACGATATAAAACGATTCCGTAATCCCCATCCAAGGCTAACTTTTCAGTAGGAATATATTCCCCATGAAAGCCGGGAGGGATCTTGTCCTCCGTCCAAAATGCAAAGTCCCAGGCCTGGCTTCTTTCGGATTGAGAGAATTCCGCAAGCATCTGTTCCGCTTTCGTTGTAGCGAACGGATCTTCTTCTAAGAAATGAGAGAAGATCCAGCCGGAGATTTGCAGTTCCGGAATATAAACTTGGATCCAATTTCCTTTTCTTCCTTGGACGGTTTCGGAACGAGGGTCCTTGTCTAGAGCATAGAGTAGGATGCCTTTCTTCAGTCTGGTCTTGCCCGGATTCTCTGTGCCGGGTCCGGATCGGACATTCGTATTCTCTCCCGTATTCTTGAATCGGGAAGCTAAGAAGGGAGAGTCCTCTCTGGTAGAAAGGAATCCGAGTAGTTCGGAGAGACGATCCCTCTCCACGTCGGAAAGCTTGGTGTCTCTTTTTAGGATCTTTTTCAGTACGGATGAATAAGAAGAACCTAATGTGATCGGATTGACCCGAATGAATTCCTTCAAGTCCTTTAAGAAGGAGATATCGTCTTCCCATTCTCCTGCAAGATCCAATCTGGAAAGAACAGCTTTCTGTCTCCAGTATCCTCCCGCCCTCAATTGCGTTAGGAACGGATCCTCAAAGACAGGAAATTCTCCGCTGGATTCCGTGGACTTACCTGCGGAGATCCCATATTCTTTCTTGAATCGGTTTACTATTCTGACCCTGTCTTCCGGTTCTTTAGAGATCAGTTCTGAGTTGAGGCGAACTAAGGAATATGATGCGTAGAATAGATCTTCGGGAGTGGGAACGTCCAGTTTCTTGACGGCCCCGATCACCTTTTCCCATTTTTCCTTTCTATAATATTCGTAGATAGTGTCGGAAGGTTTTGGCCAGAATCTGATCGTAAGCCAAACGATTACGATCAGAAGTACGAATCCGATAATGGATAGGAAAAATCCGCGCTTCAAAGAGAACCAGGACCCTTATTCAAGAGTAGGAATAAGTTTGTCTACGTCCAGGTTGAATCTTTCTAAGAGAGTGTTCTTCGCGATATAATATCTCATTAAATCGATATTGAAGTTCACTCTTGCTTGGGTCAGGCTCAATTGGTCTCTCACCAAAGTATCCAGAGCGTTTTTCACTGCGACTGCGTCTGCTCTTCCTTGGCGGAAACTGCGGAGCACTCCGTTATAATAGTTCTGGGTCTCGCTTTCCGTAACGATGGAATTCTTGTAGATCTTGTAGCTTGCTTCTACGGAATCGATCCTTCCTTTCACATCGTCTCTCACTTCGTTCCTTAAATCTATCTCTTTCAGTGAAGCTTGTCTTAAAGTGATCTCCGAGTCTCTGCGTCCCGCATAAACGCCCTTGTCGAAGAGAGGATAAGAGAAGGCTACTTTTCCGTTATAGTCCTTGTATTTTAAGGAAGTGACCCCGTCTCCGCTATCGGTGTAATTCTTTTCGGGAGTAGTGATCGTTTGCGCCTGAGAAGAAGCCGATCCGGAAAGTGTCAGAGTAGGTAACTGATCGTTCTTTGCGTTCTTCAATAGAAGTTCCGCATTCTCCTTATCTTTGACTGCGTTTACGTAATCTGTTCTTTTCTTATAAGCGATTTCAAGATCTTTGGCAAAGTTCGGCTTCTCGGGCATTTCTTCCAGTAAGTCCGTCTCTTCGGAAAGATCGGTGTCGTTCTCTAATTTTAAAGTACGTGCTAATTTTCTTTTGGATTCTTCTTTTTGAACGACTGCGGTTTCTAACTGGCTATCTGCTTGTGCGAGTAGGGCGTTCCATTGGTTGACTTCGAATCCTTCCGATAGACCTAATCCTTGCTTGCGGATGGTCAAGTTGCGGATGTCTTTTACGTTCTCCTGCAATTTACGGTAAGTTTTCAAAGAATGGAGTTTGACGGAATAATCCCAGAAGTCCACGAGAGATCCGACGATCGCTTGGGAGATTTGCAAGGAGACTTGGTTCTTGGCCATCTGAGCTTGGTTGTCTAGGATCTTCTCTTGGTTTCTTCCCTTATAGCCGAAGGAGTTCTTGAGTAAGTCCTGGCTAATGGTTGCCGTAATGAACCCTGTATATAATGGAGGAAGGGCAAGTCCCGCAAATCCTGCGGTAAGAGGATTACTCTTGTCCTCGAATGCGTTCGAGTCGAAGCGAGTATTTCCGGCTTCTAATTTGAAATAAGTTCCGGTCGCTCTAATGGTCTTTTCGATACCACCCTTGATCGTATCGTTGGAGATCTTCGTTCCAGTAAAGACGTTGTTCTGGTTGAATGGAAGGATGCTCTGTCTAAAGCTTCCGTCCGCTACCAATCTCCAAGAATATTGGGACTCAGACTTGAGGTAATTCGAATCTGATTTCGCTAATTCGTATCTCAGGTTTTGGAGGGCAAAGTTACTATCGAGGGCTCTTTTTACGGTTTCTTCCGTAGTGAGCCTCATGATCTTACCGCCGCTTGGTCTTTGGTCCTGGGCGGAAAGGCCGAAGGACCCGACGAGGAGGAGGGTAGAACAGAGTAAAATGGAGACTTGAGTCTTTCGGCCCATTCCCCTATTTGAAAGTTTTCCTTTTTCCTGTTTCATACCGAACCTCCTTAAGGATCTAAACCCTGGTTATTAACCCACGGCCTTTTTCATTTTCTCGCCAACTTCGGCGATGGATTGGCAAACTGAGATTCCAGCGTCTTGCATCGCTTTCATCTTAGACGAAGCAGTTCCCATTCCTCCGCTGATGATAGCTCCTGCGTGCCCCATTCTTTTGCCTGGAGGTGCAGTCTGTCCTGCGATGAATCCGACTACCGGTTTCTTCACATTCGCTTTGATATATGCTGCTGCTTCCTCTTCGGAAGTACCGCCGATCTCTCCGATCATCACGATCCCTTTGGTTTCCGGGTCTTCGTTCAGAAGTTTGACCGCTTCTGTGTGATTCATTCCAGGAACAGGGTCTCCTCCGATCCCGATCACGGTGGATTGTCCTAAGCCGTGTTGGCTTAACTGAGCAACCGATTCGTAAGTTAAGGTTCCGGAACGAGAAACGATACCGATACTTCCAGCTTGGTGGATAAAGCCAGGCATGATCCCCATTTTCACGTTATACTTAGGAGAAATGATCCCTGGACAGTTCGGCCCGATCAGTCTAGTTTTAGAATTTCTTAAAGCGCTATACACTTTAAGCATATCATGTGTTGGAATTCCTTCGGTGATACAAACCACAAGAGGGATCTCGTTGAAGATACCTTCTAGGATCGCATCCGCTGCGAATGGAGGCGGAACGAAAATGATAGATGCGTTCGCACCTTCTTTTACGATCGCGTCTTTTAAGCTATTGAATACTGGAACTGCCTTACCTACTAAGTCCGCTTTCTGTCCTCCTTTTCCTGGAGTGACTCCGCCGACCACATTGGTCCCGTATTCGATCATCTGCTGGGCATGGAAAGAACCTTCTTTACCAGTAATACCCTGAACTACGACTCTCGTATTGCTATCTACTAATACTGCCATGTTATATTAAGTTAACCTTATGTTTTTTATTTAATGGCTTCTGCCACTTTCTTGGCTGCGGTGCGAAGATCATCTTCTCCGATGATGTTCAGTCCGGATTCGTTCAGGATGCGTTTTCCTTCTTCTGCGTTGGTGCCTTTCAAGCGAACCACTAACGGAACATGGATGTTTACAGCCTTAGCAGCTTCGATGATCCCCAGAGCGACTCGGTCACAACGAACGATCCCTCCGAAGATATTGATGAAGATCCCTTTTACGTTTGGATCTCCCAGAATAAGTTTGAATCCGTTGGTAACAGTGGTTACGTTTGCTCCACCGCCTACATCCAAGAAGTTTGCAGGCTCGGCTCCGGCCAATTTTACGATATCCATGGTCGCCATTGCGAGTCCGGCACCGTTTACCATACAGCCGATATTTCCATCTAACTTAACGTAGTTGATATTGTATTCGCTGGCTTGGACTTCGAGAGGATCTTCTTCAGAGATATCTCTGAAAGCAGCGTTCTCTGGATGACGATAGAGAGCGTTCTCGTCCAGATCCATCTTGCAGTCACCTGCAATGATCTCGTTCTCTTTGGTAAGGATAAGAGGGTTGATCTCCAATAAGGATGCATCTTCTTTAATATACGCGCTGTAGATGGCGGAAAGAAGTGCCTTGAAGGATTTATGGGATTCCACAGGAAGTCCCAGATCGAAAGCTAACTGAGAGGATTGGTTCGGTTGCAGTCCGATTCCTGGATCGATCGCGATCTTTAGGATCTTTTCAGGATGGGTTTCTGCAACTTCTTCGATCTCCATACCGCCTTCGGTAGAAGCCATGATGATGGTTTTGCGGATCGCGCGGTCGAGAAGGATACTGATATAGTATTCCTTTGCGATATTGATCCCTTGCTCTAAATATACTTTTAAGACTTTCTTTCCTTCGGCTCCGGTTTGAGGAGTGATGAGTTGCATGCCGAGGATCTTGTCGATAGCCGCAATTGCGTCGTCTTTGGTTTTGGTAACCTTAACTCCACCACCTTTTCCACGTCCACCTGCGTGGATCTGGGCTTTTACTACGACTACGGAGCCGCCGGTTTTGGAAATGACTTCCTCATAGGCTTTGTTTCCGTCTTCTTTCTTATCAATTACTACGCCGAAAGGAACTTTGGCGTTATGGCGTCTCAGGATTTCCTTTGCCTGGTACTCGTGAATTTTCATGAATCAACCTTGTTTTTTTGGGTGTGAGGTCTTATTGGGAATGCTTTTTCTAAGGATTTTACCTGGAAGAATCCTGTCCATCCCCTTTCCGTAAGGAAGTGCAAACTCTGCATAGAAATGGGAAATGGATGTTCTCTGGTCGGCTTTGTTTAGGAGAAGGAGATCCTACAAAAACAAAAAGGCTCCTGAAGGAGCCTTTTCTGAAACCGATTTCGGTTAATGGGATTAGAGATAAGATCCCAGAAGAAGGTCTAGAGAATACGCTCCTCCTCCGGTGATTGCCAGAGCAATCGCAAGGCCAATGGCTAGGATATGGAATTCGAATCCTTCTCCTTTTTGCGCTCCTTGCCAGTTGATGAAGAATCCATGCGGTTTGTGGGCGATCAGGGCCGCGCCTAACATGATGATCCCGATGGACACTGCGGAGAAGCGGGTGATAAACCCAAGGACCAGGGCGACCGAACCAAGAGATTCGCCAATGATCACCAAAAAGGCAATAATTCCCGGTAAACCTGCGGTTTGAGTAAAATATCCGTAAGTTCCTTTGAAGCCGTAACCGCCGAACCAGCCGAGTAGCTTTTGGGCTCCATGAGGGAAGATCACGAGTCCCAGGGTAAGTCTTAAAACCAGGGGAACGATATCGTTACTGGTTGCGAGGAGTGTTTCTAACATAAGATTCTTCCTTATTCCTATTAATTTAGAGATTAATAGTTTATTCTTAAAGTATATTACTTTGAATATGAACTATTTCTTACAAGCTTTTTTCCCGACCGATGGTTTAGTGGGGAAAATTTTTGCGGGCCCCGCCCTCATTGGGTGGGGGCCGGTGCGGTGGTACCCGCGCGCCCAGCGAAGCCCTCGTATCACAAAATTCCTTTTCTTTCCAGCAGTTTTTACGCGCAAATCCTGTAGGAACTCCTACAAAACCTCATTCTAGCAAATTGATCACTGATCTAAACGGCTCGTTCGATTCTTACTTAAATTCGCTATAGCGGAATAAAATCTGTAATTATGGAGTGCACAAATTGACCGTTTCGGATCTTATATCCTAAGCAATCAACTTCCTGGGGAAATATTTTGAGATGTCCGATCCGATTTCTATTCTGATAAGCCTTGCTTTTGTCGCCTTCCTTTTCGGATTTCCGGCGATCGCAGAGAGACTGGCAAAGCGTTTCCATTGGATTGGGATCCTGGGGCCGGTGGTGCTTTGTTACGCGACGGGAATTCTTCTGGGCAATCTTCTTCCTGAGGCCTTGTTCCCAAGGAAGATCCTGGAGACGATCTCTGAGGTCTCGGTCCCAATAGCGATCCCTCTGCTACTTGCATCTTCCGACTTTTTGAAGGGGCTGAGGGAAGCGAAGCCGGCATTATTTTCCTTCTTCTTATCCTGTCTCGCCGTGAGTATCTCTTCGATTGTCGTTGGATTTGCTTTGAGCTCCTTGCATCCGGAATCTCCTAAGATCCAAGGAATGCTTGCCGGATTGTATACGGGAGGAACCCCGAACTTAAATGCAATCGGCTTGGCTTTAGACACGAATCGTTCCACGATTGCGCTTGTAAATACTGCGGACGTAGTGACCGGGGGAATTTATCTTCTCTTCTTACTCAGTTTTGCCAAAAGCGTATATTCTATTTTCTTAAAGCGAGAAGAAGAGGTCCTTTCTTCTCAAATGGAAAATCCCTTAGGACCTACCTCTTCCGGAAATACTATTATCAAGGCCTCACTTGGAATTTTATTGGCGGTGATCGGATTTGCGCTTTCTTTGGGTCTTTCCTTGGCGCTAACGGGTGCGTTATCCGCTCCCTTTATTCTTTTGGGAATTAGCACTTGGGGTATCGGGATCTCCTTTTCTAAAAAGGTGAGAAGCCTGAATACCTATCCCATCGGATATTATTTTATCTTAATATTTTCAATCGCGATCGGGTTTTTGGCGGATTTGAAGACATTGGTTGCGGAAGCTCCGAATGTTTTTCTGATCCTGGCTGCGACCCTAAGCGGTTCCATATTGCTGCATCTGTTGTTTGGGATCATTTTTAAGATCCCAGTAGATACCTGGATCATTACTTCGGTTTCGAGCCTGTACGGTCCGGCCTTTGTTCCTTCGGTTGCCGCTGCCATTGGGAACCGCGGGGTCTTGGTCCTGGGGATTTTGACCGGACTTATCGGCTATGCACTTGGGAATTATTTGGGCCTGGCGGTCTACTGGGTTCTTGCGAGATAAAAGTAATCCAGTGAAAGTAAGAGGCTGTATTGATCCTCGCCCAAAACCTAAAGAATTTCCTATTCGACGTCAAATGAAATCTTTATGCTTTGCTTATATACACCGGGGAAGTGATTTCGCGAATCGTATGAGCAAGAAACAACTTACAGATTTTTTAATATTTCTCGGATGAGTTCGCCGGTATCGGTGAAAGATTGTTTTTTCAGTATCTTCTCCACTTCCTTGAGAGCGGATTTATCATCGAAGCCGAGCTGTACCAAAGCTTGGACCGCAGTTTCCTTGAACCTGTCTTCGGGAGAAGGAAGGCGTTCTGCCGCAATATCGGGAGGAGTGGGGTCGCCCGGAGAGGCTTCTAAAAAAAGTTCGAGTTTCTTTAAATTCTGTTTCACTTCAAAAAAGATCTTTTCGGAAGTTTTGGCACGGACCTTGGGTATCTTTTCCAGATCTTTTGGTTCTCCGGAAGAGGCGATCTTATGCAATTCCCATGGACTGAAGAAGGAGAGTACTTTGAGAGCGGTCATTTCTCCGATCCCATGCAATCCTTTCATTACCTTGAAGAATTCCTTATCTCTTTCCTGTAAGAATCCGAAAAGTTTTTGTCCTCTTTCCGTAATGGAATGATGGATATGAAGTCGGATCTCCTTAGCACCTGAGCTCATAAGCTCCTTCAATTCCCAGTAAGTCTTAAAGGAAATCGTGATCTCGTAGGTCACCCCGTGCACATCTAAATGCACGGAGCCAACGTCGAGTTTTCGTATTGCACCTTGGAGTCCTGAAATCATATTATGAAAACTTAAAAGTTAATCCCTGCTGAAACGATGGTTTCTACGAAGCCGAAGTTCTGGGAGGCCTTGTTTCCGGATCTTCCGTTTGTAAGAATATTCGGTAGATCTATGTATCCGCCTTTGGCTCCAAATTCCATAAAGAAGGATTTGAATAAGTCTAATCTGAGCGCGGAATAGCCGGAGACTCCGTATCCGGAGAGATGGAAGTGGTTGTTTTTTCCTTCTCCGAATAAACGAACGTCGCTTCTACAAACCACCGGGCCTCCGCCTATGGAACCGACCAAACTGAGAGCATTTTCTCCGTTTGGCGAAACCCATAGGGACGCAACATATCCTATATCTAAGAAGAAATAATTCAATCCGTCCGTATGTTCGAATTTCAAGAAGTCCGGAGTGATATTGATACTCTCTCCGTTGTGAAGTCCGGCAAACTGATCCAAGTGATTCGGGAATAGTAGGATGTACGGAGCAGACTCGAAGGAGGTAGCGAGCCTAGCTCTGTCGATCGCATACGGGCTGATATATCCGCTGATATTTGCAGCCTGTCCCTTGGACATCACGTATTTCATATGATCCTGCCCGAAGGAAATGAAAAGGTTATCCGTAAGATAGCGGGTGAATTTGAAATTGTACTGAGGAATTTCCAGAAGCGTCGGATTTGCATAAACGCTCGGATCAAATTTCTCCGGACGATCCCTAGCGACCACGTCCTTTAATGTAAAATGGTACCCAGGACCTCTAAAGTTGATATCACTCTGAGTGTAAGAGTCTCTGTTATAACCCCATTGGAAGGACCAACGACCCTTTCTTTGGTCGACCCTTCTTTCCGCTTCTGCCTTCTTTTTTAAGGCCTCATTCTTTTGTTCTTCCGTTGGCACGGAGGTGAGGGGGATTGCTGGCTCTTCCCCGCCGACTGCGAAAATAGGAAAAGAGATCGCAGATAATAGGATTAGTAAAACATAATAAACTAATTTAGAGATTTTATTTTTTAAAATTTCTTTGTTTAAACGCATTTGGGGAGGCCTCCACAGCAGCCTGGTTCTATACCAGAATCCATAAATTGACTGGGGAGGCTATTTTTTTTCGGAGAAGGTTATAAATCGATCCCGCTTCCGATGGTCCAAGGAAGGATACGGACCCCGTCCTTCATTCCCCAGGAAATCCCGGTATAGAGAGGATAGATCCCTTTGATGTCCGGAGCTTCCGGAAAGGTTAGTCTTTGTTTCAGGTCGAGCAAGGGCTCTTGGGGGAGATCGTCTCCCAAGGGAAAGGTTCCCCAGTGGATGGGAGCAAAGGATTTGGCGTTGAGATCCTTACTTGCGAGTAAGGCTTCTTCCGGTCCGATATGCGCGTATTTCATGAACCATCTGGGTTTGTATGCTCCTATCGGAAGAAGCGCCAGATCGACAGGCTTTCCTAGTCTTGCGGAAATATTTTTAAAATGAGAAGAATAGCCTGTATCTCCCGCGAAATACACCACCTTGTTTTGGGTCTCGAGAGCGTAGCTTCCCCAGAAATATTGATTCGTATCGGAGATCCCCATTCTGCTCCAGTGGTGAGCAGGAAGGAAGGTGATCTTGACAGAGTCCTTGCTCGTGGTCTGCCCTAGTTCTTGCGAAATAGAAGAGCCTAATTCTTCGCTTTCGGAGAAGGACTTCATTCCGGAAGGCAATAAGATCTGCAGTTTCGGGTTCTTACTTCTAAGAAAACGTAGTGTCTCTCGATCCAAATGATCCCTATGAGCATGGCTGATCACTACGAAGTCTACTTGAGGAAGGGATTCTTTCGGTATGGGGAGTTTGACTAGACGATTGACTAAGATGGGAGCCTCAAAGATCGGATCCGTGAGTACATTCACTGTCTTTCCATTCTCAGTGGAAGAGATCCATACGGTAGCGTGTCCGAACCAGACGACCCGGATCTTTCCTTCCGGAGCGATCAAGTCTTTGGAGGTTCTTTCTAGGACGAGTGGGACTTCTTCCGTTAAGCCTTCTGTTGCAGGCGGATCCTTTGGTCCTATAAGTTTCCATTTGAGTATATCGATCGGCGACTTGCCTTGTAACTCTTCGTCCGGATCTAGATTATGATATCTTCCTTCTTTATAGCTGGGGGATTTGATCCGATCCGGGTCCAAGGGAAAACAAAAAGTCGAAAAGAATGCGGTTAAGAAAAGGATCGATGCTTTAAAGAATAAACTCATATTGATGTTTTGGACCTTGGACCCGATCCTAGGAGTCGTTTTTTTTCAGAAAAGAAGAATTCGTAGAATCGTTTTCGGAAATTTGTAAGAGCTCGTACGAAATTTTTTTCCAAACCGACCGACGTTTCCCTGTTCTTCTACAACAGGTAGTTGCAGAAAATCACGCTAGATCTCGTTGTATACCTATGGAAGCCTCTCTTCCCGTTCGAGACTTGCCGTTTGCTTTGAATCGCAGATTGTCGGTTCTGGTCCTTCTTGTATTCGTGGGATTTCATTATCTTCTTCCCATTGCAATGCCTAGTTTAGGTGGGAATGTTTGGATCGTTTGGTTGTTTGCCGCTTTCTTGGGACCTCTTTCTTATACGTTCTGGAATCTGATCCATGAAAGCATTCATGGTAATTTTTCAAACGAAAGGGATTCGAACCATTTTTGGGGAAGATTACTCTGTATCGTGTTCGGTGCCCCTTATGCCGTCTTGAAAGCGAGTCATTTGATGCATCATAAATTCAATCGAGAGCGGGGAGATCGGATAGAATTTTATGATCCTTCTTCTTGGAAGCCAAGATCGCTGCAGAGTGTGAGTTATTATTTTAGGATCACGGTGGCGACCTATCTGTTCGAAGTGGGAGCAGGGTTTTTACTTTCGCTTCCGACTTCGTGGACAAGGCAGATCGCTTCTAAGATCTCAGAGTATCCGATCGAAGAGGGTTTCTTTAAATGGATCTATAGACCGGAGGTCATTTCCGAATTAAGAAGGGATATAGTTTGGGTGCTTTTATTCTATCTTCCTTCTTTTTATTTGTTTGGAGAGAACTGGCCGGTGCTCGTGTTCGTCTTATTCTTGAGGTCCTTCTTTATATCATTCTTTGATAATGCATATCATTATGGAAAGGAGATAGACGACAAAAATTCGGCGTATAACCTGACTCTTCCTCATTGGATGAGTGCGTTCTTTCTTCATTTCAATTATCATAGGATCCATCATCGATTCCCTGGGTGCTCATGGGATCGATTGCCGAAGCAGATGTTAGCTTCCAAGGAAACCTGGGATAAGAGTTTTATAAGGCAGGCTTGGAGTCAGTGGAACGGGCTCTTGGAGCCTATCGATGGGAAAAATACTAAATAAAAAGAAAAACTATGAGAACAATCATACAATCGTTTATTCATAACAGGCTCTTCCTCTATTTGGGAATGGTCTTTATCACTTTAGCAGGACTCGTGTCCTTGATGGGATTGAGAAGAGACGCCTTCCCGAATGTGGACATGAAGCAACTCGTGATCAACACGAAATTCCCGGGAGCTTCTCCGGCGGACGTGGAGTTACGGGTAACGTATCCGCTCGAGGAGAAGATCAAGGAGATAGATGGGATCGACGAGATCCGTTCCTTCTCCCGAAATTCCGTCTCCGATATAGATGTTCGGGTCAGCTTGGACGAAAAAGATCCAGAGAAGGTGTTAAACGAGATCCGCAGGGCGGTAGACAATGCAATCTCCGAATTTCCTCTGCAAGTGACCGAGAAACCTAAGATCACTGAAAGGAAATCGGGTTCTTTTCCGATCATGGATTTTTCCGTGTATGGCGGAAAGGATGAGATAGAACTACATACGGTTGCCGAGTTTATAGAACTGGAATTGGAGAAGATCCCAGGTGTAGCCAGGGTGGATGTATTCGGAAAACGTGATAGAGAATGGCATATTCTCGTGAATGCAAACCGTCTCAAGCATTACCAGTTGGATCTTTCCGATATAACGAGAGCCATTCGTGCTCGAAATATCAATTTGCCTGCAGGTTCCGTAGATTCCGAGGAAGCATTCGATCTGCGTATCGACGGAGAATTCAAACATCCATACGAGATAGGTAGGATCCCAGTACGCACGAACGATATTTTTTCCACGGTTCGTGTGAGTGATATCTCTCATGTGGAAGATACTTTCGAGTATCCTAGATTTCTTGCAATTGCAAACGGTAAACAGGGCCTGATCCTTTCCGTGATCAAGAAGGAAAGAGCGGATGCGATCGATGTTGCGAATATGGTCCAGACTCGTATGAAGGATCTGGAAAAAACATATCCGGAAGGGATTAAGACATTCAAACTGAACGACGAGGCGGCTCGGACCAAGAATCGTCTGAACGTAGTTTCGTCTAACGCACTTATCGGTTTCTTGATCGTGTTCGGGATCCTTTTCTTATTCCTGGACTTCAGGACTGCAACCTTGACTTCTATGTCTCTGCCGCTTTCCATGCTCATGACCTTTGCTGTCATTCCCCTATTCGATGTCTCCTTCAATATGATCTCCATGATGGGGTTGATCATCTCTCTTGGTATGCTTGTGGATAACTCCATTGTGATCTCGGAGAATATCTATACTTATATGGGGCAGAGGATGGACAGTGCCGCCGCTGCCTTGAAAGGAACGACCGAGATGGTGATCCCGATCTTCGGATCTTACCTGACTACGGTTGCTGCATTCCTTCCTATGCTTTTCATGTCCGGGATCATGGGGAAATTCATCTGGCAGATCCCGCTTGTAGTGATTATCGCTTTGACTGCGAGCTTGCTCGAGTCCTTCTTATTCTTGCCTGCAAGGATCGCTGCATTCGCTAAGAATCCGGAAGAATTGAAGAAGTCCTCTAAGTTCAGAAAAAGATTGGATGACTTCTTTCAACGGATGGAAGATAAGTTCTCGCATTTTGTGGCGTTTACCATACGCAATCGATATAAGTCGTTTGCATTTATCCTTCTTCTTGTGATCGGATCCTGCGGGGCTATGTCCCAGATGGATTTCATTCTATTCCCGAAAGAAGACATCGAGATCTTCTTGATCAAAGCGGAATTCCCTCCTTCTTCTCGTATCTTTCAAACGAGAGAGAAGATGAAGTATATGGAGGATATCCTGAAGAAGATCCCGAAAGACGAGTTGGTTAGTTATTCGACTAAGATCGGAGTGCAACAAACTGATCCGGACGATCCTCTTTCCAGATTCGGTGAGAATCTGTCCGTGATCATGGTGTATCTGACCCCTGAGTCCAAACGGAAACGCAAAGCGTCTCAGATCCTTGCCTCCATAGAGGATGATATACGTAAGACTCCCGGTCTCTCGGACGTTTACTTGGAAGAAATGGCTATGGCGCCTCCGATCGGAGCCCCGATCACCGTCGGTATATTAGGAAAAGATTATGATGTCCTGAAGAAGGTTTCCGTGGATCTACAAAACTTCCTGAAAGGCATCAAAGGTGTGCATTCCATTAGGGACGATTATCGGAACGGTCGTAAACAAATGTACATCCAGCTTGACGAGGGCTTGGAGGGATTTACAGGGGTTTCTACCTTCTCCGCGGCTAATCTATTGAGAACAGCCTATGATGGAGAGAGAGCAGGGAATGTTCGCCAGGGGAAGACCAAGATCTACCTGAGAGTTATGTATGATAAGAGCTTCCGAAAGAATCCGGAAGAAGTAAAGAATGTGCCTCTTAGGAATAAGGCAGGCAATATTACGAATCTTGCAAAGATCTCCAAGATGGATATAAAGGATTCTCCGGAACTTCTTTCTCATAGGGATTTCGAAAGAGCGATTACTGTGAATGCGGACATTCGTTCCGAATCCGGGACCACGGCTCATGAGGCCAACCAAAAGGTGGCAAATGAGTTTAAGCCTCTGATCGAAAGACAATATCCGGGAGTTTCCATCGTATTCGGAGGGGAGGAAAAGGATACGCAAAGATCCATGGCCTCTTTGGCAAAGGCCGGAATTCTAGCGTTAGCCGGGATCTTTATTATCTTGGCACTTACCCTACAGAATTTCTGGAGACCTTTCCTGATCTTAAGTACGATCCCACTCGGGATCGTGGGAATCGTACTCGGATTCCCGCTTTCCGGAAAGGCAATCAGCTTCCTGGCAATGATCGGTATCATAGGACTTGCGGGAGTTTTGGTGAATGCATCCATTGTTCTTGTGGATTGTATCGATTCCATAAGTAAGGGCTCCAAAGAACCATTGGATGAGATCCTATTGGAAGCAAGCCGAAGAAGATTCCGTCCGATCCTTCTCACTACTCTAACGACCGTTGCAGGACTATTGCCTACAGCGTACAGTATTGGAGGTTCCGACCCTGTGCTCATCCCAATGACATTGGCACTTGGCTGGGGGCTTGGATTTGGAACTCTGGGAAGTTTGCTCTATGTTCCGGTAACCCTTTCCGTTTTTGCAGATCTTCGTTCTAAATTGGGAATTAAGGCAACGAAGAAGGCCGTTCACCACTGAATGTAGGAACTATTTTACTGAGGGCGGCCCCCGCCCTCATCGGGTGGTGGAGGTGGGTGCCCTAGTGGGAGGGGCCGAATTCCCTCTATCACAAAATCCGAGTTCCCGCAAGCCTAAAACGACCTTGTGGGAACTGTTTTTGATCTCATTGCTTGATAATTAACATTCAATCTTCCCGAACTCAAATAGTGAGATCTAGATTGACTCTACTTTGATTTGCCTCTACAAAGAGATGCTTTGCGCACTGTGCTTTACAGAACGGTCTTCCTTCTTCCATTTCTTTTCGCCATTTACTGTGATTCCCGGCCCAGAAATATAAACACCATATTGAAGGATGCTTCCATTCCCAATTATGATATGGGAGTAGAAGGAAGGATCTTACACTTACAATTCTCCGATTTCGAAGAAGATACTTTCTCCGATCAAGGTTTGAGAGGAAATCTTTCTCTCGTTACTAATACTTCTTCTTCCTATTCTCTCTTGGGCGGATCCAAAGTAAGCTCTGATCAAAACCTATTTCAATCGAAGATGACTTTCTCTAATCCAACTCATTCCTTGCTTTTTCCCAAAGGAAAATATTCAGGGATCTTAGAGATCGATTATAAAAGATCAAAACTATTTGGAGCGATGGTCCACGGTGGGGTCAGGATCTTCTTCGGTAGAAAAGAGAATTCAGAAGTGCAAGCAAGCGACTCTTGTGTTGGAGTTCCTTCTTCTTCGGATGAAACGTTCCAATCGGACTACCTCTGTCCAAGTTTGGATTCGGATCATCCTATTTCTCTAGAGCTGAGCTTGGTAAAAAATACAAGAATCCGTTGGGGAATCAGCGGTCTATGGTGGACCGGTTTGGCGGGAATTTCCGTTTGGTCTTTGGCTTCATCTCCTTTAGGACTTATAGTAGTAGGTGCTGCAAGAGGAGGGATCTTCCTAGTTCCTATCTTTAAGTATCAGGAATTGAGCTTAAAGCAGGTTATTCCCAAGCAACTTTAATAAAAAATAATATTCTTATGCAAGACCATTTTCTTCTAAGATCGCTTCCAGTTCTGCGATCGCTTCGAAATCTTTTGGGCGACCACTTGCTTTCTTTAATTCGATCAATTTTTTAAGTCCAATACATTTGCAACGTTGCCCAAAGATCTCTAACTCGATCATATCATTTTTCAGGCTTTCGTAATTACCGCCAGGAACTTCTGCTAAAAGATCAATGTCTCCCAATTCGGTTTTCAAAGTAAAATTGAGACCCGAAGAAAGGGTGCGCTCGTCGAAATGAAAAGGCAGCCCAGGAGGCGCTCCTCGAAGATAGGGATTCAGTGAGGAGAACATCTTTAAGATCTTGCGTTGATTTTCTTCCGTCCTGGAATAGATAAGATCTATATCGGTGGTTAAACGAGAAGACCCGAAGGCAGTCGCCGCCAAGCCTCCGATCAAAATGTAGTCAATCCGAGCAGCCTCTAATAACTCTAATATTTTTTCGAACTTGGTCATTCTAAGAGGAAAGCGATCGTTTGCCGGCTCGCTTCATTTCTTCGGCAACTCTTTGGAGCTCCTCTACTCTGCGAATTCTTTCCGTAGGAGTTAATCGTAGGCTTTCTCGAATTAGACTTCGATCGAGATCTTTTTTATATAGATCTATGATCTCTTGGATAGAATCTTTTGGCTCCATACTGCAGACCTTCTCCCATAAAATACTAAGGATCGGGCATTCGAAAAGCCTTTTTTAAACTCGCGACTGCCTTTCGAATTCTCTTGCCTCTAGTTCCTACCGGATCAATCTGACCAGAAAATGGCGTACGAGCATAAAAATATTCTAGATACGGACCAATTCTCCAAAGCGGATCTGGACTTCCTTGTAGAAAGGACCAGAGAGATGGAACGCTTGGTCGAACAGAACAAGGCATTCGGTATTTTGGAAGGTAAACTCCTAGCCTCTCTCTTCTTCGAGGCTTCTACTCGCACGAGACTTTCCTTTGAGGCCGCCATGGAAAGACTGGGGGGAAGGGTGATCTCCACAGTAGGTTTCCAATTCTCTTCCATCTCCAAGGGCGAGACCTTGTATGATACCATGAAGATGATCGAGGCTTACGCCGATATTGCGGTCATCCGTCATCCTGTAGAAGGTTCCTCCCGGATCGCTGCAGGTGCAGTCAAGATCCCTGTGATCAATGCGGGAGATGGAGCAGGGCAACATCCGACCCAAGCTCTTTTAGATCTATATACGATCATCTCCGAAAAAGGAAAATTGGATGGGCTTACTCTTGCATTCATCGGGGACCTAAAATATGGTCGGACCATCCATAGTTTGATCAATCTTCTTCGACATTATAAAGTACATCTTTATCTGATCTCTCCACCGGAACTTTCCTTACCGGAGTCTTATAAGAAGGGGCTCTCCGGTTTTCCGATCACATTCGAAGAGTCGGATGATATTAAGAAAGTCTGGGACTGCGATATCGCATACGTGACCCGGATCCAAGAGGAAAGATTTCCCGATCATAAGGAATATGAGAGATTGAAAGAATCCTTTAAACTGAATAAGGAACTGATCCTTGCCTCCAAGAAGGAAACCACCGTACTTCATCCTCTTCCTAGAGTGAATGAACTCTCTACGGATGTGGATGATCTTCCGAATGCAGCCTATTTCCGTCAGGCGAAATACGGAGTAGTAAGCCGAATGACACTTCTTTGTCTTTCTCTTGGAGTGAAATTCTAAACGATAACAATGGAACGTAAGATCTGGACATATGAAGAAGCTCGCAAGATCCTGCCCTATGTCAGATCCATCACCGAAGATTTTTATGATGAGGTGGGGAAGCTCCATAAGGAATTAAAAGAAGGCCTATACCAAGAGAACGAACTCGAAGCCAGAGAGGCCAAGGTAGAAGAGCTTCTTACGGATTGGTCTTCCAAGGTCCGGGAATTGGGGATCGAGGTCAAAGGACTTTGGCTCGTGGACTTCGATAACGGCAAGGGTTACTATTGCTGGCATTTAGGAGAAGAGGATCTTCTCTTCGAGCACGGTTACGACGAGGGCTTTTCCGGTAGGAAACCGATCCGGGACATAGACGACGAGGATTACAAATAATTAATATGGCAAATATCAACGAAAATTATCTGAAACTGAAAGCGGGATATCTTTTTCCCGAGATCGCAAGAAGAGTAAAGGTTTATTCCGAAAAGAATCCTTCCGCCAAGATCATTCGCTTGGGGATCGGGGACGTTACTCTTCCATTGGCTCCTTCCGTAGTGGAGGCTTTGGTCTCTTCTTCCAAGGAAATGGGAACTCCGGAGGGTTTTCATGGGTACGGTCCGGAGCAAGGTTATTCCTTTCTTCTAAAGGCTATCGCTGAGAACGATTATGCTCCTCTTGGAGTGAAGTTAGACGAATCGGAAATATTCGTTTCCGATGGATCTAAATGCGATTGCGGGAATATCCAAGAGATCTTCTCCCAAGATGCTAAGATCGCGATCGGAGATCCGGTTTATCCCGTATACGTGGATACGAACGTGATGGCTGGACGTACCGGAGAGGCTGGACCTGACGGAAGATATGCAAATCTGATCTATATGCCTTCTACCAAAGAGAACGGTTTTCAACCCGATTTCCCCAAGGAAAGACCGGATCTGATCTATTTATGTTTTCCTAATAATCCGACCGGGACCGTTGCCTCTAAAGAATCCTTGAAGGCTTGGGTGGATTACGCAAAAAAGAACAATAGCATTATCCTATTCGACTCCGCATACGAGGCTTTCATTTCCGAGCCGGGAGTTCCTCGTTCTATTTACGAGGTCGAAGGAGCAAGAGAAGTAGCGATCGAATTCAGATCCTTCTCCAAGACAGCAGGGTTTACTGGATTGCGTTGTGCTTACATCGTGATCCCGAAAGAATTGAAAGGAAAGACCAAGGACGGACAAGAAGTATCCATCGGCTCTCTCTGGAGCAGAAGGCATACTACCAAGTTCAATGGCGTTTCTTATGTGACCCAAAAGGCTGCAGAGGCAATCTATTCCCCGCAAGGAAAGAAAGAGATCCGCGCAAGCATCGACGCATATATGAGCAATGCAAAAGCGATCCGAGAAGGATTGCAAAAAGCAGGTTACGAAGTATTCGGCGGTATCAATGCTCCTTATATTTGGCTCAAAACACCGAACAATCTTAGCTCTTGGGATTTCTTCGATCAACTGTTGGATAAGGCCCAGGTGGTAGGAACTCCAGGTTCCGGTTTCGGGCCTGCCGGAGAAGGTTATTTTAGACTTTCCGCCTTCGGTAAGAAAGACGATGTGATCGAGGCAATCCGCAGGATCAGCGCTCTTTAACTATAGGAGTGGAAGGGGAGGATCGGAAAGATCCGGTTTTCCCTTCTACTAAAAAGAAAACTTAGGGTATTTTTGCCCTAAAAAAAGAGAAGATACAATTTCGAACCCTGCCGATAGTCTTCTAGTAGGAAAGACCATGGGTTCGAGATATACACGTATTCTTCTTTTAACGATCGCAGCATTTGCCGTATTCGGGACTTCGAATCGGGTGTCCGCGGTCTCTCCCGATCAGACCAACCTTGCTATCTTAATAGATGAAAACAAAATCAATCTGAAATTCATCAATATTTGCGTAAGCAACCTGGCTCCTCCCTTGGAAGAAGGCGCCGGTCCCAAGCCTCAGGCAGGAACTCCTACCGCAGCGGAGAACGCTCAAGCCGGCCAGAAGCCGACAGGGGCTGCTCCTGCCGGACAGGAAGAACTTTATAAAAAGTTAAACTCCATAGACAATTACCGTTCCTTCAAGAAGGCGAACCAAGCGGACTTCAACGGAAATATGTGGTACTTCCAAAGTAATTATAGCCTTTCCTATAAGAATCTGAAGGCAGCCCAGGGAGAGATGAAGGACATCTTCCAAGTAGTTCACGAGAATTATATCAGAACTGCCAGGATCCTCTTAGAAGCCGCTTCTCCCATGATCATACGCTCCAACGATAAGATCGCTCAGCATTTATTGAAGCTTGGATTTAGGGACCTGAAATCCTCGGAAGATAATTTTACTTCCGCCTATAATTCTTCTCCGTACCAATTCAGAGTGAAGCTTGTACTTTTCGGCGAAGGGATCAAGATCGCCAGAAGGGCTAGAAGGTTCGCACTTCTGGCTATGATCGCGGCCAAGACCCCGAACGATGATAAGGCAGAGTTCCAGTTCGTAAATTTGGATGATGTAAGGAATGCGGCGGAGAAGGAAAATATTTCCGACTACGATAGGATCCGAAACACTCTCATCGATTATATAGACAACGAATTGCTTTCCCAAAAGATCAGCGCTCCCGGAGAAGGAAAGGATAATCCGGTGGATCTACTCGAAGTTCACGATGATAATTACAGTTTTATCACGAACGCCCGGGTCTCTTTTTTAGAAAAAAGTAATGAAGAGATCCGAATAGACGATATCAACCGCAAGGAATCGCTTCCTCCTGTTCCTGCTCAATCAACGAACGGAGCGGGTAAGTAAGCTCCATGGATCTTCCCACTCCGTCAGAGATCCATTCTCTTAGAATAGGGAATAGCAGAGGCTTCTGGAGATGGGTACTTCTATTTACGGGAGTAATTCTAGCATTTATAGCATGGGAAGGAATTGAATCCTCTCAGTCTTCTCAAAGTTTTAGAGAAAGAAAGAAGTCCGCAGATTCCAAGGTCCGCATTCTCAGAGAGATTGGGAGTTCCTTCTCCGCACCGGAACTGAAAAAGGATCTGCAAAAGATAGAGACATACTCCGCCGAATTGCATTCCGCATCTAAGGTGGGAAGCGCCGAGGAAAAAACGCAAGCACTTCTGGTCCTGGAAAAAACCTTACCCGAAAGCTTAAAACGTTGGTCCGAGTTTGCGGAAGGATCTTCCGACAGACTATTGCAGCATGTCGCCAAGGAATCCCGCTTCTTGAAGATGGAATCCGAAGACAGGCATCCTCTTACCGCAAAGGAAGAAGAAAGAGCGAACGATTATTTTCGCATGGCAAAAGAGGAATGGTTGGCCGGGAATAAGTTCAAAAGAGACGGCAATCATCTCTACGCTTTGGTATTATATAAGAGATCTTTAAAATACTCCTTGTCCAGTCTCAAGGTTTCCAAGTTGCCTTATCCGGAAGAATATTCCCAAGCGGCAGCTCGCTTACTCGGTAAGTAGACTTTCACTTTAAAAAACTTCTTCGAATTCAGAAAAAAGTAGAGGAATTTTCACCGTTAGGCTTCAAAAGAAGTCATTCTGGGGGAAACTTCCTCCTCTCTTCTATGAGAATCGAAGTTTTATATAAATTCTTCCTATACACTCCTGCCAGTCATCTACCCGTCTGGGAAGAAGGAAGCGGATTATTGGGACTTCTTCCGAAAGAAAGAGTCTTGATGGAACTCGCCGACTTAAGTTCCGCCGAAAGAGAATTTAGCAAGATCCCCGAAGAATTCCTGATCCGAGAAATTCCGGAAACAGTACTCGGCTACTTCCAAAAGCAAAGAACCATTCCTGTAGTCAGTGTTTCGGGAGAAAAGTTCGAGGATTGGGACAAGCCCAGGTTCCTCGCAGAACTTAGCAGATCCTCCTGGATGGCGAAGGAAACGCAGAAGCCGGAACCTTCTCCGGAAAAAACCGAAGAAGATAAAGCAAAGCAAAGCCAGTGGTTTATGGAAGTGCTTCTGCAAAACTTTCCGGACGGACTCTTGGCCACGGATCTGGACGGGCATACCGTATTTTATAACGAAAGCTTTGAAAAAGAGATCCTGGTCCGCAAATGGTTCAGAGACAGCATCCTACAAGCGGAGAAGCTTCTGAAAGAAATGTCCAAGGATCTATTGGGCAATTATCTCAAGACCCATGAGCTCCGGTTGGAAGAAGGAAGACTTTCCGTTCAGACCTTTATTCCCGAATTGGATTCTTTGATCCGAGTTTCCATCCTGAAGCAAAAAGGAAAGCCTCTCGGTTACTTATATCACTTCTCTCCTGCTTCCGCCAAACTGAATAGCCAAGACGGAGAGGGGATGGAATTCCCATCGGTAACGGAAGCATTCAATCAAAAACTTCCCCTTGAAACAGTACTTAAGGAAGTAGAAGGAAGTTATATCTACCATACTCTCAAGAGAAACCAGGAAAATGTGTCTCATGCTGCCTTGGATCTGGGGGTGCCTCGGACTACGCTGCAGAATCGGATCAAGTTCTTGGATCTTACCGCTAAGTTTAAATTGAACAAGGACCAGCCCATTCCAAGAAAGAAGACGGGCAAACCGGCTCCTCCTAAGAAACCGGCGCCTGTCCCGGCAAAACCAGTGGTCTCGGAAAAGCCTAAGGCTGCTTCTAAGAAAAAACAGAGTAGTCCTAAGAAGAAATCCCCGTCTAAAAAAAGGACAAAGCAAAAATAATTCTAAATAATTGTATTGACAGAACGTATAATTTGGAAATAGTCCACCTTAAGAGCTGATCTTCACTCTATCTTTGGAGTGGATAACCTTTGAAAATAAAAATGGTTATTACGGTCACTTAAAAGAACCGGCATCCGGATCCTCAAAACCCGCTCTTAATCGAATAATTTAACACACGGAAGTAAACTCTCTTCCAAATCCAATAACGGTATTCCATGGCCAATCCAAGACGAGACTCCAAGCCCAGAAACAACTACCAAAACGGTACGAACGACGTGCAAAACGATAATAACGAAGAAGAACCGAACTTACCGGAAGACGATCCGGAAACTGCGGAGATCCGTTCTCGCAAAAGACGTCGTGGTTCCTACGATGGACCAACCCCTGCTCCAATCGACCTAGTCGCTCTCAAAAAAACATCCATCGCTGAACTCATAGAAGTAGCAAAGAATCTCGGAGTGGAAAACACCGGGGGGCTTAAAAAGCAAAACCTGATCTTTGCCATCCTACAAGCGCAAGCCGAAAGAGAAGGCCAAGTGCATGCCGCAGGGGTCATGGAAAGACTTCCGGATGGATATGGTTTCTTACGTTCTCCGGATTATAACTATGTTCCGGGTCCGGACGATATTTATGTATCTCCTTCTCAGATCAAACTCTTCGGTCTTCGTACCGGGGATACCGTTGAGGGACAGATCCGTCCTCCGAAAGAATCCGAAAGATTCTTTGCGATGCTTCGGGTGGAAACAGTTAACGGATATACTCCTGACGTAGCCAGCAAACGCGCATTATTCGACAACCTTACCCCTCTCTATCCGAACGAGAGATTGAGAATGGAGCATGATCCTTCTCAGTTGGACACAAGGATCGTGGATCTAATGTGTCCGATCGGAAAAGGGCAGAGGGCTTTGATCGTCGCTCCTCCTAGAACTGGTAAGACCATTCTTATGCAGAATGTGGCGAATGCGATCACTAGCAACCATCCTGAGGTCACTCTGATCGTTCTTCTCATTGACGAGCGTCCGGAAGAAGTAACCGATATGGCCCGCAATGTTCGAGGAGAAGTCGTAAGTTCCACATTCGACGAGCCTGCTACCCGCCACGTTCAGGTTGCCGAAATGGTGATCGAAAAGGCGAAACGTCTTGTGGAACACGGAAGAGATGTGGTCATTCTACTCGACTCCATCACCCGTTTGGCCCGCGCCTATAACCAGGTCATTCCTACTTCCGGAAAGATCCTCTCTGGTGGTGTGGACTCTAACGCACTTCACAAACCGAAACGATTCTTCGGTGCCGCTCGAAATATCGAAGAAGGCGGATCCTTGACCATTATCGCTACCGCTCTTGTGGACACCGGTTCCAAAATGGACGAGGTGATCTTTGAGGAGTTCAAAGGTACTGGTAATATGGAGATCCACTTGGATCGTAAGTTGTCCGACAAGCGGATCTTCCCGGCAATCGACATCAATAAGTCAGGGACCAGAAAAGAGGAGCTTCTTCTTCCGAAAGAAACCCTCCAGAAGGTCTTTGTGCTCCGAAAAGTGCTTTCTCCCATGAGCATCACAGAAAGCATGGAATTATTACTTGAGAAGATGAGGCAGTCTAAGACTAACGAGGCCTTCTTAGGTAGCATGAACGCCCAGTAAGGCCGAGGAAAAGGGGAATTTATGAAAACAGACATCCATCCTAAATACGCTGACGCCAAAATTCGCTGCGCTTGCGGAGCGGTTTACGAGACTCGCACTACTGTAGGAGATATCCACGTAGAGATCTGCTCGAACTGCCATCCATACTTTACTGGAAAATCCAAAATTCTGGATACTACCGGTCGAGTAGACAAGTTCAAGAAAAAATACAAAATCTCCTAAGTTAGGAGAATGTATCATGGCGTCTCTCTCGCGAGAACCCATTACAGAAAGAGCCTTTGCTTACGGGGACGTAACGCAAAGGCTTTCCCATTTTCTGGCAGCGCGAGAGCCGGGCTCCTTCGAGCTTCGCTTACGCTTCGGTCGCTTCGCGACTGCTTACGCACTCTGCGGATCCCTGACGCGGGTAGTTCTAAGAAATCCCTCAGAACATAGAAATAAAATGCTTTCAGGATTTATGAACTAGGTCTAATCTGAAGCGGAGCTATATAAATACGTATGCAATTTTACAAAATACATCCCTCCTTAGGATTGTCGCTCCCTAAGAATGTGCAGGAGGCCCTCTCATGGCAGTAATGGATTTCAATCGATACAAAGAGATTAACGACCAGAGATTGAACTATAGAGAGATGGAAGACGCTACCGTAGTCTCCAATTACCGAAATGTTGGCTGCGGGGATGGATACCGCATCTATCTCAAGATCGACGAACATAGAATGGTGACCGATGCGAGTTATACTACCACCGGCTGCGGATTCGGTATAGTCGCACTTGCTATGGCGACCGAGATCGCCAAAGGGAGATCCATAGATGAATTGAAGAACATCACTCCGGAAGATGTGGAGAAACAATTCGAGTTCCCTGAGAGAAGAAAGAATTATCCGGAGTCAGCAGTGGCAGCGCTTCACCAAGCGATCCGAGACTTTGAGAACGGAGATGGAGTTCCCAAGGAAAGAAGGATCACTGCTTCTAAGGCAAAGGAGATCCTTGCCGAAACAGGAAGCCTGAAAGGCCAGGATCTATCTTCTATCATATTAGAAAAAGAAGATCTACATGGAGTGGATTTCTCAGGTGCAAATCTGAATAACGCATTTCTTACCAATTGTAATTTTGCTGGAGCTAATTTCGAGGGAGCTCGTTTGCGTGGAGCCTTCTTGAATGGAGCCGATCTGACCGGTGCGAATTTCAAGGGAACAGATCTACGCTGGGCAAAACTTGCAGGTGCCAAGATCGAAGGCGCCGATTTCACCGATGCAGTCTATGATATCGGGACCAGAGTGGACCAAAGACAAATTCATATTTTCTCTTCCATGAAGAAGGAAGGAAAAGATATCTATATGGAGAAACATGAAGCCGGGTGATAAAGCAAAACTAACCAAGAGAAGTTTTCTTTTAAAAGGTGTGATCGTACTGACCGGAGCCCAGGTGGAAATCCAGGAAATCAACGGAGACAAGGTCTCCGTTCTCTATAATGACAGAGAAGGTTATCCACATACGATCGAAGATCTAACCCTTGCGGATCTGGCTCCTTTAGAGTAGAATATCGCCGCGTGGATCAACGCGGCCCCCACCTTTCGCAGCGACCCTTAGGGAGCGAGAAAACGACCCGATAGGAGTTGGTGGCTGAACGAAGTGAGGCCAAACGAATGGGCCGTGAAAATTTGTAGAACTAAGTTTGATCGTAGGCCGAGCGCGGATCAACGCGGCCCCCACCCATCTCGGGATAGGGGGGAGTGGCCCGTGGGATGCTCCCGTCGCTATATCAGAAAAACGCAATCCCCGCAAGTGCTAATTTTTTACCTCGAATTTGTAGGAACTCCCGTAATTCACAGTTACTTGACAGAGTGTCGATAAACCTAGATTCTCTACTCCTGCATTAGAAATGTAGCATGAGATTCCTTTTGGAAGCAAGTTGAGAAGAATGGCCTATTTCAAATCCTACATAAAATTTCTGTTCTTCTGTGTTCCTTTTTTTCTACAATGTGGGACTTACTCCACGTTCACATATTCTCAATATGATCAAGTTCGAGCTACGAGGTTGAACGCCGTCTCCTCCAAGGGCTTGAGCCTGATCACGACTAGCTTTTTAAGGAGCAACGATCTTTACGACAAATATGTAGAGATGCCTAGAGTGGTGATCTACGATCTGGACAATCGTTTGGTTGCCGAGAAGAGTAGAGACCTTTCTTACTACCTCGCCGAGTTATGCTATCATACGGGAAGTACTCTCGATATGGACGATCCTATGTTTGCAAGGATGTATGCTTCTTCTCTGGTATATTCCTATACATATCTATTCGATAAGAAAGCGATCCCGGGACCGGATCCGTTTTCCATGCAATTTAGATTCGCCTTGGAAACCTATAACCGCTCTTTGGCCCAGCTAGTGCGATTTGCAAAGAAGAACCGAAAGCTTGCAAATCTGACCGATCTGAGCCTTCCGCTGATGAGGGGCGCCTTAACCATGACAGGTGCGGAGGTGGAGACGACTTGGACCCCTAAGAATTTTCTGGAAGTCGAAGTCGCTTATGATTATAAGATCGAAGGCTTTTCCAATCAGATCAATAAGTTCGGAATAGGCACCCCTCTTATCCTCATCCGAAAACATCCGGAAAGGGAATCTCCGGAAAGAAAGAAATACGAATTCGTAGGAGGAGTAGGGCAGGCCTATCCTGGAACGGCGTTCGTAAGTTTAGAAGATTCTTATTTAGAAAATCGTAATTTGCATTTAAAGGCTAAGATCCATCTTTTTGACCCTGTATACCGGGATCGGATCAAATTTGCGGGACTGGATCTCCCTATGGAAAGCGACACTACCACGCCATTGGCGTACATGCTGTCCGGAGCGGAAAAGAGAGACGGATTCTTTGCTAAATTCGACGGAGAAGCCGCCTTGGATAGACAGGGATTGTACCTGATCTATCCTTATAAGAAAGATAAGATCCCTGTCGTATTCGTACACGGACTGGCTTCTTCTCCATTTATTTGGTTCCCAATGATCAACGAGTTTTTGGCGGATCCTAAGATCAAGGAGAAGTATCAGTTTTGGGTTTATTGGTATCCTACTGGAAATCCGGTTACGATCTCTGCGGCGGATTTTCGGGACACATTGAGGGATCTGAGAAAGACGTACGATCCTAAGGGAGAGGACGTTTCCTTCGATAAAATGGTATTAGTCGGACATAGCATGGGCGGACTGCTTTCCAAATTAATGGTGACTCATACTAAAAAAGAAGATTGGATGCAAGCCGCTCACATCCCTCTTTCTCGCTATGAGTCCTTAAATCATGAAACTAAAGAAGATATAAAGAGAGTATTTGAATTTAAACCTCTTCCTTTTGTGAAGAGGGTGATCTTTGTTGCGACTCCTCATCGGGGTTCCAATTTGGCGGAAGGGATTTTGGGATCTATTGCAAGGATATTATTCGTTTTGCCCAAGAGTGCGCTCTCTAATATCGGAAAGGCATATAAGTTCCTGACCCTAAATTCGAATGAGGATTCTATCGTGCCAGAGAACTACGGTGTAGACGATCTGGTACCGAACAGCCTTTTCACCCAAGTGACTGGAAATCTGAAACCGGAAGTGGATTTTCATTCCATCATAGGGAATTCAAGGTTTAGAAATTTAGAATGGATTAACGATTCGGTGGTTTCCTATGACAGCTCTCATTTAGAGGGAGCTAAGTCGGAACTTTTAGTGGATTCGGATCATTCCGTGCAAGATCATATGCCTACGATCTTAGAGATAAAGAGGATCCTCTTAGAACATATACACGTTTTCGAAAATTAAGGTCGGACCTTATGACTTTGCATTTGTTTCCGGAGAAAGACCTCGGCTCGTGAAATGCAGAAACGAAAAGATCTAAGCGCTCTTCATCCCTTTCCAGAGCCAATCGAAGGATTCTGAAAGCGCCTGTTTCAGATCTCCCTCTAATAGCCAGAGATTCTTGTTCCGAAAGGCGGTTTGGATCGCTTCCGGGGGATTATGATGCTGCCAAAGCATAAGCGCTAAAAAATAAAAACGTAATATGAATTTTCGGGAATCGACGATTGTCAGATCTGCTTCCTTGGCTAACCAAGCTCTTGCTAGTTCGTCTATTCCTTCGGAGATCCTGAGTTTGAAATCATATAAAAAGTCGTGGTCTACATTGCTTTCCAAGATCCCAGGTATGATCAATCCTAGGAACATGAATACGTGGTTCGAGCAGAATTGCTCTACGATAGTTTCCTTGAGTTTAGGAAGGGAATATTGGCCGTCCTCTAAGAGTACAGCGAGTGATTGGAAAAAAATATCCGTTTCTTGCAAATGAAGGGTTAGGAATATCTCTTCTCTCGTTTTGAAGTAAAAGTAGATGACTCCCTTGGTGACTCCGGCGGCCTCTGCGATCTCTTGGGTGCTCGGAAGAGGATATTTCCGCTTTAAAAGTATATTCCGTAAAGCAGTCACTATGGACTGCTTACGGATCTCTTTCTCTTCGGGCTTTCTCGCTCTTTTTTTATCCACGTAAGGAAACTATACTGAAGAGGACAACATCCAGTCAACTGTCTCTTGTAGTGATTTTTTGATCGGCATAGGCTTCCATTGGAATTCTTTAGTGAGCCTGTCCGAGTTATATTCCTGTCTTCTCTGCAAATAATCCTGAACGATCGCGGAGTTGATCTGACGATCTAATCCGGTAAGCGCGTGTTTGATCGCGTCCAGATAAGGCATCGCTCTCACGACGAAGGAAGGAAGTTCTTTGCCGGTAGTTTTCGCCTTCGGGTGGATCTCTTTTACTAATTTGCATACTTGGGACACGGAAAGAGTTTCTCCTGTTGCGATATATCTTCCTTTTGCCTGTGGGTTTTCGTATGCCTGCAAATGTGCCATTGCTACGTCCCTTACGTCCACATAGGAGAAGGTCATTTTAGGGGCAAATGGTAGTTGGCCTTTTAGAATGTCTTGGATCAACTTCAGAGAGGATGTAGGTTGAGCAAACTGCGGCCCTACGATGGTTCCCGGTAAAATGGTCACTAGATTCAATCCTAGTTGTTCCGCTAATTCCCAGGCCAATTTTTCGGATAGGGTCTTGGAAATTGCATATGGTTCTTTCGCGCTATCATTCCAAGAAGATTCGTTTAGGGGAGCCTCTCCTTCGGCAATGGTTCCGACTGCTGCGATGCTAGAAGTATAAACGATCTTCTTAATTCCTGCGTTATGTGCTTCTTCCATTACGTTTCGGGTGCCTTGGATATTTGGCTCCAACACTTCTTTCTGCGGGTCCTTTGCGGTTAGATTGAATGCCGCGGCTACTTGGAACAATCCGTCCTGTCCGGCAAGAGCCTTTCTCAAGGATTCTCTATCGCTTAGTTCTGCGGAGACAAGCTTGACTCCGAGCTTCTGCAATTGTTTCGTTTTCCCGCTATCGTTTGCGTTTCGGACCGCTGCGGTAACATCGTAGCCTCTTTCCTTTAAGAGTTTCACAAGCGAGTAGCCAAGGTGACCATTTGCTCCAGTAACTAAAACCTTCTTCATGAGCTTCTTCCTCTGATTAATAATATACTATTTGACTTTAATTAAAATACCAATAGTCAATTATTTTTAGCTAAGGAACCCAAAATACTCTCAAAAAATTCGGAAACGAAAAGAACAGATGCCAAATTGGCTATTTTTGGGGACTTATTAGAGAATTCCCTAGGATCGTATTTGGATGTAGTGAATTCGTTCGGATTGGGTTTACGCACATAGCGGGTCCCTTTTGCGAAATTTGTAAAAGAAGAGGTCGGTAATCCTTCTTCCTTCTTTGGGACTTCTGTCCGCGAAGGATGGAGCCGGGGTCAAAAAATCGTGGATGCGATTTTTTGACCGGAGGCGAGAGTCTGACCCGAGCGCAATAAATTATATTTTTATAATGTATTGGAGTGCGAGGGACGCGGCCCGGGATTTCTTTTTAATACTTGCCTCCTTGTAAATCGGATCTTTCCTGGGAGCATGCAACATATTTCGATGTACGAACTCACCAATACTCAGTTTATAAAAGTCCTTGGAAACCTAACACGCTTCATTGAAAAAGGAGAAGCTTACGCTGGATCGAAAAAGTTTGATGTGGAAGTTTTGTTGAATTCGAGGCTCGCCCCCGATCAATTCCATTTTATTCGGCAAGTGCAGAGTTCTTGTGATACGGCTAAACTTGGCGCATCTAGGCTGACCGGAAAGCAAGCTCCCGTGCATGAGGATACGGAAAAGACCTTGTCGGAGATCAAATTTAGGATCGAGGATGTGATCCGTTTCCTAAGAACTTTCACCGAAGCGGATTACAACGAAGCAGCTTCGAATAAGATTTCCTTGCCTCGCTGGGAAGGTAAGTTTTTGTCCGGGGCGGAGTATGCGATCCATCATATGATCCCTAATTTCTATTTTCATATTACGACTGCATACGATATTCTTCGTCATAACGGCGTGGATGTCGGGAAGAGAGATTATCTGGGAGAACTTCCCTTAAGGAATTAGTTCTTATCTATATGCGGAAGTTCTAATATTTTGGTTTCCGCATTTTTCTTATGCAGGGAGATTCTTTTTCCTATATAAAGCGGGAGAGAGTCCCTTGGCCTTTACGAACTGGGAATTGAAAGTGGATTTGGAATTAAAGCCTACGGAGAAGCCTATATCCAGCACTGATCTTTCCGGTTCTCCTGTAAGTAATTTGCAGGCTTCTTCTACTCTGTATTTGTTGATCAGCTCGTAAAAATTCATCTTGTGTACTTCGTTCAGGTATCGAGAAGTTTGGTGAAGATTCAATCCTAATCCTGCCGCAAGATCTACGAGCCTTAATTCACTGTCCCTATATATATATTGTTTTTCTAATAAATCTTTTATTTTCTCTCCCGCGGATCTGATCTCCGAGTCAAGTAGGGGAGTGTTTTGATACTTCGAGTTTTCTATGACTTCGGTAATCTCTTGGAAGAAACCGGGATGTCTTTCTCTGACTACGAAAAGAAGGATCACTGCGGCTCCGATGAGGGACGTCCCTAATTCGAATCCTAAGCGATCCTTTAGGAAAAAGGCGGATCCTATGAGAATGTTTGCCACAACCGGAAGAAGAAGTATAAGCCAAATCAATTTCAGTTCGTAGATCTCGTAGGATCTGCTCACCTGATGGTAAAGATGAAGACAGAGTAGGGAATAGAAAGAAACCTGCAGGCAAGCGATGAATGTGGCTATATGGACTAGATCCAAGCGAAACGTAGAGGTTCCGGCAAGGACCTCCGATCTAAGTTTGTTCGGTTCCTGTGAGAAGAAGATCACTTCGAAGATCCCAAAAATAAGAACAATCAGAAAGTGATACCAGTATTTCCTGAAAAAGGTCTTTTTCGGTTTTTCGATATTTCCCGCTTCCGGTTCTTGCAGATAGGAATCGATGTAGGTATACAATAGAGGGCCGACAAGAACGATACTCGTATACAGGAAGAAGAATAGATAAGGAATTTCTAATAGATCTCCTTGCAGATACCAACGGTAGCGCATCAGGATCGCTCCGGTAAGTAGGAGGATGATCACCAAGGTCCGATTTGCGGGGGATTTTCGGGAGATCTCCAGGATAGAATATAGAAATGCTGCACCTGTGCTAAATTCAATAAAACCAAGTAGAATCGAGTGAATCCAGTCCATGCGATTTGTCTTCGGAAGATTATAATTCCGCCTTCTGTTGTAAATGGCAATAAGTTCCTACAGCAGCGATTCCAGGATTTTCTGCATTGTAAGACTGGGGATTTTGTGGTACGTGCAGGGCGAACCCACGAGCCGCTCCCCCCACCCACGAGGGCGGGGGCCGCGTTGCATTTAAACCTTCCGTGATTTTGCTTCACTTCGTTCAGCAACCCGCTCGGGAATCTCTCTCCCTATGGGTCGATCGATTGGGCGGGGGCCGCGTTCCTAGTCCGATCCGATAAGATGGGTGTCCGAACCTATGGAGCCGGTCGATGTAGGCGCTGAATCCTGCTATAATGCGAATATGAATTCAGAAACGTATCCGCTCGCAGTTTTACAGCTCTCGGGCAGTCAGGAAGAAATGGGTCGCCAATTCGGTGAGATCATGAATCAGATTGGCCAGTTTGAGCCGATCTTCGACTTTTATCCGGTGATGGCACGTAACCTTCTTTTGGGAAGTTTGCCGAGAAAGAATCGGAATGCACTTGCTAGGGGAGCTACTTCCTTGCTCGTGAATTGGATGGTGAATCGGATGAAGAAGAATCGTCCGAGCGAATTTTCTGCCAGGACCAGGGCGGCACTTTCCACTGCGGGTCGTTCCATTAAGATCGAGAAGGACCTGTTTACCATGGACGCTTTCCAAAATTCGGTCGGACTTTTGGGAATGATCCAAGTGCTTCCGGAACTCGCTCATATTTCTCCGAGTAGAACTCCTCAGATGGTCCCTGCTTGTACGAGTGTTGCTGTTTGGGGAGACCAAAGCCAGGACGGTAAACTATATCATGCTCGCAATTTCGATTTTCCTGGTGTGGAAGTTTGGGACAAGAGGCCGATCGTTGTCTTCTGCACTCCTAAGAAAGGATTACGTTATGGTTATATAGCTTGTAGAGGCGCGGATGTTCCCGGTATCACTGCGTTTAACGAAGCAGGCTTGACCATCGCATTTCATACTCGTTTTCATAAGAAAGTCGGTTTTAGCGGATTGGGAGTGATCGATTTCGGTCATAAGATCATTTCCGAAGCGAAAAATATCCAGGAGGCCGTGGAGATCGCTAAGAAGAATAAGATCAATTCGACTTGGGGAGCCATTCTTACCAACCATAAGGAGAAGGGACCGAAGGCTGCTATCCTCGAGACGAATTACGGAAATGTGGATGTCGTCTATCCTAGGCTAGGTGCCGACCATATCGTAAATACGAATCATTATCAAAGTGAGAAGTTGCAAGAGGGAGAGCTCATGGCTGCTCCCGTTTTCTATCACCATTGCATTACTCGTTTCGATCGTGCCGAAGAATTACTGACCTCTCAACGGAAAAGGGGAACGAGTGTAGTCGATCTGCAGGATATTTTGGATGATACGATCGATCCTTCTAGCGGAGAGGCAAGGACCATGGGTTCCACGATCCGTCAGATCACTTCTGTGAAATCGGTGGTGATGAGCGTAGAGGCTCGGAAAATATTCGTATCTTTGGGAACGGCTCCTACCGGAAGCGGACCTTATGTCGAAGTGCCGATGGCTTGGGGAGAACCCGGTTATCAAATCCTGGGTTTGGACGGATCTACGGAGAAGAAATCGAAATCCAAGGCGTCTTCTTCTCAGAAGAAAACTAAAAGCATTAAGATCTCGGAAAACAAAAAGGATCTCTCCGTTCAATATTATAAAAAGGCGATGTTGATCAACGATGATCCGAGCCTTGGAGGTGTGGAGGAGATCCTTTCTGAGTTAGAGAAGGCGAGTCAGATTTCTCAAGAGGACCCTTCTCTTTTGTTCATGCAGGCTGTTTTGCATTTAGAAACCGGAAGATTCAAGGAGGCTGCCTTCCTTCTGGAGCAGGCCGAGAATTTGGAACCTTCTTCTTTTAGAAAACAGCAAAGCCAACTATGGCTCGCTCGAACCCAGTCCGTTTTGGGAAGACAGAGACTCGCAGATCATTTTTATAATAAGATCTTGGATGCGAAACCAGAGTTCAGCACTGCAGTTTGGAAAAAGAAAGTATCCGACGATAAGGGAAGTTATTCTGCAAAGAAACTCAGACAAACTTCTCCGAATTTCCTGATCGTGGATGCAAACGAACTCTAGGTTCTAATTAATGGGCCGATTCGACGGATTCTCTTTCGGCCCACATTCCTGAGTCCTTGATGAGTTGGACCAGGCGCTCGTCCGCTTCTTCAGAAGGAACGTTTTTCAGAACGATCTCCTTGCCTCGATATAAGTGGACCTTGCCTGGACCGGCTCCCACATAACCGAAGTCTGCGTCCGCCATCTCTCCCGGTCCGTTTACGATACAGCCCATGACTGCGATCTTCACTCCTTTGAGATGACCTGTTTTTTCTTTGATGCGAGCGGTAGTGGTCTGTAGATCGAAAAGTGTCCTTCCGCAAGAAGGGCAGGAGATATATTCCGTTTTCGTAAGTCGAAGTCTTGTGGCCTGCAATATATCGAACCCGAGTTGTAGTACTGCCTCCGGCTCGGAGTCCACAATCTTGATCCGGAGCATGTCCCCGATCCCGTCTGTGAGCATTCCTCCGATCCCGATCGAAGATTCATAGAGTGCGGTTTCCATATCTGGATATTCTGCGCTCAAGAAGATCGGATAATCAAAATCGCTGAGAATTCGCGCAAGCTTTCGATAATCGTGAAGTATATGAGGAGTTTTTAAAGAGAAGGCTACGGATTCTATGCCTGCCTCCTTGAACGAATCCGGAAGGCCTTTTAGGCTTTCGATCTGATAGGCCTGTACGTTCAGTTCAGTAATTCCTCTCCCTTCTCGTTTATTCAGAAATTCTAATAAAGAATCCCTGTTCTGGAAATGATGGAATGGATCGATGGTGATCTTTGGGAAAGGAAGAAGGTCTTCTAAAATATCCTCTAATAGGAGCTCGTTCTGTTCCACGATCACTCCCATTGGTACAGGAGAGGACTTGGATGTATTCAGGCAGTCTTCTCTAAGGAACGGATCGCTAGGCAAGGGAACGGAAACCGTTTCTAATTCTAAGGACTTGGATCTGGCATAGCTTCTCAAGGAAGAAAGTTCGCTTGAGAATTGACTTTCCGATTCAAAAGGAAGATACGATTCGATCCGAACGGGTTGGGTCTCTCCTAAGGAAAGAGTCGATATTTGGATCGGTTTGCTATAAAATCTTTGATAAGAATATGGATTCCTGAATTCGGAATACCCTTGCGTAGGCGCCTCGGGGAATCGGATCCGATTGTACTTGTCTGCGAGAAGCCTTGCCACGGGAACCTCATGGATCGGATCTTCCGTAAGGGAAACGCGGATAGTATCTCCGAGTCCATCCTCGAGCAAGGAACCAATTCCGATTGCAGACTTGATCCTTCCGTCCTTTCCGTCTCCTGCTTCTGTCACTCCTAAATGCAAAGGGTAGTCCATTTGCAATTCTAGGAACCTACTGCAAAGAAGTCGGTAGGCTTGCACCATCACCTGAGGATTGGATGCCTTCATACTTACTATGATGTCTTTATAAGAAAGGCTTTCTGCGATGCGAATGAACTCGATCGCAGATTCTACCATTCCCTGAGGAGTGTCGCCGAAACGATTCATGATCCGATCCGAAAGGGAACCATGGTTGGTCCCGATCCTCATGGAGACCCCGAGTTCCTTACAGCGCAGTACAAGAGGGCTGAATACTTCGGAGATCCTCTCCAATTCTTCTCTATATTCTTGGTCGGTATAATCCCGGACTGCAAATTTCTTTTTGTCGGCGAAATTGCCCGGATTGATCCGAACCTTCTCTACCCATTCTACGGATTTCATCGCAACACTAGGAGTAAAATGGATATCTGCGACCAAGGGAACTCTGCTTCCCGAACGTTTTAATTCTTTTCTAATATTAGGAAGATTGTCTGCATCCGGTTGAGAAGGAACCGTCAATCGAACGATCTCGCAGCCTGCCTCTTCCAATTCCAGGATCTGTCTCACCGAGTTTTCGGTATCCCTGGTATCCGCAGTGATCATGGATTGGATCCGGATCGGATTCTCTCCACCTATGCCTACATCTCCTACCTTGACCTCTCTGGTCTTGCGTCGTTTATAGGAAAAAGGAGAATGATTGTAGCGGAAGTTCATGTAAGCTCTCTATTCCCATTTAGAGCCTCCCAGAGCCCCTGTCATTTAGGATTTTTGGAAAAAACATCCCCCAAGTAGGCAAAATTTACCCCTAAAATCCCTGTAAATCAGCCTACAATTTCGGGTCTGAGTGTAATCCGAGAGGGGAATGAATCGAATTCTCCCACATATACGTAAGCCGAAATCTCGACAAGAACATGTTCGGTAAAAAGTTTGAGGCCTAAATCTATTTTCCACCTAACAGTTGCTCAATCCCTTTTTACTGTCGTTCATTCCCTTTTTTATTCCTTTGGATCAAAAGTATCGGAAATCCACTTGTATGGTTTGTTGATCTTATGAGCTTTAGCTCATATTTTAAAAATACAGTTCCTTAGCTATATATTCTGATAAAGAAGGATCGGATCTCTTTGTGATACGTAAGAATTTTAAAATTTTGTTATATATTATTCTTCTCTTCTTCGTTTTGACCAATTGTTCTACGGATGGAGGCGGAATGAATCCGTTTTTTGCCCTCTTTGGTTCCAAATCCGGGACCGGTGGAGGAGGCTCCTCCGGCGGCGGAGGTAACGGAGGCGGTGGTGGGGGAAGCACCGGAGTCCCAAGTTGGGTTTCGGCCTCGGATGCGAGTTCCGCAGATAAAGTAGACTTGCAATGGGAACCGATTGCAGGAGCACAATTTGATGTAATGAGGAAGTCTTCTACAGAATCCTCTTTCCAAAAGATCGCAACTACAACGGATACTACGTTTAGTGATACTAGTTTGGATCCGGGCAAAACATACCAGTACTCGATCCGTACGAGCGATGGCACGAGTACCTTCGATACGGGCTGGAAAGCCTTCTCTGCAGGATGCGCTACTCAGTTGAATCCTGCCGGACTTTCGGACTCTCAATTCTCCAGATTGAAGTATGGACTTTCGGGTATTTATTTTGCCGTGGCGAATCTAGGCAAATTCCTCTTAGTTGCGAATGGTGGAAGGGTCACTCTTTTGAACGAGAACAAGGATGTGATCGGAGTTTGGGCAAACGTGCTTCCAGTCGGAATAGTAACAGACAGTTCCGGAAATATATTCGCCACTTCTAATTTACAATTGCTTAAATTGAAACCGGATTGCAGCACTCAAACGATTGCAACCCTACCGGGCGATGCGGTTCCTACCGATCTCGTGATCGATTCTTCCGATAATCTGTACATAAGCGAAGCAAATACGAGCACTGGGACGGATCGGATCTTTAAATACGACACTTCAGGAAATCTTTTAACCACGTACGATATTCCGGGTGTCGGACATAGGCCGATGTCAATCGTGATCCAGAATTCGGACAACACTCTTCTTGTGGCGGATCAATCCAATTTCGATCTAGTGCAATACAGCTTTAACGCAGACCAATTGGATCTGGTCGTTTCTAAACCGATGCCTGTGATCGGGACCGTGCTCGATCTGGATATTAGTGGAGGTCAGATCCTTCTCGTAGTTAAATCCAATAGTGGTTCGGATTTTGGTCCGAATATTACTCGATTTCATAGCGGTATCAATGGAGGATCCGTAACTTTCGCATTTAATCCGCAAGGTTTGAGCTTTAATACGGCTCAAGTCCAGAATATAGCAGTGGATTCTCTGACGGGAGCGCTTTATATTTTAGAGGGAACTACGAGTAGCGTATACTCTTGTCCTCCTAGCATCTTCATAAATTGCAGCCAAATTGCAGTCAGCGCCTTTCCAGTGAAAACGGTTCGCGATACGGATGGGAATTTCTATATCCTTCATGCGAGTCCGTTGAATTACATTTCTAAGTTGAATTCGAACGGAGCACATATCGCGACTTTTAACCTTCCGAAATACCAAGGCGCTTCGATTACGGCTATAGATATGGAAATCGATCAGAATTTCCTGTATGTTTCTGCGAACAACAATTCTGGGGTTGCGCTAGCAAAGATCAAAACGGATTTTACTTCTTCATCCATTAATGCATTTAAGACGGATATTGGATTCGATCTTCCGAATATAGCGATCTCTGAAAATACAATATACAACGATGTTCATACCTTCGGGGACACGAATGATTTTCTCTATATAGGATCCATGACACTCGATACCCAGGTAGTGCATAATTACTCGGACGCAACGTATCAGAAATTCTTCATGCAGCAGATACTGGATCTGGAAACCGATTATGCAGGCAATCTGTACTCTTTGAATAATGGATTCAATGAGGACTTTTCTTCCTACACTGCGGTCTCTAAATTCGATCTGAATACATTAGGATGGGTGAATATAGCCGATTCTGCGAATCTTCCCACTGCGGCTATTTCTACGGATCGATCCGGCAATCTATACACAGTGGATTTGAATTCTACCCATGATGGATGGAATATTGTGCAAAGAGGCTCCGATTTTACGGAGAAGAAAAGACTCTCAGTAGGACCGGATTTTACTGCATCTAGCCTGTATGTAAACGATGCAGGGGATCTTGCGTTTATGACTACTTCGGACGCCTTGCATAAATTTGCCTTTCCTGTCTCCTTCTTCTCGTTTAAGTAAGGATACATATTGAGATAATTTAATATTCAATACGATCTGCCGGCTCCTAGTTCTGTCTCTAAACGGGAATTAGCGCGTCGGCAGTTTCGGATTTTTCCCAAAGCAAAAAAAAAATCTAAACGACGAATTTGAGATCGGATATTCCAAAACCGATACTTTGGTTATAGGAAAGGGCTAAAGCCCTTAAAGAGAAGAAGCCGGTATGGAATTTCTGGAAGCCAAAGATCTAGTCGAAAATAAGACGTACCGCATCCGACTCACCGTTGCCATTTATAGAAATAATATATTGTCCTATAAGAACGATATCGTAGTTCCCTCCGTATATTTACGTAGAAACGAGGCCAGGGCCCATATTCGTAAGGAAGTCTCGGAGCGTCTGGCTCATTCTTCCTTCTTTCGTTCTCCTCGTCCGGACTACGATCTGGTCCGCTATTCCGAAGAAGCTACCTGCAATACTTTCTTGCGATATAGGATCATCAGTAGAAGCCCAAGCGAAGAAACTCTACCTAAAACGGTTTAGATCTTGGCGTAACTTAATTGTCTTGAATTCCGACCTAAGGGTGTAAAAACTTGACCCGAAATCGGGATTATGGCAGGACCAGAGAAAAAGGTCATAGAAAAAAATTCTCACGGCGAGTACGCGCTTACCGCCTACGGAGAATTCTTAAGTTATTTTCATACTCATATCCAGTTGTTCAGTTCTCTGATCTCCGCAAAGAAGATCTCCGCTAAAGACCAAGAAGCACTTAAGTCCAAGATCCGTTCTTATATTGCGACGAACGTACAGAAGACGGATCATTTCTTCGATCAGCTTCCTCAGTTTGCGCAGTTCTTGGGAATGAGCTCTCAGGATCTTTCCTCCTACATGAACCGGAACTTTCTTGGCGCCTTGAATAAGGTCAAAGCCAAGCTGCTCGAACAGGAATCTGTTCTAGAGCAAACTCCTCGTAAGAAAAAATATTCCAGGATCAGCGACGAGATCATAGAAGGATTGGGGTTCACCTTTCCATCCGGACATAGATTCGAAGCGGAGGAAGGGATTATCTTCTTAGTAGACATGGCCACCGGTACCAAGAGAGAAGCGGCGGCCTTAGGAGAAGTGGCTCGTGAAACTGCAGCCGCTGTCGCAGCCGCCAGGCCTGTGGCTGTTCCGGTTCGCAAGGGGCCAGAGACTCCTATTCTTGCGGAAATACTTGCTAAATACGGCGAATTATTCTCCGGCAAACCTCTCATACTACAGGTAGAAGAATTAGAAGAAGAGGATGCTTCTGTGCCAATGGGAGAGGAGATCCTTTCCGATGTGGAAGATCTTCATTTCGACGGGGATTTTAGTTTCGAAGCTACTGCCGTAAGCGAGCCTCCGGTAAGCATTCCGTTTTCGAAATATATGGATCAGGTAAATAAGGTCCGCGTTTTCCAGAAGGCCGGACAATTGGAAGAATACAAGAGATGGGTGGCCTCTTTGCCTGTCGAAGAAAACGCTCTCGTCCAGTTGCAGACCTCTCTTCTTAAGGAATCCAGAGGGGAAGTGGTAGAGTGGGATGGGACCCTGGGACAGTTAGGAACCAGAACCGGGCTTTCCGAATCTAGGCTGAGAAAGGTTTTGGAATTGGGACGGGACTTCTTCAGAATTCGAAACCAATTGGAAAGCTCTTGGAACAAGGCAAAGAATGCGAGCCCTCAGGTCGCTGAGCTTGTCAAGAAGGCCTGGCCTCATATCCTAAGAGTCATGGACGAGTATCCGGACTTCACTTCTATAAAAGGGAAGATGGATCAATTGCTTTCTAGGATCCCGGACGCAAGCCAGAGAAAGATCCTTTCAGACTTATTTTTGAATCCGGTACTTTCAATTCGTAGGAACTAGCTGGTATCGTAAATGCAAGGCGGCCCCCGCCCTTTAGTGGGTGGGGGGAGCGGCTTGTGGGCTCCTTCGGGTTCCCTTACCAGAAAATTCTAAATCTGGCAACTGTAATTTTAGAAGTTCCCACATTGTAGGAACTCTTCCCCGTTTCCCTTGGGAGTTCCTACAAAAAGATCGTTTTCAAAGTAAGCACTCGTAAATTTACTGGTCTAAGAATCGGACACGCCGCATAAAATTCAGCCAAATAGTTGTGGGTGGGGCTTTCCCGTCCGTGGACCAAGGCCCGCGGGATGTCCTGATTTCATTTCAACCCTAAAGAGGAACCTTTGCGGATGTTAAACCTTGACGAACAGTTGCGGATCCAAAAGTACTTGGAGGAAAACGGTCTTTATGACAAGTCCTTCGAGCGCGATAACTGCGGTGTAGGCTTCGTCGCTTCTTATAAGGGCGAGTCCAGCCACCGAGTCGTGTCCATGGGTCTGAAGGCGGTTGCCTGCCTAACCCACCGTGGAGCCGTTGATGCAGATATGCAGACCGGAGACGGCGCGGGGATCATGATCCGCATTCCTAAGAAACTGTTCGCAAAGTATATCGAAGATATGGGACACAGACGTCCCGAAGAGGATTCTATCGGAGTGGGAATGGTTTTCCTTCCGAGAGAAGATATCGATAAACAAGACGTTTGTCGAAGCCTCATCGAATCCGCTCTAATGCAATTCAACTTCAAGCTCTATGCTTGGAGATATGTTCCTGTGAATCCTGAGGTTTTAGGACCGAAGGCAAACGCTTCTCGTCCTCAGATCGAGCAAGTTCTTATCGGCAAGCCGGAAGGAATGTCCAACGAGGACTTCGAAACGAAATTATTCCTCATCCAGAAGAAAGTCATGAGAGATGCTCTTAAACTTTCCATGAGTGAGGACTTCTATATCTGTTCCTTCTCTTCTGAAAGGATCACATTCAAGGGTCTTTTCAACGGAAACCAGGTATCTCAATTTTATGAGGATCTGAAGAGCGAAGAGATGGTATCTCCGTACTGTATCTTTCACCAAAGATATTCTACGAACACATTCCCTAGTTGGGCTCTCGCTCAGCCTTTCCGTATTCTTGCGCACAATGGTGAGATCAACACTATCGTAGGGAACCGGATCTGGATGCTCGCAAGAGAAGAAGAACTCGCCTGCGAAAAATGGGGAGAGTTCCAAAAAGAGATCCATCCGATCATTCGACCACATCTTTCCGACTCTGCAAGTTTGGATAACGCTATGGAAGCGATCGTGCGTTCCGGTAAGGACGTACTTCATACCAAAGCGATGTTGATCCCGAATGCTTGGAGTAAGAACGTTCAGATGTCCGAAGGATTGAAATCCTTCTACGAATATAATAATACTTTAACTGAACCTTGGGACGGACCTGCGGCTCTCGCATTCGCAGAAGGCGACTGGGTCGGAGGAAGCTTAGATCGTAACGGTCTTCGTCCTGCCAGATATGTGGTTACAGAAGACGGACTCGTGGTTATGGGTTCCGAAACCGGACTCGTTCATATCGACGAGGATGTGATCACTAAGAAAGGTCGTTTGGGTCCGGGCGATATGCTCGCGATCAATTTGAAAGAAGGGAAGGTGTACTTCAACGAAGACATCAATGCTCTCTTCGAGAAGAAATACGATTATAGAGACTGGTCCAAAGAGAATGTAGAGTATCTGGATCAGACTATCGACGAGTCTATCGCTAAGACTGTGACCTATACAGGAGACGAGTTAAGAAGAAGACAAATCCTCTTCGCATATTCTCCATACAAACAAAAGGCAGTCATCAAGCCTCAGGCGCAACTCGGGAAAGAAGCTATCGGTTCCATGGGAGACGATACTCCTCTTTCCATTTTGATGCTTTCTCGCATAGGATTGTATACCTACTTCCGCCAGAGATTCGCGCAGGTAACCAACCCTCCGATCGATTATCTGCGTGAGAAGGGAGTGACCTCTCTTTACACAAGACTTGTAAAGAAGACCAACCTGTTTGCGGATGAAAAACCTCAGAACTGCTTGGTTCTTTCTCATCCATACCTTACCAATCTCGGATTGCAAAGGATCCGGGACAAAGACGGAAAACAATACAAGGTAGTTACTCTCGATGCAACTTTCGAGGCTCACCATGAGGCGGGTGCAACCAGAAATTATCTAGAGCTCGCATTGGATCAACTTTTGGCGGACGCAGTAAAAGCTGCCGAGTCGGGAGTGAATATTCTCATCCTTTCCGACAAGAAATTGAATAAGGAAAGAGCTCCGATCCCGATGGAATTGGCCGTGGCTGCGGTCCATAATCATTTGATCCGCAATAAGAAGAGAGCTGCGACTAGCATTCTCGTAGAGACGGGATCCGCTTTCGAGATCCATAACGTTGCGGTCCTTCTCGGCTACGGAGCTTCCGGAGTAAACAGCTATCTGATCTGGGACACTCTTCACGATCTATGGCAGAAGGGAGACTTCGACGCAGAAGACGGAACCCGTCCTTCTTTCTCTTCTCTATGCTCTAACTATCGCTACGGAGTAGACGACGGACTTCTGAAAGTCATGTCCAAGATGGGAATTTCCATCATGTCTTCCTATGTAGGAGGACAGGTCTTCGAGGCAATCGGTCTTTCTAGAACGCTAATCTCCAAGTATTTCCCTGGGACATACTCCCGGATTTCCGGGATCGGTATCGGTGGGATCGAGCAAAACATATTAAGAAATCATGATATGGCCTTCAATAAGGAGATCAATCCTGACGATTTCATCTCCGAGAAGGACGATCAACCTCATAGATGGTCTCCTAAAGTCGTAAAATTCATCCGTAAAGCGGCTGTAGATAACGATTACGAAGCATTCTTAGAAGCTTCCAAGATCATGGAAGAAAGCGATCCGATCAATATTCGGGATCTATTCGATTTCGTAGAACGTGCCTCTGTGCCGATCGAAGAAGTGGAAACTGTTTCCGAGATCCAAAAACGTTTCTTAACTCCTGGTATGAGCCATGGAGCTCTTTCCATCGAGGCGCATACGGATCTCGCGATCGCTATGAACCGTTTAGGCGCTAAGTCTTCCTCCGGAGAAGGTGGAGAACATCCTTCTCGCTACGTAGTGGATGCGAAAGGAGACTTGGCAAATTCTTCCATCAAGCAGGTTGCTTCGGGTAGATTCGGTGTGACTTCCGAATATCTGAACTCCGCAAAAGAGTTGGAGATCAAGATCGCGCAAGGTGCAAAACCTGGAGAGGGCGGACAGCTTCCTGGTAAGAAGAATAATGAGGAGATTGCGACAAACCGTCACACTCCTCAGGGGATCGATTTGATCTCTCCTCCTCCTCATCACGATATTTATTCTATCGAAGATCTGTCACAGTTAATCTATGACTTGAAACAGGCCAACCATACCGCTCAAGTTTCCGTAAAACTGGTTTCAGAAGCTGGTGTGGGAACGATCGCTGCCGGTGTTGCGAAAGCGAACGCGGATGTGATCCTGATCTCAGGACATGTCGGTGGAACGGGAGCCGCTTCCTTGACCTCTATCAAGCATGCCGGTTCTCCTTGGGAGCTTGGTCTTTCCGAAACACATCAAGTTTTAGTAATGAACGGTCTTCGCGATCGAGTGGTTCTCCGTACTGACGGAGGGATTGTTTCCGGTAGGGATGTGATCATCGCTGCTTGCTTAGGTGCGGAAGAATACGGTATTGGTACCGCTTCTCTTGTGGCTCTGGGTTGTATCATGGCGAGAAAATGCCATTTGAACAACTGTCCTACAGGCATCGCGACGCAGGACATGAAGTTCAGAGCGAAATACAAAGGCTCTCCGGACCAAGTCGCTAATCTAATGACCCTTCTCGCAATGGAAGTGAGAGAATACCTAGCTAAGCTCGGATTCCGTTCCATGGATGAGATCATCGGAAGAACGGATCTTTTAAAACAGATCACTCGTTACGAGCAGGATCGTTTGGATTCCTTAGACCTGAATCCGATCCTTGTTCGTCTTCCTCTTCTCTACGATCCTAAAAAGAAGAAGGATCGATCCGTAAGAAGGGAGACTGTTGGCGAAGTTCTAGACGATCGCATCATTAAAGACGCGGAGCCTGCACTCGAAGGAAAGACTTCCATGTCTCTTTCTTATTCTGTTAAGAATACGAACAGGACTGTGGGAGCTAAGATCTCCGGTATTATTGCTCGTAAATACGGTTCTAAGGGTCTTCCTGGAAAACTGGAGATCATATTAGAAGGTACTGCGGGACAGTCCTTAGGCGCATGGCTTGTGAAAGGAGTGCAGATCACTCTGCATGGGGACGCAAACGATTACGTGGGCAAGGGACTCTGCGGAGGAACCATCGTAGTTCGTAAGCATCGTCGTTCCAAGCTCAAGGCGTATGAGAACGTGATCATCGGTAACACCTGTCTCTACGGAGCTACTTCCGGAAAACTCTTCAGCTCAGGAAGAGCAGGAGAAAGATTCGGAGTGAGAAACTCCGGAGCGGACGCTGTCGTCGGCGGAGCGGGAGACCACTTCCTGGAATACATGACCAGCGGGACCATCGTTTGTTTGGGCTCGGTAGGTAAGAACATGGGTGCCGGTATGACCGGAGGAAAGGCTTATTTCTTCCAGAAAGATTGGGAGCTTGCGCCTCTGATCAACAAAGAATATGTGAAGATCGTGGATCTTGAGAATGAAGATTACGAAATCATAAAGTCTTTGATCACCGAGCATACTAAGCTGACCGGTTCCGAGCTTTCTGAAGAAATTCTGAAAACTTGGGAAGACTCCAAAAAATATTTTGTGAAAGTAACTCCTAAATAATAAAATATTCAGGAATTCTTAACAAAAGAAAGAGCAAGGTTTTTGTGTTCGGTGAAATCCGAGTGCAAAACGCCTTGCTCTCATTGTTTTAGGATGATAGACTGACATTAACGCGAGTTCAACGAAGGATACGCATTGTTACGATTGCATATAATTCTAGCGTTTGTGGCAACAGCCTTACTATTTGCCGTCGCGGATCGACAGCAAAGAAGGGATAGGGTAGAGGGAGACTTCTCCGATCTTTCTTCTTTTCTGAGCGTGATGGAAGGAGATACTCAGGGCCAGAGCCTCCCGCCTACTTTTAAATTCTCCTTTAACGATCTGAAGCTAAAGGCTCGTAATCTTTCCAAGCAAAGATATATCCCTCCTCGTGCTGCAACTACGGATTTCTTAAAAGGCCTTCCCTGGAACCAATACAAGAATATCGTGTTTCGTCCTGAAAAATCCGTTTGGAAGAAGGAAGGAAATCCTTTCCAGCTCCAATTCCTTCATCCTGGACATCTGTATAATACGAACGTTCGGGTCTTTGAAGTAAGAGGGGATTTTGCGAGAGAAGTGGCATATGATCCTTCTTCTTTCGATCTGTCAAAACTGAAGGGAGTGGGGGAATTGCCGCCTAATCTAGGTTACTCGGGATTTAAGATCCATTTCCCGATCAATACCCAGGAACATACGGATGAGTTTGCGGTCTTCCAGGGAGCCAGTTATTATAGGATCATTTCAAAGAAGCAATGGTATGGTCTTTCTGCAAGAGGAATAGCGATCAATACCGGAATGCCATATCCGGAGGACTTTCCTAGCTTTCGGGAATTCTATGTGGTCAAACCGGATAAGACGGATTCTTCTATAACCGTCTATGCATTGTTAGATGGTAGGACGGCGACTGGGGCCTATGAATTCCAGATCACCCCGGGTAAGGTTTCTGCAGTTCGGGTGAATGCGGAGGTTACTCTTAGATCCAAGGTTGATCGTTTGGGGATCGCTCCTTTGACGAGTATGTATTGGTATAGCGAGACCAGGGGAATTCCCAAAGGACAGGCCTATCCTGAATCTCATGATTCTGATGGATTACTTGTGCATACCGGACGAGGGGAATGGGTCTGGAGACCTTTGGATAATCCTAGGAGAAGCACTACATATTCTTTTCCGGATGAGAATCCGAGAGGATTCGGGCTGATCCAAAGGGATAGGGAATTCCAAAATTACCAGGATAGCGAGATGCGATACCAACTTCGTCCGAGCGCTTGGGTGGAGCCTGAGACTGCTTTCGGCAAGGGGAACGTGCAGCTTCTTGAGAACCCTACCTTTCGGGATTCGGATGATAATATGGGAGCCTATTGGATGCCGGATCCTATTCCGCAACCTGGAACTCCATTCGATTTTTCTTATACAGTTCGCTGGCCGGATGTGGATCCTTTGCCTGATTCTTTGGCAAAAGTGGTGGCCACAAGGATCGGAGACTCTCAGGCGGATCCGGAATTAAAGACTTTCTATGTGGATTTTAAGAATTCTACTTTGAGTTCCCTGGACCCGTTTGCTTATATCCAGGCTCGGATCGATACCGGAGAGAATGCGGAGCTTGCGGAGTATTCCGTGCAAAAGATAGAAGAGACCGGGGTATGGAGACTTACCTTCGGTGTCTATCCTAAGAACAAATTTAGGCCCTGTGATCTAAAGGCGGCGCTCAGCAGAAACCAAGAAGTCATTTCAGAAACTTGGAATTTTACCCTTGAGCCGAACTAAGAAGAAAAGCGATCAGGCGAGTTCTGTAGGAGTTCCCACATACAAACAAGGCTCCAGAGAATGGGATCGTTTGGAACTGTATCTGAGAGGAATGGGGTTAGAGGACAGTCTGGAGATCCGGGACATTCTCATAAACGTATTCGAAAAATATAAAGTAGAAGGCGTCTCTCTTTTTGAAACATTCGAGCAGGAGATCTCCTTAAAGTTAAATCGGGATCTGGAAACTAGTCTTCCCGCAATGGAACCCGGTTCTATGGTGCCGAGACCAATTGACTTTGGGCCTTTGGCCGATCTTGCTTCTCCTTCTGCGGAAAAGCCTGAACCTGTAGCCTTAGTGCTGACTGCATTGTTTTGGGCCGCTGTCTATATCTCTCTCGCTTTCTGGTATTTCTCATGAGTTCGGAAAGTTTCTCTTCTTCTCTTCCCGCTCCGGAAGCGATCTTAAAAGAAGCTTTCGATTCCAGGAAATTCACATATAGAAGATTGGGCTTTGTCGGAGTACTCGGCCTACTTTCGCTCTTCGGAGTTTATTTAGAATATCGTTTTTTACAGATCAATGGGATTTCTCCTTTGGAATGGGCGACCCTTCTTCTATTCTGTATGCTCTTTCCTTTATTGGCATTCGGAGCGACCACCGCGATCTTCGGAGCTATGCAAAGAGTGAGAGGTGGAGATCCCACAAGGATCTCGGGACTCATCGCCGATCAAAAGACGGACCCGAAAGATCTTCCTCCGACTGCTGTAGTCATTCCGATTCATTGCGAAGATGTCGCCAGGGTCACAGCAGGATTAGAATCCATGATGAAGTCCGCAGGATTGGTGGGCTTAGGGAAAAACCTAGACTTCTTCTTGCTATCCGATACGACGGACCCGGATGTTTGGCTCCAAGAAGAGAAGGCATTCTCCAAACTGTCACGAAAACCGGAGACCAAGGGAAGAGTATATTATAGAAAACGCAGGATCAATCTGAACAAGAAGTCCGGGAACATAGCGGACTTTTGCAGAAGGTGGGGAAGACGTTATCGATACATGATCGTATTGGATGCGGACAGTCTACTTACCGGAGAATGTATGCTGAATTTGGTGCGCTTGATGGAAGCGGTGCCTAACGCAGGAATTATCCAAACCGTTCCAAAGATCATCCGAGGTAGAAGCTTATTCCAAAGGTTGGCTCAATTCGGCACATGGCTCGGAAATCCTATCTTCGGAGCAGGATCGTATTATTGGCAGGTATTCTCCGGACCTTTTTGGGGCCATAATGCGATCGTCCGATTAAAACCGTTTATGGAACATTGCGGACTCCCTGGATTGCCTGGAGAAGGAGCTATCGGGGGAAAGATCCTTTCTCATGATACTGTTGAGGCCGCATTGATTAGAAAAGCTGGATATACCGTATGGTTCGCATATGATCTAGAAGGCTCGTACGAAGAATGTCCTCCGAACGTCTTGGAAAGTCTGCAGAGGGACAATCGTTGGTGCCAAGGAAATCTTCAACATTTCTGGTTCTTATTCGTGGGAGGCTTGAGGATCTCGAGCAGGATCCATATTTTACTCGGGATACTGTCTTACGCAAGCTCCCTTCTCTGGGCCTTGATGTTGATCGCTACCAGCTTTACGGTTATGGCGGATACGGATTATTATCGTTTGGCTTCCGTTCCGGAGGAATGGGTAAAATTCCAGGAGAGTCTCTATCTTCCGGTCTTTTATGGTTTGCAAGCTTATACGATACTGATCCTATTCATGCCGAGAATATTATCTTTTATTGATGGACTATTTTTTAGGAGAAGGGAGAGCGGGATCGGTGTCTTTTCTTTTATTCTTTCCTTCTTCGTGGAATTTATCCAGTCCGTGATCTTGGCTCCGGCGTATATGGTCCAATACACTCGTTTTCTGTGGATGACATTTTTGAATCGCAAGATCGAATGGGGACCTCAGAACCGGGACCCGGCTAGAGGAATGGATAAAATGGCCGCTGCCAGGGTACTTCTTCCCCAGGCTTTTTATGGGATCGGGATCTCCGTTTGGCTATTCGTATATTATCCGATCTTATTCTATTGGCTTCTTCCGATCACCGGAGGATGGCTTTTGTCCTATTTTTGGTCCGTCTGGACTTCTTCTCCTTCTCAAGGAGAAGTATGGAAGAAGAAGGGACTTCTCTTAACACCGGAAGAAACGAAAGATAACCCGATCCTTTCAGACACGGAGAAACTGGAAAAAGAATATTCAAATTTTCTAAAGGGAATGGAAGCGGGCAGTGGGGTCTTTCTCTCCGTTGCAGATCCGATGCTATTCCGATTCCATACATCCCGCTTAAGAACTCGCAAGCGGGAATCTGTAGCGAGGCAAAAGTATATGGACGGCTTGGCCCTTTCTTGGAAAGAAGAAGGGCCCGATTCGCTCAATAGAAAGGAACTGAGTCGTCTTCTTTGGGATAAACGAACTCTTACCGATTTGCATCGCTGGTTTTGGGAAGCGGATCTAACGCAGGCCCATTTTTGGTGGAAAGAACGATTCCTGGAATACCAGACTCGATTGAGGACGGAACAGATCGAGTCGTGGTTTCAAGGAAAATAAAAACAGTTCCCACATTGTTGTTTTGCTCTTGCAGAGATAAGAGTTTCGTGATATAGGGACCGCGAGGCTTTCCCACTGGCGACCCACCTCCCCACCCGAGGAGGGTGGGGGCCAAGCTTTTCGATAGGACATAAATTTTGCTTCACTTCGTTCGGCAACCCTACGGGAATCTCGCTTCCTACGGGGCACTCGATTGGGTGGGGGCCGCCTTCGTTCTACCGAACTGCCTGATATACTTCCTCCCTGGCGCCCTTGGAAAATACGAACTGCCAGAGTTGGATCCGGCGGGATCGAAATGCACCGGCACAACTCAGAAGATAGAATCTCCACATTCTGTAGAATCTTTCTCCGTACTTCTTCTGGATCTTGGCCCAATTCTTTTCAAAATTATTGTACCAAGCCATCAGGGTCTTATCGTAGTCGGGACCGAAATTGTGAAGATCTTCCAATACGAATAGATTCTCTCCAGCTTTCGTGATCTGGGCCGCAGAAGGAAGATGGGAATTCGGGAAAATATACTTAGAGATCCATGGATCGCATACCTTGTCCGAAGTATTCGAACCTATTGTATGAAGAAGGACTAGTCCCTTATCTCTCAAAGATCGAAAGATAGTCTCCATATATATTTTGTAATTCTTATATCCGACATGTTCCATTTGACCGACGGATACCACTGCGTCAAATTTCTCGTTTACGTCCCGATAATCCTTGAACTGATAATCGATCTTGAGCCCTTTCGATTTTTCGGAAGCCAATTGCAATTGCTCTTTGGAAACGCTGATCCCAGTCACTTCTGTGCCATAATGTTTTGCAGCGTGTCTCGCTAAACCTCCCCAGCCGCATCCTATATCTAGGATCCTCATTCCTGGCTGTAGTTCTAACTTCCTACAGATCAGATCCATCTTATCTTCTTGCGCTTGGTCCAGGCTTTTTGCGTTTTTCCAATATGCACAGGAGTAGACCATTTCCTTATCCAGCATCAGCTCAAAGAGATCGTTACCTAGATCGTAATGTCTTTCACCGATTACGAAAGCTCTGCTTTTAGATTGTTGATTGATCGCAATTGCTTGTAAGTAGAGAAAAATATTCCCCCAAGCTTTTGCGGCTTTCTCGATTCCATTGTTAAACAATCGATAAACGGTCTCGTCGAAACGTTCACATTCGAACCAACCGTTCATATAGGCCTCCCCTAAGCCGAGAGAGCCGTCGCTTAAGATCTTTCCAAAGAGTCTATCGTCCTTAACATGAATGTCCCATTCGGAGTTTCCTTCGAATTGTATCCCTGCTTTTTCAAATAGCTCTTCTACTTTACCACGTACTTTATCCTTCCACATGATTCCCTCCATTTGTCGAGAGTCTTCGGTGAAGTAAAATACACGGTTTTTAAAAGGATGAAAAGTAAAAAAGAGATTATCGCAGAATTAGACTCAGTTCCAGTTTATAAACAACAGTTTAGCGTTAGTCGGAAATGACATACATTCTGTCAGGATAATTAATAAAGTAGATTTGTAATTTAAATGTATCTTGTCGTTTAAGATATGAGCTCTTCTATGAAATTTAATATGTCATAGATCGCGTTCTTTTCGAATCTAGGGTCCGGCTTGGGTTGATTCTCGATCGCTTTACGAGAAGAAGGATCCCAGTGGAAAGAATAGATATTGTTATGCGAAATGTAGGCCGAATTGAATTTGGATCCTAACTCTTTCACTAAATAAGGATACTCAGGGAAATCACCTCTATCCGTATACAAAACGGGTGTGCCGGCAAAGTAAGCTTCGCTTAAGATCCCATAGCCCGGTTTCGTTAATACGAAATCGCAGGCACGGAGAAGATCGGGATAATGGCATTTGGGAATGGAGACTAGTCCCAAATGATTTTCCCCTTTCCATTCGACCCCTCCTACTACGATCCGTTTTTTAGATGGATCCCAATTTTTCCAATCGAATTGGGTCGGATCGATCCCATAGGCACCGAAAGAGAATAAGTAGTATTGAATTCCTTCTTCGAAGCCGTAATATCTACGAGCGGATTCTTTGTCCAGATTCGGCTTACGACCGAGCAATCCTATCTCTCTTGTATTCCGGATAGAAGTGATAGGACAAGAGAGTGGAAGCACGAGTCCCAGATCACAGTTTTCATATTCTTCTTTCAATTCTTGGGAGAAGGATCGGAATATCGGATCCTCATATTTCGAGTAAATAAAGTCCCAGGTGAAATTTCCCAAAAACAAAGATGGAATATGCAAAGAAGATGATAAACAAAACGGAAGAGAAGAAGAATCAGACCAGATCAAATCCGGAGTCTCGGCTCGGAGACTCTTCGTTTGCTTGTCTAAAAAAGATTCCTTGTTCTTTCGAAAGATCTCGATCTCCGATTTGGTAGCTTCCAGATCCATTCCGAGCGAATCTCTTTGGATGATCCCCACGTCGGGTTTCTCGGATTCAAAGCTGAATCTGTCTTTTACTCTTCCCCAGAGTCCTTTATCGTCCAGAGATCTTGCAAATTCTTCTCCTCTCGGAGAGATGATCCGGACAGACCAATCCGGTCTGAGTAAAAGTATATTACTGAGTGCCTCTAAGGATCGGCTGATATGGCCGAACCCATGTCCACTAATATATGCCGAAATCTTGATGTTACTCATCTATCCAAGGTTGTGCCAGTTAGGAAAGATTCAACTCGGAAAGAAAGCAGGGCGCGAATCATAAAAGATCGCGCTTTTCTATTTCATGCTTCACAGTTTAACTTTTGACGTTACTATGTTCTGCTAACCAGATCTGTGAATCTATCGAAAACTTTGGTTTCGCCGGACGTGAAATTCCTAAACCTGCCTCATATCGAGAGAACGGAAGAGGTACGAACGGTGTAATTGCAAACTGAAATATTTCCTTTAAGTAGTTGAGTGGGGATCGATTGAAACGAGGAAGGGCAGCGTATCGTCGGGCCACCATCTCGAATGTTTCGGGGTCACGACCTGTTACCCGTCGAACGTGATCCGTAGGGGCTCCCACTTGGAAAGCTCCTCGACGAGCATCCTCGATATAATTCTTCATAACACTTACGACAGAAATGGGATTACCCTCGAGGCGCGCTGCTTTTAGGAAGATCTCCGGAGGGGTTGGAGCCAACTTCACTTTGCGTCCAAGAAACCTACTGAGTGTTGCCGCCATATCTTGCCCGGACAATAGTTCTGGACCTGTTGGTCTGTATATTTGTCCAGCATGCCGACTCGGATCCATTAGAGCAGCGGCTGCAACTCGGCCGATATCATCAACGGAAGGAGGGGCATTCAAGCCTTTGCCAAACGGCCAGGGAAATATGCCGAAGTAGACGGCCGGGGCGAGTGCAGATAGATATGGTATATCCGCAAAGAAGCCTGGATTCACGATCGTTAGTCCAATCTCGGGGATCATTCTAAAAATCCGATCAATCAACCAGTGGTGACGAGTGGAAAGCGAAGGATGAGTCGGACTAGAAAGCCATTGTGTCATAAGCACTATATGTTCAAGACGAGCCTCTTTCGCGGCTGTCGCAAACACTGTAGCTCCCTGAAGCATTGCTGGATCGACCGGGGGCAAATAATAAGCGCGCTGCACACCTTGAAGAGCCGCCGCAACAGCCTCTGGATCACACATATCTGCTACTGCAATCTCAACTCCCTGAGCTCGAAGTAGGCGAGTTCGTGTATCCTCCGTCCGTACCATTGCTCGCACCGGATACCCTGCGTCTTGTAGTTCTTTAAGGACGATGGCTCCAGTCCTACCTGTCGCGCCCGTTACTAAAATTTTTGGTTTACCCATATTGACTTCCTTTACTTATTCTTAATATTTATTCAGGCCGTTTATCGCCCAATAAGAGCCCGAGCGGCAATAGAGGGCCGATCGGAATGAATTGTTCTTCGACGAGACTTTCCTTTGAAAATGGTAAATCCTCAATGATGTCTCTCGCCTCCTCAACATCTTTGCAGTTCAATATGAAAATGACTCCGCTTCCATCAGCCTGCATAAACCACTGCTGAATCTTGCCTTCCATATATAACGCAACGGTCGCGCGAATTTCTTCGGGCATTACTTTCATAATTTGATCTGCCTTAATACTCGGTTTTCTGGAAAGTATAGTAAGAATCCCGGTTGTTTTGGGTAATTTAATGTTCACAAATTATCTCCTTGGTTTTATTTCTACTTACTACGTTATGGATCTTTTATAGGATTATAATTATAATCCTATAAAAGATAAAAAATACTGATTAAATGGTTTTTTCAAATGAATGGCTGAGCCAGTCCTTTAGGAAAACTTGATACTTAGCCGGGACGAACTCCTTATAATTATACTTCACGCAATTTTGTTTGAGGAAAGGATCATCCTTCATCATGTCCAGCAATTCTTCTTGAGAAGAGGACTTAGCGATGATCATTCCTCCGATCCTTGGAACTTTCGGACCGGATAAAAGCAATACGCCTATATCATACTGGACTTGCAGGAATTCCCTATGGGCAGGCGTGACCTCATCTATTTTTTCGATTGGGGCGACGTATTCTATTTCGATCAGGAAAAATTTCATAGGTTTTTACTTCCTTTATTAGATTATAATCGTAATCCTATAATCGATTAAAAAAGATATTAGAATGGATCAAGATCCTGTTCAAATATCGCAAATCTACAAACGCTACCTCTGGTTAAGTAGCTATCGTTTTGGATAGGCTGGTTTATTATTTTCATCGAACTTTTCTTGTTTCAACCCGCTTTTTCTTAATCTCATGAACCGTTATTTATTGGATTATGATCATAATCCAATATCTGTTAAAAAGAACGGAAGCTGTCAAGCAAAAAGTCTCGAACGGAATTCAGAATCCCTTCCCTAACTTTTTGATCGGGTATAGTTCGCGCGACAATGACAGCTCCCGCCATGGAAGACATAATGATAAAGAAGTTTTTTTCCTTTTCCGAAGCACTTTTTCCAGGCATGAGAGGCAAGACATCCTGACGAAATTTGATAATAGCTAACACGCTACGGTTCTTGATATTAGATTTGGCTCGGGCAAGTTCCGGAGCAAGGGCGGCGATCGGGCAACCGGTATCTATTCGATCACAACGTTCCAGTGACAAATAAGTATTTACTATCCCTCTCCAGCCTTCGCCTGATGCAGTTGCGGCTTTAATAAAAATGTCTGTGAGTTCCTGAAAGCTTTCCTCAACAGCCTCTACAATTAAATTGTCGCGACTTGCGAAATGCTTATAGAAGCCTCCGTGCGTTAAACCGGAGGCTTTCATCAAGGCTGGGACGGCCGGTCCTACGAGACCTTTAGCTCGGATTTGACGAGAAGCCATTTTTACAATCTTCTTGCGGGTTCTTGATTTATGATCTTCATCGTATCGCATATTGATTAGGCTAGTTAGACGTTCCGAAAATTGTCAAGTCTATACATAAAGTTTTTGAAAAGCTTCATTCACTCTTGGATAAGAAACGCAACCAATAGGATTCCCATTGTTCTATCGATTCGCTTGAACGTGTTTAAGCCTTACGAATTCGAAAACGCAGGACTTTGCATACCTCTAAAATGAGCCGTAAAAGATATGGGAGGAATTATTTGGAAATCGGTTTTAGAGCAAAAAACATCTTATCTAAGATCTCATCTAAAGATTTGTGTGCGGACACTTTATCGATTTTTAGGAAATCCAGCTTGTCATTCTGTAATAAGGAGCAGAAACCGTGGAGGCTTGTCCAAATAAACACGGATATTTTTAGAGGATCTTCACTGATAAAGAGTTCTTTTTCTTGCATGACCTGCACCATAGTGACGAGCTCTTTAAAGGTTTCCCGTGCCTGTTCTTCATTTTGAGTATTATCTGGAGCGGAATGGTGCTTATAGGCGAACATCATTCCGTAAAAGTCAGGATGATCCAAAGAAAAATCTAAATAAGCATGCCCCATGATCCTACAAGAAACCTCTGCCTTCTGATTTTCGACGGATCTCCATCGGATCAAATACTCTAAAAACAATCGAAATCCTTCGCTTACAATTTCCTCTATCAATTCCTCTTTTGAAGCGAAATGTTTATACGGAGCTCCGTGAGAGACTCCAAGTTTTTTTGCAACTTCTCTTAAGCTTAGGCTTTGCTCGCCTTTCTCTCGGATGATTTTAAGGGCCGCTCGGATACACGCCCTCTTTAGATCGCCGTGATGGTATTGCTGTTTTTTTTTCTTTTCAGGCATAAAAAAGTAGACAATGTCTACACCGTTCGGGGACTCTTGTTTTTGGATAAGTAGACATTGTATACTTATGTTGATTTACAATGCAAACAATTAAATCGTTCATAATCCCACTTATTATAACTCTTTGCATTTCTCTGATTGCTGGTTGCAAGAAGAGACAGCCGAAGAAGAACCAAGCCGGTCAATTCGTTAAGGTTATCGCGGTCGAATCCGTAGCTCCCGAAAAAGGTTATCCTACTTTCGGCAAGATCGTACCTGCCTTCGGAAGAACAAAGTATAAATTCTCTCCGAATGCGTCGACCGAATTCGATCTGAACGTGGATGTTCCTCCTGAGATACTATCTGCAGTGCCTTTAAGATCCGAGGTAAAAGTCAAATTGCCTTTAACGAATTCTGTACCAGTATCAGGAATCGTTCTCTCTAAGAGCGAGAACCGTTTATTGGTGAGATTCAGATTTCAAGGGCGAAGCATTGATGAATCCGGAGCCGAGGTTCTATTCCCGCCATATATCAAAAGTAAATTCTTTGCACTGCCTATTGGGAGCGTAATCGGTCCGGAGGGAAAGAATCCTTATGTATTCAAGATCCAGGATGGCAAGGCGATTAAATTAAAAATAGAGCCACAAGGGATTTATGAAAACAAAGCATTGGTCTCGGGTCCATTTCAAAGAGGAGACGAGATTGCGGTAGAGGGAATGGAAAATCTCGCGGATGGCGAAGATGTGAGGGTATTGAAATGAAATTCTCGGAACTTATTTTTAAATATAGGAAGATCACATTATCTTTGGTTTTCACTCTCGGTTTTCTTGGGCTCGTTTCCTGGATCACTATGCCGAGAGAGGAAGATCCTCGCTTGAGCGATTTCAGAGGAGTTGTTACTGTAATCTATCCTGGTTCTACTGCAACTGAGATGCAGAGACTTGTCGTAGAGCGGATTGAGGATGAACTTTCCGAAATAGAGGAAATTAAGGAAACCCAAGTTACTGTGCGTTCCGAATTCGCTCTACTGCGAATAGATCTAAGAGATTCCGTTACAGGAACCAAAGTGGATACTGCATGGAGAAAAGTAGAGTCTGCGTTAGATGTGGCTTATTCAAAATTTCCACAAGGTACTTATAAACCGAAATTAGACAGGAACGTAAATCAGCAGGACGCTTTTATTTTCGCAATTACGGGCTCGGAGGATCCTCTTTTGCTTTTGGACTTTGCGGAGAAGTTAGAAGAGGAACTTTCTTCACTTCCTCTTGTTGCTAAAGTAAATATTTTCGGAGATCCCGGAAAACAGATCAGTATTAATGTAGATGATTCCATTTTAGAAAAATATGGCCTGAATTATGAGCAGATCTTAAGAGCGTTAAGGGAAAGTAATCGCAACATCCCTTCGGGATCGGTAAGAATCGATGCCCAGAGAGTAAATATTGAAACGAACTCAGGCTTTAAGAGCTTAGAAGAGATCAGACAATTCCCCATATTATTGAACTCTGGAAATGTTGTTTTGCTCGGAGAGATGGCCAAAGTCGTTCGTTCGCCAGATTTTCCGATCAAAGAAAAAATGTTTCTGAACGGAAGGCCAGGCATTGCGATCGGAGTGGTGCCCAAGGCAGAAATCAGTCTATTAGATTTCGGTAAACAAGTTAGGTCTAAAGTTGATTTGCAGAAAAAGAAAAATGCGAATTTGAAAATAGAAGAGATCAGTGTTCAGCCGGACTATGTAAAAAGTCGTTTGGACAATCTGTCGGCCAATTTGTTTTTTGGAATATTGATCGTGGCAGCTGTGCTGATCCTCGGAATGGGATTTCGGATCGGTCTTCTTGTCGCCTTATTGGTTCCGGTAATATCCTTAATTTCTCTAGGGTTGTACGGAATTGGCGGAGGCGTCTTAAACCAAATGTCAATTTCAGCCTTCGTTATGGCGTTAGGGTTGCTCATTGATAATGTGATTGTAGTGGTAGAAGGAATACAGGAGAAGTTAGACGAGGGAGCTGATTTGGGCAAAGCCTCTAAGGAGACGATTGATGAATTTATAATACCCCTTGCTTCAGCAACTGGAACGACAGTCGCAGCTTTTCTTCCGATGTTAGGAGCTTCCGGCACTGTCGCTGATTTTACTAGGAGCATTCCTACTGTTGCTATCCTTTGCCTAATCGTTAGTTACTTCTTTGCAATTTTCGTAACCCCGAACATCGCCCAGGCTTTCTTGAAGAAAGGCTCGGCCAAGCAATGGAAATTTACGGAGAGGTTGGGGGAATGGGTCGCTTCTATTGTAATTAGCAGATCGAAGAGTCTTTTTCTTTTTGCAACGGTTGCCGTAGCCATCACGGGCATAGCGTTCGGGCTTTTACCTAAGAAATTCTTTCCTTACGCGGATAGAAACCAGTTGGTCGTGAGTATCGAGTTGCCTGAAGGAACGCATTTGGATGAGACGACTAAGATCGCTCTCAAGCTGGAAGAAGGGATTCGGGGATTAAAGGGCTTGAGAGCAACGGCAACTTTTGTAGGAAGAAGTACGCCTCGATTTTATTACAACCTGAATCGTTTGCCGAATGCGCCTCATATCGCACAAATACTAGTCACTGCCGATGATTTTTCTGCTGCTCGGAAAATGATTCCATTCATAGAAAAGTCGGCGTCCGAGCTTCTTCCTTCCGTGAACGTCATAGTAAGAGAATTACAACAAGGACCTCCTGTAAATGCACCGATAGAGATACGTTTAGTTGGAGACAACGAAGAAGAACTGATTCGAAGTTCCGAGAATGTTCTTTCCATAGTAAAAAATCTGGAAGGAACCAGAAATGTCGTTCGGGACGTAGGAATTGGATCGCCTAATATCCGCTTTTCGATTAACGATGCTTCTGCAGCTAGATTTGGATTGACTAGAAGGGAAGTCACTTCGGCACTTTTGGGCAGAACGATCGGGCTCGATGCGGGAGAATATCGCTGGGAAAAAGAACCAATCCCGATACGCCTTCGTTCCGAAGAGGGGGATGAAATTTCTCTGGAAAGATTAAGAAAGGCTTATGTAGCTCAAACTAGAAATTCGAGTTTAGACGTTAGCCATCTCTCTTCGGAAGAACTCCTTTGGAAGCCGTCCGTATTTCATCATTACAACAGAAGACTTTCCGTTTCGGTTACTTCGGAATTATCGAATGGTGCCAGCTATACGAAGGTGATTTCTGAATTTAAGGAAAAACTTAAAGGATTAAACCTACCTGAGGGAATAGAAGTTATCTTCGGAGGGGAAGCGCAAGCATCGGGAGAAGCAAATACCGCCATTCTTAGAGCCGTACCACTTGCCTTGATCCTATTTTTAGGATCTTTACTCTTTGAATTCAATTCGTTTAAGGAAGTAGGGATAATCCTTGTTACAATACCTTTATCTTTTATAGGAATTGTTCCAGGCCTTTTGCTTTCCGGAAATGCTTTTGGATTCATGTCCTTGATCGGATCTTTGGCTCTGGTCGGAATAGTAGTTAATAATGGCATTCTCATAATAGATCATATGAAGATCTCAATCGCTTCAGGTATTTCTCCCGAAGAAGCGACGCGGTTAGCAATCCAAAGGAGGATTCGTCCGATTCTTCTCACCACCGCCACTACGATTGCAGGAATGCTTCCTTTAGCATTCTCCAACGCTACTCTATGGCCTCCATTTGCATGGTCTATCGTTTCCGGATTGCTTGTATCTACTGCCCTCACTTTGTTTATCGTGCCTTCCCTATATTTGATTGGTAAAAGAACTCGTGTCGATTTAACAGTAAGTGGAAAGGGACGCGGCCTTTTAAGAAAGTCCTTGTTTTTTTCGATTTTTATAATCTTTCCTTCTTTCGTTTTCTCGCAAGAAAAAGGAACTACTATGACTCTCCGGGAAGTCATAGCTCAGTCGGGAAAGGCGGGCTTAGTTACATCTTCTGAGGCCAGTAAGGAGTCGTTGAACTACGATACTCAGACTTTATCAAGAGATGTCTATATGCCTAAGCTTAGGGCCTCAATGAACAGGGTCTTTCTGGATCAGTCGTTACCGGCCAGAGGAGTTACCCCGGGAGGGATCGGTGGTCTTGAGAAATCCTTTTACCAGGGATCCGTCGAGATAACCCAGAATCTATTCGATCCTTCTAATATGTTTTATTTGATCCCCGCAAAAGAAAGAGCAGTCGAGGCGGAGAAGAATCGAGTGATCCGCATTCGGCAGGATGCGGAATGGGATGCGGCTTCTAAATTTCTGGATTCGCTTTCGGTTAGGGTCAAGATAGAAACCGTTTCCAAAGTAGTTTCCGAATTGAGCGGCAGAAAATATGAGGTAGGTAGACTATACAGATTCGGTCAAGTATTGGAAACGGATCTGCTTAGAGTTGATCTGGCTTTAGATGACTCCAAACAAAAATTGCTCTTCTTAAAAGGACAAAAAGAAGTTATAGATCTATCTTTAGGCCAAGCTGTCGGTTCTATGTACCCAGTGGAGCCGATCGAATTCAAATTGAACTTTGTTGAAGAACGAAGGGACTTCGAAACGATCCTTTCTGTGATCAAGCAGCAAAGAAAGGATTTACAAGCATTGCGAATCCAGATTGAAAGCATGGAAAAAGAAAAGGAGTCGATAAACAAGGAAGCTTTGCCTAAAGTCTTTGCCAAACTTGGTTATAATCACCAAGATAGCGGCCAGTTTACGAAGGATGATTGGTATTCCGGAACTGTCGGCGTTTCTATTCAACCTTTCGAGGGAGGAACCAGAGCGTCGAGAGTTGATTCCGTATCAGCGAAAATTTCCGGTTTGCGGGAAAAGATGAAAGATCTGGAAAGAGGGATCGGAGTGCAGGTAAGAAAGGCGTTGAGTGATCTCTCTGTTCGACAAAAGGATTGGGACTCGAAAAAGGACGGATACAGAAGAGCCTACGAAAATGCCGAAAGACAAAGGAATCGTTTTTTAAATGGCAAGGCCACCTTCTTGGAAAAGTTAGAGGCTGACGTGTTACGAAGAGAAAAAGAAGAGGAAACTAAGTTAGCCGAGTTAGAAAGAAACAGAAGTATTTTTTACTTAAGATATGTAATGGGTGAAAGTCTGATCGCGGAAGAATAGATCGGGATTGTTCCGACTCAGGTTGGATGATACCAACCATTCTGTTTAATTGCCATTAACGATTTTGTCTAAGCACCTCGTACATTAGGATCCCCGCTGACATCGCCAGATTCAAACTATCCGCAACTCCTTTCATAGGCAGGGAAATATATTCATCGCTTTTGGTTCTCGCATATTCACTCAAACCATATTGCTCGCTTCCGAATACGAGGGCCACTTTTCCTTTTAAGTTCCCGTCCCAATACAAGGACTTGGCCTCAGGTGTGACTGCTATGGTCCTGTAGCCTGCTTTCTTAAGAAGAGGATAGAGTTCGGAGATCTCCCCTTGGCGAACATCTAAAGTGAATAAGGTCCCTGTGGAAGATCGGATCACATTTGGATTAAATAAATCTAATCTAGGGTCCGCTACGAATACGGTTTCGAATCCTGCTCCTTCCGCGGTGCGAAGGATTGTGCCCAGGTTTCCTGGCTTCTCCACTCCTTCGATCACTAGGACGGGGGCTCCGCTTAGGTTGGGATTCTTAGAAAGAGAGAAGTCCGGTAAATTCGCGGTAGCGATCAAGCCGTCAGGCCTATCTCTATAGGAGATTTTCTCAAAGACCTGCTTCGGGACTAAAATCGTCTTTGCATCGATAGAAGAGATCAGTTCTTCTTCGTTTTCTCCTAAGTAACAGGCAGGGCAGGTGAGAATGTACTCGAACTCTATCTTTTCAGAAGCTTTGGCTCTTTGGATCTCTCTATAGCCTTCGATAAAGAAAGTATTGGATCTCTCTCGGTTTTTCTTTTCTTTTAGCCCGGAGATGTACTTGAGCTTCTCATTGGAGAAGCTTGTGATCTCTAAAGGCTTCTTCAAAGTTTCAACCTATTCGAATAAAAGATACAGTTGGAACCGGCAGGATGTGTTCTTCCGGTGGATTCAGCAATCGTGAGTTCTTCCGTTATGTATTTGCCGGGAGACTTGATCCTTCCTTCTAAGATCCTTCTGAGTGCGATTGGGCTGAACCCAGTGGAATGACAGGTCAGGAATACGAACTCGGGCTTGGAATCGCAAAGCTTCATGAGAAGATCCATCATTTCGGGGAGATCCTTTTCGATCTTAAATACTTCTCCACTCGCTCCTCTGCCGAAAGTAGGAGGGTCCAAGATAAATCCGCTGTACTTTTTGTTCCTACGGATCTCTCTATTCAGGAATTTTAATACGTCTTCTACGATCCAGCGTACCTTCTTGTCTGCGAGTCCGGAGACTTGGGCATTCTCTCTGGCCCATTCTACCATTCCCTTGGAGGAATCCAAATGACAAGCGTCCATTCCGCCAGCTAATACGGATAAGGTGGAAAGACCTGAATACGCGAATAGATTTAAGACTTCTCCCTGTCCTGCTAATTGGGAGGAGACATTTCGGATCCGATCCCAGTTCTGTAGTTGTTCCGGAAAGATCCCTAAATGTCCGAACGGAGTGAATCGGATCTTGACGGTAAGAGGAGGGATTTGGAGCAAGAACTCATCTTCCGGATCCGGACGAGATGAATTGTCCTTCCATTTCCAGTTCCCGCCGCCCTTATCGCTTCTATGATATTCTCCGTCTGCGTCCTTCCAAAGAGAGGCTTGGGTTGGTGGCCAGGCGGCAACGGGAGAAGGACGAATGACCTTGTACGGTCCTACCTGTTCCAATTTCTTGAAATTCCCGGAATCGATCAGTTCGTACGTGTTTTTTGCCATGATCAGATCTTTGTAGGAGCTCCTACAGGACTCACCCCTTTGTATATATGGACCTTGAAATACTTTCCTTCCGGAAATTCCTTCCTGGTAGGATGATCCTGTTCCGGGACCAGTCTCTCTAGTTCTCTATACTTCCATCCTCGATGCACTAGTGTTTCCCGGCCAATCTTTTCAAATTCGGATTCACGGATTCTTCCCGAGCAAGAGAGAAGGATCAGATCCCCTCCCGGTTCCAAATGAGAAAGTGCCTTACTGATTAGACTTCTATATGCCTTTTTTCCGGCTGGAATCGAGTTCTGGTTGGGTGTAAGATTAGGAGGGTCCAAAACGATCAGAGAGAATTTTCGATCTTCTAAGAAGTTCCAGTCTCTGAACAGATCTGCTCGAACGAGACTATGTTTACCGAATGTTTGGATCCGATTCTTTTCCTCGAAGGAAGGGTGTATCTCAGAAGAAGAGATCCTGGATGCAAACTCTTCTAACGCCTCTTTTGCACCGTCTACGGAAAAGATCGATCGAGCTCCCGCTTCTTCTAAGCAGGCGGAAGTGAGTCCTGTATGACAGAATAGATGCAGACATTCTTTATCTTTTGCTAATTCTCTTTTTTCTAATAGATAGGAGCGAAGGTTTCGGACATCCAGAAAGAATCCTCCCTTTTGGCCGGGAAGAGTAGTTTTCCATTTTACCGTTTCTAGAAAGATCTCTTCGTCGTACGGGGTTTCTCTTTTTCCTCGCGAGAAACGGACGGGAATTGCTTCTTCCGACCCTATCCTTTGGGGAGAGATCCAGAGGATTTTCTCCGGCAATGATTCTCCTTCTTCTTTTGCTTGGGAATATAGGATGCGAACGACCAAGCGGGAAAATTTCCGAAGAGATCTGGAATAGGTTTGGACCACCCAAGTCTTTCCATACCGATCCACAGTCACTCCAGGGAGTCTATCGTTCTCGCCGTGGACCAACCTGTATGCGTTCGTTTCCTCTCGAAGAGCTTTACGAAGTTGGAATGTATTCTTAATGGTTTGCTTCAAGCGATCCAGAGAGAAATCTCCTTCCGTTTGGATGATCCGGATCCCGATCGGCCCGTTGGAAGAATAGATCCCTGTTCCCAAGATCTCATTTTGTCCGGAGACTAGTTTCATCCAGTCCCCGTCTTGAAAGGCGGAGATGGCAGAAGAAAGATTTCCGTTCAGGATCCAAGGATGTCCCGATCTTAACACGGATTCGGAAGTCTTATTGACTTGGTAGCGGCGAAAGGATTTCAAGGTCTCGGAATATAAAAAAAGCAGAGGGATCTCTCCACTCTGCTTTTTCAAAATAGAAGAATCTACCTTACTTCTTCTTTGCGCTGTCGTAACTAGTATCGGTCGCGCCGGTATAGATCTGACGAGGTCTACCGATCTTCATATCGGGAGATTCGATCATTTCTTTCCATTGAGCGATCCAGCCCGGAAGACGTCCCATTGCGAACATCACAGTGAACATGTTCACTGGAATTCCGAGGGCACGATAGATGATACCGCTATAGAAGTCCACGTTCGGATAGAGTTTTCTTTCTACGAAATAGGAATCCTTGAGCGCTGCTTCTTCTAGTTCTTTAGCAATATCTAATAGAGGATCGTTTACTCCCAATCGGGAAAGAACCGCATCGCAAGCCTTCTTGATGATCTTTGCTCTTGGGTCGAAGTTTTTGTAAACCCTGTGACCGAATCCGGAAAGACGGAAAGCGTCGTTCTTGTCCTTTGCTTTCTCTACGATCTTTTTCACAGGAAGTCCGGACGCTTTGATCTCTAAAAGCATTTCCAATACTTCTTGGTTGGCTCCTCCGTGACGTGGTCCCCAAAGAGCGCAGATCCCCGCGGAGATCGCACCGTACAGGTTTGCGAGAGAAGATCCCACCAAACGAACGGTAGAAGTAGAACAGTTTTGCTCGTGGTCCGCGTGAAGGATAAGCAGCAGGTTCAAAGCCTTTACGATCTCCGGGTCGATATAATACTCTTCGCTAGGAACGGAGAACATCATGTTCAGGAAGTTGCTGCAATAATCCAGATGGTTCATCGGATGTACTGTAGGTTGTCCAAGAGACTTCTTGTACGCGAAAGAAGCGATCGTAGGGAATTTTGCCAGAAGACGGATCATGGAAATATGTCTGTGTTCCGGATTCTCAGGATCATAAGAATCTTGGTAATAGGTAGAAAGGGATCCGATCATGGTGGACATGATCGCCATCGGATGACCGTCTTTCGGGAATCCGTTATAAAGACGTTTCAGGTCCTCGTGGATCAAAGTATGCATGGTCAACTCTTTGTCCCATTCTTGCAGTTCTTTGTCGGAAGGAAGATGACCGTATATAAGAAGGTAAGCCACCTCGGTGAAAGTCGCTTTTTCCGCGAGTTGCTCGATCGGGATCCCTCTGTATCTTAGGATCCCCAACTCTCCATCCAGGAAGGTGACTGCGCTTGTGCAAGCTCCGGTGTTTAGATAACCGTTGTCTAGAGTGATGTATCCTGTTTGCTGTCTGAGTTTGGAGATGTCGATGGCCTTTTCGTTTTCGGTTCCGACGATGATGGGTAATTCGAATTCTTTACCGTCGATTTTTAAGATTGCGGTGTTTGCCATTTCTTGCTCCTAGTAATTTGGAATGGGTAAAATTTGAGAACAGTACGCTTAGACCGAGGAACATAAATCCATTTTGGAATTAAAGTCTTAGTCCTTAGTACTATCCTATGGATCTGAAAATCTAGACAATCCAAAAAAAAGGATATAGTAGCTTCGCCTAGCGGTTTTTGTACTGCCTCAAACTTTGGTAATTATAATAGTTCGACGTTACGATCCTGCAATAATCACGGGACTCTTTGGAGGGAAGTTCCTCCAGGAAATGATTAAAATCTCCGTGATAATGGTTCCTCTTCCATTTTCTAAGATTGCCTGGACCTCCGTTGTAGGCGATGGACGCCCATTTCAGATCGTTTTCATTGGAAGAAAGAAGGTATTTTAAGAATTTGGCACCCATTTGTATAGAAATTTCCGGATCAAAAAGGGAATAGGACTCGAGCCCCAGTCCATGGGCCAATCCTTTTCCAGTGGGGCCCATGATCTGCATCAGCCCTCTCGCATTGGAAGAAGAAACCGCGTTCTCTTTAAAGAAGGACTCCTGTCTCATTACCGCGTAAATAATATCCTCGTCTATTCCGAAGGATTGGGAAGAATGGGAGACCAGATCCCTATGTGGCCTAGGATAGATCCTAGACGCCAGTTTGGAAGGAAGAAGGATCACATCGTCCGGGATCCTTCTTCTTTTCATAAGATTTCTAGTATGAAATACGGTTAGGTATTGGTGCCCGGTCACTTCTCCTAAGGCTGCGAACAGTTCATCCTTTTCTTCTTCGGATAGTCCGCTTTGCTGCGCGAATTTGTCTACGAGAGAAGAAGCATAGGCTGTCTCTCCGATCTCCAAATATTCTTTAGCATTTTGTAATAGACGGTTCCCTCGGATCCTGCCGTGAGCGGAGTCGATCCGGATATCCAAAGAGAATGAATCCGGAAAATAGGCGAATTCCAGATCTCTGCCCATGATCTTGCCGGAATATTTAGGGTCTCCCGAAGTCAGGGAAAGATATTCGAATAGGCTATCCTTGTTCCAAACTGCATTGTCCGGTTGCGGGATTGCGGAGATCTCGGATTGGAATTCCTCTCGGATCACTCTCGTATAATAAGATCCCGGAATATAACGATAATAGGTCTTGAGCCAAAGAGTCAGTTCTTCCTGTTTTCCTTTGGACTTGAGATTTCGAAGATACCAATAGACCAATCTTCCTTTTACGGGGAGATTGGGTATCCTACGAAGAGATTCTTTCCAATAATTCTCCTCTAAGAAATGGGATTGGTCTCCAATGAGAAGATCGATGAGCTCATCCTGCCGGATCAGATTGTACGGGTTCTTTTCCAGAGAAGATAGAAGGCGATTGAAATACCTGTCCCTATCTCCTAACTTCTTATAGGCTCTCGCATACGCATATTCCACAGCCTCTGAAGAGGGTAGATTCGATTTTTCTAATAGATCCAGTCCTAAACGACCTAAACTTTGGTTGGACAATTCCACCGACATGGCAGCGGTAAACTCCGGAAAATATTCCGCAAAATTCCTATGCTTGTGGAAAAGTGCAGGCAAACGTTCCGGATACAGCGAAACCAGGGCTCTTGCGGCGGCCTTCCAGCTTTCGGGTCTTTCGAATCTTTGGGAGCTAAAGAATTGCTGAGAAGAAAGAAAGGATTTCTTTTCGTCCTTAGATAAGAAGGGAAGGAAAAGCACCGCCTTTTCCACGGAGATATGTTTATAGAAGGATTCTCCTTTCCAGCTTTCCAGATCGGAATGGATGTCTTTCTTCACATAAGAAGGAACATTTGCGTCGTCCATGAGGGCGTATAAGAGATCTTCTCCCTTTTGGGTCTCTCCGAATTTGTACAATGCCTTGGCATAGCGATAATAGGCCATGGCTCCGAAGTATTCCTTCTTATCCTTCTCCTGGAAACTTTCCGCGTATTCTTTTGCCTCTTTGAATTCCCCGGTCTCGTAATAGATCCTCAGGATCTCGACAATTACGTTTTTATAAACCGGATCGAACTCCGGAGGCATTTTCTTTAAATAGGAGATGAGATCGTGAGGACCTAGGCTTTTTCGTTTTACCATTTCCTCGTACAATTTCCAGAAAGTTACCTTGGTCACAGAGTTGAAAGGTGGAAGAGGATTTTGGATGAGTTGGTGCAGATCGTCCTTACTCACTCCTGCAACCATCTTTCCTTTCAGAAGAGAGACTAGATAACGAAGACGGGAATTCGGATCCCCGTCCGGATGTGTCTCGTGGAAACGGATAAGAGCGTATACTTCGGACTCGGTAGAAGGGGATTTTTCTCGGAAAATTCTTCTGATTTTTTCCAAACTATAGGACTTGATGAGGTATTTTAGATCGGCATCCCCGTAAAGACTGCCGAAAACTAGAAAAGGGAGTAACCCCAGGATCGTTTTTTTCATGCGGTTCTTCTTCTCTCAATCCGCCTAAAGAGCTTAGCTCCAAAAAGGGTCTTTATGCAAATATCGGTATCAGAAATGGAATGGCCAGAAATTACTTTGCGACATCCGGATTGGGAGAAAAAAAAGACTCCTTCCAAGTCCGGTTCTTCGGAGATCCTCCGGATCAAGACCAAGATCCTCGACCATTATAGCGGAAGCATTCTCACTCATCTTAAGCCGAATGAATGCTTTCGATCCGATCTGTTCGGAAAATTCAGATTTCATTCCCCTAGGATCGATTGGATCCGAGAAGATGGAATTACGGAGAGAGAAGAGAAACTTCTTCGTTTATTCTTCCAGGAACTACTGGATGAACTGAAAGGAGATCTGGTTTGGGATCCTGAGCTATTCTTCTTATGCTCCGCCTTTTTATTATGTGAGGAACGGATCCAAGAATACCATGAACTTTTGGGTTCCTTCGGATCGGATCTGCAAGAAGCAAAACTAGGAAGAAGGTTACTTTACTTCCTGGATCTAATCCCGGGAGAGCAGCTTTCTACGGAAGATCTGAGTGCAAAGGAAAGGCTTTCGTATCATCATAAGAAAGACGGTCTTAGTCCGGAAGAGCAGAATGAATTGTACGACTTGGTCATTTCTTCTCAAGAGCCGGACCTCTTAGGTTTAGCGTTCTATTATTTTAAGGAGAAGAAGGAGGGGATCCGCAATGTTCGTGTGTTAGATGCGATGATCTCTAGACGTATAGAAGAATTCGAACCCACCGAGATCAGATCCTTCTTAGAGCATTTCGATCCTACGCATTCTATCCTCGAGAGATTCTTCTTACTGAAGAAATGCGTTTCCAGAGATCGTTTGTCCTCTTGGGTCGCGGAAGAAAAGAAGAAGAATGGAAGAGAAGAACTCTCTGAGACTCTTCGGGATTCCATCCAAGAAGGAACGGATGAATCCTTATTCGATCGATTTAATGTTTTGAAGTCCCAAGGAATGTCCTATACTCTTAGGCCCTTCGAGCTTCTCGTTCTTTGGAATTCCACCTTGGCAGGCGAGTTAGATGCGGAGATGCTCTCTCTCAGAGCCAAGGCATCCAGTTCTTATTTAGTGGAAAGAGCGATCGCAGTCCAAGAATTCAAGGACAAGAAGTTTGCAGCCTTCCAGGAGAGACTTTCTTTGACCGGGCGCTTCCAATATACGCCTGAGCTCGTGTATCTAAAGGCGATCTCCTTCTTGGAAACGGGAAGGGTAGAAGAGGGAGTGCAGCTCATGGAGTCCTTGGTCTATAAATTCCCTCAGTCCGACTTCTTACGATTGGTTTTGGATCGATACAAGAAGAAGAGCTAGGATCCCTACTGCCAAAGATAATTTTCTTGCCCAGAGAAGATCGATTTTCTAAGATCAGTAGTACAAGTAACCCACATGGCAATCACCCAAGAACAAATTCTGGAACTCCAACGTCATCAAAAGATGATCCAGCAATTGGAGAAGATACTCCGCCTGTCCAAGAACGACGAGCAGAGATATCGGGTGACGAGGGACCTGGAAAAATACAAAAACAGAATGCGGGAGATCTCTCCGGAAGGAATTCCCGACAACTTGGAAAATGCGGCAGAGCAGATCCGAATGTTCCGAGAAAATCCGGACGCGGCAGGACGGATCCTGGCCAAGTATCCGATCATGAAGATCTCTCCCAACTCGAACGATACGGAAGTGAACCAGATCGGGACTTGGATCAATGTTCTAGATAGAGAATATCTTCCGATCCTGAATGAAACCCATATCCGCTTCGACTTCTCTCATGGAAACGAGAAGGACGGAGTGGTAAAGCATATGGAGAATATCCGACGCAATATCAAGGTGCTCACCGAGACGATCGAGGAATACCAAGCCGCCGAAAAGCAGGACTTTCGGGAGCAGCTGAGCCGGATGAAGAACAAGCAGACCAGGATCTTTATCGCAGAAGCATTCGAGATGTTCCAGAAATTCAACGAGTTCCTGACCAAGGTCTTGGGAGAATTCAAGGCAGGGGGAGGAGTGATCATGAATTTAGAAGACAATATCACCTTCAATCCTCGGTTCGAGAAAGCGGTTGAGTTGGAAGGAAAGTCCATCCCGGAGGCTCTGGAGGAATTCAAAGAATTCACCGGAGAAGTCCTGGATCGGATCAATGTTCCCAATATCAAACATTGAAATAGAATTCGGCCTAACTCAAAAACCAAGCCGAGACTAAAAAATTCCTTTTCCTAAGCCCAGGGGGCGTTTTATTTAGTGTTTACACCGGATCGGATCGATCCGAGGATATAGGATTCAGAATTCATGGCACTTGTTAAGAACTCCTCCGAAGTTACAAACTCCACAATCGGCGAAAACTCCTACTTCAACGGTAAGTTTTTCATCAATGGATCCTTAAAGATTGATGGAAAGTTCGAAGGTAAATCTCTGCAAGCGGAGCAATTGTACATCGGAGCTTCCGGAAAGGTTCGCACGAATATTACTGCAGCCAGCGTTATTATAGAAGGCATCGTGATCGGAAATATCACCGCTCGAAACAGAGTGATGCTTCTTCCCACTTCTAGGATCTTAGGAGATATCCGCACTCCGGAGTTGATCATCCAAAACGGAGTGGTCCTCGAAGGACGTTGCATTATTTCCAGCGATCTGAAGCATTCCAACAAGGATCATATCGAATTAGAATATGCAAAAGATTCTTTGACCTTGGAAAAACTCTTCGGAAAACAAACTGCCGCCAAGGAAGCTTGATCTTCCAGACGTCCTAGGGCCGTGGTTCCGATCCTTATCACAGAAGGAGATCCTTGCGGGATTGGCCCTGAAATCGTAAATCTATCTCGGGAGAAGCTAGCTGCTCATTCCCGGGAAAAAATCTTCCTCTTAATCAGTTCCAACTCATTCGTTTCTTATCCAGGCTGGAAAGATGTCGAAGAACCTACAAAACTCTCCGAACCCGGTCTCTATGTTTATAGAGGTAGAGGCCTCACTTCTTCCGAAGAGAAGACCTTAGAGATCGGAAAGCCTTCGGAGATCTCCGGAAAGGCCGCCTTTTCCTCCTTAGCGCTGGGAGTGGAACTACAAAAGAAACGGAAAGGCAATCTGATCACACTTCCTTTGAGCAAGGAGTGGGTCTTGAAATCCGGGGTTAAAGGATTCAGAGGACATACTGAGTACTTGGCGGATCAATATTCCAGACCGACTTACATGCTGATGGCGGGAAGGGAATTGAATGTGCTCCCTCTCACGACTCATGTGCCTTTGCAGAAGGTGCCTTTCTACTTGAAAAAAATCCATCTTCCTAGTTTAATCGCTGCGATCCGTTCGGCTCCCATCCAAAAAGAAGAGAGGATCGCATTCCTCGGATTGAACCCTCATGCAGGTGAGGGTGGCAAGGTCGGGGACGAAGAGAAGAAGATCCTCGCACCGATGATCTCTGCGATGAGAAAGGCTGGGCTGAATGTGTCCGATCCGTTGTCAGCAGACGGAGCGTTTAGTGAGACTTCTCGTCATAAATATTCCCTCTTCTTGGCCTGTTATCATGACCAAGGACTGATCCCATTCAAGATGTGGGAGGGAAAATATGGAGTGAATCTGACCCTAGGCTTGGATTTTATCCGTGTTTCACCGGATCATGGGACCGCTTTCGATATAGCAGGTAGCGGAAAAGCGGACCCCGAAAGTTTTCTGCAATGTTTAGAATGGGTCTCCAAGACTCTTTCTGCCGAGAATAGTTCTAGGAGTATCCATTGATGTTTCTCGCTCAGGCCGGTTCCAGTTTATTGCAACAGATCGTATTCCCCATCTTCCTACTTTGGTTCGTGGGATTGACCCTGGTCCTGATCCGAAACGATATAGAGATCATCTGGAAGATCGCGACCTTCTTCGTTTTCGTATTCTATTTCTTTCAATTCTTTCCGGAGCTAAAAGAAGCATACGAAAGATTGTCAAAATCCTATCCTGCGGAGATCCTAAGCTGGATCTACGGCTTGCCTAGAGCATTTTACTTTTTTCTGCTATTTATCTGGCCGATCACTGTGATTCGCATGTATTATACAGCTTCTTCTACGGTAGCTAATATGGCAGCAAGGACCCTGGTTGCCGCAACTATGGTGTATTGGATCTTCTTCTTAGTCTATCACCAGTTCTCTGCTCCGATCGATGAATTTATGAAAACGAAGTTTATCGACTATATAACCATGCCAGGAAAACAGTAATTCGCATCGCGCCGCCTGTTTTTAATCCTTGAAAAAATATTCCCAGAACAAGGATTCTTTCTTATGGGCATAACCAAAACCGAACTTTTCAATAAAAGGCAGAATAGAATTGCCTCCTATGCCAAAGCTCTAGGGCATCCAGCTAGGATCGCCATTTTAGAATCCATATTGAAGAGGAAGGCCTGTATTTGCGGTGACTTAGTCGAGGAGTTAAACCTTGCCCAAGCCACTGTTTCTCAGCATTTAAAAGCTTTAAAGGATACAGGTATTATAAAGGGCTCTATCGAAGGTCCGTCCATTTGTTATTGTATCAATGAAAAGGTTTGGATAGAGATAAGAGAATATTTTGACCTGCTTTTGTCCCAAGATCCGGAAACGAATATTTCCTGCTAAAAAATCTTTGACAATAATCGTAATATTGCGATAAAGCGATTAATGTCGGATTCTCCTAAAAAACTCTCCTTTATCGACCGCTACCTTACTTTGTGGATATTCATTTCTATGGGGGTTGGGATAGCGCTAGCCAAATGGTTTCCTGAATTTACGAACTTGATCAGAAATTCGGAATCGAATGGCACAAATATCCCGATAGCGATAGGGCTTATTTTTATGATGGTTCCTCCTTTAGCAAAGGTGAACTATAAGAGGATTCCAAAGGCTTTTGGTCGCAGAGATCTTATTATTTACTCCCTTATTTTGAATTGGATCATCGGACCTGCATTAATGTTTGTGCTGGCTATCCTTTTCTTTCCGGACCAACCGGAATACAGAATTGGGTTAATTCTTATCGGGGTGGCTCGATGTATTGCGATGGTTTTAGTCTGGAATGATTTGGCAGATGGAGATCGAGAAGTAGCCACAGGGCTTGTAGCTTTGAACAGTATCTTTCAACTATTTCTGTACGGGAGTCTCGCTTATTTCTTTTTAGGAATTTTACCCGGAGTCCTTGGATTCTCGAATTTTGAAATTGAAGTTCGTTATTGGGACATCGCAGGGAGTGTATTAATTTATCTTGGGATTCCCTTTGCCTTAGGTTGGATTGTCCGTACTCTTAGTATTTCTATAAAAGGAGAAGAATGGACGACGAATAAATTTCTTCCTATCATTTCGCCGGTTACTCTCATTTTTCTTCTGCTAACCATAATGATTATGTTCAGCCTAAAGGGGGACTCGCTTCTCTTAGTGCCTTTCGATATTCTTAAGATTGCAATCCCGCTTTTGAGCTATTTTATAATCATGTTCTTTCTTAGTTTCGGGTTAGGCCTGCTTATAAAGGCAGATTATCCGAGGAACGCAGCAATTTCGTTCACCGCAGCCGGGAATAATTTTGAATTGGCGATCGCAGTTGCGATCGGGACTTTCGGGATATCTTCAGGCCAGGCGTTTGTAGGAATTGTAGGACCTCTGATCGAGATCCCGGCTTTAATATTACTAGTAGGAATTGCAAAAATGCTTCGATCCCGATTTTACTCGGTTGAGGAAGCCGGATGAGTAATCTTTTCGAACCTTTAAAGCGGTTTCTCCAAGAAAGAGAAGCCGAATATTCTCTGATCGATCAAGATCGTAAAAGGATACTACTTCAATTTTCCGAGTCTATGAAATCGTCTTTGGCAATGAATAACTTATCCGAAATGGTTTTCGTTTGCACTCATAACTCCAGAAGAAGTCAGATCGCTCAATTGCTTATGTTAGCCTCCGCAGAATATTTAGGAGTATCTGGAATAGGTGCGTATTCTGGTGGAACGGAAGTTACCGCTTTACATCATAATTCAGCAATAGCTTTGGAGCAAATCGGATTCAAGGTAGATGTCGAAGGAACCAAAGAACCGAATCCTAAATATTGGATTAGCTATAAGAGTAAAATGATCCCCGTTACTGCCTATTCTAAATTGTATTCCGGCGCCGTGACTTCAAAAAGAAAATTCATAGCAGTAATGGTTTGTTCTTCGGCAGATGAAGCTTGCCCGTTCGTCCCTGGAGCATTTGCAAGGATTAGCCTACCTTACTCCGATCCAAAAGAATTCGACTCCTCTGCGGACCCAATCCAAGAATACATAAGAACTTGCGAAGAGATTGGTCGCGAAATGCTATTTGCATTGTCTAATGTAAAACAGGTTTAGGTGGAACAGCTCATGAATATGGATATTGTCCTGGCGAATTATCTAAATGAAAACTGCTCTTGTTCTACACTGGATAAGAATCGGATAGAAAGAGGGATAGATTGGATCTCTTCTGTTCCAGAGGAACAGTCCAGTAAATTCTACTCCGAGACCCCTTCCTTCATTTCCACATCGGAACTGAAGCAGATGAGTAATGTTTTGAGAGCCATACGAAAAGCGGTTCAATTGGCCTCTATTCGAAATAAGTTTTTAAAGGGATACTCCGAGTCAAAGAGGAACGAAACAGTCAGTGGCGGCGTTTTTATGAGTATGGATTTTCATCTCACTTCTAAAGGTCCGAAGCTAATTGAAATAAATACGAATGCAGGAGGGGCCTTTCTTCAATGGAAACTTTTACAGGCTCAGGTGAGATGTTGTAAAGCAGTTGCTATGACTCTTCCTAATGAGTCCGAACTAGAGAGACTAAAAGACAAATTCTATTCGATTTTCATAGAGGAATGGAATACCTCCGGTCGCTCTGGGACTCCGAGTCTTATCGCAATCATAGATGAAGAACCCACTAAGCAGTATCTCTACCCTGAATTTGTTTTCTTCAAAGAACTATTTGTATCTAAAGGAATTGGATGTGAGATCCTTTCTCCGGAACAGATTCAGTTGATAGATGGCAGTCTTTTCTTTGAGAATCGAAAGATCGATTTGATTTATAATCGACTAACGGATTTCCATTTTTCCGATCCGAAATATAGGAATATCAAGCTGGCTTGGATTGCTGAAGCGGTAGTTGTCACACCCAATCCTATGGACTACGATCTTTTCGCTAATAAAGAAAATCTTTCCGTATTCTCGGATGCGGATTTTTTAAAAGGGGAGGGATTGGATCCGGAAGATATTGAAATATTAAGTTCTTCTGTTCCAAAGACAATGCCGCTCATTGAAGCGAAGTCGGATGAAATTTGGAAGAATAGAAAGGATTATTTTTTCAAACCGAAAGAAGGGTTTGGTAGTAAGGCGGCTTATTACGGAGGAAAGTTAACGAAGAATAAATTCCAAGAGATCCTTTCCGGGAATTATGTGATGCAGGAATTCGTGCCCCCTTCGGTTCGGACTACTTCTTTGTCAGGAAAAGAGGAAGAGCTAAAGATGGACATTAGAGCTTACATTTATCAAGATGAGATCCTTCTTTTAGCTAGCAGATTGTACCAAGGGCAGACCACGAATTTTAGGACTCCGGGAGGAGGATTTTCTCCATTGTATGTTCTGCCAAATTTTACAGAAATCTTAAACTAGGGTTCTTTGGATCTCAGATTTTTCTTCTTGCATGCATGTAAGGTTTTTGCTTTTCAATTTGTTCTTTGGAAATGCAAAAATTTGCAAGACGCCGGTTTAAGTAAGGTTTTGTTTTAGCGAGTTTTCGGTTTACGGAAGAATTTCTTCACCGGCGCATCTATTAACAATTTCTTAAATGGCAAAAGATAGATCCATACCAGGCTCTTGAATTCTTCTTTCTCCTTCTCGTCCTCGTTGAGTCCGAAAACTAGATTTCGATTTTCTTCTTCGCTTGGAATGTACAAACTCCCCGAAAGAATATCCCAAAAAGCGAATGTAACACCTATATTCTTATTCTGTAAACGGATATCCGTACTGTGATGGATCTGGTGCTGGGCCGGACTTAATAGAATATGACTGAGCCATTTGGGAAACCGGATATCGATATGGGAATGTCGGAGATTTGCGTAAAGATTGAATATAAAGATCCCAGCGTTCACTCCTAAGAAGGTGATCATCCGGATCCCGTTCGGGAAAAGAAACACTGCGATCCCGGTTACGATCCCTGAAAATAAAGCTCCCAAAGAATTCACTAAGATCCCTTCTACAGGATGTACCCGATAGACAGTCAAAGGATTTAGAACTTCCGCAGAATGATGCAATTTGTGAAATTCCCATAAGAAGGTTCTATGTAATAGAAGATGGGCCAAGAATCTTCCGAAATCGTTTGCTAACCAGAAAAGGATCGAATAGAGAATAAGAAAGGAATATCCGGAAGGCGAACCAAGATCGGATCTTCCAAACCAGGAATTGAGATGGTTGCTTACGAAGGCGGAGACAGTTGTAGTCGATAGCACAAAGTATCCGAAGTACAATGCGAACAGGATCGTATTTACGAAAAAGTATTTATAATCCAAAATTGCAGAAGGATGAAGCCAGATCTTTTTGGACAGATTCCGATCCGTATATTCCGCATAACGAAAGTCTTTCTTTGTGATCTTTTGCCAAAGCAAGAAGAAGCAAGTGATGATTCCGGAGCTAAGGAGATAGAGCCAATAGATCTTAAAAGAAGGTGCAAAAAAACTTCGGATCGGATCGAATAAATGGAATAAGATCGCCAAGATTTCCTCATCTCCAAAAAAGAGCGCTCCTCGAAAGAGTCAAATCGAATTGCTTAGGAAGGAATGAGAAATCTCAACTCTGGTTCAATCACTCTCATTCAATTCGATTTTCTAAGTACATGATAGGAAGAGCCCTTTTCCTCAATGAGGCAATCTTCTATAAGGGAGCGGAATGCTCTGCTTACCGATTCGGGAGTGGTGCCTATGAGTGAGGCTAACTGGTATTTTGTAACAGGCAAGGATACAAATCCTTGGTCTGCTCCGGATTCCAATAAGAAGGTCACGATCCTGTCTTTTACGGATAAGAATAGATTCTCCATCATCTTCTTACGAAAATAATTCAGATGTTCTACTACTGCGGAAGAAAACAGAAAGAGTGCTCGATTGTTCTCCGTTAAGAAGGATACGAATTCCTTTCTAGGGTAGTAGATCAATTCTCCGTCTTTTAAGGCCTCGCAAAATCCGGGATAAATGCAGGGCTCCTTGGATTGGAAAATGGGATGGGATGCGATCAATTCTCCAGGAGAGAATACTTTCAGTATGGCCTCTTTCCCGTCTTGGTTTAAGGAGAACACTTTAAACATTCCTGATATAATTTCAAAAAATCCTTGATAAGGTTTTTTTTCTTCGAATATCAATTCACCCTTACGAAATTTTTTAGGGATCCCTATGGAGCGAATTTCATTTTCGAACTCTCGACGGATCTCGGACCAAGGATCGACTACCGTAGCATTCATCATAAAAGTATCTAGACAATCTAACTTTATATTTATATTTTCCGGAATTTTTGCATCATAATTGATCCATATCAAGGACAAATTTTCTGATAAATGTCAGACTTCCTCCGGCTTTTTGTAAGTTGGCAATACTTAGCCTGCTTAATTTCGCAAAAGGAAGAAACAATGCTCACAAAGTTTCAGGCAAAATTATTTTTCCTTATAGGGACATTTATATTTTCCGCCATATTCTTATTTCTAACGTACGATTCGTTAAAATATGTCTATGCGAACCCTTCCGCAAAGACCTTAAGCGACGAGGTGATCAGAGGCAAAGCGATCTGGGAAAAGAACAATTGTATGGGTTGCCATACGATCCTAGGGGAAGGAGCGTATTACGCGCCTGAGTTGACTAAGGTTTACGAGAGAAGAGGGCCGGAATGGATCCGAGTCTTTTTGAAAGATCCTCAGGCCATGTATCCTGGAGAAAGGAAAATGGTGAAATACGATTTTACCGAGGCTCAAATTGGGGATCTGATCGCCTTCTTGAAATGGAATGGAGAACTGGATCTTAAGGGTTTTCCTCCTAAACCTGAATTCAAACCTACCACCCAAACCGTAAGTGCGAATGCGGTTTCTATCGCACAGCCTGAAAAATTCAAACAGATCTGTGTGGCATGTCACGCAGTAGGCGGAGCGGGGGGAAATGTCGGCCCTGCACTCGATACTGTTGGTAAGAAGTTTGATCTGGCGTATTTGGAGAATTGGCTCAGAGACCCGCAGAAGGTAAAGCCTGGGACTGCTATGCCTAAATTGCCTCTAAGTGATTCGGAGATCAAAGACCTGTCTACCTATCTCTCCCAACTAAAATAGATATTACAAATACTAGATAAAGAGTGCGATCATGAAATATAAATCTCAAAAAATAGCCTATTGGTTCTTCGCAACTTGTATGTTGCTCTTATCCTTGCAATTGATATACGGATTCATTATGGGTTTTGCTCGAATGGGATTCGACGGTTTGCACGACTGGATCCCTTTTAATGCCGCAAGAGCAACTCATACGAATCTATTAGTGGTTTGGCTTTTGACCGGATTCATGGGGGCCGCCCATTATATCATTCCTGAAGAATCCGAAAGTGAGATCTATTCGGTCCGACTGGCTTATATACAATTGATCTCTTTGATCGTAGTCGGTGTGGTCTCGATCATAGGATTCCATTTTAATGTTTGGGAAGGAAGGAAATTCTTAGAGATCCCAAGGCCTCTGGATTATCTGGTAGTCGTGAACGTGCTATTATTCCTTTTTAATATAGGAATGACTGTTTGGAAAGGGAAAAGGCATACAACCACCGGCATGGTCTTGTATTTCGGGCTCTTCTCCGCAGCATTGTTGTACTTGCCTGGCATGATAGAGTTCAACAGTCAAACTGTGGATTCTTATTTCCGTTGGTGGGTCGTTCATCTTTGGGTAGAAGGAGTTTGGGAATTGATCATGGGAGGCATCCTTTCCTTCCTTCTCATTAAGTTAACTGGAGTCGATCGCGAGGTGATCGAGAAGTGGTTGTATGTGATCGTGGGCTTAACGTTTCTTTCCGGTATCTTGGGAACGGGTCACCATTATTACTATATCGGGGTTCCTGAATATTGGAAATGGGTCGGAGGATTTTTCTCCATGTTAGAGCCTTTAGCATTCTTGGCCATGGCTATGTTCGCCGTCTCCATGTACAGAAGGAGCGGAAGGAACCACCCCAATACGATCTCCCTTTACTGGACGATTGGAAGTGCGATCATGTCTTTCGTAGGAGCGGGATTCTTGGGATTTGCACATACTCTTCCTCAGGTGAACCTATACACTCACGGTACTTTGATCACTGCGATGCATGGACACTTGGCATTCTGGGGCGCGTATGCGATGATCGTTCTTGCGATCGTTACGTACTCCATGCCTTTGCTCACTGGGCGCAAGTTGTGGAATAATTCCATCGGACTCTTCGCATTCTGGGCTTCTAATATAGGAATGCTTGGAATGACCGGGGCATTTGCCGTGGCTGGGATCGCGCAAGTTTACTTGGAGAGAAAATTCGGATTGGATTTTCTCACGGTACAAAAAGAGATCCAAGTGCATTTTCTTGGGCTCATACTTGCTGCACTCGTTTTTACCTCTGGGATCTTCGCTTTCATCTGGAACTTCATTAAATTTGGGACTCCTACGGACGAAGCATTAGGGGCGGAGACTTCCTCGGGAGATATTCATCTTTCGGGTAGATCTTGAAGTATTTGGAGACCGCATCCGAACAAAATAGTACGGGAAAACTCCCGTACTATAAAAGCACGGGAAATGAGATAGATGTTTTCGAGCATGCTCATAAGAAGAAACTTCCTGTTCTTCTAAAAGGACCGACAGGATCCGGAAAGTCCCGTTTCGTAGAATTTATGGCGGCTCGATTGGGATTGCCTCTGGTGTCTGTTTCTTGTCATGAAGAAACTTCTGCCGTGGATCTGCTTGGTAGATTTCTGATCAAGGGTTCCGAAACCGTATGGCAGGACGGTCCCTTGACTCGAAGTGTCCGCATGGGCGCCATCTTATATGTGGATGAAATTGCAGAGGCAAGACCCGACGTTCTTGTAGCCATCCATCCTTTGACGGATTATAGAAGAGAGATCTATTTAGATCGAAAGAACGAAAGTGTATCGGCACCCGAATCTTTTTTGCTAGTTGCCTCCTATAATCCAGGATACCAAAGAGGTTGGAAGGAACTCAAACCCTCTACTCGCCAGAGATTTATCTCTCTTCAATTCGATTATCCAAACTCGGAAGTGGAGGAAGAGATCTTGGTTGCGGAGACGGGAGCCACTTCTTCCGTTGCCGGTAAATTAGTCAAACTAGGGCAAAAGATCCGCAATCTGACCGAGTTGGGTTTGATAGAATCCTGCTCTACTCGTCTCTTAGTGGACGCTGCGAAATTGATCGTAAGCGGACTACCTTCTCGTCTTGCTTGCGAAGTTGCCATCGTGCAACCTCTTTCGGATGATAGGGATACCGTCCAGGCTCTCAAGGATATTGTTTCCTTGATGATATAGGCAAATGGGTTGGGACGAATTCTTATTCAAACATGTCTATAGATCGGTCCAAAAAGTATTCTCGGAAGAGAAGAAACCTATATTAGAGAAAAGAAAAGTACATTTGTCCTCGGTCAAGGATCGACTTTCCATTCTGGCCAAGTCCCTGACGGGAGAGAATATAGAGATCTTTTCCGCAGAGAGAGAAGGTGGTTTTCAGAATAATGTATTCTTCCTACCAAGCGAATATTCTGCAGGATCTAAAGTAGAAGAGAATATTCATTTTTATATATATAGGATCCTGTATCTGTCCGAACAGAAACGTTTAGGATTGAACTGGAAGCCAGGAGAAGAAAGAACTCGCACGGAATCTCTGCAAAAAGCCTTAGAAAACCACTCCTTCCTCCTGGAAAATCTGAGAAATTCTTATCCTGGCGCGAATGAGTTATTTGATTCGGTGATAGCAAACGAGATTGGATTTAGAAGATTAAACGGACATGTAAAGAATGGAGACGAGGATCTTTCTTTCTTGCATGGGATATGGATGTCTCCTTCTATCCAAGGATCCGGGCCTCGCGATTTAAAGACAAAGGCTACTAAGTCACAGAAAGAAGAGATCCTAACGGAGCTCTCCGGAATTGCTAGAGAGAAGATCCGTACATTGGAAGTGGATCAAAAGTCACAACAAGACTATACTCTACAGCATCAATTCGAGAAAGTAGATACCATTGAAGAATTCTCCGGAACTTGGAGAGATTTTGACGGAACAGATAGTCTAGAGGAACAAAAGGAAGCCCTCCAAGAATTGGATCTTAGAGATACTGTGCGTTCGGACGAGCCGACCCATTCCGTATTTCATACCGAATTCCTATCCGGTTTTGGGATAGCGGAGAGCAATGAGATCCTTTCGGAAGAAAAGCCGGTCCGATACGACGAATGGGATTTCGGAAAACGAAAATATAGGATCGATTATTGCAGTGTGTATCCGAAGAAGTTGATCGAGAAGGACCCTCAGTTTACTTCGAATGTCTTCCGAGAATATTTTTCCACTCTCAACTTGATGCGGTCTAGATTGAATCGATTTGCAAATGAAAGAATGGCGATCCATCGACAATCGGAAGGAGAAGAATTGGATTTGGACGCGCTTCTCGATTTCCACACGGATATCAGATCGGGTCATATTCCTTCCGAAAACGTGTATCTCTCCAAAAGAAAAAAATTGAGAGAAGTTTCTATTTTGGTCCTAACCGATACGAGTCTCTCGACGGACTCCTATGTGGACAACCAGAGGATCCTGGATGTAGAGAAGATTTCCCTGCTTCTGTTCGGACAAATATGCTCCGAGTTCGGAGATCGATTCCAAATGGACTCCTTCTCATCTCGGACCAGAAATCATTGCGATTATTTTTCAGTGAAAGGATTCGATGAAAGTTGGGAAAAAGCAAGGGATAGAATCGGGGCCATGCAATCGAACGGTTATACGCGCATTGGTCCTGCAATCCGACATGGGCTCTCTCAGATCCGTAAGGAAGCCACCTCCAGACGATGGATCTTACTTTTAACGGACGGAAAACCGAACGATTACGATCGATACGAAGGAAAATACGGAATAGAGGATGTAAAGCAGGCAATCCGCGAATGCGAGGTGGCAAATATCGGCCTATTCGCTTTGGCAATCGATAGGCAGTCCAAAAGATATTTGCCAACTATGTTAGGTCTCAGTTCTTATAAGATCCTTCCAAATCCCACTCACTTACCGGAGGCTTTGGCGGATTTCTATATGAAACTGGTCCGATAATTATCCTAAGCTCGAGAGGCTGGCTTTATATCCGCTCGAGGATTTATTAATATTCCTGCATATTGAGTAAGAAAAAAGAAGAAGGCTCCGATCCAAAGAGCGGCAGAAAGAGAATACGCTTCCCTATATCTGTTCCAAAGAGGAAGAAAAACCCGCAAGATCACCGCTAGATTGATGAATACATATCCTAATACGGTGAGTTTGGATGCGCGCATGGGTCTTCCCGTGTGTCCCAAGGAAACCCTTGTGATCATTCCATATACAAAGACTCCGATCGCTCCTGCCGTAAAAATATGATACGCGGAAGAGACTGGAAAAATCCCAAGATGAGAAAGCCCTAAATAGAGAAAACCGGCACTAAGCCAAAAATATCCTGTGTGCAGGATCCATAGGATCGGTACTCGTATTGATTTCCATGGTTCCCAAAAATACCAACGCACAAAATTCAAGAAAGAGAAAGAAATGCAAAAGTATCCTGCATAGATATTCCATTCCGGGATCAGATATGTTCCTGATTTGATCCCCAAAAATAGGAGTCCCCCATATTGAATTGCTTTCTCTAGAATTGGAAATTTTTTGGGACTGGATCCGGCGATCGCTACGGAAGAGAAGAAGGGTAGGATCCTTCCTGCGATCAACAAAATGAATTGTAAGACCGAAAAGACGGACAAATGCACAAAATGCATGCTCCATTCTGTAGAGATCGCTCCTAAGAAAGAGAAGGCCGTAAGAACATGAAGAAAAAAGAATATAGAGTATAAGACTGCTACGATCCGATTGTGTTCTTGTCCTTTTTTAAAGAAGGGAGGAAGAATATAGAAAAGGACTAAAATATCGAAATACAGATCGAATGTCAAAGATGCGTAAGAGACCGCTTGGGAAGGCAAAAAGCAAAATCTTCCCAGGACCCAAAGAGCAAATAAAAAGAAGAGTTCCTTTCCTTGGATCAGGACCGTCTTGGTCCAATTTTGTCCTGCAGTAAAGATAAAACCGACTAAGATCGCACGTGAGAAGCCGAAGACCATCTCGTACGCATGCATTTGGATCCCTCCCACTAGGAAAGGAGAAGGGATCACGGAGAATAAAATGAGGATCCATACGAGTATTGCGAATAACGAATGGAAAGCAGCTCCTAAAAAGAAAGGGCGGAATGCGATCGACCAGAGAGCGGAGCTAAAGAAGGAAAAAAATCTCATTCTTTCATAGTAAACTGGTCCGATCGGTTTGTCTTTGATCTGGATCAAAATGCGATAATTCTCTCTATTCTCTGCTTTTCCGAAGATATACGGTAGTCTTATAGAACCTTGTTGAAATTTTAAGGGTTCCCTTTACGATGACCTTGCTCTGCTTTAAAGCCCAAAGAAAATGCAAAGGTTCGGAAAATTAGGAAACATAAGTGCAAGACTCGGCTTAATCCTGGTCCTCCTGTTGAATTTCTCCTTCATATCTTTCTTCCCGAATACGGATGTAGTAGGGACGCATCATTCCCTCAAAGAGAGCAAGGCTCAGAAGAAGCCTTTGGCAAAGAAATGGATTGTTTTTCCTTCGGAAGAAGAGGAAGGCATCTCTGTTGCTTGGGAAAGTGATTCCACAGAGTACGATCCACAAAGCAGTCTAACGGACTTTTTACTCTACAGGACAAAGATCAGTAATGGTCGTTTCGATCTTTGCTTTTGTCTTTCCGAGACGCTTCTTAGTTTACTGATTGATATTCCCCCTCCCGCGCTAGCATAATTCATCGATTTACTTCTTCGTTCGAAAGTATTCGGCGAAGTTCTCTTAGCTTTAAATAAGGGTGCGTTTATGTACGCTTGCAATATCATTCATCGGAACCAATACATTCTATTTTTCTTTTTACCTATATTCGCTTTTAAGGGTTCTTTAGGGGCAGAGCTTCTGGAGAACGATCCCAAATCGAATATTATAATAACAGAATCTGAGCCAAACGCTCTTCAGAACAAGGGAAGGTCCATTACGCTCCAGGATGCCGAGAGGATGTTCTTACGGAATAATCTATCCTTACTATCTTCTCGCTTAGAAGTGGAATCTAAAAAGGCCGCGATCATCCAAGCTGGACTTTGGGAGAATCCCAGCGTCTATGTGGATCAGAATATCTATAACCAACAAACCAAGCAGTACTTCGACGTAACGAAGAACGGCGAGACCATGATCCAAGTCCAACAGCTTTTTTATATGGCAGGGAAGAGAGATAAAAGGGTTCAACTCGCAAAATGGAACAAGGGAGTCGCAGAACAGATGTTCTATGATACTCTTCGCTCTTTGAAGCTGGAATTAAGATCGAGTTTCTTCCAACTGCATTATTCTAGGAACGCTCTGGAATTCTATGAGGAGAGTATTCCCAGAGTTAAGAATACGATCCGAGGAGCGGAGAATGTGTATAAGAATAGGCAGATCCTTCTCTCGGAGCTTTTAAGATTGAAGTCCATCCTATTCAGGTTGGAGACGGATCGTTCCGAACTGATCAAGAATATCCTAGAAAGGGAGAAGGTCCTGAAGATCCTCCTCAACGAAACGGATCTTTTGGATGTGGAGATCTTCCCTGTTCTTCCCGGGATGGATGATGCGATCTTTTCTCCTTTGGTCCTCGAGCCGGAGCGATTGTTGAATGTGGCTTTAGAGCATAGACCGGATCTGAAAGGATTGGAACTGATCGTGAATGCTGAAAGAGCAAACCTTTCTCTCCAAAAGGCAATGGCAGTCCCGGACCTTACCTTGGGTGGAAGTTATGATAGAGCGGGAAATTATATCAAAGATTATTACGGAGTTACTGTCTCTGTGCCGATCCCGGTTTTTAATAGGAATCAGGGAAATATCCGTGCTTCTGAAACCGCGTTGGCTTCCAAGAAGGCAGAATTGGAAGAAAAGCTATTGTCCGTTCGATCTGAAGTGCGTTCCGCAATGGGAATAGCCAAGGAGAAAGATAGGCTTCTGCAAGAGTATAAGGAGGCCTTTACCAAGGATTACAAGAATTTGTCCGTTTTAATGATAGAGAACTATAAGAAAAAGTATTTAACGATCTTGGAATTTGCGGATTTCTTCGAATCCTACAGCGAGAGTACATTGAAAATGATCCGTTTGCAATCGGATCGCATAGAAGCGGTGGAAGTATTGAATTTCACCGTAGGAAAAACAATTTTTGGCGAGCTTTGATCCTTACAGAATGAATCGAATATTCGAATTTTATAAAGTAAATTTGGAAGGAAGACCGGCTCGCTGGTTGATCCTTTTATTGTTAGGGGCCCTTCTGCTTTGGGCAAACTCTTGGTATTCCGCTTATAAGCTTAGACAGGCTTGGAAAGAGGAATCGGATCGCAGTCCCAAGACCGAACAAGGAGGCGAGAGGATCACCTTTCCTAAGGATTCTCCCGGACTGGCCAGAATTTCCACGTTGGTCGTCGGAAAAGGAGATGCTGTCTTCTCTGTCGTAGCGCCTGCCAGAGTGATTGCAAGCATTAAGACTTCGGTAAACACGGGAGAGAAGATCATACTCTTCGATTCGGGGGAGACCACTCAGCTCTACGCGGAATATAAGAGAAGTAGGGCAGTCACTTCTAAAGCGCTGAAGGACCTGGCTCGGGTCCGTGATATGTATGTGAACCAAGCTGCGACCGGAAGAGAGGTCACAGAGGCGGAATCCAACTACGCGATAGCGAAGGCGGAGAGTGCGGAGACGGAATCTAAATTGAGAACGATCGGGTTCAATCCTAAGGAATTGGACTCCGTATCCGGATCCACTCTATGGCTGATCTGTGACGTACCTGAATCCAGGCTGAGCGAAGTGCAAAAGGGAGAAGAGGTGAAGATCCAATTTCTCTCTTTCCCCGGAAAGAATTTCCTAGGAAACGCAGAAGCAGTAGGCGAGGTGGTCGATCCCGCGTTGCGCGCGGTAAAGGTCCGAGTTACATTAAGAAATCCGAATGAAAAGATCCTGCCGGGAATGTATGCAAGAGTGGATTTCGGGGACCCTAGGACTTCCGTCATCGCGGTCCCTAACCAGGCGATCATCACGGTAGACGAAAAGAATTATGTATTCGTCTCCGAAGAGAACGGTGTTTTTACAAGAAGAAGGATAACGATAGGGACTTCCGGAGAGGAGAAAACGATCATTACCGACGGTGTTTCTTCCGGAGAAGAGATCGTAACAGACGGTGCCATGCTGCTAAAGGGATTGAGTTTCGGGTTCTAATATGATCGAGAAGCTGATCTCATTTTCTTTGCATCATAGAGCTCCTAGTATTATACTCGCGATCACCATCCTTTCTTTCGGAGCTTGGTCTTGGATCGAGATCAAGAAAGAGGCGTATCCGGATGTAGGAGATACTCAGGTAAGTGTGATCGCGCTTTTCCCTGGAAAGGCAGCCTTGGAAGTGGAACGAAGAGTGACCCTTCCCCTCGAGCGGGAATTGAATTCTGTTCCCTACGTATTGACTAGAAGATCGAAAACTATTTTCGGATTAAGCGTTCTACAGCTTGTCTTCGAAGAAGGCGTTAGCGATTTCATAGCAAGACAATTGGTCCTGGAAAGATTGAGAGATGTGGACATTCCCGACGAAGCGGAGGTCTCACTTGCCCCTTTGACCGGACCCGTAGGGGAGATCTTCCGTTATACCCTGGAAGGTACGGAAGACTTTACTCCTATGGATCTGAGAACATTGCAGGATTGGGTCGTGATCCCAGCCTTAAGACAGGTTCCTGGAGTTGCAGACATTATCAACTTCGGAGGATTGCAGAAACAGTATCATATCATCACCGATCCGGGGAGATTGTATCGATATGGACTCACACTTTCGGATATTTTGGACGCTGTGAGATCCAATAATCGGAATACCGGAGGAAATATTCTAACAAGAGGCGATCAGGGATTCGTGGTTCGAGGATTGGGAGCGATCCAGAATGTGGACGATATCCAGAACATAGTCGTAACCGCAGTCAAAGGAACTCCTATCTATATTAGTAATCTTGCATCCGTCGAGGAATATCCTAGGCGGCCTGACGGGATCTTCGAATACGTTATCCGACATCCTGTTACGGGAGAGATCCGCTCGGGGACTTCCAGCGTGCAGGGGATCGTAGCGATGAGAAGGGGAGAGAACCCTTCCGAGTTGATAGAGAGGGTGAAGGCAAGGATCAAGATCTTGAACCAAACGGGTCTTCCAAAAGGAGTCAAGATATCCGTTACATATGACAGAACGGAATTAGTCCAGTACACTGTTCGAACAGTATATAGGACTTTGTTCGAAGGAGTGAGCATTGTAACCCTTGTGTTGATCTTCTTTTTGGGAAGCGTCCGTTCCGCTTTGGTAGTTGCCTCTACCATCCCGGTATCCTTGCTTTTCGGGTTTTCCATGATGAAGCTGACCGGGATCCCTGCTAACCTGCTCTCCTTGGGGGCCATAGATTTCGGGATCATCGTGGATGGAGCCGTGGTCATGGTGGAGAATATTTTTAGAAAATATTCCGAAGCCAGAGCCCAGAGAAAAACAAAGATGGGATACGCAGAACTTTTGCAGATCACTCATGATTCTTCCTTGGAAGTGGGAAGAGAGATCTTTTTCTCGATCGGGATCATCATATTCGCCTACCTGCCTATCTTTACCTTCCAAAGGGTAGAAGGAAGATTATTCTCTCCGATGGCGTTCACTCTTTCCTTCGCTATCTTTGGAAGCTTGCTGCTTACACTTACTGTCATTCCTGTGTTGATGACATTTATCTATCGAACTAAATTAGAGAAGTACGATGGCAAACCGTTAGAAAGCCAAAATTTTATCTTCCTTAAATTACGCGATTTCTATGGGAATCTACTCGCTAGCAGACTCGGCTCTGCTCGGAAAACGGTCACTTATTCCATTCTTGCGATCGTTCTAATATTAGGATTTAGTTATTATAAGATCGGTACGGAATTCCTGCCGGAGCTGGACGAAGGGGCCATAAATATCAGAGGCTTTTTCCCGGTTGGAATGCATTTGAAAAGCGGCGAACAATATATGGGAACCGTAAAGGAAATATTATTAAAGAACGAACAAGTCTCCGAGGTGCTGATCCAGTTGGGAAGGAACGACGAGGGAACGGACCCGTACGGACCTAATCGAATGGAGATCCTCGTTGGATTGAAGGATTATGAACTTTGGAGGGAGAAGATACCCAAGGCGGAACTCTTGAAACGCATCAAGGATTCCCTTTCTGTAAATTTGCCCGGAGTACATTTCTTATTCTCTCAACCTATTATAGACAATGTAACCGAATCGGTTACGGGCAGCGTATCCGATCTGGCCATCTTCGTGAACGGAGAGGACCTACCTCTTTTGAGAAGCTATGCGGAGAAGATCCTAGAGATCGTGAAATCCATTCCTGGCGCCACGGAATCCGGGATAGAGCAAGAAAGAGATCAGGCACAGCTTACCATAGAGATAGATAGAAAAAGATCGGCTCGATTCGGGATCAATGCAAAGGATATCTTGGATACCATAGAGGCTGCGATAGGCGGAACAGACGTAGGTGAATTGTATGAAGGAAATAAACGTTTCGATATCCTTGTGCGATACACGACCGACTTTAGATCTTCCATTGAACGAGTGAAAAATCTTCTGGTCGCTTCTCCTTCCGGAGGAAGGATCCCGTTATCCGAATTGGCCTCCGTAGAATTAAAGGATGGGCCAACGATCATCCAGAGACAGGATGGGAAGAGGCAGATCTCGATCCGAACAAACATCCGAGGAAGGGACCAGGGTGGATTTGTAAAGGAGGCAAAAGATAAAGTAGAAGCAAGCTTGCAAGTTCCGGAAGGAGTTACGATCGGTTGGGGCGGTCAGTTTGAGAACTTATCCAGAGCCGGGAAGAGGTTGCAGATCGTCATCCCAGCTACCTTATTCTTCATCTATTGCTTTTTGTTTTTGATCTTTAAGAACGGAAAATATGCGATCCTTGCCATGTCCGGCATCCCGATCTCCATGACGGGTGGGATACTCGCACTTTTACTTCGAGGAATGAATTTTTCCGTTTCTGCAGGAGTAGGTTTCGTATCCTTATTCGGGATCTCTACTATGACCGGTGTCTTATTCGTTTCCAGAATGATCCATCTCTTGAAAGATAAAGATCATCACGATCCTGAAAAGTCGGTATTGCAAGCGGCTTACTTACAGTTTAGGCCCAGGTTGATGACCGTGTTACTCGCTCTTCTGGGTCTTATTCCTGCGGCAACTGCGTCCGGGATCGGTTCGGATGTGCAGAGACCTTTGGCAACTGTGATCGTTGGAGGGCTTACGCTGGAGTTATTTACTTTGATCTATCTGCCTTGTCTCTTCTATCTTAGTATCCAAAGAAAGAAGGTCTAACGGAAAAGCAAGAGATCCGGACTGAAAAGATTAGAGAAGAAGTACTTCTTTGGACGGTGGTAAATAAGTTCGCGAAAGATCGCTTTGTTACGGAAGATCCGAGTAAGAGATCTCGGTAAATTCTCCCCAGAATTCTTGGTCCCTCTCGAAAGGATTCAGATATGCCGAATCTGTAAGAACTAAACGTCCTTCCGTAGAAACAGATTTTATAACCGATTCTTCGGTTTCATTTTGTTTTTCTAAGGACGGGTCTTTCTTGTTCAACATAGGAAATTAGACGAAGAGATCCCGAATTTCTTTCCAAAAATTCGATTTTTAGTCCGGATCCGAAGGAAAGAAATTTATTCCTTTAGAGATGAGGACCAGGGTCTGGAATTTCTTTCCAAACCCTGGTTCCATTTAAGTTTCGATCCTTTTCACGTTATCCCTAGATCAAGGAGTATCTAAAAAGTCCTCGATCAAGGCAGCGCTTAATTCCGGGTAACGGCTCGGCTTGGGAGAAGATAAGCTCTCTCCTAAATATTCCCCATGTCCTCCCGGAAGGATGATCAGTCTAGCTTTGGGGATCAGGCGGATCAATTCTGCCGCGTGTTCCGGCCTAACTATGTCTTGGTCCCCGAGGATCACTAAGGTAGAAGCCTTTATGGAACGGACATTTTGATCGCTTACGTCCTTGAAATTCGCCATTCTGTCCACGTCCTTCTCGAACATGATCTTTAATTTCTGAGGGTCCGGATTCACTTTCAAGAAGGCATCCTTGAGGGGTTGAGGCATCTCCGAAAAGGAAGGATTCTTGAAGATGGACCAAAATTGGGGAGGGGTCCCGGATCTTTTTGTGATAGAGGATCCGAATACCAACTTGCGGACAAGGTTCGGATGGCGAATGGCAACCTCTAAACCGACGCTTGCACCATTACTAAAACCTAATATATCTACTTTCTCTATTTTCAGATATTTGAGAAGGGAAACCACATCCTCTGCGGAAGTATCGAATCGAACCGGTTTGTTTCTATCTCCCGATCTTCCGTGTGCTTGTTCTTCGAGAGCGATTACTTTTCTATGTTTGGCGAAAATGGGAAGTACCTTGCCGTAGCTTACTTCTATGGTGGAGCCTCCTCCATTCAGAAGAACGAGAGGGATCCCTTCCTCTTTTCCATGAACTTCGTAGTAGAGTTGGATCCCATTAATGGGTGCATAGCCTTGTTCCTTAGGCTCCGAATGAAAAGAAGGTACATTCTCTCGTAGAGTGAAAGGTGCGCTTGCACAAGATGCGACCAAACTAATGATCGCAATGCCAATGAAGTAACGAATTGTTTTCATGAGAGTTTTCCTTCTTCTTGTTTGTTTAAGAATGCCTCTATCTTTACTAAATGTTCCATGGTGCCGTTCTTTCTGGAGAGGACCCCTTGTTCTCCGGGAGTTCCATCCAAGAAGGCGACCTGCTCCGTAAAGATAAGCCTAGTTTTTTTAGGACCGATCTCTTCGATCTCGATACTTGCGATAGAGCTAGATAGGATCTTTCCGTTCATGTGCATATCGTAATCGAATACGATCCTTTCGTTCTTAATGATATCATGGAAATGGGCAGTGAATAGGGTCTCTAGAGTGCCTCCAAAGTTCCCATGAAGGATCTCCCTTCCCCCCACTTTAAAATCCAATTCTCTTTTGATAAGAACCCAATCTCTGGGGCCTATAAACCAATGCGACTTGGCTTCGGTGCTGGCCCAGGCTGAAAAAACAAGCTCCGGAGTATGATTGTACGTCTTCTCAATTTGGAAGGACTCATGTGCGATCTTGGTCTTTACCATCTTATCATTTCCTCTCTTTCTCTAACCGGTCTAAATACTCGTCCAACCGATCTAGATTTCTTTCCCAGAACTTTCTTCTTTGGGAGAGCCAACTTTCCATCGCCTTAAAGGAGCGAGGCTCCACTTGGCAGGAGCGGACCCTACCTACCTTTTGGGTCTTGATCAGTCCGCTCTCTTCCAAGATCTGAATATGCTGCACTACGGCTGCCATACTCATATTCAATGGACTTGCAAGCTCGCTCACTGAGGCTTTCTTCTTACTCAATTGCTCGATCATACCTCTACGAGTAGGATCGGAAAGGGCGTAAAAGATTCGATCTAAGGAAGATGAATAGTTAAGCATTTGCTTTAGTTATTCCGTTTTTAAAAAATAGTCAAGCATTTGCTTAACTATTGATGGAAAAATATTTTACTGATTATCCTATGATAATGACAGAGGCTCGGGTCTTGGAGTATCCTAAGGGAAATTTACTGGATACAGAGGTTTATTTATGGAGTTTCTCCCTTTAGTCGGAAGGATCTTATTTGCGGCGATTTTTGTTTTGGCCGGTCCTGGGCATTTTTCCTCGGAAAGGATTTCCCATGCTTCGGACCTGGGAGTTCCCTTTGCAGCCATTCTAGTTCCCTTCTCCGGAGTGCTTGCGTTTGTTGGAGGCTTGAGTGTGATCCTGGGTTACAAGGCGAAATTGGGGGCCCTTCTTCTCGTTTTGTTCTTGGTCCCGGTTACCTTGATGATGCACCAGTTCTGGGGAATTTCCGATCCCGTCCAGGTGCATGTACAGAGAGCGATGTTTATCAAAAACATCTCTCTTTTGGGAGGGGCAATCTGGATCGTTTATTTTGGTTCCGGGCCATATAGCATTCGGGAATGATTTACAAACATTCGATGAATAAAGATTAACAAATGATCAGATGTATTTGGGGATCTAGGGTCCACCTTCTGGGTCATTGCTCTTCTATTCTCTGAGTGAAATTCTTTCTTTACTGTGACAGAAAGTGGAACAAATTCCAAGTAGGAAATATTTTTATCGAAGGCCTTCGGAAGAGATAAATCTTTACAAGAGAATGCTCGTTTGGTAGAAACTTCTCGAACCTAATTTTATAGAGTTAAGGAGAGAGGGATGATCTTAGCAGCCAGGATATTAGCCGCAATTGTCGGTTTGCTTCATGTTTGGATCTTTATAATGGAGAGCATTCTATGGATGAAGCCTACCATCTATCGTCGCTTTGGAGTGTCCGATAGCAAACTAGCGGAGGCTATGAAAGGAGTATTCTTAAACCAGGGCTTTTATAATTTGTTTCTGGCAGTAGGCGCTCTGTATGGTGCGGCCTTCTATGAGATCCATGTTTGCTATGCACCTGCAATCATGGCATTCTCTTGTCTTTCTGTATTCGGAGCAGGAACGGTGCTACTAGTCTCCAAGCCAAGTATGGCGAGAGCTGCGATCATCCAAGGACTTCCTCCTTTGATCGCTTTGGTGTTGATCGCTCTTTCTATGTCCGGTCAATAGTAGGATCTGCAAAGGATCGTTCTATAAGTCTTTGTATTAGAACGATCCTTCTTCTTATAGATATATCTCTCTGTCTTTACCTGTTTCTAAAAGAAGTGACTAAATCGAAAGAAATTGTAGATTTTGTCTATGATCCGATTTCTGTTCCTTCTTTTTCTATCCTTTAGTCTAATTCATTTTCCCACAAATCCATTAAGAGCCGAAGGAAAACCTTCTTTGGATCTCACTAAAACTGCTGTCCTAATCATGGACTACCAGAATGCGATCGTAGGCGGTGGGTATGTAAAGAACCCGGATGCCTTTCTCGGAAAGGCGGCGCAAATCCTAAGCTTGGCCAGAAAGACGGGAGTCCCGGTCATCTATATCGTTGTAGGGTTTCGTCCCGGTTTTCCGGAAGTGAGCCCGAATAATATAATGTTCGGCGTGATCAAGAAGAACGGAGGATTAGGAAAGGATCCGAAAGCTTTGGATATCCATCCTTCTGTTTCTCCTCAGGCCGATGATATCGTTGTCACCAAACATAGAGTAGGCGCCTTTCTTGGTACGGATCTTGACATGATCCTAAGGGCGAGAGGGATCGATACGATCGTAATGATGGGAGTTGCAACGAGCGGTGTGGTCCTCTCCACTCTACGTTATGCGTCCGATGCGGACTACAGGAATGTAGTGATCAAGGATCTTTGCTCGGATCGGGACCCTCAAGTGCATCAGATCTTAACGGAGAAGATCTTTCCTAGACAGGCGGATGTGATTACCTCTGACGACTTTATAGAGATACTTGTGGGAGTTCCAAAATAATTCCTTCCGTTGGGATAGAACCATAATTCCGATTTTAGATACGAAGTTGTAACCTTCTTCCCGAAATTTTGCTTGTATGAATTTTAGAAAAATCGAGTATTAAAATGTAATAAACGTAATTCGAAAAGAACAAACGTAGCATCCGTTGAAATGAAAATCCCTAACACTGTTTATACGATCGCTTCGAACATGTTAGTCTGAAAAATCATTTCATATAAAAGGGAAGCTTGTGATGTTTCACCGTTTCGGTACTATTTTCGGATCTCAGTTTGCAATACACGTTCTAGTTTCTTATATTCCAGACAAACTTAGGGTCTTTCCTGAAAACGCTCTACTTCGGAGCGTTTTCTTTTTTATCTTCCTTCTTCCTTCTATTCTAACTGCCGAAGGGATCCAGAGAATTTCGTCCTTCGATACGATCACTCGTTTGGATTCGAATGCGGATCATTCTTGGGAGATCACAGAAGAGTCTCTAGATCCCCAAGAGTATTCTCGAGCATTCTTAAGGGGGGAAGATACCGGGATCCGCACGGATCGATACAATGTTCCCGGAGTGCACCAAGCAAGTAAGGAAGAGGTGCAGAAAGTATATATTATCAAGAAATTTATCGCTCCGGAGACTTGGACTGCGCCCGGACTTTCCGTGCGTTTGGGAACTCTTTCCGACAAGGACAAGACATATCTAAATGGAAGGCTGATCGGAGAAACGGGGGACATGAATTCTACCGAGCCCCAGGCATACGACAAGGTCCGGATCTACGAGTTCCCTTCTTCTATTATCCGAAAAGGAGAAATGAACATCCTCGTTATAGAAGTGAAGAAATACTTCCATCCTGAGGTCGGGATAGAGCAGGACCGGACGGAGATCGGGGACACTCAGCTGATCGAACAGGATTATTATAGATCCGAATATACTAAGATCGCTCTTTTGATGATCTATTTCACTGTGGCCTCTTATTTTCTGTTCTTGTTTGTAAGAAGGAGGACTGACACAGAAAATCTATATTTCGGGCTCTTTACCATTTTCCTGGTCTTGTATCAGTTTTTGAGAAATCAGATCAAATACGATCTTGGGATCTCCTTCTTGTACATGAAGAAAACGGAATATATTATTCTGACTGCCCTGATCCCCGTATTTGCGAACTTCGTTCGTGCCTATTTCAAATTTCCTCGGAATATCTATGCGAATCTTTTGGACGGGGTCTATGGCATATTTGTGATCTTCTATCTCGTTTCGAACGATGTGCTCCTATACAATAAACTGAATAATTTCGGGGTCCAGTTCGGTTGGTCCCTCTATATTATACTTGTTTTCTATTATTTAATTGGTCGCATCCTGAAAAAGGACAAGGATGCGATCCTGATCTTGGCGGGAGTTGCAGTCGTTGGACTATCTACGATCTTGGATTCTTTGTCGAACCGGAATATTTTCGTTTTTCCTAGAACGGTCGGATATACATTCTTCTTCTTTGTGATCAGTATTGCTACCATACTCGCGAACAAATTCGTGCGATTGAACGAACAGGTAGAGGAGTTGAATGAGCACCTGGAGCATAAGGTAGAGGAGAGGACCCAGGAGCTGAATGAATCCTTGGCTCATGTGAATAAGCTAAAAACGCAGCAGGATGGGGATTACTTTCTGACTTCTCTATTGATACAGCCTCTGTTCACGAACCAAAATGAGAGTTCTAAACTGAAGATAGACTTCTTCTCCAAACAGAAGAAATCCATTCTGTTCAAGAACAAACAATATGAAATAGGCGGAGATATCAGTATCGCGGGGAATATTTCTATCCGAGGGGAAAAGCATTCCGTATTCGTAAACGGAGATGCCATGGGAAAATCCATCCAAGGCGCGGGCGGTGCCCTGGTGATGGGAACCGTATTCCAATCCTTGCTCAGTCGTACCAATCGGAACGGTGGGCATACTAGATCTCCCGAGTCTTGGCTCAAGGAATCCTTCTTGGAATTGCAAAGTATCTTTGAGTCTTTCGACGGTTCCATGTACATTTCCGTAGTGATAGGGCTTTTGAACGAGAGGACGGGAGGATTGCATTATATCAATGCGGAACATCCTTGGCCCGTTCTATATAGAGATGCACAGGCCAGCTTCCTGGATAACGAGATGTCTTTGCGCAAGATAGGAATACCCGGGAACGAGAATGGTTTCGAAGTCAGGTTCTTTCAATTAAGAAAGCATGATGTTCTGATCCTAGGATCCGACGGGAAGGACGATCTATTGATCGGAAACGACGATCGGGGAAGGATCGTAAACGAGGACGAGACCAGATTCCTAAAAACAGTCGAACTTGCCGAAGGAGATCTGGAGAAGATCTACAATGAGACATTGAAGTTCGGGGAGCTCACGGATGATTTTACCCTGCTTCGCTTAGAGTATTTGGTGGAACCTCAGATCGAGAGTGTTTCTCTCCAAGATGTTTTACAAAAAGCAGGAACTCTATTTAAGGAAAAATCCTACGATTCGGCTACGGAATACTTGGAGAAGTATGCGAATCATTTCCCGGACCAGGAAGAATTCTTTCTTTTGCTCGGTAAATCCTATTTGAAACGAAAAGAATACGCGCTCGCCGCTAAGAATTTTGAAAAGGCAGCCGATCTAAATCCGAAACGGATCGAATCTCAGTATTACGCTTCTTATGGGAATAAGCTTAACAAGGATTTCCAAAAGGCGGAACACTTCGGAAAGATTACCTACCGATTGGATTCCAATCTGCTGCCCAATTTAGTGAACTTGGCGGATATTTACAAAAACTTAAACAAATCCGAAGACGCTAAGCAATTCGTGCAAAAGGCCAAACAGATCGATCCGAATCATCCTAGCGTATTGAGGCTCGCCGATATATTCTAAGAATGGTTCTTCTTCTTGGTTTCCAAGCGAAACCAGTTGATCCATTCGTTCTTCGAAGAATATTTCAATCCGGTGATGGATCTCAAGGCAGAAACGACTAACTTTCTATTTCTCTGGACCTTCTCATCTTCTAACAATGAAATGAGCGTCGGGATACTTTCCGGATCTTTCTTGCCTGCCAACTGAGAGACAGCGACCTGATGTAGATTCCAGTTATTGCTTACCGCATATTTTTCTAAGATCTTTGTGGATTCGGATCCTTTGATAGAAGCGATCGCAGCCAAGGTCATCGGAGCCAGATCCGGAAAATCTTCGGTCTTCTTGTCCAATAGAGCCAAGGATTTCGGAGAAGCTACCATTCCTAAACTTTCGGAGGCGATCTTTGCGAGCTTTTGGTCTTTGGAGGCACAAGCTTCTTCGATATAAGGCAATGCTTCTTCGGAACCGATCGCTCCTAAGGCCCATACCGCTCCATATTTCGCCTCACTTGTATCTTCTCTTAAGACCTTAGCCAACACAGGAATACTTTTCTTGTCTCCTAGATACCCTAAGGCTTGCGCGACTATTTCTCTGTCGGGTACTGTTTGATCCAATAAGACCTGCTCCATCTTCTCTCTTGCGGGAAGATACTTGATCCTTCCTAATACATGCGACGCCGGTCCCTTGGAGATTCCGGGGCCCTTTGCGAGTATATCTAACAAACGCCCAGGAGTAGAAGGGTCATGCACGCCTATTAGCACATCCGCAGCTCTATAGCGGATCTCTCTATTCGGATTTTCTAAAATAGGTAGGACTAAGGGAATCGAACGAGGATCCTTGATATCTACAAGAGCCTGGGTCGAATTTTCCCTTCCTTTATCGAAATCGCCTTGCAGAGCTTTTACAAGAAGAGGCACGGCTTTCTTGCTCCCGATATTTCCTAAGGCCAAATAAGAAGCAGCAAGGGTTGGGCCGGGTTCGGCCGAACCAGCTAACCCGATCAGATATTCTTCCGATTCCTTTATATTCAATTTTCCTAATGCCATAGCAAAGGTCTTGGCTTTTTCAAAGTCCTTGTTCGCTTTTGCCGCGTTTAGAATGGCCGCCCCGGATTGTCTAGCATGGATCCTTACCAAAGTATCCACCGCCAAGAGTCTTAGGGTAGAGCTCTCGTCGCTGAGCAGAGTGGCGACTTGATTTCCCGCACTTGGATCTTCCATTCTGGAAATGGATTCTAATACGGTTTCCATATCCACTCCCGATTTGGGATGGAGTAGTTTTAGGATCTCTGCTAACGAAGATCTATCCTTCCAGATCCCCAAGGCAAGGACTGCGGGAGCCTTGGTCAGAGGCTCTTTTCCGGAACGAAGGATTTCTCTGGCAATGGGGATAAACCTTCTCTCATTTCGCTTGGCAAGTTCCAAGAGAGCCAAGGATCTTAATCTAGGATTTTCTCCTTTGAGATCGGATTCCAATTTTTCCAGACTAGGCGGTTCTTCTTCCTGTATTTCAGGTAAGAGATCCGGTTTTGGAGGCCCCATGCATCCGATCTCCAGCAAGACCAGAAAGGAGAAAAGGTATTTCATAAAAATAGAATATTTGTTTTGTTTCATTGTGAATATTTCAAGGAACGGAAGAAGATGCCTGTTGCAACTGTTGCAGTTCTTTTTGCCACGCGGAAATATCGTTATTTGCCTGAGGCAGTTGAGAAGGATCCATTTTTCCCTGTTGGATGGCATAATGCACTAATTGGATCCTGGATTCTAACTCGGAGATCTTGTATGCAAAGTAGGCCTTTTGTTCTTCGGGAGAAACGTTTGGATCTCCGGATCGGGTCGGAGCAGAACCTGGTTGGGCATATTTTCCCGCATTTCTGGCGAGAGCGAATTTAGACTCCGCAGAAGTTACCTTGTCCAGTCTCTCTCTTGCCTTCTTCTCATCTTCTTGGCTGAGAGGAGGACGAAATTCCCGGGGGATATAAATATTGCGAGGGTATCTTACCGCAAAGTCCGCCCATTCATCCTTGATCTTCTCTCGCTCCGCTTGGGTCTTTCTTTCTTGAAACGCAGAGGGCCAGAGACGTTTTGCGTGTTGTTCTAGGTCCGGATCTTCCTGGAAGGGATGGGGTGCGTCCGGAAACTCCATATTGCTGGATCCGTATTTGCGATCCACTGCCTCGGAGGCTTCCTCCTCTAGGCTGGGGGATTTGCGATCCTTCTCCGGCCAAAGAAGAATAGAAAAACATAATATAACAAGGAGGCTTAATAATAGCCAAGGCCAGTATCGACGAATAAATTGCATTAGATCATTGATAGAATTAGTTCAGGAGAAGAATTCTCCGTGTGCCCGAGTCTTGCGACTCGGGCTGGGATGAGATCCGAGATCCTTATACGAAGATCCCGATAACCCAGGAAATGAATTGTCCGAACAGAGTATCCGTTAGGAATTTTTTCAAGTCGATCGGGTTGCGGTTCAAGGAATCGTAATACCAAGCGGTATATTCGCTCACTTGCGCGATCGAATATCCGTATTTGGAGTTGATTGCCTTGATCAATTCGTTCGCGAATACGGAATGTCCGTACATGTTTGGATGCACTCCGTCCAATCCAAAGATACCAGGTTGACCAGGAAGAGGCCAGTTTGCCTTTGCATATCCCGGGCTATAGCCGGATGGGCTCTTGATCAATCTTCCGTTCTCTTTCAGATCGTCGAAAAGGACTTTCAAGTCAGCCAATGCGAATCCCATTGCGACTGCTTGCGCTTTAACCTCATTGTTCACGCCAGTTAAGAAATTCGTAATGGTCGCTACTTCCGTTTTATCCAATACTTGAGAAGGATCAGAAACGGAGGAACGGAAGAATGCCTTAAGTCCGGAATAATTCGCTCTTCCTTGTGGATCCGTATAGTTTTCCAAGAAAGCGATTGCGGTTACGTTTGGAACGGTGAATAGGACTCCACCCTTGATGGATCCGATCGCCGCTAGTTTAGACATGGTGGACCGGATATCATTCAAGAATCTAGTTTGGTCCAAACAGTCTGTAGAAGTGCTAAGAGCTGTGCAAAGAACGTGGTTTGCAGCAACCGTTCCGAAAAGGAAGGTAGGCTTCACTGCTTGCATGACTTGCAACTGGGTTCCCGAGTTTCTCAGACCGAATTGGTGGAATTTATCAGGAGTTTCACAATCAGGAACTTGCACCCAACGATATGTATACCAGTACCAAGTCGCCCAGTACCATTCTTTGGCCCAAGTTGTCGCGTTGATATTGGAACATTGACCGGAAGTTTGCAATACAGTAGTATAATCCGCGCCGGTGATCCCCGCATGAGTCGGAAGACTTACTGTAGCTCCGTTCCCGCCTATCACAGAGGATGCGATGCAGAATACGCCGCAATTTCCGTTCAATACGTCTTCGAAGTTTAGGTACGGTCCAGCTAACACGTTATAGGAAACGTTAGAGCCAGCTTGCTTAGAAACTAAAACAGGGTAGGCCCAGTTTTGAGTTTTTGCCTCTACCGTAGCTCCGTAGAAGCCTTGGCTGAGTGAGTCGCCGATCACTCCGGGTCTTGCGAACATTTGCGCTTGGCTTTGTGCAGCCAGCGACGATGCAGATACAATTAAGAAAATCCCGCCCAGGACTTTCCAAAAGTTTCGATTGTTCATTTTTTAAAATGTTACTCCACTCTCTATTGAAGGAGATCTTTTTCTTCTCTTCGAGCCAAAGATTAGAAATGAGTGAGATTCAGTCAATATCCAATTGAAAAAGTGAATTTTCTTTATTGAACATTCGTAATATTACATTGAAAGAATCTTTACTGAACAATGTTAGTATTACAAAGTCTTCTTATGGTTTGATATCTAATTATATTTTTATAATATAGTTGGCATGACTTTTTGTCCCTCGAGTGATCATTTATTTATTTTGCTTTTTGGCGATCGTAGCAAGATCTTACAATCGTTAGAATGCGATCTATGATACGGTATTTCCATGATCGAAACCTCTTACAATTCTTTGGATGAAGCCTTAGGGGAATTGCTTCCCTATTCCACGGAGCTCAAGAACGGGCTTACAAGCCATGCCACAATGGTAGCAGAAGCGCTCTGTGCCTTGGGCAAACAAGAAGAAGTAATTCCTTGGATACAAAACTATATTCTGGGGATGGAGAAGAAGCCTCCCGCTCAAGAGGTCATTACCGATGAGAATTGGAAGGGGGCCCTCGGAAAGACAGCGCGTAACACCGATTGGGTGCTCTTCTTTGAAAAGGAATTAGAACATGCTTCGTGGAAGGAGGTCCTGAATGTCTGGGTAGATCGACTTTCTCCCGGGTTTTGTGCAGATGCAACCCATGGGATCATTCGTGTTGGCCACGCAGTTCGTAGTCTATCGCATTCGGAAAGCGAGATCAGGATCCGTGAATTTGCAGAAGCCTTAGGAAGATGGGCTTGTACATACCAGGTGCTTCCGGATCAAAGAACGAACCCTCTTTTCATAGGCAGGCCTAGGGCTGCGATCTCAAAAGTCCGGATCGTTCCGAAAGAATTCAGAAAATATAATGGAACCATCGTCTCTGCTCTGGAAGACCTCGATCAGGATCCTAATTTTAGCTCGGTGATCAGTATGGTGGATCTGAGTGGGGATATAGGAGCAAGTATCTCCGAAATGACTTCCGTATTTGCGAATGTATTCCTGGAGAATGCACATGATACGTTGGGTGCGATCGTTTTCACTCACGGGGTTACAAGTCTCGTCGCATTTCGTCATCTTCTTCCTTTTTTGGCGGAGGATACCAAGAGAAAGACCTTGGAGTATGCCTGGCAATCTTCCTGTTCTTTGTATGTAAGCTTTGGGGATCCGATCCCATTCCAAGCAAAGGAAAAGAAGATCCTGGATCGGGAGACCTTGATCGATATGGCAGTACGGAACGGGGACGAGCATACGATCAAATTGACCGAAGCTTGTTTGGTGGAGAATGAGATCCATCCGGATCCGGTCTATTTCTTAGCGTCAGAAAGAGCCTGTCAGTTGCTGAAGGCCTAAAGGAATCATCTATGTTAGATCGTTTGCAAAGAGGACTTCTTTCCTGGTTCGGATCTATGCTTATGTTCGGAGGAGTCTTACGGATCATTTCCTCGTTCCGATCGGATTGGGGATTTTTAAGCCAGAGGGAATTTTACGGGATCATAGATGTCTGTCTGTTCTTTGGCATCATCGGTTTTTATTCCAAGGTACGGCCAAGGTGGATCAGTTTAGGTTTCTTGGGATTTTCGTTCGCTGTCTTCTCTACCGCATTGCTTGTAAGCAGGCTTTGGATCCGTTACGAAACCGATCCGTATTTTATTTCTGCAGGGATCCTATTGATCGGTTTTATTCTGATGACAGGGGCCGCTTGGAAAAGGAAACAGATCTCTAAGCTTCCGTTCCTTCTTTTTACGATCTCTTTGGCCCTAGGAATAGTGGGGAGTCTCGGATTTGCCGTTCCATTCTTCTATCTCTTATCCGGAGTGAGCTTCGGGTTAGGCGCCTTCTTTGCCGGATACTTCTCTCAATATCATATTTATTGAATATAGAGAACGTTTAGAAGAAATGGAATTTAGTTTTAGGATTCAAGAAGAGAGAAGGCGGAAATCCGTATGTCTTCTTAAAAGAATTGGAGAAGTGTGCCGAGTCGTAGAAGCCGGCGCTTTGCGCGGCCTCGGTGAGATTCTCTCCGTTTGCAATGGCAAGGGCGGCAGCCTTTACTCTTTGCCAAGTCCTGAACTCACTGAGAGAGATCCCGGAGGCTTCTTTAAATAAATGCTCTAATCTCGACACGGAAAGTCCTGCAAGAATTGCGAGTTCTTCCGTGCTTATATTCTCCGAAAGATCTTCGGAAACCTTCTCCACAACGGCGGAGATCCTTGGGTCCATTTTTCTAGGAGTGAAATTTGCCGGGATCAGTCGGTCCAACTCTTCTAATAATTCCTTCTGCTTGTCGGTGTCGGAGTCTGTTTCTTGCAGAAGTATCGAGATATTTCTAAAAGCATTCTCTAAGAGCACAGGTTCGATCTGTATTCTTGCCGCTTTCGGATCAGGTAGGAACTTATGAACGTCTTGGGTCTCTATGCTCATAGCGGAGATGAGATCGTTCTTTGCATCGATCTGGACCTGGAGTCCTTGGGGAACCAAAACGGATCTACAGATCTTCCAGTCTCCTTCCGGCTCCTCCGCAATCCGGAAATTTTCCGAGCTTAAGCTGCAGATCAGATAGGCGGAACGTTCCGAATGAAAGGAGAGATGTTCCAATCTTCCGATAAAAAGGGATCTGGAATTCCAAACGAAGATTTTCAATGTAAGGCCAAAGCTTCCGGGATTCGTCTTCTTGTCTTTAATCTGCCAGGTGGCAATTTACAAGAATCAACTCATTCCACTTCTGTTCCAACCGGAATCCTGAGAGAAAGAGGTTGCCAAATCGCCCAGGGATCAGGAATTTACATATTATGTTTCAAGGCGTTTTTACGGCCATTATTACCCCCTTCCGGAACGGAAAAATCGATTACGATTCTTATTTTTCCCTTTTGGACAAGCAGATCCAGGCAAGGGTAAGCGGAGTGGTGCCTTGCGGTACAACCGGCGAATCTCCCACTCTTTCCCACGAAGAACACGCGGAACTGATCCGCGAAACCGTGAAACATGTAAAGAAGCGTATCTTGGTCGTGGCGGGAACCGGTTCGAATTCCACTCGTGAAGCTGTCGAACTGACGGAGGCTGCTTGCAAGGATGGAGTGGACGGGATCTTACAGGTCAATCCGTACTATAACAAGCCTACGCAAGAAGGTCTTTATCTTCATTTTAAGGAAGTCGCGGATCATTCTTCCGTGCCGGTGATGCTGTACAATATTCCCGGAAGGACCTCCGTGAATCTATTGCCGGAGACTGTGTTACGTCTTTCCGAACATCCTAAGATCCGTTCCATGAAAGAAGCTACTGGAGATCTGGGCCAGATGGCAAAGTTGATCTCCTTGGTGGGAGACAAGATGACTGTTCTTTCCGGAGACGATAATTTGACGCTTCCACTACTTTCTGTGGGAGGGAAGGGAGTTGTTTCCGTGATCTCCAATATCTTTCCGGAAAGTTTGGTGAAACTTGTGGAATCTTTTCAGAAGGGAGATCTGGCTACGGCACAAAAGATCCATTATGATTTTCTGGACTTCTTCTCTCTTGCATTCTTGGAAACGAATCCGATCCCGATCAAGGCAGTCATGCATTGGAACGGATACTCTTCTGCGGAGATCCGTTTGCCTATGACTACTCTGACCCCGGGAGCCGGAGCGGATAAGTTGAAAAAAACCGTATCCGATCTAGTCGCAAAAGGTTATAAATAAGGAAGTCGTTTTGTCCCGTAAGAATCGCGTAGCAGTCATAGGAGCCTCCGGAAGAATGGGGAAGGCAATCATCCAAGTGCTTTCCCAATCTAAACTTTCTGAACTCTCCGCGAGTGTTGTCAGCAAGGGCTCCGTGTATTTAGGTTTGGATTCCGGTTTGCATTCCGGGCTCAAGCAAAATGAGATCTTATTCTCAGACGATCTTACAAAAGCGATCTCGGACGCGGACACTGTAATCGACTTCTCCATTCGGGAAGCTCTTCCGGAAGTATTAGAATATTGTAAAGCTTCTAAGAAGCCGGTCGTCGTGGGAACTACCGGTCTTGACGAGACTCATAAAGATCTATTGAGAGAAACTTCTAAGTCTATTCCTATCGTATATTCCCCGAATATGTCTATCGGAGTGAATCTTCTGTTCAAGCTGACGGAGATCGCGGCAAAGGTAATGGGGGATCTGGCGGATATTGAGATACTGGATATCCATCATCGTCATAAGAAAGATGCTCCTTCCGGAACTGCGGAGAAGTTAAAAAACATTCTTTTGGAAACCTTGGGCCGTACTGAGTCCAATATTGTACACGGAAGACAGGGGCTCCTATCCGAAAGGGATCCGAAAGAGATCGCAATTCATACGTTCCGAGCGGGAGAAGTGATCGGGGATCATACAGTGTATTTCTTCACTCCGGAAGAAAGAGTGGAGATCACTCATAAGGCGCAGGACAGAAAGACATTCGCAGTCGGTTCCGTAAAAGCCGCAGAGTTCTTGGTCGGAAGAGAAAAAGGACTCTATGATATGCTCTCCGTTCTAGGGTTATAGGAACTTCTATGGGTTTTTTTAAGAATATTACCCTGTTCCAAAGCGATAAGTTCGGGATCAATGTGATCCTGGATATTCTTATCGTAAGCTTTCTTATCTATCAATTTTATTCTACGATCCGAAGAACCAGAGGAGTTCAGCTTCTTTTAGGTATAGGACTGATCTGGGTCTTGGGGATCTTTGCGCAGTATCTGGAATTCGAGTTATTGGACTGGATCATAGATAATATCCGTCCAGCTCTCGTGTTCGCCATCATCGTTCTATTGCAACCGGAACTTCGTAAGATCACGGGAGACATGGCGAGACTCCGGCTATTCCGACCTTTCTTGCTGAAGACTGCAACGGATCTGGACGAGATCGTAGAGGCGGCCAAGATCATGGCCCGCAATAAGACGGGTTCACTCATTGCGATCGTTCGAGAGCATAGTCTCAAGGATATTGCGGAGCAGGCAGTGCAGTTGGATGCGATCCTTTCTACGAGCCTTCTTCTTACCATCTTCAAGAAGAATACCGCATTGCATGACGGTGCCGTTATCATCGAACAGAACAGGATCGCTTGTGCCGGTGCCTTCTTGCCGATGGCTACGAACCTGGATGATGCCAGAATGGGTGCAAGACACCGAGCTGCACTCGGGATCGCCGAAGAATCCGACGCGGTCATAGTGGTCACTTCCGAAGAGACCGGAGAGATCTCTGTGTGTCACGACGGAGAAATGATCCATCCGGTCAAACCGATCGAGCTCAAGAACCTATTGAATACGATACTTCAGGAGAAGAAGGCGGGTCCTTCCTCGGAGAAAAAATCAGAATTAGAGGAAAAGGAGGAGCCGAATGTTTAAGCTTCTCCTGAATAACTGGCAGGCAAAGCTGGGATCCGTTCTTCTTGCTACATTATTCTATATTAATTTACAAAATTCTAAAATTCTTGTGAGGGAGACCAATATCAAGATCGAATACCCCAAACTTACCGGAGGAATGAGTGTAGCTAAGGGCTCCGATACTACCTTTCCCGTAAAGGTAGAAGGGGTAAGGGACTATGTGAACTTCTATACTCCTTCCTTAAAGGCGTACGTGAATCCTGCCGAACTCCATCCTGGGGAAAATATGGTAAGTATTACCCGCATTGGTGGGATACCTGCCGGGCTCAGGGTCACTCGCTTAAAAGAAAAGGTCAAGATCATTGTAGAGTCCAATGTGAGCCGGGTTTTGGTATTGGAGCCAAAGTTCCATGGAGATCCCCCGAAGGATTATATAAAATCCTCTCATTTCGTTTCGCCTGCAAGTCTGGTTGTCGTTGGAAATCATTCGGAATTTGATAAATTGGGAAGAATGAACTATCTTCCTCAGATTTCTCTGGCGGATAAAACGAAAACATTTACTCAGAAATTTAAGGTTCCCGATCTTCCTGCCGGATTAAGGTATAGGGATAATATCAAAGAAGTTTCCGTAACTGTGAATATAGTCGCAGACTCTTCCACTCCGGGAGAAAGCATTGTCTTAGGGGTTCCAGTCAGATGCGATAACTTGGATAAAAATCTCGAAGCCGAGTTTTCCGAGCAGGAAGTTTCCGTAAAATTGAAATCTAAAACTCCTCTACGGAGCATACAGATCATCAAGGGTCTTTCCGCGAGAGTGGTTTGCGCTAATAAGTACGACCCTAAGACAAAGAAAATTCTTCCGGATAATAAACCGGTCATGACAAAGGTTCGATTAGAAAAAGATCTCAAAACCTTAAAGTCCGTCGAGATCCAGGGGATATTCCCGGACCGAATCTCCATCTTTTATAGGATCCGCCCGGATCTGAACCAAACAGGAGATGGCACCGAGGATGGAAGCGACGGAAGCAGTGATCCAAATTCCGAAGAGCCGCTACCGGAACCAGAGGAAGAATGAAGATCAGTGTAGGGAATGATATCGTAGAAAATTCCAGGATCAAAGATCTTTTAGACAAGCATGGGGAAAGATTTTTGAAGAGGGTATATTCCGAGACAGAGATCGCATACTGTTCCGGAAGAAAGGATCCAGTTCCTCATCTCAGTGGCAGATTTTGCGTGAAAGAAGCCTTTATTAAGGCCATAGAAGCGGGAGATCATGTGATCCTGGACATGAGGGAAATCGAACTTTTCGGAAAGGATTTCGGAAAAAAAGAATTGGTACTTCACGGAAAATCCAAAGAATTGTTCCTCGAGAAAGGCTATAGCGGAGTTTCCGTTTCTATCAGTCACGCGGAGAATTATTCGACCGCAATAGTTGTTCTCTATAAGGAGTGACCATGGTTACCGAATCTTTTAAGGAAACTCTGAAGTTTTACAACGAAGGCCTGCAGCTGTATAAGAACAGAAAGTTCAAAGAGGCTTGGGAATTATTCAAGAAGGCAGTGGAGATCACTCCGAACGACGGACCTTCTAAAAAATATATAGGACGCTGCGAAGCGTTTATCGCGAATCCTCCTCCCGAAGACTGGGATGGCGTATTCGAGATGAAAACAAAATAACCCGCATATCATGTCAAAAAAAGCAACAACCGCCCCGAAACAACAACGCACCATTACGGAATACGGAACCATTTCGACGATCCTAGGGAGAGAGACCTCTTTCTCAGGGATCCTGAATTTCAGAAAACCCTTGGAGATCTCCGGAGAATTCGAAGGAGAGATAGAATCCGAAGGATTCCTATTAGTGAGCGAGGGGGCTCGGGTCCGTGCCAATATCAAGGCCGGAACTGTGATCGTAGGCGGTGAGATCACCGGGAATGTGATCGCTACCCAGCGCCTGGAAATGCTTCCAAGCGGTAAGGTAAACGGAAACATCAAGACTGCTAAGTTACAGATCGCTGACGGAGTCATCTTCCAAGGGAACTGCGAGATGATCCTGCCTAATAAGGATTGACCCCTCGGTCCAAACTGGAAAATTGGTATCTGCCAGCCCGAAACGACCTATGAACGGTGGAAAAGCGGGAAAAATCGCATTAGCTATCTTTCTGGGAGCCTTGGCCGGAGCCGTAGTCGGCGTCATTATCGACCGCATTTTTGGGGTCAATTTCCTCTCCGTCTACCTCTTACAAGAACCGGTTCGGCTGGAACTTTACGTAATTAAAGTCGAAGCACAAGTTACCCCTGCGAGTCTTATCGGACTTGTGGCGACATTGTTCTTCGTACTAAAAAAGGGGTAAACAACTCATGTCAGTAATTTCCATGAAGAATCTTCTGGAAACCGGAGTTCACTTCGGTCACCAGACAAGAAAATGGAATCCGAAAATGGCTCCGTACGTCTTTACGGCGAGAAACGGGATCCATATCATCGACCTTCAAAAAACCGTTCAGAAAGCTAAAGAAGCGTATGACGCGTTGAAGAAGATCACCGGCGAAGGTAAAAAAGTACTCTTCGTAGGAACCAAGAAGCAAGCCAGAGGTGCGATCGAAAGAGAAGCTCTTCGTTGCAATATGTTCTTTATTAATAACCGCTGGCCAGGCGGACTCTTAACGAACTGGAACACGGTGAAAAAATCCATCGCTCGTTTGAAAAAACTAGAGGGAATGGAGACCGATAATACTTTCGAAAAAGAAGTAAAAACCAAGAAAGAAGTTCTTTCTCTTCGCAGAGAGTTGGATAAACTCCGCAAGACCTTAGGCGGGATCAAGGATATGAACAGCCTTCCTGAGATCCTTTTCGTGATCGATCCTAAGAAAGAAGAGATCGCTGTAAAAGAAGCTCGTAAACTTGGCCTCAAGATCTTTGCAGTAGTTGATACGAACTGCGATCCTGAATTGATCGATTATCCAATCCCAGGTAACGACGACGCGATCCGCGCTATCTCTCTCTTCCTCGAAACCATGTCTAACGCGGTGATCGAAGGAACAGGTGGAGTAGTAGAGCAGCCTCGCTTCAGCGAAGACCTGGATTCGGAAGCTCTTGCTCTGGAATACCAAGGTGAATACGACGAAAGCGGTAAGTTCATCATGGACGAGGATCCAGTCGGTGCTGCTAAGAAAGAAGAAGCGGCTCCTGCAGCTGAAGCAGCTCCTGCTTCTACTATTGAGATCGATAAGGGAGAATAAGGAGAAGTATCATGTCAGCATCTACTACGGACCTTATTAAGGAATTAAGAGACCGCACCGGTGCGGGTTTGATGGATTGTAAGAAAGCTCTAGTAGAGAATAATAACGATCTAGATAAGTCTGCCGACTGGTTGCGTGAAAAAGGGATCGCTAAGGCCGCTAAGAAAGCTGGCCGCGTGACTAAAGAAGGAAGAGCCGTTTCCTATATCCATGGAGACGGAAAGATCGGAGTTTTGGTTGAACTCAACTCCGAGACCGATTTCGTATCGCGTAACGAGGCTTTCGAAGCTTTAGGAAAAGAGATCTGCTTGCAGATCGCTGCAATGTCTCCGCTTTACGTGAGTGAAGATCAAGTTCCTGCAGAAGATATCGAGCGCGAAACCAAGGTTCTCGAAGCTCAATTGAAAGAAGAAGGTAAAAAACCGGAGCAGATCGAAAAGATCATCCCTGGAAAGATCAAAAAGTATTACTCTGAAGTATGCCTTTTGAACCAAGCCTTCATCAAGGACAATACCAAGACGGTTGACGATCTGGTGAAAGAGGCAATTTCGAAATTCGGTGAAAATATCACTGTAGCTCGTTTTGCTCGTTTCCAGGTAGGCGGCGCGTAAACCTTGTCTCAGGAAACTTCTAAGTACAAGCGTATCTTAATTAAACTCTCCGGCGAGGCTCTTGCCGGAGAGGGCGAGTTTGGGATCGATAGTAATAAGGCCCATTCTCTCGCCGAAGAAATCAAAGAAGTTCATTCTCTTGGCGTGGAGATCGCTCTCGTCGTAGGCGGGGGAAACCTGATCCGCGGAGCCAATCTTGCTAAGGTGGGAATGGACCAAGCGACTGCGGATTATATGGGAATGCTTGCCACTATCCAAAACGCTTTGGCTCTCCAAGACGCTTGTGAGAAGAAGGGACTCTACACCAGGGTCCAATCTGCGATCGATATTCATTCGATTGCTGAAAGTTATATTCGCCGTAGAGCAGTCCGTCACTTGGAAAAGAAACGGATCGTGATCTTTGCGGGTGGGATCGGAAATCCCTATTTTACTACGGATACCGCGGCAAGCCTTAGAGCGGTAGAAGTCGGCTGCGAGGTCATTCTAAAGGCCACAAAGGTGGACGGGGTTTACGACGCCGATCCAAAGAAAGAACCAAACGCAAAACGTTATACTCATATTTCCTTCATGGAGTCCATCAAACGTAGACTTAAGGTCATGGATTCCACCGCACTCAGCCTCTGCATGGAAAACAATATGTCGATAATCGTATTTGACATTTTTAAGCGGGGCAATTTAAAAGATTTGGTCGTCGGGAATAAGAAAATCGGCACCCTGATCTCGAACTCGGAGGATATACGGATCGATGGCGAATGAAGAAGTAATAAACGCGATGAAAGCCAAGATGGACAAGACCGTGGAACTTCTTCGAAAAGATTTCGCGAGCGTCCGGACGGGAAGAGCAAACCCCGCTCTTATCGAAGACCTAAGAGTAGACTACTACGGAACTCCTACACCCATCAACCAATTGGGAAATATATCCGTGCCTGAACCTAGACTTCTAGTGGTTTCTCCTTATGATAAGGGGATCATGAAGGATATAGAAAGGGCAATCCAAGCTTCCGGTTTGGGACTTCAACCTACGAATGACGGGGTTGTGATCCGGATCGTGATCCCTGAGCTTACCGGAGAGAGACGAAAAGAACTCGCAAAAGTGGTTAAGTCCAAATCCGAAGAGAAGAAGGTTGCAGTCCGTAATATTCGCAGAGATGCATTGGAAGATCTAAAGAAACATTCCGAAGGGATCTCTCAGGACGAACTCAAAACTCTCCAGGACCAAGTGCAGAAGATCACTGATTCTTATATCGATAAAATCTCCGCAGTAACCGCCGAAAAAGAGAAAGAAATCACTACGGTCTAAGGTGATCTCTTCCAAACAAAAATTGCCCCGTCATATCGCCGTCATTATGGACGGGAACGGAAGATGGGCGACATCCAAAGGCTTATCCAGATCCGAAGGTCATAGGGCCGGAGCGGATTCCATCGATCGACTCATGGAGATCAGTTTGGAATTGGGTCTGGAAGCAATCTCCTTGTATGCATTCTCCACTGAGAACTGGAAACGTCCAGTTACGGAGATCCGTTCTATTTTTAATCTTCTAGTGGAATTCATCGATTCTAGATTGGAGGGGATCTCTAAAAAAGGTGTTCGGATATTACATTCCGGTTCTAGAAAGAGGCTTAGCTCCAAGGTCCTGTCCAAGATAGATTCTGCGATCGAGATCACTCAAAAGAATCGAAAACTGACAGTGAATTTCTGCGTAAACTACGGTTCTCAAGAAGAACTATTGAACGCCTTCTCCAAATTGAGCGAAGAAAGAAGGAAGAAAAAGATCCCCATTCAAAAACCGATCTCCACCAAAGAACTAGAAAAATATTTGTATACGTACCCCCTTCCACCGGTAGATTTATTGATCAGAACCGCAGGGGAAAGGAGATTATCCAATTTCCTTCTATGGCAGTCCGCTTATGCGGAGCTTTTCTTTACGGATACACTTTGGCCGGACTTCGGTGAAAAGGATCTAAAAGAAGCTCTGGATTGGTATGGAAGAAGAACCCGAAAATTCGGAGGTTTAGAGAATGGGTGAAACAACAAAGAGAATCCTTTCCGCAGCCGTGCTAGTCGCAGGCTACCTGTTCATGATCTTTTATCGGGATTTTTATTATCTCCAGACATTGATCCTGCTCGCGATCGCCGGAGTGATCGGTCTGACCGAGTTTTATAGACTAGCAGACAGAGGACAGGATGGAAAACCCTTCAAAGGGACCGGGATATTCTTCTTTCTGATCATATTATTGCTTTATTATTTTAGATTCGTAGCCTCTCAGAATAAATTCGAACAACCTCTTCTATTCCAACAATACTTAAGAGTATTTGTCCCTCCTTTCGATGCGGTAACGTTTGCGTTCGTTCTTCTTTTTATCGCGAGTTTTGTGCTACAGATCCTCAGAAGACCTTTGGACGGAGCAATCTTCTCCGTTAGCTCCACAGTGCTTGGAGTCGTATACGCATCCTTGCCTTTAGGACATTTGCTTTTACTCTTGGGAATGAACGAGGGAATTTACTATGTATTCCTGGTTTCTGTTGCGACCTTTTTGACCGATGTGGGAGGATATTTCGGAGGACGTTGGTTCGGGAGAAATCCTGCCGGTCTTGCGATCTCTCCTAAGAAAACCTGGGAAGGATACGTTTCCGGGATCATAGTGGCCATTCTTTCCGTTTTTCTCCTGAATTATCTATGGGAGAGAAGCACTGGAGTTAGACCGCTTGTAGGCGGCGCCGAAGTATTCTTAGTTACCCTGATCCTTTCTATTGTGGGAGTGATCGGAGACTTATTGGAATCTGCCATGAAGAGAGATGCGAAGGTCAAGGATTCGGGGAATTTGATCCCTGGTCATGGAGGCGTCTTGGATAGGGCAGATGCGCTTCTTCTCACCGTTCCCATCCTATATTTTTATCTTCAGATCAAGGCAGCGCTGGGATTTCCAGTCTAACGTAGAGTATGAAACGAGGCGTCTGCATTTTAGGTGCCTCCGGATCGGTCGGAGAGTCCACTCTTAAAATACTCCGTCTTTTTCCGGAAGAATTCCGACTTAGATCTTTCAGTGTTCATTCTAATCTGGAAAAAGCGAAACAGATCGCTCAGGAATTCCAACCGGCTTATCTTTGCGTGAGTTCCGATTCAGTGGACCCTTCGGTTCTTGGAAATAAGATCGGGAACACAGAAGTCTTCTACGGAACCGATGCGCTTTCCGAGATCGTAGCGGATCCGGAAACGGAAACTGTTGTCACAGCTGTAGTAGGTGCAAGTGGGATCCGCCCGACTATCGCCGCCATTCGAGCGGGAAAGAAGATAGGCATTGCCAACAAGGAAACCCTTGTCAGCTGCGGGCCTTATATCCAAACTCTATTAGAAAAATCGAATTCTTATTTGGTCCCAGTCGACTCGGAGCATAACGCTTTATTCCAACTTTTGGAAAATACCAAGAAGGAATCCTTGGATAGGATCGTTCTTACCGCGTCTGGCGGGCCCTTCCGTAAGCTTCCCATTTCCGATCTGCCCAAGGTGACGATCGAGCAGGCGTTGAAACATCCTACCTGGAATATGGGTCCAAAGATCACTGTGGATTCTGCGGGGATGATCAATAAGGGTCTGGAAGTAATTGAGGCTCATTTCCTATTCGGATTTTCTTACGATAAGATAGGAGTGGTCATTCATCCTCAGAGCGTGGCTCACGGGATCGTGGAGACAAAGGATGGAGCGAGTTTCGTGTACGCTTCTTATCCGGACATGATCTTTCCTGTGGCGCATTCATTATATTATCCTAAAATTGTTCCAAAGACCCTTAGGCCTCATCCTTCTACTTCATGGGGCAATCTGGAATTCTTGGAGCCGGAACTAGAAAGATATCCGGGACTTTCCTTAGCCTATGAGGCGGGAAGGACAGGGGGCACGGCTCCTTCTATCTTTAATGCGGCAAACGAGGTCGCAGTGGAATTATTCTTGAAAGGTAAGATATCGTTTACCGAGATCCCTTCCGTGATCCGAACCGCTTTGGATAAGATCCCTAGCTCTGTTCCTAAGGATCTGGAGGGCTACGAAGAAGCGGATCGAAAAGCGAGAGAAGCGGCTCTAAGTTTCTCAAAAGATAAGGTTGTGCATTTATGTTAGCGGAAGCGTTCGGTATCGTTTTCATGTTGGCTCTTTGTATTTTCATCCATGAACTGGGTCACTTGGTCATGGGTTGGCTCGTCGGGGTAAAAGCCCGCGTCTTCTCCATCGGTTATGGAAAAGGGATCTGGAAGAAGAAGATCGGAGAGACTACATTTCAAGTGACTGGAATCCCTTTAGGAGGCTATGTTCTTTTTAAAGGCGACGAGTACGGCAACGAGCTTAAGGGAGAAAAAGGGGAATTCCTCTCTACTCCTCCTTTGAAGAGAATGATCCCGGTGATCGGAGGTCCTCTCTTCAATCTAATACTTGGCTTTATTATAATATTCGGATTGTACTCTTTAGGATTTTCTCCTAAGGGAACCAAGATCTACTTAGAGCCTGCATACAACGAATTCTCTCCTGCATACAAGGCTGGACTTAGAAGCGGTGATAAGATCCTCTCCGTAAACGGGACCAAGACAGAAACCAAATACGAACTACTTTCCGAGCTAGGACTTTCCCAAGGAAGAGAGGCCGACTTGAGAATCGAAAGGGAGGGAAAGGAATTCGATCTTCATGTCTCCGATCCTGCCTTGGATATAGATTTCGCAGGTGAAAGATGGGTGGAGACAAGCTTCACCATGGGGACTAGGCTCTCTCATTGGTTCCGCTCTAAGATCTCGGCCTTGGATCCGAACGGAGAAGCCGCGGATTATAATCGCAAGAGGATCAACCAACTCGCTGTAGAAGGCAAGCTGAGCCCGAGGGAACTCGCGCTAAAAGAGGCCGAAATCAAGAGAGAAGCGCAACAGTCCCGAGCCTTGGATTATCTGAACGACGGAGACCGAATTCTCGCGGTGAACGGAATAGAGATCCATTCCGTTCCCGAATTGCAGAGCACTCTAGGTAAATTCCAGGACCAGAAAGTGAAACTTCTTCTGGAGAGAAAGACCTATCCTCTCTTGAATCCTTGGACCAGAGAAAAGGCAGAAGCAGAGATGACGGTTCTTCCCGCCTTTGTAGTAGAGTTGAAGAACCTAAGGGACAGAAAGTATCCGAACATTCCGATCCGTACTTGGAGTCTGCAGAGCCATGACCCGGAGATCAAGCTCAAGCTTATGGGTTTGAAGATGGATGGAAAATCATTTGCGGACGTGGACGAATTTAAAAAGTCCATCGAGGCAAAGATCGGCCAAGAAGTCCATCTGGAAGTCCAGGGGCAGAATTGGGATGCGACCATCGGCTATAGAAAAATAGGCTTACTCGGATTCATCGCTCAAATGCATGTGAACGAAGAGAGTATGGATCGTAAGCTTTCCTTAGGTGAGGCATTTTTACAGTCCGGAAAGGATGTGGGAACTCTTATCATGCAACAGTTCAGAGGACTCGCTTCCATTTTCTCAGGTCTTCTAAGTGTGAAGGATAGCATGTCCGGCCCGGTAGGACTCGCGAAGGCTTCTTCTCATTTCTTGAAGGAAGGCGTTCATTCTTATTTCCAATTCATAGCATATATTTCGATCGCATTAATGTTTATGAATTTACTTCCGATTCCGGTAGCCGACGGTGGACATATCGTTTTCTTCACGTATGAGGCGATCGCCGGTAGGCCGTTGCCTAGGGCAGTGCAGGAGCAGATCCTCATGTTCGGATTCGTGTTCCTTCTTTCCTTAGCCCTTTACGTGACTTATTACGATTTCTTACGATAATCGAGAGTCATGAGAGCATCTAAATATCTAGTTCCTACGGAAAAAGAAAATCCCGCGGACGCAGTGGTTGCGTCCCATCGATTGATGATACGTGCCGGTTTGATCCGTAAATCCGGATCCGGTTTTTATTTCTATCTGCCCTTAGGGCTTCGGGTCCTGAAGAAGATAGAGAATATTGTCCGTGAGGAAATGGACTCGACTGGCGCTTTAGAATTCCAGCTTCCGATCTTGACTCCTTCCGAGTTTTGGGAAACTTCCGGCAGATGGAATGTAATGGGAGCGGAGATGTTCCGGGTCAAGGATCGTCACGACCAGTGGTATGCTCTCGGTCCAACTCACGAGGAATCTTTTTCTTATTTAGTAAAACCTCTTCTGAAATCCTATAAGGATCTTCCGATCAATGTCTACCAGATCCATACCAAGTTCCGGGATGAGATCCGTCCCAGGTTCGGTGTGATCCGCTCCAGAGAGTTTATTATGAAAGATGCATATTCTTTCCATTTGGACGAAGCCTCTTTGGATGCTACGTATCAGGAGATGCGAAGCGCTTATCGAAAGATCTTTCAACGCTGTGGTCTAAAGACGATCCCGGTCCAAGCGGATTCAGGCAGTATGGGCGGCTCCGCTTCCGAGGAGTTCATGGTGGTTTCTTCGATTGGAGAAGAGACACTTCTTCTCTGTGGGAACTGCGGTTATAATTCCAATAGTGAAAAGACTCCTTTCGTTCTAGATCCGAGCTATTCTGCTCAGGGTCCAAAGGAGAAGAAGGAAGTTCCCACTCCGAACAAGAAATCCATCCAAGAAGTCTCGGAGCTTTTGGGAGTTCGTCCGCAAGACACGATCAAAGCGGTTGCGGTGAAGAACGAAAAGGAATCCTTGATCGTCTTCTTGCGCGGCGATCTTGAGTTGAATGAACATAAATTGAAGTCTTATCTAAAATGGACCGATCTGGAAATGATCCCCGAGCCTGAGCTGAAAAGCAAGGGTCTCGTTCCGGGTTTTATCGGACCCTCGGATGTGAATTCCAGCTTTAAGCTTTTATTGGATTCCTCAATTAAGAAGGAAGAGGCCTATGTGGTGGGCGCCGGCAAGGAAGATGCTCATATCCAAGGCTATGTTCCCGGATCCGAGATCAAGATGGAATATATGGTCGCAGATGTGGCACTTGCTAGAGAGGGAGATCCTTGTCCTACTTGTGGCACTTCTTTGAAAGCGGAGAAGGGAATAGAGGTTGGTCATATCTTCAAGTTGGGAGATAAATACACTAAGGCATTCCAGATCCAGGTGTTAGACCAACAAGGAAAGGCAAAGATCCTGACCATGGGCTGTTACGGGATCGGTGTCAACCGTACCATGGCGACCGTAATTGAGCAGTGCAATGATGACAAAGGAATTTACTGGCCGATCAGCATTGCTCCTTTCGAGATATCACTCGTTACCTTGGCAAAAGGCGCCGAGCAGGAAGCGAAAGTATTAGAATTTTATGAAAATCTTAAGAACGAGGGATTCGAGGTCTTCTGGGATGAGAGAGATCTGGGGCCTGGGTTCAAGTTCAAGGATTCCGAGCTGGTAGGTTTTCCGATCCGGATCACCGTAGGAAAGAAATTCTTCGAATCGGGAGAGATCTCTATTTACGATCGCAAACACGATAAGGACGAATCATTTACCTTTTCGGGTTTCGACGATCTGCACACCAGAGTGGAAAACCTTCGTCAGGAATTATACCAAGAGCTACTCTAAAGAGTACGCTTCTATAAAAGGAGCCTGTATGGCTAAAGAGCGCAGCTTCACTGAAAAAGAAGGGTATTTTGGGGACTTCGGGGGAAGATACGCTCCCGAGATCCTGACGGAAGCCCTGATCGAACTAGAAGAGACCTACCTGAAACTCTGCAAGAATAAGAAATTTCTAAAGGAGTTGGAGTTTTATAGGAAGAATTATATCGGCAGACCTTCTCCGATTACTTTCGCGGAAAGACTCACCAAGGCCTGGGGCGGAGCTCGGGTCTGGCTAAAACGAGAAGATCTAAATCATACAGGCGCTCATAAGATCAATAATACCATCGGTCAGGCATTGATCGCAAAGGCAATGGGCAAGCGTAGGATCATCGCAGAGACCGGGGCGGGACAGCACGGAGTTGCTACTGCGACAGTGGGTGCCATGTTCCAATTCGAAACGGCGATCTTCATGGGAGAAGAGGACCTTCGTCGCCAGAAATTGAATGCGATCCGCATGGAAATGCTGGGAGCCAAAGTGATCGGCGTTTCTTCCGGAACTGCTACCTTGAAAGATGCAACTTCCGAGGCGATGAGAGACTGGGCGTTGAACGTTTCCAATACTCATTATATCGTGGGTTCGGTGATCGGGCCTCATCCATTTCCTACGATCGTTCGGGATTTCCAGAGAGTGATCGGAGACGAATCCAAGAAGCAATTCAAGAAGGCCAACGACAAATTGCCGGATGCGGTTGTGGCTTGCGTAGGAGGAGGCTCCAATGCAATGGGAATGTTTTACGGATTTCTAAATGATAAAAAAGTAAAATTGTATGGAGTGGAAGCCGGAGGAAGAGGTTCTGCTCCGGGAGAACATTCCGCGACCATGCTATTCGGTAAGACAGGTTTTCTTCATGGGACAAAAACCTTGGTCATCCAAGACGATGGTGGTCAGGTTGTTCCTGCTCATTCTGTCTCTGCAGGTTTGGATTATCCGGGAGTGGGGCCGGAGCATGCATTCTTACATTCTTCCGGTAGAGTGAAATACGAAACTGTTTCCGATCAGGGAGCCTTGGATGCATTCATGGAAGTCTGTAGGATTGAAGGGATTATCCCCGCACTCGAAACGGCTCACGCATTCCGATTTGCAAAGGATCTGGCAAAAGAGTTAGGCAAGAAGAAAGATATCCTCCTTTGTCTTTCCGGGAGAGGAGACAAAGACGTGGCAGAGGTCGCAAGGCTCGTAGGGCTATACCAAGGAGCAGAGTTTTGAGCGCAATACGCAGCGTTTTTTCCGAAAAGAAAAGTGCTTTTATCCCCTATATTTCGTTAGGTGATCCTACCTATGAAGCCTGCGTCGGCTGGGCAGATGCTTTGATCCGAGGTGGCGCTGATATACTCGAGCTTGGGATCCCATTCTCCGATCCGGTGGCGGACGGTCCCGTGATCCAAAAGGCATTTAAGAGGGCTCTGGCAAATCCGTTCTCTATGGAGATCGTTTTAGAAACGACTGCTAAGATACATGCCCTTCATCCGCATGTGCCCCTAGTGTATCTAACGTATTTCAATCCGATCTTTTCCTACGGTTTTGAGAAATTTGCAGCGGAAGCTAAGATCTCTGGAATAGAAGGTATGATCATTCCCGACCTTCCTTACGATACCCCGGAGACGGAAAATCTGTTTTTTTCTCTGCAAAAGAGAGGGATCGACCTAATCCACTTGGTGACTCCTGCGACGGCTCCCTCTAGGATGAAGGGAATCCGAGACTTCGCTTCCGGTTTTATCTATTATGTGACTTCTTACGGAGTAACAGGAGAGAGAGCTGCTCTTTCTAGCGGTTTGGAAGAAAGGATCCGGATGACCCAATCTCTCTTCTCCTTGCCTGTAAGCGCCGGCTTTGGGATCTCCAATCCGGAACAGGCAAAGGAAATTTCTGAATACGCAGATGGGATCATCATCGGTTCCGCCGTGCAGAGGATCATCGAAGAGAACAGTTATAATCCTGATCTTTGTCGAAAAAAATTGGAAGAATACGCTCTTTCGATCTCCAAATCTTTGCGAGGACATCGCTAACTTCTAGATCCGCGTCGATATTTTCTTTCCTAAATCCGGGAAGAAAATTGACGAAAGCATCCTGGGGGAGAGAATCCTTCCAGTTCAGGATCGGAGGAGAGAATGAGCGAATCCAAAACAGCCCAGAAATTCACCTTGGTGGATATTATTTTTGGGGTTACCACAATCCTAGGAATTCTGGGACATTTTTTCTATGCCTTCTTTTCGGGTGCGGATTATTCTTTTGAGATCCTTCTTATAGGCGCACTCTTACTTTTTGCTTCCGCTTACTTTTTCTATAAAACGGCTACCAAGTTTGCTAAGAACGCTCAGCTTGTCGGAAGTCTTTGGCTGGCATTCGTGGTCGCATTCGTTTGGTTCGACTTATATGTTGCCTTCACTCCGGTTTCCGAGTTGGAAGAAAATTCCATTTCTTGGAGATTCAACGTGCTTCGTAACCAGAGCGACGCTCGGGTAGAAAAGGAATCCGACAAGGGAGACCTGGAGCAGATCCAGCTCAAGCCTCCTGCTAAAGCAAGAAGGGACATCAATATCATCGGGATCACTACCAAGACCCTGGACCAACTCGGCGGAGTTTGGCCTCTTCCTTGGAAATATTATGCAAAGATCATAGATAAATTCGCTTCTTCTACCAACCATCTCATGTTCGACGTGTTCTTCCTGGACTATAAGCCGGGACAAACCGAGGAGATGGCAAAGGCTCTCTCCAATAATCCTAGGGTAATGTTCGACTATCCTATGGAGACGAGCTTGGAATCCAAGAGCACCATCTTGAATCTGGACAAGAGAACGGAGATCCTCCGCAAATATAGATTGGAGAACGTCAAGGACGAAGGAACCGGCTATTCTTGGCTCAAATTCCCTCAGGCTCCTATCGAACCGATCGGAGAAAAATCTTCCGGTTTAGGTTTTGCGAATATTAAAAAAGATGAAACCGGTCTGAATCGCAAGATGCCGATCGTAGCTAAACTGATCGGATCCGGCGCGGATAGAGAAGATGAATATTATCCTTCTATCGACCTAGTTATCGCATGTAACTACTACGGCGTAGATATCAAGAAAGACGTAGAAGTCATCATGGGGAAATACGTTAAGATCAAGAATATCCCCGAAAAAAAGATCAGCTATATAGATCGTAAGTCCCTGAAAATGGTGACTGAGGATATCATGGCTAGACCGAACTCCACTCGAGAGGTAACTATCCCGATCGATGAGTACGGACAAATGGAGATCAACTTCCCAGGTGGTTTGTATTCTTACAACACTACCGAGTTCTTCGAGGTATCGGAAGGCTGGGACAACGATACGGCGACCCAGGTGAACAATAATATCTTTTTGGTCGCCATGTTCTACGCAACAGGACGAGGTGCAGCAAAGGATACTCACTTGTCTCCTTTTGGAGATATGTCCGGGATCGAACACCACGCTCATGCGATCAATACCATCCTAAATCAGGATTTCCTTTGGGACATGCCTTTAGGTGGGAACTTCCTGATCTTCCTAACTATGGCGTTGATTGTTGGACTTATCCTGCCGAGAATGAAAACCTCTTGGGGATTCTTGTTCGTGATCGTTCTTGCTCTTCTCTATAGCGTAGTGACGATGTTCGGATTTTCCGAATTGAACGAGGTGCATGTATTCCCATCCGTGATCATAGAGCAGTTCTTTATTTTCGTAGGGATCATAGTCTACAAGATCCTAACAGAAGAAGAGAACGTAAAATATATCCGCACTACATTCTCCAAATTCGTTTCTAAGGATGTTGTGGACGAGCTTCTCAAGAATCCGGAAAACCTGAACTTGGGTGGTTCTAAAAAAGATATCACCATCTTCTTCTCGGATATTCGCGGATTTACTACCATGTCCGAAAAAATGGGTCCGGAAGAACTCGTTCAATTCCTGAATCAGTACCTCTCGGAAATGACTGAGATAATCATCGAGTTTAAGGGAACGATTGATAAATACATGGGCGATGCGATCATGGCCTTTTGGGGGGCTCCGGTTCCCCTAGAGGACCACGCTTATTATGCTTGTGCTGCGTCCCTTGCTCAGATGAGAAGGCTTGCGGTCTTGAAAGAAGAGTGGAGGAGCATGGATCTTCCTGTGATGGATATCGGGATCGGATTGAATTCCGGTCCGGCTGTCGTCGGAAACATGGGGAGTTCTCACCGGATGGACTATACTTGTATGGGAGATACCATTAACTTGGGATCTCGTCTGGAAGGATCCAACAAGGAATATGCCACGAATATTATTATTTCGGAATATACATACGAAAAGGTCAAAGATCGCGTAATTGCCAGAGAATTGGATCTAGTAAAGGTGAAGGGTAAAACCAAGCCGGTTCGGATCTATGAACTGATCGACTTAGTAAACGAAGAAGATTTGAAACATCTAAGGAGACCGTTGCAGGCAACAGAGCAATCCTAATGACCGTTAAAGACGGAATACATGCAACAGGAAGATTCGTTATTGAAAGAGATCCGCTTACCGGCGGATCTCAGAAAATTGCCTCTCGAGGAACTGCCTAAACTCTGTTCCGAGATCCGAAATTATATCATCGATACTCTCTCCGGGATCGGGGGTCATTTCGCGAGCAACCTCGGGGTGGTGGAATTAACCGTAGCCTTGCATTATGTGTTCGAGACTCCCACGGATCGACTGATCTGGGATGTAGGACACCAAACCTATCCTCATAAGATCCTTACAGGAAGAAAAGAAAAGCTTTCCACAGTCAGAAAGTTCAAAGGACTTTCCGGCTTTCCAAAACGAGAAGAATCCATCTACGATCTCTATAATACAGGGCATGCAGGAACCTCTATTTCTCAGGCTCTGGGAGAAGCGGTAGCTAGGGATCTTACCGGCAAGAATTACAATGTGGTCGCTATCATCGGGGACGCGTCTATAGCCACTGGAATGGCCTTGGAGGCGATGAACCATGCCGGCCATCTGAAAAAGAACCTTCTCGTTATCTTAAACGATAATTTCATGTCTATCTCCAAGAACGTGGGATCGATCTCGAATTATCTGAATAATATCATCAGCTCCCATTTCTATCTCAACTGGAAAAGGATATTTTATACTTTCCTAAAATGGTTCCCTATTGTCGGTCCTGCCATGGAGAGTTTTTTCAAGAGAGTGGAGAAGGGTTTCAAGGATGTCTTCACACCCGGAGGACTTTTCGAGGATCTAGGTTTCAGTTATATCGGGCCGGAAGACGGTCATGATGTGATCCGCCTTGTCAAGATGCTCCGAAACATCAAGACCATGAAGGGACCTGTATTATTCCATACGATCACCCAGAAAGGAAAAGGTTATACTCCTGCGGAGAAGGACCCGATCAAGTATCACGGGGTCACCCCTTTTAGGAAAGAGGATGGGGCTATGGATTCGGGGGATTCTTCTAAAATCTCTTATTCCAAGATCGTGGGCAAGGTCTTAAGCGACTTGACCGAAAAGAATTCACGGATCGCAGCGATCACTCCCGCAATGATAGAAGGTTCCGGCCTGGGGGAATACGTCTCCAAATTCCCAAATCATGTGTATGACGTAGGGATCGCGGAACAGCATTCCGTAGCGTTCGCCGGAGCCATGACAAACGGGAATGTGATCCCATACATGTGCATTTATTCCACGTTCTTGACCAGAGGAATGGACCAATTGGTGGAAGATGTTTCTCTCATGAACCTTCCCGTTCGTTTTGTGATCGATCGTGCCGGATGCGTGGGACCGGACGGAGAGACTCACCAAGGACTTTTCGATCTTAGTTATCTTCTTTCTCTTCCGAATATGGATGTTTTTGTTCCTTCTTCCGGGCAGGATCTGGTGGATTCTCTCCGTTACATGGAACATTATGATAAATCCCCGATCGCAATCCGTTTCCCCAAGGCTTCCGTGGAGCTTTCGGGTCTGGATTTCCATTCGGACAAGGACCTGAAGCCTGGGACATTCCGAGTACTGCAGAGAGGAACGGATATCGCTCTTCTCTCCATTGGTTCCATGTTAGAGGAAGCGAAGAAGGCTACTTCTTTCTTAGAAGAACAAGGATATTCGGTCACATTGATCGACCTAGTCTGGCTTCGTCCTCTTGGAAAAGAGGCCTTGGACGAGGAACTTTCTTTGGTCAGCCATTTTGCGGTCCTGGACGAAAGTTATATCGACGGGGGAGCCTCCGGATATCTACTGAATCGGATCTCTCCTGAATATCTGAATCGTTTTATCAAGACCTTTGCATTCCCTCCGGAGACAATACATCATGGAGAGAGAAAGGAGATCTTTGCCGAATACGGATTGGATGCGAGAAGTATCGCTAAATCCGTTTCGGAAATTATAAAGAAGGAAGTCCTACACGGAAAACGGAATTAAGCTCTTCAGGAAGCTGTCCGAAAATAAAAATAAAAACGGGTAGATAATTGGAAAACCTGACTCCTGAAGATAAACTCGAAGCCGCTAAATTTTTCTATAGAACCGGCGATCTGGACCGCTCCGAATTTTTACTGAAATCCTCTTTGGAAGATTCCGAAAGTCACGAAACCTACTTCTTTCTGGGGCTGATCGAAAATCAGAAAAGCAATTGGAAGAAGGGATTGTACTATTTCTACAGATCCGTCGAAGTGAATCCTGAATACGGAAATCCTTGTAACGAGATCGGTATCCTTCTACTTCGCATGGGAAGAGAAAGAGAATCCGTTTTCTGGCTTAAGAAATCCTTGCGTTGTACTTTGAATGACGCTCCTCATATTTCTCTTTTTAATCTGGCAACCCTGTACAAGATCTGGAACCGCCCGGAGCGTTCCCTTCAATATTTGCACAAGGCAATCGTGATCAAGCCGGACTTCGAAGAGGCAAAACGCCTAAGAGAAGAGCTGAACTCGGCGATCTAAGGCCCTCTTTTTAGATTATCCAAGGTGAAACAGAGTTCAAATATTATAATTCGACCTGCCAAGTCGGAAGATGCACAGGCCGCCGTTCCTCTGATCTATAGCTCCGGGCCGGATGCCTGGAGCTATGTGTTCCAGGAAGGAAAACTTTCTCCTCAGGACTTCTTGACCCGTTCTTTCCAAGGCACCAAGAATACGATCAGCTACAAGAATCATTTCGTAGCAGAGAAGAATGGAGAGATTGTAGGAACTATAGTCGTCTATACTTCGGATCGATTCTTTTTTTTGAACGCTGGAACTGCGGGGAATATATTCCGGATCTACGGTCTTCGCGGGATTAAGGTAGCACTCCGCGGATTGAGTATGGAAGGGATGATCCAACCTCCCAAATCGGGTCGTTTGTATCTGGGGCATATTGCGGTTCCTGTCCACCAGAGAAAACAGGGAATCGGAGAGGCTCTCATGAGACACGCTGTATCGGCTTTTCCGAATTATTCCAAGATCTCCTTGGATGTCTCTCAAGTGAATCCTGGAGCGATCGGTTTGTACAATAAGCTCGGATTCAAAATAGTCGAGTCCAGAAAATTCGCAGGACCAAAGGGCCTAGTGCCGGATCATCATTATATGGAAGCGGATCGTTCTTCCTTTTAATATCCCGATTCCATTCTATAAAATGGAACGACAAAATTGTTTATATGCGTTAGTCTATCGGCCCTGATCCGAAAAATTGGGGTGAGAGAATGGAATTTGCTCCGGAGATGTTGGAGTATGCGACACGCATTGCTTCCTTGGGATTAACAGGCTACGCCGAAGGAACAGTCCAGGAAAGAAGAGACGGTTATTCCGCTATAGGAGATCTGCTCGGACCGGGGCCAGAAATGAAAGAGGTCCGAGACGTCTTAGTCCGCTCCGTAGACGGAACTATATTAATTAAAAATTATATTCCAAAAACCGAGATCCGATCCCAGATCCTATACTTTCACGGTGGAGGCTGGGTAGTCGGAAGGATCCGGGACTTCGATCCGTTTGCAAGAAAGTTAGCGGACGGCACTTCAAGTATAGTTTCTCTTGTGGATTATAGACTTGCGCCGGAGCATCCTTATCCCATTCCTCTTGAGGATTCATACGCAGCATTAGAATGGGCAGAATCCTTTAAGAACGAATCCTTCGGGAAAGAATTTCCTCTGGTCGTGGCGGGAGATAGTGCCGGTGGGAATTTAGCAGCGGCTACCATCCTGAGGGCAAGAGATAGGAAGGGGCCTAAGATAGATCTGCAAGTATTGATCTATCCGGTTACCGAAACGATCTGCAACACGGAATCGTACAAGGAATTCGAGTTCGGTCCCGGACTGACTAAAAAGGACATGGAATGGTTTATTTCCCAGTATCTCCCCGATCCGGATTCGAGAAGGCAATGGTCCGCTTCTCCCTTATTCTCCGAGAATTGGAAGGATCTCCCTCCCGCTGTAGTCTTTACCGCCGGGATTGATCCTCTTCGATCCGACGGGGAGCTATATTCCAAAAAATTGATGGATGCCGGTATTCCGGTAGTATTTAAGAATTTTGAGGGTTATACGCATGGTTTTTTTACCAAGGTCAACCTTCTCAAGTCACCGGAAGAAGGAATACGGATCATCTCTCAACAGATAGAGAAGTTAAGATTTCTTCCTCACAATATACATAAATAGGGAATATATTCAAATTTACTTATGAAAAGTGCAAGACTGATCGAATTCGGATCCCCTTTGGAGTTGGAAGAGAAAAGAGATCCTTCTCCGAAAGGAACCGAAATACTATTAGAGGTCCTGGCCTGCGGTGTCTGTCATTCGGATCTGCATTTGAGAGACGGATATTACCAAATGGGGAAGGGCGAGAAACTATGGGTAAAAGACAGGGGAGTCAGACTTCCTTTGACTCCAGGACACGAGGTAGTCGGCCGGGTCTTGCAAGTGGGACCTGAGGCGGGCAAAGTTCCTTTAGGCGCAGTCAAATTGGTTTATCCTTGGATCGGTTGCGGGGAATGTGAGGAATGCGAAGAAGGAACTCCTCAGCTTTGCTCTTCTCCCAAGTCTTTAGGGATTTACCAAGACGGGGGTTACTCGGATCGGATCCTCGTTCCTCATCCTAAATGGCTTTTAGATACTCACGACCTTCTTCCGGAATACGCTTGTTCGTATGCATGTGCAGGTCTGACTGCGTACGGTGCTTTGAAGAAAAGTCTTCCTTTGAGTGCAAAGGATCATCTTCTTATTATTGGAGCTGGAGGACTGGGAATGTTTGCTGCTCAGCTTCTTCCCTTGCTAACGGATGCAAAGGTGATCTTTCTGGATCTGGATGAGGGAAGGCTCGCTAAGATCCGGGAATTCGGTTTTCAAACGGTGAATTCTTCGGAAGGAGAAACTTCGGAAGCCGTTAGAAAGATCGTCGGTCCCAAAGGAGTGAGCGCCGCAATCGACTTTGTGAATAATTCGGTTACTTCTTCTTTAGCGTTCTCTCTTTTGAAGAAGAACGGTAAAATGATCTCAGTCGGACTTTTTGGAGGAGAGTTAAAGATACCGACTCCGATCCTTTCCTTGAGAAGTTTGACTGTGAGAGGGAGTTATACTGGTTCTCCTTCGGAATTGGCGGAACTTCTACAACTTGTCTCCGAAAAGAAATTAGCTCCTATCCCGGTCCAAGTCAAAAGCCTAAAAGAAGCCGATTCTATCTTGAATGATCTCGCTTCCGGAAAGGTTTTAGGAAGAGTTGTTTTGACAGGAAAATGACGGATCAGATCCATCCGATCTCAGATCCGGTCTGCATTTCGTTGAATGATCTTAATAAGAAGGGGATTTCAAATCTCAGGAGTTGGAGGAACGTTCTGGAATTCTTTCGGAAGAGAGACTTCTGGTCCCTCTTTAGTTTCGGGAATAGGGATCTCTTTCTCGCCTATTTTGAATTTGAGCCCTTCTTCCGATTCTTGGATATATTCTCCGAGAGCGGTAGATACATTACGAGCGATCCTATATTTTAGAAAAACGTGACCCTTCTTCTTTGCAAATAATTCTCCGTCCCTGTCCGCTGCAAGTTCTAAGGAAGAAAACGGTATTTCTTCTCCGGAATCGGCGAGAAAGAAGAGTTCTCCATCCTTCTCCCAAACGCGGATCAAGTTCAATGCGTATCCGAAAAGTTCTAAGTACCCTTGTTCGGAAAATTGGCCGTACTCGTTGTCTATATAGATCCCATCTTGGGCATCCTTTAGGTTCCTTCTGAAATACTCCAGGATATCCTTTTGATCGATGTGGGTCCCTCGAAAGATCCATTCTCCGTTAGGCGTTATCTTGATCTCGCTGTTGAGACGTCTGGCCATTATTCTTCTTCCCTATCCCTATAACGAAATGCATTTGCTTCCAATACCTTTGCGTCTCTTGCGATCTCGGACATATTCGTAGTATAGCCTTCCGCACTTCCTGTTTGGAAGATCGTGGGTGGAATGGGAACTACGGCAGTGTTTGTTAAGTACATTCCGTCCATTCCTCGATCGAAAAGTTCTCTCTTGATCTTTTCCATATAGAACTTGGTGATCTTGCCGTCGGCAAAATTGCGGATGACCACCTTCCCGTATGTTTTATAACTTCTCTTTCTGGGAGCTTGTTTTAGGATCTCAACCTCTTCCCAACTTTTTCGGTGAGAGCGTATGACGCCCGGCTTAGGGACTCCGTCTGCGACAAATTCTACCGAAAAACAGGAATAGATGCAAAAAAACAGGGGGAGTAGGCTGAGATTCGAAAGCGGAATGATCATTCGATTCCTGGCTTTCAAAAATTGTAAAATGCGGGGCATCCCCCCTATTCCAGTGGGAGAGATCCGCCGGACAAGCGGTTTTTTGCAAGGCCAAAAGAAGGCTTTTCATTCGGGGATTTTTTTTATATACTCTCTCCGGATCCTCGGTAAATTATCGCAGAATTCGGAAGCCTGTTTAAGCTGGTTCACCAGGCCTTCAAAACACTCGTATGGAAGACATAGATCTAAAAAAACGCGCGAGGGAAAATGTCCTGAAGATCGGATATTGTACCTTGGACGAGCTGGAAGAGAAGGTAAAAGCGTTCCGGGTCATGAACCAAAACGCCGCCAAGAAAAGATACCTGATCACTCGTGAGCCTATTCAGGACGCTTCCGGGAAAGTGCTGGTTCCCAAGGCGGCAGAGATCGATATTTCGACTGCGAAACTATTACGCAGGCATTTTAAACCCAACAGCGAATTTAAGACCTTCCAACCGGACGAGGGTATCGTAATTATTTCAGATATGACTTCCGCAGAAGGGGTCTCCTTTACCATGGACATTGTGACTCAGATCATGAACCTGGGTGGGGGCGCTTACGAAGGGTTTATCGACCGAGTGGATAGCTTTGGTGACTTCATCAATCTTTTGAAGAAATCCCTTTTTCCGAGATTGATCATTATCGGATATATTCCTTCGGATAAGATCCAAGGCGAACTCTTGAATTTTGTAAGGGTGAAGCGAGTGGATAATTATCTACGGGCGATGGAATTGACCCATACTGCATTCAAGCCTCAGGCCTATTTTCCAAAGATCCGCCAGATCGAGATTTCCCAAGAAGATCCTAAGTCATGGGGTCGCTTCGTAGTGGAGATCGTGAGAGAATATACTCGGCCATATCTATTGGAAGAAGTTTAGGTCGGCCCCCACCCTCATCGGGTCGGGGAGGTGGGTGCCCTAGTGGGACGTCGCGATTTCTCTATTATCATAAAAGTCAGTATTCCGCAATCCCAATTTTCAGCAGTTCCCACAGAGTAGGAACTAATCGTATTTCTTGTAGGAACCTTGTGCCCGGCGTTTACTGTTGTCCCTTCGCTGCATTCAGCCAGGTGAAATTCGAATTCAAGAAATAATTCGTAAACATTGCCACTGAGATCGCAACCAGATCACAGAAAAGTCTGAGCTCAAAACGCGGTTCCATTCCCATTCTTGGCAAGGCTTTATAGAATAGAAGTTCGAAGATCCCTAATTGCACAAAGATCCCGAGAGCGCTTACTCCCGAGAAGATCAGAAAGCCCCGGATCGCATCCCATCTCTTGTATCTATTTTCATAAAATGTAAAGTAGTTATTCAAGATGAAATTGCTGATGATGGATAATTCTATCCCGAAGAATACGGAAGAAGGAAATATCGGAAGAAGTTCGAAACCAGTTGCGAGATCTTTTACTCCTATGCTTTCGAACAAGACGAAGCCGAATAGGTTCACTATTACTCCGCTGAGCCCGACCAAGGAATACAGAAGAAAGGTCGAAGAGATCCATTTCCCGAATCTAAGATCCAAAACTGTGATCAGGAAACTTCTTGCTATGGAATTGTTTATCTTCGTTTCTCCGTGCAGTCTGTTCTTGAAGTGAAAAGGGATCTCTCCTATCTTGATCCCGTTTCCTGCTCGGCCTAGGATCTCTAGTAGGATCTTGAATCCTCTCGGATTGATCCTATCCCCGGTGCGAAAGAAGATCTCCCTTTTCAAGGCAAAGAACCCACTCATAGGGTCGGTGATCCGGATGGGAAGAATGAATTGTGTGAATTTATTCGCGGCGATACTTAATAATTTTCGAATGAGATTCCAGCTTCCTGTGGATCCGCCGTTTGCGTAGCGGGTACCCACTGCCACATCGCAGCCTTCTTCTAATTTTTGGATCATTTGCGGGAGAACGGTTTCGTCATGCTGTAGATCGGCGTCCATGACGAGAAAATACTCTCCTTCTGCGATACTCATCCCAGATACGATTGCGGAAGAGAGACCTTTTTCAGTCATTCTCCGGATGATCTTGACCCGAGAGTTTGACTCGTGCATTTTTTCTACGATCGCCCAGGTCCCATCGGGGCTGTTATCATCGATTACAATAATTTCATATTCTATATTCTTGAATATTTGGATTACACCGGATATACATCTCTCTATGTTCTCGGCCTCGTTAAAGGTCGGAAGTAGCACCGATATCTTTGGTCGCATTCTTATTTCCTATTTGTTTTCGAAAGGATCGTGGGCCGAGCTGGGTTTAAAATACGGCAGAGCCAGTCTTGGACGGATCTTCTTCTGCCTGCTTGCAAAGCTGGAATTGATACAGGTACAGGCTTGTTCTTCTCTTATTCTTGTTCGGATTCAGGGAAACGGCGAATTCTTCCAAGGGTGACGATTTGAAATTTGCCATAAGGATCCAAGGTGGATCCGGATCGATCCCTCCAAGAACATAGTCTTTTCTCACGATCAGTGCCGCCGAACAAGATTTATAAGGATCGAAGCCCTTGATCCTTGGCTGTTGATTTTCGTCTAGGGTTTCCACGAGTTCATATTTCTCCAAAGGAGTTCTATACGCATATGAGACTGGAAGATGGGGAATTGAATCCTTATAAACGTAAACTTGTTTGATCTCCGTGTGGGAATTCAAGTACCGGACCAGCTCTATCGTATTGTTCTGGATTGTGAAGAAACTCAAGAGTCCTAGAAGCAGAAAATTGACTAAGAAGAACAAGAATCTGCGAATGGAAATCCTCCTCTTCTTCTCCTTGCGCCACCAATACGCGACTATGGGAGAGAGCAATAGGAGCATAAGAGGAAGAACAGGCAGAAGGAATCTTTCTTCTTTGTGAGGGATTATCGAATGAAGGGCCAGGAAAAATCCGTAATATACCAGTGCAGGGATCAACTTGGAATAGGAAGCTTTCCAATGAAAGCCGTCGTATTTTCCGATCAAGAAGGGAAATAAACAAGCACCTAATATTGTGGGAAGATAAGCATACCAAGGAGAAGTCCCGTATTCAGAGGAATGATGCATATTATAGGAGATATAGGATCTTAAAGAAGAATGGAACGATCCCCTGAATACCAAGTCCGGTAAGCCTGTAAGAATTACCAAAACTACGGAATATATTAAGAATAAATAAACATCCTTACGCTTTCTTTCCTGAATAGATCTGTAAACAACCAACGAGAAGAGCGCAGCCGCGCATATCCCTGCTTGGAAGCGGAACAAGGAGGCAATTGAGAGTAAGGCTAAAGACCAAAAAAGTTGCGTATGATCTCCTGATCTCCAATATACCGAAGCGAAATAGACGGATCCTAATATGAATGGCGCGGACATGGATTCGATCAAGGATCTGGTCGAAACGAATGGCATTAGGAAGTGCAAGGAAAGTAAGAAGGTCCCAACTAGCGGGATCCATTGCGTATAATTTTTAGGCTCTTCCTCGGTTTCTGAATATAGATATTTTAGTAGCTCGTATCCGATCCAGATGGAGATCGCGGACAGGATACCTAAGCAGACGAATACGAATTGGATCTGATTCAAAGGATCGGTGAATCCGATCAGATAGGATATCTTTGCAAAGAATCTGATAATCGCATCCGGGATCAGAGATCTGATCTCCGGAACAGATTGCACGTTATCCACTAACCCCAATGACTCTGATTGCGCTGGAACGGAAAAGAATAAGATATAATAATCGTCTAGTGCGAGATAACCTTTGTTGAATATAGCAGTAGCGATGCGAACTGCAATGCCTAAGCCGAGTAGGATGAGAAACCATCTTCTCTCATTTCTTATATTCAGCATGTCGGCATCATTCCATTCTTTGATTTCAAACAGAAACCGAAATGATTACATACCTATGAACAGTAGCTTGGAATGGCCTTACGTATATATCCTGTTTTCATTCTGTAATATGATTGGTTTGCTTTTTACTTGCTCCTTTCTTTTTCAAAAAAGCTAGTGTTCGCATGCAAATATCATACAAAAAAATCTTACCGGTCGGTATTCTTATCTTTTTATTGCCGAACCTTGCTCATGCTCAATTCTATTCAAGCAAAGGTATTCAAAAGAATGCGAATGAGAAGAATGCGGAATGGCAGGTGAAGGAGGGTTTTACTCTGATAGAGGATGCCGGGAATTTTACGACTCCTGTCAGCATTGCTCTTCTGAAACATCCGGGTCCTTATCCGGAGGATGTGATCTACATCGTCAGCGAACTACGAGGGCATATACGAGCTAAATTAAGGAATGGTAATGTAGTTACGATCGGAGAGGACGAGGATATTTCCAAGCCTAGAAAAGAGCTTCCCGATTTTCAGGGAGAGATGGGACAAACTGGAGCCTGCCTGACCCCGGACGACAAGACTCTTTATACGACTGCCGTTTACCAACAAGGGTGGGGGAGAAGCAATAAGATCACTCGCTGGAGATCCGTTGGGACCAAGCCTTGGACCAAGATCGAAAAGGTAGAGGTGTTCGATACGCCGTTCAGAGGTGATACAGCCGGACTCGCACACCAGATCGGGCATTGTTTCGTTGATTCGAATTATCATATTTGGGTGGGAACCGGTGACGGCCAGTCTTGGACCAGTTCCCATAAGAAGGATAGCACGAATGGGAAGCTCTTGAGATTGAAGTCCGACTTCTCTCAAGTAGAATCCAATCCTTTCTTCACAGGAAGGAAGGCGGATCCGCAAGGTTATATTTATTCTTTAGGACTTAGAAATCCTTTCGCGATCGCAAAGTCGGAGGGAGGAGAGGTCTATGTGGCGGACAATGGACCTGAAATTGATCGTTTAGTAAAGGCTTCTCGAGGGATGGACTTCCCTTGGGATAATACCAATCCGAGCATGACCTATAATAATTTGATGACCTTTCCGAAGTCTATCGGGCCTGCGGATATGATCTATGTTCCTAAGAACCATAAATTAACCGCGTTACGCGGCCATTTGGTGATCGCGGCTTCTCATATTACTTCTCTTCTTGCGGTTCCGATAGACGATAAGAAAGGAGTCGTAGGAGAACCTTGGTGGGTAGTTCTTCCTACTAAATACGAAGAAGAAAGAAGACAGGATTTTACCGGTCTCGCTCTCGGAGAAGACGGCATCTATATTTCCCATATCCGAATGAGAAAGGACGGAGGATTACTACCTGCTCCCGTTCTGAAATTAATACCAGGAAAGATCTCTGCGGAAAAGATGAAATACAGCGGGGAACAACTCGTCGAGGTAAAGGGTTGCAGAAGCTGCCATACTCTAGGCGGAGTAGGGAGTAATGTTGCTCCGAATCTCGACCAGATCAGTGTTAGATCTAATGAAACCTTTAAGACCGCGGATTTTCTGAAGCAGATCAAGGAAATGGAATCTTATTCCGAAGAACCGGATCATGAGAAATGGAACGGAATTCGGGCTAAGCTTGCAGATCCGAACCTGAGCACTAAGGAAAAGCTTGCGATCTATATCCCTTCCAAATTGCAAAATCCTAAGTTCCTGAATCCGATGAGTGGGATGCCGAATATGGGACTCTCCGCGGAGGAGATAGAATCTCTTAAGGAATTTCTAATGGAGATCTCCGAGGATTCGGTACGATACCAAGGACTCGAAAAATGGGAGTACAGCGTAGTAAAACAATTCGAACAGAACCCAAGGATTTCTTTGGTTCTCTGTCTTGTGTTAGGAGTTTTACTCGGTGTCTATGGCAAGAATATGATCGCCGCGCTTAGAAAGGGAGCTCTCTGGATCTACCGGAAAGTGATTAAAAGATCCTAAACGATTTGCCTTTTAGAATAAGCCGCGAATCTCAGACTCGCGGCTTCGACGGATCAAAAATCTTCAGACTCTATAGAATTCTAAATTCTCTCTCAATTGGTCCGGTAAACTTCCCAGAGTATTGATATATTTCTTATATCTGTTTTCCAGCTCAGTGAATTTGCGGGTCCTGATATTGATGAATCTGTTATTGATCTCTCCGAAGGCAGGCATTTTGGAAACCTTTTCTCGGATCGGTCGCGCAAAAGGAATATGACGGTAGAAGATACTTCTCACTACTCGGTTCAATCGTTGAACTCCTTCGGCTTCGTACTTGATCCAAAGCTGATAGTCGTTTGCGAAAATATCCCGCTCATTTCGGAAGCGTTTGAATTCCGCCGCGAGCTTTTCCTTGATCTCAATTGAGAGATCCTTGTTCTTTTTGTAGAACTGAACGTAGTCCATATAGTCCGCAGTGATGGACGGATTTCCCACGTTATTCCATTCGGGACCGAGGATAGTCTTACAAAGCTCCCAGCGGAAAGCCGCGAATGCATCTATGAGAAGGGACTTCAGATCTCCTTGCACGAAGATCGGAAGAACGATCCTGCCTCGGCTTTCTTTGGAACCGGAACCCCTATGAATAGAAAGCTCCTGCCACATCATGATCTTACTTCCGATAGAAGGGACGATAATGAAATCCGGAACGATGGCCCTTTGGATGAATTCCTTATTGATCCCGGTCTCAGGATTATTATAGATCACCTCTCGGTTGAATACGGAGAAATCCACTGCCATGATATCATGGATGGTATCCGTCAAAAGCTTCTTCGTAACATAAGCTTTTCCTAATGGGATCTGGGAATGATACTTGGTCAAAATAGGTAGGTAGGTCGCCAAGGAACCGGTAGTAAGACGGACGTTCGCCTCGTACATCGCTCCGAATTCGAACTTCAATCTAGCTTCCGGGTTATCTATATCAGGTGGAAGATCGGATTCCTTTTTGAAGACTGCATTCCGATTGTCCATCTTGACCTTGTCGAAGAAGTTCTGTCCTAACTCGTCCAGAGAAGTAGGGGCTTCTCTCTTGTAGATCCTTTCTAGCCATTCTGTTCCGTAGTGGATCGGAATATCGGAAACCGCAGCGATCGGGTCCTTGTAAGTAGACATGAAGACTAATTGGGAATCATCCAACATGGTCTCATCAAAGAGTCCGTACTTGAGCATTAGATCAACAGGCTTCGGAACATTCTTGTTCGAATTCATATACTTCTGAAAGCAGGCAGCATAGATATCGAAATAGGTTTTTGTAATAGAGCGTCTGAGTTTTCGAGTATCGTTGTCCGAATCTAAAGGATTTTTCAGCGATTTGAGTTTCACCATCATTGCGGAGAACTCTTTGATCGCGTCCCCGCCTAAACCGGAAAACTGAATGATCGTAGAAGCGGAGTTTGCCAATTCCTTTCGGATCGCGGTTGCATCCGCAGAACCGTCCACGGATATTCCCCCGTTGGTTGCTGCGGCAGGTGCAGAGGATTCGAATTTTTTGGAAAGCCCCAGGGTCTTTTCCAAAAAGGATTTAATATTCGGAGAAGGGTTCGGTAACGCGGAACCGAATAGAGTCTGGTGGCCCGCCAGAGATCTTTCGATCTTTTGGGATACTACTTGTAGGATCGGGACCACGAATTCAGGAGGGGCGGTGGAATATCCGTTAGCCGCCATATCCAAGATCAAAAAGTATTTCTCTGTCAGACTTTCCGGACCACCTAAGAGAAGTTTGAATCCTTCATCTACTTCCTCCAGGATGCCTCTTGAATTTTCCGTAAGACCGTTCTGCACTCTACCTAACTTATCGCAGACATAAGAGACCATTGCAGGATCAGGAGCGAAAAGTTGCGCAAGTAGATTCGGATCGGAGAGAATGATCTTTCGAACGAAATTGAATTCTGCGTCTTGGAATTCTATCTCTTCCGGATTGTACTTCATCAAAAGCTGGGAATGATCCTCTTCTACATAATTGGGGGTAGGTCTTTCGGGAAGGATCCCACCGTTATCGAAGTAATGCTTAAGATTTTCTCTCGCAAGTCGAAGTACCGGATCTACGATCTCTGCGCCCGGATCCGCTATTGGTTGTCCTGGCTTGATATCCGGAAAAACTCCCGGGTTGAATTGATAGTACAAAAGAGAAAGATTGTCGTTCGTCCTTCCCATATCCGAAGCGATCTTTCTGAGCTGGTTCGCCTTCTTGAATAGTTCGGTGATCTCTCTTAAAAGAGAGCGGCCTACCATGATGCCTAGAGAACTTCTCGCAGCAAGAGAACGGCCTACGGTAGACTGGGACATAACATACGTGGAAAGCACGCAGTCCTGTTCCGCGATAATTGTATAAGGATAGCGACCCGTTCCGAATAAGGCGGAGGCACCTGGGGTCAGATTGGCACCGGAGATCTTAAATAGCTCCAGCTTTCTGCTATTGGGAGCATCGAGCACGTAACGCAAGGCTCCGCTATGGAGTACGTTTAAGGAATTTGCGCTGGAACCTTCTGGAAAGAGAACAGAACCGGCTTTAACAGTGACTTTTTGATTTGGTACGCTTGTATCTAATGCCATACGATCGCGGGTTGGGGCAAATTAAGAAGAAAACAATCCTTTGCCAAGGAAGGAAACTCTTTTTTAAAGGATTCTCCAAAAACAAACTTTGTTCCAAAAAGAGAAAGGATCGCCTAGGACAGTGCAGGCAACTGGGAGAAGATCAAGTCTGCTTGACTAAGGATCTGAATCCCAAAAACTCCATTTGAAAATGAAAAAACCGGACCAAGTACTGAAAGGCTCTTCTATAGGAATGCTCACCAACCAAAGCGCATACGGTTGGAAAGGCGATTATCATTTCAGGAGCATACAGAAAGAATACGGATTAAAGAAGTTATTCCTTCCGGAGCATGGGCTTTTTGCAGAGCTACAAGATCAAGTCTCCGGAAGTGAACTTCACTACGATCTGGGAGAAACTCAGATCTTAAATCTATACGGAGACAACGAAGACAGCCTTTTTCCCGGAGAAGAAGCCTTTTCGGGTCTAGACACATTTCTCATCGATATTCGGGATGTGGGAGCTCGCTATTATACCTTTTTGACTAGTGCCTTGTATGCGATGCAGGCAGCGGACCAATACCAAAAATCCGGGAAAGGAAGGATCAAGATCGTAGTAGTGGATTCTCCGAATCCTGCGGGAAGAAGAATAGAAGGATCTCCACTTCAAAAAAAATTCGCTTCTTTTGTAGGAGTAGAAGGTACCTTACATAGACACGGACTTTCTACAGCGGGACTTCTAGAATATTATAAGGATGTGTTTTCCCTAGATCTGAAATTCCATAGGATCAAACTGTATCCGAAAAAGAGCTCGAGTTTTCTTTGGGTTCCACCTTCTCCGAATATTCCCGCACAAACGACTTGCTATGTATATACGGGCCTTTGTCTTTTAGAAGGAACCAATCTCTCCGAAGGAAGAGGTACTACTCGCCCCTTCGAGATCTTCGGAGCTCCATATATCGACGACCTGGACCGAGGCATTCTGGAAAAGTTGGAAGAAAAGCAAAAGGGCATTTTTAGACTGAGATCTTTGAAGTTCATTCCCACCTTTCATAAACATTTCGGGAAAGTTTGCGGAGGATATCAGATCCTTTTGGATAAACCCGAGAAATTCCACAGTCTACTATTCGGATTGCATTTTTTGAAAACAATCCGGGAGGAATATCCGGATCAATTCGAGTTCCTAAACGGACCGTACGAATTCAGATCGGATCTCCCTGCGATCCAATTGCTCGTGGGAGACGAGTTCCTGCTAGGGTATCTGGATGGGAAACGAAAGTATTCCGAGATAAAGGATTATCTGGAAGAGACGGAACGAAATTGGAAGAAGGCTACGAGATCCTATCGATAACCGGCCATCTTGCCTCGAGCCTGGATCGGGACCGCTTGCTACAGCTAAACAGTTAAGAAATGTCTCCAGATCCGAAAAGATTCAGATCGGCAAGCGATTGAATTCGCTTTTTAGTTTTTGCAAATCCCCTAGTAGATCCGTGGGAGAAGGGCGGACTGTCTTTGCTAATTGCATTGCATTTTCGATCAGGTCCAGGATCAGCTTCTTTTCCGTAACGGCTCGGATCTTGGGCATAGTGCTCCATTCTTTCTTAAATAGAGAGGCCTTCTCGTCTACGATGGAGACGATCTTGTTTAATGCATGGATCTCTTCGTTCATACTGTGCTCAAAAATTAGGGATTTCTAAAGAAACATTTCCATTTTCACGGATCATTTCCACTTGGAATTTTCTCTTCTTCTCACCGCGAAATGCGGAGCTCAAATTATTCCATACAGACTTGACCGGGATCTTACATTCGGGAGGGAGATTTTGTATGGCTTCGGAAGAAGGCTCATATCTATAGAATTCGGTGCTTCCTGGCTCCACTTTTTTCGAGATAAGTGTCCAGGGATCCTGCAGGCAATTCAAACCGTCGGATGTAGAAATGCGAACTTGGATCCTGTCTTTTGCATCCGGGAATTGGACCGTCTCGTTTCCTTGGTTCTTTAAAAATAAGAAGAAGGTAGGGAGATCTTTGGTACTCTCTCGACTCGAAGAGAGACGAAAGCTCAGATTTTGGATCTTTATTTCCTTGGATTCGGACTGGCCGGAGAAGGCGAGAGGATTCAGGACTTTGGCGACTGCCGCAAAAATAAAAAGAAGAAGGATCAGATCAAAGAATAAGATCAGTTTACCCCGACTCTTATTCTTATTATCCTCTCTGCTTTTTTTCAGGAACTCTTGGAATTCTTCCGGAGAACGAGAATGATATCCTTTACTCATGTCTTTCCTGGTCGGCTTGTCTTACTTAGTCGATCTCATTTTTTTCAGCCAGAGAGATACCGTCCAAACGACAGTGATTGCAAATACTACAGTAATTACAATGCGGTATTGCAGGAAGAAACTGCTGAAATACGCTCCGATCAGAACGTAGATGGAAGCAACGCAAAGTTTAAAAACGATAAATTCAGCATTGGACCAACTCGTTTCTTTTGTAAAAAAGTTCATATGAACCCGCCTGAGGGATTTTGCTAGCTAGAATCAAATACGAAAGAAAAAATCCGTCAAGCATTCTGCATCCTGCTTGCAGAAACTCGGTGATCTATCATAATCTTTCACCATCTTCGGTCGCAGAGGGAATGGAAATGGAAACAGTAAAAGGCAAACAGGTAACAATACTCTTTGAAGGAAAAAAATGTATCCATTCTCGCAATTGCGTGCTGAGCAGGCCGGACGTTTTCGTGCCGAACGTAGAAGGGGAATGGATCTATCCGGATCAGGCGAGTCCGGAAGAAATTCGAGCACTTGCCCTGAATTGTCCCTCGGGTGCGATCCGTTTCGAGCCGGAAGATCCGAAATTCTCGGAAAAGGCTCCTCCGATCAATGTCGTACGGATCCGAGAGAACGGTCCCTTAGCGTTCCATGCAGATATGGAGTTGGAAGGTTCTGGCAATGAATATCGTCTAACGTTATGTAGATGCGGAGCATCCAAAAATAAACCCTTCTGTGATTCCAGTCATGTCGAGATCGGTTTTACCGCGACTGGAGAACCGCCTGTCCAGGAATCCGAACCCTTGCCCGTCCGAAACGGAAAGCTTGCGATCAAACCTACTAAAAACGGTCCTCTCCATGTAACCGGAAATTTAGAAGTCTGTTCTGGTACTGGAAAGGTAACAAATCGGATTACGGATGGCTATCTTTGCCGCTGTGGAGGATCTTCCAATAAGCCGTACTGTGACGGCACTCACAGAAAGATCGGATTTAAATCCTGATCTGTCCAGTTTACCGAATAACTATTGTTAGGTGGATTGGAATACTTTAGATGGTAGTGCGGTCAATTACGATTTAGAAAGTTCTAAAGGAGTTCCGTTTCGACCAGATTCCGGATCTTCTTGCGGATCCTTCCGGCGGTAGGAAAGCCCTTGCACTGTTCCGCACAGTAAAGAAGAAGGCTCTCCGCCAAGCGCACAGATTCCACGATCTCTTCTCCTCTGGACAAGAAGAAGGAAAGCACGCCTACGAGTAGATCTCCCGTTCCCATCACGGCAAGTCTAGGCTCTTGGTATTCCCAAAAATAGGAGATCCCATCCGGCGAGAAGAGTACGGAGACGGAGCCCTTTAAAAGGAGATAGCAATTCTTTTCTTTCGCCCAGTCTTGTGCCTCTTCCAGACTCGCGTAAATATTCGGAGAAGATTTTCCTGTGAGAGAATTCCATTCCCCTAGATGAGGAGTTAGGATGAAATTCGGAGAAAGCTTTCGATTCGAGACGTCCTGCAATGCTCCCGCATCCAAAACGATCTTTGCATCCTTCGGATATGCAGAAGAAGGAAGATCCGACTTGGTCAAACCTGGGCCAACAGCGATCACTCTCGCTTTCTTCACGAAAGAGGAAGAATACCCGTCCTTTCCTGATTCCAGTTTCGAGATCATAAAGGAAGGATCTTTCTTTAAGACCTTTGTGAGAGTTGATTCCGAAGGAGTCAGTATTTGGGAGATCCCTCCACCTAGTTCCTGGAAGGTGAGAGCAGAGGATAGGATCGCTCCTGCCATTCCTTCCGAACCACCTACAAAGACCGCCGAGCCGTTCTTATATTTGTGGGAGTCTTTCTCTCTCCGCAATCTGGACTTCAATTCTTCCTCGTTTGCGCGAATAAAGACCCTGCTCTTCGTAGAAAACTCTTCTCGCAAGAAGCCGATCGGATGAAAGCTTTTCTTTTCCTTCGAGAGAGGATAAAAAAGATTCTTTAGTTTAGGAGAACCTATCTCCGCTAATGCATCCGCATCGAAAGGAAATTCTTTTTCGGGAATAAAACCGGAAACCGCATCGATACTTAGGATGAAGATCGAAGACTTGAATTTCTCCTTTGCCTTAGAGATCTCTCCGGCCACTCTGGAAATCTCTCCCTCTAACGGTTCCTTGAATCCGGTGCCGAGCAAGCAATCCACGAGCATGAGCCCAGGATGCACTATGCTCGCCTGGAATTTCTCCAAAGGGAGAATAGGGATCTTGAGGGATTCTGTCAGATTTTTATAATATTTCGTTTCTTCGGAAAATGCCCCTGACTTAGAAAAGATCTCTACTTGCAGTCCTTCCGCTTTTAGGAATTGAGCGAGAGCGTATCCGTCGCCTCCGTTATTTCCTGATCCGCAGAGGATTATGATCTTTTGGGCAGAACGAAATTGAACTTCCCAGGCCTTGAAAACGGAGAGCGCGGCAAAGCCCATGAGAAGGGTTCCCGAAATTCCCCTTTCTTGGATCGTAATCCGATCCAATTCCCTACTTTCGTTTTCGTTAAATAGGACCTGGGACTTCACAAAAGGTCATTTCCACTTGTGGATCTCTAGATAGCCGGCCTTGATCTTCATGGAATAGATCTCGTCCTTCGTATCCATCCAAGTTTCTCTCCAAAGACCTCTGGGAGGAGGATAGTTGAGTCGGATATTATTCACATGATTTCCGTCTTCGTCGTGTACTTGTAAACGAATGGAATTTCCTTCCTCTACTTCGGTTTCCCAGATAAAGAAATTATCATTGCTGAGTGCCCAATACAGTGTCTCGGAAGGGTCCTGGATCTCTTTGATCGGAGTGATCCGTTTCTCTTTCAGATCGTAGCGAAGTATCTTTCTATTCTTGAATCTCCCGGACTTGGTCTCATAGAAACTAAAAGAACCTAAAACGTAATCCCCGTCCGCATGAGAGAGAATGGAATCCACATACCAAGTAAAAGTATCTCCGCTAGTATTTAAGGAATCTTTAAAGTCTTCGGCAGAGACTTTTTGCTTTAGTTTGCCGGCTTCGTCGAAAATGCTCAGGCGCATTTCTCCGCCGGCCCTATGATACACGAATAATAGATCGCTATTTCCGGCGTCCATTCTCTCGATATAACCGAAAGGAATGGAACCGCCCGCCCCGTCGGCATAAATGGTCTGAGCTAACTTGCCGGAGTCGTTGATCTTCAGAATGACGGAAGGAACCGCTTCTTCCGCTTCTGTACGAAACTCTCCCGATTTCTTCGCAAAAATATTCTCAGGAGCCTTGTCCGTTTTTACATCTTCTTTTAATACTCTGGACTGAACGAATACATCGTCGCCGTCCGAAACGGTAACGAGACCTATTCTTCCCAATTTGATATTATACGTCTTGATCTTTTCGGTTTGCTTGTCCTTAGGAGTACCGATCACGAATTTCAGATCCCCGTCCGAATTGAAGGCCTTGATCAAGGATTGTTCGAAATCCGGAATATAGATCACACCGGAAGCGACCGCTACTTGGTTCGGCACGTTGGTCGGGACCCGATTTACGATATTCACTTGTAATTCTTTTAATTCTTTTCCCAACTTTACTCTTCCGTAAAGATAAGGATTATAATCGTCCACTCGGAACTTGGAGCAGGAACCTAGTAGGACCAGGAATAAGATCCCGATCGGAATATATTTGCGAAGAACCGGATGTTGTACTTTTGAAATAAACGAAATTTGCATCATATCTGTTTTATCCGTACTCTTTTGGAGAGAGCCCGGGACGTTTTCCATACCATCCTTCTTTTTCCTGTGAGAAAACAAGCAATTTCGGCCATGCTTTGAGTGGGTGGGAGAAGGAAGGGTATTTTTTACTTTACAGTAGAGCTCGCTAAAAATATTTTGAATGGATATCGGGAACCACCCCATCTGTGTATGGGTAAAACCTAAAAAACTACGGATATTTCCGATTTTGTAGGTTGTTTTTTTCTCCATTTATGGAGAGTAAAATAAACGGTTCAGAGACTCTCTGTAAGGCCGGCGTGACAGTCAGTAAAGAAGATATCGAAACGATCTTGGATCGAATCCTTCTCACTCCCGTCAAGCTGTATGCACTCATGGTTAGCCAAAGGCCAAACCATACGCTGATCGAGATAGAGTTGGATCAACTCGATCATCCGTACGGTTCCGTCAGCCTTCTGGAATGTGAGCAAGTTTCCAGAAAACTGAATGAAGAGTTGGAAAAGATCTCACCGGATCTGAACTATACTCTCAAGGTTTCTTCCGCTGGTGCGGAAAGAAAACTGGTGATTCCCGAGGATCTGGATAGATTCCGAGGAATACCGGTCCGACTCGTCTACAGGGTAGAGGGTTCGGGCAATAAAGAAGGAATCTTTAAGATACTGGATAGGAAAGGTGACACGATCGTTTTAGAACCGTTTTCTAAAAGGAAATCGGCGAGCTCTAAAAAAAAGGAAGTCAACCTAGAATTGAAGGATATACTGAAAGGAAATTTGTACGTAAGTATTTGATTATGGCAGTTAAGAAGAAAGAAGCCGAAGTCAATCTGTTGGAAGCAATCCAGCAATTTTGTGCCGACAAGTCCCTGGATAGGGAAGCCGTGATGGGAGTCATACGTGATTCCTTGGTCACCGCATACAAGAAGAAGTCCGGCATAGAGACTTTAGACGAAGAAGCAAATCCGATCAAAGTCGAATTCGCATCCGGCACTGACGGAGAGAATGTCGTAATCGTAGTTTCCCGCAAAGTAGTGGAATCCTCTCCTGCAAACGGATTGGAGATCTCTTTGGAAGAAGCGAGAACAGTTTATCCTGACGCGAACGTAGACGACGTGTTGGACTTCAAAGAGAAGCCGATGGAGCTCTCTCGTATTATTTCCAGCCAAGCCAAGCAAATGGTATTCCAGCGCCTAAGAGATATGGAAAAAGAACTTCTGTATCAAGAATACAAGGCAAAAGAAGGCGAACTCACTCATGGTTACTTCCAACGTTGGAAGAAGGACGCTATGTCCATCGACCTCGGAAAGGTCGAAGGGATCATGCCTAAGAGAGAGCAAAACCCTGGTGAGAAATATCATAGCGGGGATCGTCTCAAAGCAATCATACAAAAAGTGGAACTTCGTCCTAGAGAACCGATCCCAGTGATCACTCTTTCTCGTGCTTCCGCGGATTTCGTTCGTAAACTATTCGAAATGGAGATCCCTGAGATCTATGACGGATTGGTCGAGATCGTAAACGTAGCTCGTCAACCTTCCATTCGTACCAAGGTAGTGGTATATGCAACTCGCGGGGACATTGATCCTGTGGGAGCTTGCGTGGGAATGAAAGGAGTTCGTATCCAATCCATCGTAAGAGAACTTGGAAATGAAAGGATCGATATCGTTCAGTATTCTTCCGACCCGACGGAATTTATCGCAAACGCGATCTCTCCGGCGAAACCTTACGATGTAAAGGCGGATTCTATAGGAAGAGAGGCAATGGTTATCGTTCCTGAGGAACAATTATCTCTTGCAATTGGGATCAACGGGTCCAATGTCAAGTTGGCGTCTCAATTAACAGGTTTCAGAATCGATATCAAAACGATAGCCCAGTATAACGAAGAGTTCTCTTCTCCGGAAGCTAGGGAGAGATTGGATAAACTATTCAGTCCTCCTGCAGAAATTACGGAAGATGAGGATGACGGAGTCACCGCTCTGGAAGACTTGCCTGGACTTTCTGCCCGACTGATCGGACTCTTGAGAAGTGCGGGTATCAACAACGTAGAGACATTGATCGAGATTAGCCAGGATGATCTGGCAAAGCTCCCAGGAATTGGACAGACTACGGCAGCGCAGATCTTAAGAATTCTCGCAGAATCCGTAGAGTGGGTAGAGGAAAGCTAATTTCTCGATCGTCGGAAGATTGGGCTTGGACGAGTAGGCAAGCCCGGTGTTGACCAGGATATTATATGGAAGATAAGAATAAATCAATCAAGGAAAAGCTTCAAGGCACCGGCGACGCCGGAAAGAAGAAGAAGCTAATCATCAAAAAGAAGCCGGATGAAGCAACGCCTTCTCCGTCCGCAAAGAAAGAAGCCTCTGAATCGGGTGCATCTGCCGCTAAGCAATCAGTATCGTCTTCCGGTGGGCCTTCTTCCTCTCCGAAACCTACTCAAAGTCCAAGAAAAGAGCCATCATTCCAAGAACCTACAAACAAGCAGCCGGATCCTCCGGTGCAAAGATCGACCCCGCCTGAACATATTTTAGGGGAGGGTAGATCTCCTTTTCAAAGAGAAGACAATAATATCATCGTATCTCGTCCGAACCAGAGACCTACGTATTCCAACCAAAACCGTTCCGAAGGGGAAGGTGGCGGCTATCGCGGAAATCGCGAGGGTGGAAACTACCAACCACGCGAAGGCGGCGGTGGCGGTTATAGAGGCGGCCAAGGCGGAGGCAATTACCAACCACGTGAAGGTGGTCAGGGCGGTGGATATCGCGGAGGTCAGGGTGGTGGTTACCAAGGCGGTCAAGGTGGCGGCTATCGTGGAGGCCAGGGTGGCCAAGGCGGAGGCGGTTATCGTGGTGGTCAGGGAGGCCAAGGCCAGGGCGGTGGATATCGCGGAGGCCAGGGTGGTGGTTACCAAGGCGGTCAAGGTGGCGGCTATCGTGGTGGTCAGGGAGGCCAAGGCGGTTTCCGTGGAGGACCAGGCGGTCAAGGCGGAGGATTTCGCGGCGGTCCAGGAGGCCAGGGTGGTTTCCGTGGGGGACCTGGTGGCCAAGGTGGCGCAGGTACGCCACCTCCAGGCTTAGGACCTGCAGATGGAGGAAGGGGAATTCCTTCCGGCAAAAAACGCAATGATAAGGATAGAGGGGGAAGACCAGAAGGACAAGAGGGTTCTGAGAATTCTAAGTTCTTCCGCCAGACTTTCAAAAAGGCGAAAGTAAGCGGTCCTACCGGAGTATCCGTTCCGAAAGAGATCACTCTATTAGAAAACGTGCAAGTAGGCGAACTGGCTAAGAAAATGAATCTTAAGCCGGGAGATGTCATCGGAAAACTCATGAAAATGGGAATGATGGTGACCATCAATAATATCATCGATGCGGAAACTGCATCTATTCTCGCAGACGAGTATGGATGTAAGGTCAAAGTAGTTTCTCTCTATGAGGAAACTCTCATCGATGAAGAGAAAGATAGTCCTGAAGATTATATCCATAGACCTCCAGTCGTTACCATTATGGGTCACGTGGACCATGGTAAGACAAAACTATTGGATACGATCCGGAAGTCTTCCGTGATCGATACCGAATCAGGTGGAATTACACAGCATATCGGTGCATATCAGGTTAAGACCAGCAGAGGGGAGATCACCTTCTTGGATACTCCTGGTCACGAGGCATTCACTTCTATGCGTGCCCGAGGTGCTAAGGTAACCGATATCGTGATCTTAGTGGTCGCTGCGGATGACGGGGTCATGCCTCAGACTTTAGAGGCATTGTCTCACGCAAAAGACGCTAAGGTCCCTATTATAGTCGCTATTAACAAAGTGGATCTTCCTTCCGCAAATCCGGACAAGATCATGCAAGAACTCGCCAACCATGGACTCCAATCCGAAGAATGGGGCGGGGACACTATGTATTGCAAGATCTCCGCTAAGGAGAATATCGGGATCGATAAACTTTTAGAATCGGTGCTTCTCCAGGCGGAAGTTCTGGATCTGAAGGCGAACCCGAAACGAAGAGCAAAAGGAACGATCGTAGAAGCTAAATTGGATCCGGGTCGTGGAGCTGTTGCAACCGTTCTGATCCAAAACGGAACTCTAAGAGTAGGAGATCCGTTCGTAGCTGGGGTCTTCTCCGGAAGGGTCCGTGCTATGTATGATGACTACGGTCATCTGATCAAAGAAGCGGGACCGGCCTTCCCAGTGCAGGTAACCGGTTTGGATGGAGTGCCTGATGCAGGAGCTCCGTTCGATGCGATCGAAGACGAGAAGGAAGCAAGAAATATTTCCCAACACAGGATCGAGTTCGAGAGAATTGGAAACGCAGGAGCTGCTGGATCCAAGGTAACCCTGGAAAACATGAACGAGTTCATCAAACAGGGTGCTCTCAAAGAACTGAAGGTAATCATCAAGGCGGACGTTCGCGGTTCTGCAGAAGCGATCAAAGAAGCTCTGGAAAAACTTTCCACTGCCGACGTGAAGCTGAACGTAATCCAGTCCGGGGCGGGTGCCATCGTGGATATGGACGTTATGCTTGCTTCTGCCTCCAACGCGATCATTATCGGTTTCCATGTTCGTGCGAATCCGAAAACCATCGCTCTTGCAGAGAAAGAAGGCGTTCAGATCAAATACTACAGCATCATCTATCAAGTCGTGGACGAGATCAAGATGGCTATGGAAGGACTTCTCGAACCGGAAAGGATCGAAGAAGTTATTGGGACTGCGGAGATCAGAGAGGTCTTCAAGGTTTCCAAGGTCGGGAATATCGCAGGATGTATGGTTACTTCCGGAAAGATCACCAAGGTTTCCGGTATCCGCGTGATCAGCGACGGAGTGCAGGTCTTCGACGGAAAGCTCAAGTCTCTCCGTAGATTCAAGGATGAAGTGAACGAAGTGGTGAACAATTTCGAATGCGGTATCCAGGTGGATAATTTCAACGACTTCAAAGTCGGAGATACCATCGAGGCTTATACTGTCACCACTGTGAAACGGAAACTTGAGTAGAGGTAGAACTTGAATTCCATCCGTAAAAGGAAGATCGAAGCGGAAACGGTTCGCACCGTTGCCATGATGATCCTCGCCGGAAAAGTCAAGGACCCGCGTGTGCACATGGTTTCCGTGCACAGATCGGAACTTTCCGATGACTCCAAATTCCTAAAGGTGTATGTCACCGCAATCTGTACGGATAAGAAAAAGGAAAAATTGCTCGCGGGACTGAATAGTGCCTCGGGCAAATTTGCCGCTACTCTTTCCACGAAACTCAATTTAAGGGTCACTCCTAGGATGAGTTTCGTTTGGGACGAAGAATATCTGCAAGGTTTAGATGAATCCCTCAGACTTACAAGAAAACCGACAAATCCGGACTGAGCTAGGATTCCTTCTCCTAGACAAACCGGTCGGAATGACTTCTTCCGATCTGGTCCTGAAGGCCAAAAAGAATCTAGGTCTTCGTAAAGTAGGTCATACCGGGACCTTGGATAAGGCAGCTTCGGGTTTGATGGTGCTGCCGATAGGCACTTCTACTAGCTTTTCCCAATTCTTTTTAGGAAAGGATAAGGAATATGTAGCTCAAGTACAACTGGGCTTCGCCACTGACTCGGGAGACAGAGAAGGTTTGGTCTTAGAGGATTGGGAAATTCCCCGCATCCAAAAATGGTTCGAAGAATCCAAATCAAGATTAGAAGAAGTGTTGGCCCAAGTTCCTAGTTGGGAAGAGCAAGTAGCCCCTGAAGTTTCCGCACTCAAAGTCGGTGGTCAAAGAAGAGCCAAGCTATTTAGAGAAGGAGTTTCCGTTCCTCCTAGTATTCGCAAGATCAAGATCTTCGAATTCGAAGCGTATGACCTTTGTCCGGAAGGCTTCACTATCAAGGCCAGGGTTTCCGGCGGAACGTACATTCGAAAACTAGTAATAGATATAGGCGAAGCTTGTGGGATCCCTATGAGTTTGAGGGCATTGAACCGCACGAAAGTGGGTAAGTTGGTTTTAGACCAGGCAGATACCTACGAAGCGCTTTTATTGGGGAAGGTGACCATCCATCCTCCCGAAGAGATCCTAGACATTCCTTCCGTAGAGATCCCAAGTACCGAAGTAAAGGACGTTTTTCATGGGAAGAAGATCCGACTGGATTGGATCCCGGCTCAGGAGTTCCTTCTTACTTCTCCGGAAGGAGAGATCTTGGCGTATTGCAGACGGGACGGTCTACCTGGCAGTCTTTCCTATAAATATTTAAAGGTCTTTTCTAAAATTTAGCTTGGACAGGGGGTTAGGCCCCCGAAAATTGGCTTTAGGTACAATCAAACTATGGTAACTACGGAACAAAAGAAGCAAATTATATCAACATTTGCAAATGGAAAGGGAGATACTGGCTCAACTGAAGTACAAGTTGCCCTTCTAGATGCTCGCATTAAAGATCTGAACGAGCATTTTAAATCTCATAAGAAAGATTTTCATTCTAAAACTGGCCTTCTTAAATTAGTTAGTAAACGTAAAAAATTATTGGAATATCTAAAACGCCAAAATTTGGATCGTTACAAAAAACTGATCGAAACTCTCGGACTCCGTAAGTAATAGGGGTCCCTCATGGCTAAAACTATTACAGGCCAATTTGGCCGTGATTCCATAACTCTCGAAACGGGAGACTGGGCGAAGCAAGCCCACGGGTCCGTAGTATATAAAACCGGAAACCTAGTTCTATTAGCAACTGTTTGTGCCGCAGACGAACCGAAAGAAGGACAAGACTTCTTCCCACTCACTTGCGAATACTCCGAAAAAGTCTACTCCGTAGGAAGATTTCCCGGAGGATATTTCAAGAGAGAAGCTAAGCCTTACGAACACGAAGTCTTAAATTCCAGGATCATCGACAGACCGATCCGTCCTCTTTTTCCGGAAGGATATTTCTGCGAAGTCCAATTGCAGGTAACCGTTCTTTCTGCGGACAATGAGATCTCTACTGCAGGACACGCATTGAACGCTGCTTCTGCAGCATTAACCATCTCTAATATTCCATTCAATGGTCCGATTGCAGGAGCAAGAGTGGGAAGGATCAACGGAGAATTGGTGATCAATCCTGGTAACAAAGAGATCCAGAATTCAGATCTGGATCTGGTAGTAGCCGGTACTAAGACCCATATCGTCATGATCGAGGGAGAAGCAAAAGAGCTTTCCAATGCGGAAATGTTGGAAGCCCTCAAATTCGCTCATTCCCATATCGCTAAGTTCGTTGAACTACAAGAGAACTGGGCAAAAGAACTGCAAGTCGCTAAGAAAGAAGTTAAACTCAAAGTAAAAGACGAGGTACTCTTAAGCGAAGTTCGTAAATACGCGTTCGATAAGATCTCTGCTGCGAACAAGACTGCAGATAAAGCATCCCGTAATAAAGAGATCTCTAATGCTAACAAGGAAATTGTAGAGCATTTCAAAGAGACTGTTACTGAATCCGAGAAGATCAAGGACATCAAGAATTTCTTACACGAGTTGGAATACGAGATCGTAAGAGAGCAGGTATTGAAAGAAGGAGTTCGTTTCGACGGTAGAAAGTTGGACGAGATCCGAAATATCAGCGTAGAGATGAGCCCGCTTCCTGGAGTTCATGGTTCAGCGGTATTTACCAGAGGTCAAACCCAGTCCTTGGGAACAGTGACCCTTGGAACTGCATCTGACAACCAGCGTTACGAAACCTTAGAAGGTCAGAAAGAAAAGAACTTCATGCTTCATTATAACTTCCCTGCATTCTCTGTGGGAGAGGTAAGAAGATCCTCCGGGCCTGGTCGTAGAGAGATCGGTCACGGAAACTTAGCAGAAAGAGCTTTGAAACTGGTTCTTCCTAAGCAGGATGATTTTCCGTATGTGATCCGAGTCGTCTCCGAGATCTTAGAATCCAATGGATCTTCTTCCATGGCTTCGGTTTGTTCCGGTTCTTTGGCTCTGATGGCTGCGGGAGTTCCGGTTAAGTCGGCGGTTTCCGGAATTGCGATGGGATTATTCTCTGATGATTCAGGCAAATTCGCGGTTCTTTCCGATATCGCGGGACTCGAAGACCATTTCGGAGATATGGATTGCAAGATCGCGGGAACTCGCAAAGGGATTACCGCATTCCAAATGGACTTAAAAGTAACTGGTGTTGCGTTTAATGTTCTTGAATCCGTATTCTCTCAGGCAGAAAAAGCTCGTTTCCATATCTTGGACGCAATGGAAAAATCCATCTCCAAGGCTGCCGATTCGGTTTCTCGCACTGCGCCTAAAATTATAGTAAAACATATTCCGAAAGATCGTATCGGTGAACTCATCGGTCCGGGCGGTAAGAATATACGTGGTATTATCGAAGCTTCCGGAGCGGACATCAATATTGACGACGACGGAAAAGTGACGATTGCCGGAGCCAACCAAGAGCAGGCTGAAAAGGCTGCCGGAATGGTAGAAGGTTTCTTTGCGGAAGTCGAGGTCGGAAAGATCTACGAAGGCAAAGTAAAACGGATCACTGATTTCGGTGCTTTCGTGGAGATCCTACCAGGCAAGGAAGGTCTTTGCCATATTTCCAAGTTAGACTCTAAACGTGTGAACTCCGTAAAAGACGTAGTCAAAGAAGGAGAGATCATCCGAGTTCGCGTATTGAACGTGGACAAGACCGGAAAGATCGATCTTTCCAGAAGAGACGCTCTCGAAGTTTAAATTTTTCTAAAGCCGGCGGGAATCCTTTCCCGTCGGAAGAGACCATTGATTTTTCAGGAAGAAAAGAATCATAAAAAGACTCTTTCGAACGGGATTACAGTCCTATTCCAAAGAGCTCCTTATACAGTGAGCGCTTCCATGGGAGTCTATGTAAGAGTAGGTTCCCGATCCGAATCCCTCGAAACCGCAGGCTATTGTCATTTCTTGGAGCATATGCTCTTCAAGGATACGGAAAAGCGTACAGCCAAGAAGCAAGCAGAGGATTGGGAAAGGGTCGGAGCATATTCCAACGCCGCAACTTCCAGAGAGTATACATACTTTCATGCGACTCTTGCCTCCAGGGATCTGGAGCTTGGACTGGAACTTCTTTCGGATATGATGTTCTCTCCTTTGTTAAGAGAACAGGATATTCGCACCGAGGCCGAAGTGGTCTTGGAAGAAATGAAAGGTTATGAGGATTCTCCGGAAGATGGGGTCCATGATTTCTATTATAATAATCTGTTTCCGGGTAATTCCTTAGGAAGGGATATTATAGGAACGGAGGGCTCCATTCGAGGAGTGACTTCCTCTTCCTTACGCAAATTCTATGAATCATATTATCATCCCAAGAACATGATCCTTTCTCTTTCGGGAGATTATGAGCCGGATTATGTTTTCGATATGGTCGCGAAATATTTTTCTCGTTCTTCGGGGTCCGGATTAGAAGGAACGTTTGAAACCCCTAAGAAGGATTTCGGATATTTCCGCAAAGGAAACAAGGAAACAGAGCAGGCATATTTTATCTTAGGTGGCGAAGGTTTTCCTCGCAACTTTCATGATGCTACCAGGCTTTCTCTTCTCACCCATGTTCTGGGTGGGGGAATGTCTTCTCGTCTCTTCCAAAAAGTAAGAGAAGAGAAGGGGCTTTGCTATCATATAACCAGTTATCCTTCTTCTTATCGGGATATAGGAGTGACCTCTGTGGTTTGCTCTACTTCCAAGGAAAGATTTGCAGAAAGTCTGGAGTTGATCCTGAAAGAATTAAAGGTCTTCGTGGACAAAGGGATCAGCGCTCAGGAACTGAGGGACGCACAGACCAATCATGAAGGAAGTCTTTCCATCGGGTACGAGCATACCGAAAGTAGGATGAATAATATTGCCTTCCAAGAATTGTATTATGGCAAGTATCATACTTTGGAAGAACGGATCAAAGAGATCCATTCCGTAACGGAAGAAGAGATCAATCGGACCATCCGTAAGATCTTTGCACTCCCGGAACTGCATCTTTCCGTTCTGGCAAAACTGAAACCGAAAGAAGAACAGAAGATCAAATCCCTCTTCGAGTCTTATTCTTATAAGTGATCTATGAAAATCCCGATTAAAAAATTAAAAGAGAAAGCCTCTCTTCCGGAGATCAAGACGAGTGGTTCTGCAGGTTACGATATCAGTGCCTGTCTGGATTCCAATTTAACTCTTCCGGTTGGGGAAGTTGTGCTTGTTCCTACAGGGCTTTCTTTTGCGATCCCGGAAGGATTTCATTTCGAGATCCGCCCTCGTTCCGGTTTTTCCACTAAGTTTCGGATACTGATCCCGAATACTCCGGGAACGATCGATTCGGATTATAGAGGGGAACTCATGGTGCCTCTTTTGAATCTGGGAAAGGAGCCGTATATCCTGGAAGACAAGACTAGGATCGCTCAACTTTTGATCCGTAGGACCTGGCATTCCGATTGGGAGATCGTAGAGGAACTTCCCGAATCGGAGAGAGGAGCCGGAGGATTCGGTAGTACCGGGTTTTCAGGCTAAGTTCATTTATAAACTTCTATCCTGAGCTCTTTTGCGATAGACGCGATCCTTTCATCCAAGGTGGCAACTCCCGCACCTTTGCGAATACAGAGTTCCAAGTAAGAAGCATCATATGCTGAGAGGTCGTTCTTTTGAGCGATGTTCTGGATTTGTCGAAATACTTCGTAAGATAGATTGATATCGAATTCGATGGGTAAGGATTCGAAAATGGAAACGATCTGCTTTGCCTGTGCATCGCTGAGCCTTTTTCTTTTCTGAGAAACGACGAGGACATTATTCAATTCGTACCACCAAAGAGAAGGTACCATTGCTCGGTTTGTATTTCCCAAAGACTCTAAGAATTTATCTGCCCTTGCGGATCTTTCATCCGGCAAGAAGGTAGCCGCTGCCAGAGAACAATCTAAGATCCAGAGTTTTACCATTTCCGTCCTTCGTCGATGTACTCCTTGATATTGACTTTAGAAGTGATCCCGGACCGGATCTTTTTCAGTATGGAAAGCGCCTCTTTGGGATCGATTTCCGACTCTTCTGAAAAAGGAACGATCTTGGCGATGGGTTTGCCTCTGTGTGTGATCACAAATACCTCTCCCTTTTGGGTTTTTTTTAGCAATTCCGATAGATGGGTCTTTGCGTAGAATGCGGAGACCAGTTCAATGTTTACTGTCACAATAAACACTAGTCTATTAACTGGTTGATTCGAGAATACAAGGAAATAATCTGAGGAACTGCGGAAAAGTCGTTCCGGGCTACTTACCAATTCTTCTTCTTTCTACGAATTAAGTCTCTTTTCCCTTTTGGAAATCCTGCCGATTTAAGGGGTATGGATAGAAAGGACCAAGTTTTAGGACAAAATATTCTGATCTGGGAAAAGGGAAGAGCGGCCTTGCCGTACCTTCTTCTATTTACCGGGATCTTTCTGACCCTGTCCTTGGGTTCTTTCACCATTGCGGAGAACGGGGTCCAGACGAATCTATTCGGCCGCTTGGGGCATTATCTTTCTTGGGGATTTTTATACTTATTCGGGAACGCGGCTTTCGTTCCCGGGATCCATCTCATTCTCACCGGAGGGATCCTTCTTGCAAAACCGAACCAAGATGCCACGAACAAACTTCTGACGATTCCACTCTTTCTTCTCGCGGTAGCGGTCAGCTTAAACGTTTTCGGGAATCCTTCTGTCGTTCCGTTTGCTTCGAACGGTGGAGTACTTGGTCAGGCTCTTGCAGTGGCATTGGAATATGTGCTCGGTTCCACAGGAAGACTTCTCATCCATTTTGCAGTGTACTTTTACGGGATACTCGTGTTCTTGAACGAGTCCCCCGTTCATTTCTTAGGAAGAATACTCGCCCAAGGTGTCTCCTTCGGAGAATGGAAGGCTCAATGGGCGGCCGGTTATAATAGCGGAAGAATCAAAAAAGAAGAAGAGGCCCTTCCTCCTATCTTTCCCAAGGCAAGATCGCAGGCATGGTCCGAGGGTTTGGCGAACATGATGGATTCTTGGAAATCCAATTCGGAAGAAGTCTCCGGGGAAAATATCCCTCCTTGGTTTAAAAGAGAAGTTTCGGGAAAGGCAAGTGAGCCGGCTTCTTCCTTCTCTACAAACTTTTCCGGAAACACATCTGCTCCGAAGGATCTGCAATCCTATATCCAAAGAGAGAAGGCGAAAACTTCTCCGGTCTCTTCTTCTATTCCTAAAGAATCGAATATACAGTACAGGAACTCAGGACTATTACAGGGTTTCTTTGAGGATGATCGAAAGGTATTCCAGTTCCAAACCGCTTCTCCTCAGCTCTTGGAAAAAGTGTACGGTGCTCCGGATAAAAAAGAAGAAGTAGGAAAGTTCTCTTCTAAGTCATGGGAGATCCTGGATCTTAGAAGTGAGAAGAGCGAGACACTAGCATCTTCTCCTGCCAATGCAGAGATCGAAGAGGAATTCGAGATCTTCGACCAAGAAGATCGAAATGGATCCGTTTCCAAAATACCAGCAGAGATCGCTTCTCCGAAGAATATGGAAGAAGGGATCGGATCCGGTACATCTGCTGAAGCAAATGAATACGACATGTCTGGCGCAGAGGATTCGGAAACAGACGGATCCGAAGAAAGCTTCGAAGTCGAGGACTCTGAAGAATTCTTAGAGGAAGAAGAGTATGCGGAAGAGGATGAGGAGGAAGTGGACGATTCGGAAGAAGAAGTTTCGTATGAGCCGGAAGCCATCGTGGTTCCGGAAGTTCTTCCCCCGATCCCTGTTGCAAAACCGGTTCACGTCGAGAAGAAAACAGAAAAGCCTAAGCAATCGGATCTTCCTTTCACTCCTGTTTCCATGGTGCCCGCTTTCCGCTCCAAGAGATCCGTATATCATATTCCTTTAAATCGTTTGCAGACCAATCCTACTAAGGTACAGGACGCTCTTTTCAAGGTGGAGTCCGAGAAGGTTGCCTTCGAGATCGAAAACGCTCTGAAAGTGTACGGCTATGAAGCGAAGGTAGTCGGTTGGGAAAGAGGTCCGATCATCACTCGTTACGAAGTTACTCCTCCTCCGGGAGTGAAATTAGGAAGGATCACTTCCTTGAACGACGAGCTACGAATGTACTTGGCGGTAAAAAATATCCGTATCGTAGCTCCTATCCCCGGCAAGTCCACAATAGGTATCGAGGTGCCGAACAAGCATAGAGAGGATGTCTTTTTAGGGGATATTCTTCGTTCTTCTCTCGCACCGAAACCTAAAAAGGATCTGAACATCGTTATCGGTAAGGATATCTCAGGTAAGTTAGTCTCTATCGATCTAAACAAACTTCCTCACTTGCTTGTTGCGGGGACGACCGGTTCCGGTAAATCGGTTTGCTTGAACGCAATGATCGCTTCCTTGGTATTGAATCTCTCTCCGGAAGAAGTCCGATTCATCATGATCGATCCTAAGATGGTGGAACTTTCTCTATTTGAGGACATTCCTCATCTTCTGATGCCTGTGATCAAGGATGCCCGTAAGGCAACCAAATCCCTCTCTTGGGTGATCCAAGAAATGGAAGCCAGATACGAGGCGGTATCTCAACTGAAATGCAGGGATTTCCGTTCTTATAACGAAAAAGTAGAGGAGCATTATCACAAGGAAGGCTATAGCAAGATGCCTTATCTTGTTGTGTTCATAGACGAGCTCGCCGATCTGATGATGGTTTCCGGCAAGGATCTGGAAGATGCGATCACTCGTATCAGCCAGAAGTCCAGAGCGGTGGGGATCCATTTGGTCATGGCGACCCAAAGGCCTTCTGTGGATGTGATCACCGGTCTCATCAAGGCAAACTGTCCTGCCCGGATCGCATTCCATGTGGCCCAGAAAACGGACTCCAAGATCATTCTGGATATGAACGGTGCAGAATCCCTGCTCGGTAAAGGGGACATGCTCTATAAGTCTCCTACTTCTGCGGATCTTGCTCGCATCCAGGCTCCTTTCATTTCGGAAGAAGAGATCGAAAAGATCGTGGATGAGGCAAAGAAATACGGAGCTCCTACATACGTGGAATTCGATCTGGAAGAAGAGTCCGAATCCGATCCTTCTGAAGAAATGGACGAAGAACTTTTCGATAAGGCTTGGGAGATCGTTCGGACCGATCGCAAGGCAAGCGCTAGCTACTTGCAGAGACGCTTGAAAATCGGATACAATCGGGCCGCTAGGATCATGGAACTTATGGAAGAGAGGGGATATGTTTCTCCGATCCTAGGTTCTAAGGGCCGGGAAATTCTGAGATCCGCCTAAAATCGGGCCTTCGGGGAATTTTCTAACCCGGAAAAGAAACCAAGTGACAGGGGGGCCGATACTCTCCATCCTGGAAAAAAATCTTAAGAATTCACTCTAGAATGAAAGATATTAAACCCCTTGTTTCTCTATTGCGGACACCAATCCTTAGTTTGGTCGTTTTATTCTTTATCCTGGATCTGGGAGCTCAGTCTTCCACAAAGCATAATTGGAATTCTCCGTCCGAGGTAGTAAAAAAGGTCAGAAAGAATTTCTCGGATCTGCAGTCTTACAAAGCGGACTTCATGATCCAAACGGAAGCTAATAAAAAGATCACTACCAAGAAGGGTGTTTGCTATTATAAGAAGGGCGGAAAGATCAAATACGAATTTTCCGATCCGGCAGGAGACGAGATCGTTTCCGACGGAAAGACTCTTTGGATCTTCATTAAGCGTTTGAACGCTGCAGGTAAGCAGGACCTTACATTAAATAAATCGAATAAATCCGGTCCCATCTTCTCTCCTGCAACGGAAGAAGGTCTTTCCCGTATATTCAGAAAGTATCATTATAAATTCGATTCTATAGAACAGCCTCAGGTCTCCCAGAAGGACAATCGTAAATATTTCGTATTGGCCTTGGAACAGAGAGAGAAGATCGGAGGATATGAGACCATGACCCTTTCCGTGGATGCTGAGACGTATTTCATTAAGAAAGCAGTCGCAAGCGACGGAAGAGGGAAGGTGACCACTGTCGAATTCTTCGGAGTGGATCGGAACGCAGATATAGAGGACGGAGTATTTAATTTCCGTCCGGATGGAAATTCGAAAATCGTAAACAATCCCCTGGTTTCGGAAGAGTGATATCTTCCTCGGAAAGGAGAGACAAATTGAATCAGAAGAGAGTCGGGCAAATCCTTAGAGAGGCTAGGGAGGAAAAAAAGCTCACTGTAAAAGACGTGTCCAAGGACACGAACATATCGGTTAAATATATCCTTGCATTAGAAACAGAGGACTATGCGCAGTTTCCGGGAGAGACCTTTACCATAGGCTTCCTGAAAAACTACGGCAGCTATTTAAAGCTGGATACCGGTATGCTGATCAATCTATACCGTGGGGAAAAGATAGAGGAATCCCAGGCTCCTCTTGAAGAGTTGACCAGACCTACTTCCAGTTTTTATTACGATCTGAACTTCGATAAGAATAAGATCATTACTGCCGCTTCGATACTGATGCTTGCACTTGCTTCCTTCCTGGTATACACATTCGTGGACGGGGACTCTTCCGATAGCGATGTTGCCGAAGAGAATAATCGCAAGTTAGAGATCCCGGAAAATATTGATTTCATTAATCGTTCCGTTCCGGAAACAAGACCGGAAAGTTTTATCCTGACTTCCAATCAGGGAGTGAGTTTCAGCGCGTCTAACCAACAGTGTAAGTTATTTATTTCTTCCGTAGAGCAAGGCACAGATAACAATACTGCTGTGCTCGCGTTCAATGTGTATCCTGAGCTAACGGTCTATAAATTCCGTTTGGCCGAAGGACAAGAAAAAGTACTCAGCTATTCCATACCGGAGATCTCTTCTCTTCGCAGGAGCATTCGGATCACCGCTCAAAGTGTGACCGGAAGTTCCGCTAAGGTTTTGGTTTCCTTGAGCGAAGAAGAACAGCGCCAGGGTGCTACCGTTCAGAACAATGCGCAGGGAGAGGATTCTACCAAGACATTGGGAGACGTTCCGATCCAAGTCACTCTGTTCTTTGCGAAGCCTAGCTATGCAGAATTCATTATAGACGGTCAGATGGGATTTAGAGGTCTCATCCAAGCCGGAGAGAATAAATCCCTGGAAGCGAAAGACAGACTGGAATTGAAAGTGGGAGACGGTTCCGCAGTGGAGATGATCCAAAACGGAAAAACCAAGGTTGTTTTGGGCCGTCCCGGAAAATTAGTGAAGAAAGTCTTTGTAAAAACCCCGAATCCTTACGATAGCACCCAGTTTATCATAAAGGAGCTGGGCGAGTAGGATCGTTTGGAAAAGAGATTCTATATAACAACTCTTGGATGTCCTAAGAACACTGTAGACTCCATGAGTATGCACCATTCTCTCTTGGAAGAGGGATTTCTGCCGGCAACACGTCCGGAGGATTCCGACTTCCATTTGATCAATACCTGTACTTTTATCCGTTCTGCAACCGAGGAAACCATCCAGACCATTCTGGGTGCGGCCCAAACGAAGAAGCAAGAAGGCCAAAAGCTTGTGGTGGTCGGTTGTTTTGCGGAACGTTATCCTAAGGATATTTCGGCAGAGATCCCGGAAGTCGATCTGGTATTCGGGACGGGAAAATACTCCCAGGCAGGAAAGATCATCAAGGAAGCCTTCCGTAGAGAACTTTCCTCTATTAAAAAAACGGAATTTAATTCGGATCTATTGGAGAGGATGATACTCTCTCCTGAGATAGAGAATTACTCCAAGCCTTACGCTTATGTGAAAGTATCCGATGGCTGCAATCGCGGATGTGCATTCTGCATCATTCCTTCTCTTCGTGGAAAGTTTGTAGATTCTCCTTTGGAGGAGATCTTGAAAGATACTCGTAGAGCGATCTCTGCTGGAGCCAAAGAGATCTGTCTTGTTTCGCAAGATACCGTTTATTACGGGAAGGACAGCGATAAGCTTTTGGATATGATCCGTGCGGTTTCCGAAGTGGAAAATTTGGAGATCCTAAGACTACTGTATCTATACCCGGACAAGAAGACCGAAAAGATCCTTCGTCTCATGGGCGAGATCCCTAAGATCGCTCCTTATCTGGAATCCCCATTGCAGCATGTATCCGAGAGAGTGCTCAAATCCATGAATCGGAGCGGAGGATATTCTGCCTTTAGGGATCTATATTCTTTGGCGAGAGAAGTCCGTCCCGATCTGGAGATCCGCACCTCCTTCATTCTAGGATTCCCTGGAGAGACGGGAGAAGATGTGGATGAGATCCTTCGTTTTATAGAAGAGACTCGCCCGGAAAAACTGAATTTATTTGCTTATTCTCCGCAAGAAGGAACCAAAGGGGCCGAGATCTCCCAGACAGTTTCGGAAAAAGAGAAGGCGAAACGGATCAATTTGATCCGGGATGCTCATTTGAAGATCTTGCAAGAGATCCATGAATCCAGGATCGGAAAAATATATCCTGCTATCGTTGACGGAGTCGAAGAAGGAACAGCGATCGTTCGCCGTTTCCAAGATGCTCCCGAGATAGACGAAATAGTGTATGTAGAAGATCCTTCCTTGAAGCCTGGAATGATCGGTAAAGTGAAAGTGGAATCTTTTTACGAATACGATATGATGGGAACTTGGTTGGCGTCTTGAATCCGAATATAAATATACCGAATACTCTTACTGTACTTAGGGTGGTCTCCCTTCCTTTCTTCATCTGGTTCTTGTACCAGAAGGAACAGTCTTATCATATCGCGGCGTTGGTCTTATTCTCGTTGGCCTCTCTCACTGATTTTGTGGACGGTTATATCGCCAGAAAATACAAACAGGAAACCGAGTTCGGGAAATTCTTGGATCCGCTTGCGGACAAGATCATCGTAGTAGGCTGCTTTACTACATTCATTTTTCTGCATGAACAGATCGAACTTTGGATGGTCCTACTGATTGTCGGTAGGGACATGCTTATCACTACTCTTCGTTATCTTGCGATCCGTTTAGGAAAGTCCATTCGGACCACTATGCTTGGAAAGGTGAAGACTGCCTTTCAGATGGGAGCCATTATCCTAATCCTGATCTTCTTTATCTTGGTCTCTTCTAAGAAGAGGATCATTATCAACGAGGTCTATCAGAGTGGAAAGGAATCCGGCATGACGGTATTCGGGATCGCTTCCGAGAACGCCATCGCCTTCTTCAAGACTTGGAAGGAGAACGGAACTCCAGGATGGAGCGATCTAGTATTCGGTTTAGGCGGATTCGTTCCTTATTTCGGAATGTTACTCACCACATTTATCACTGTGCTTTCCGGAATACGTTATTTGGTCTCGAATAGGGAAGTCATTCGCCTCGAATCTATTCGGAGGATATTCGGTAAAAATGGAAATTAGACAGGCAATTATAAAAGTATTAGAAAGAAAGCATCTGGCAACCCATGAGGCCGAGGCGGTCCTGAACTCCGTCATGAAAGGTCAGGTGTCCGAGATCTTACTTTCTGCTTTCGTGACTGCAATGAGAGCCAAGGGTGAGACAGTGGACGAGCTCTTGGGTTTCTGCTTTGCGCTCAGAAAGAATGCCTTAAAGCCGAAGACCGCGTTCCCATTCGATATGCTGGACACTTGTGGAACGGGAGGGGACGGCAAGGGAACCGTGAATATTTCCACCTTAGCAGCCTTGACCCTCGCATCCTTGGGCATCAAGGTGGCCAAGCACGGGAATCGATCCGTTTCTTCTCATACAGGTTCTAGTGATATTTTAGGACGATTAGGTTACAATACCGAGAAGACACAGGAGGAAGTGGAGTCCCATCTTCTCTCCAGCGGATTTACCTTCTTATTTGCCCCACTTTGGCATCCTTCTATGAAGTTCGCGGCCCCGGTCCGGAAGGAATTGGGCTTTAGGACCTTCTTCAATATGATCGGGCCCTTGAATAACCCTTTCTCTCCCCAATATCAGATCATCGGGGTATATGAACCTGAGCTAATGGAGACATTTATCCGAGTACTCCAAGGTTTGGGACTGAAAAGAGCCCTTGTATGTCATTCTAGAGACGGATTGGATGAGTTCTCCATTTTTGAAAAAACGGATTATACTCTTTTACAGGATGGAGTAATATCCAGAAATGATTTCGATCCAAAAGAATTGAAGCTGGGGGAACTGAATCCGGCTGAGGTATATACTTCCGGACCAGACCAAGCCGAGTCCTTGGCAAGAAGGATCTTGGAAGGGGAGAAGACTGCAGGAGCACATGCGGTTGCATTGAATGCCGGAGCGGGACTTTTCGTCATGGGTAAGGCCAAAAACTTGCCAGAAGGCTATGAGATCGCATTAGAACAGCTGAGTTCCGGAAAAACAGGTGCCTTCTTTCAAAATTTAATTACCAAAGGATAGGAAAGGAAAATACTGGTCCCAAAAAGGACTTAAAAAAGGAAGCAACCAGGTTTTCAGTATGCAGTTCGTTAGCAATTCATTCCTATTATTCGCACAAGCGGCAGAAGGTGCCGGACAAAGCGGCGCCTTCAACATGATCACTCTTGTTCCATTGATGCTGATCGTGATGTATTTTATCGTGATCCGCCCTCAAAGAAACGAGGAAAAGAAAAGAAAGGCAATGATCGAAGCCCTACAAAAGGGCGATACCGTGATCACTTCTTCGGGGATCCACGGCAAGGTAGTGGAATTCAAGGACAACAACGAGACAGTGGTCCTCGCGATCGCGAAAGACACGAATGTTTCCTTCAATTCCAGCACCATTTTAAAGAAGAAAGAAAAAGAGAAAGAAGCCTGATCGGATAGGTTCCGATAGGTATAGTAAACCGGTGCACGTATGAAAAAGATCCTATGCCTCCTTCTATCCTTAACCCTTATCCTGCCTATATTCGGGCAGGACGGGGAAGAAGTCGATTTCCTGGACAAGGTTTCCGAGCCCAAGAAGACTACTACTTCCACCGCTAAAAAGACTCCTCTTGCCAAGACTTCCCGTAAAAAGAAAGTAAAGAAGAACGCAGGCAAGAAGAAGAAACAGCTCGAAGCCAAGAAAGAAGAGCTGGAACCCAAAGAGGGAGAACCTAAGAAGAAGATAGAATCCGAGATCGCACCGGATGATCCAAGCCAGGGTAAAAATTCAGGAACTCCGGACGGAGGAGAGACTTCTACTGCCGAAAGAGGCAATAAGGAGATCTCTCATCCCGAGGCAGCGGCGGATCTGCAAAAGCCGTACTGGTTTAACGAAGAGACAAATCTAACTCCAAAGAATCTTCCCGGATACGATGCGAGAGCTTCTATTCCGAATGAGGACAATTCCATTCGCCAGAAATTGGGAGAGATCCTGAAACTGGGAGACGACAAGAAGAAGGAAGAGGAGAAGAGAAAGGCTGCCGAGCAAAAAGATCAGGGAGCCTTGGTAGCTTTCTTTGCAGAACATAAGAAAGGCATAATATTAATAACTATTATCATAGCTTTTACTCTGTATCAATTCAGAGCGAAAGGAAGTCGAGTCACTCGACGTTCTCCAGTGACAATTAATAAAGTGAGAAGAGACTAGGAGTCCGAATTTGAAATCTGTTCAATGGATTTTCGTTCCAATCATAGTGGTAGCTGCGTCTTTGACGCTTCTCTATCCTAACTTCGCCGAAAGGGAATTGGAACTTGCAGTAAGAAAAGAATTTAAAGATCTACCGGAAGCGACCCGCAAAGAAGCTTTGGAAAGTTTTGCGGACCGTTGGAAAACAGATTATAACCCGAAAGGCGCTTGGTCCATTGAACCCGATCCCTCCGTTTTTCCGGACCAGGATTTTTATCTCGTAAAAGGGAGATTCATCACTTCTGCAAAGATCAACCAGATCTCGCAAGAAAACCAAGATCTGATATTGGAACCTAAGAACAGGCTGAGACCTACTTGGGTAGAGGATTTTATTTTCGGGGGAAGACCTCTTGCGATCAAGCTTGGCTTGGACTTGCAAGGTGGAATGAGAGTGGTCCTAAAAGGAGACTTTGAGGATTACACTTCCAAACTGAAGGATTCATACGTAAAAGAGATCGAAGAGCTTACTAAGAAGAAGGCCGATGCTTCTCTTGGCGAAAAAGAAAGAAAAGAAGCTTCCGATAAATTGAAAGAGATCGATGGTTATTTCGAACTCACTCCTAGCAGAAAACTCGCAGAGTTGGAAAAAGCGAAGCTCATCATTGATAACCGTCTTACCAACCAAAACTTGACGGAACCTCAGGTCCGTATCCAAAAGGACCAAGACTCGATCGAGGTTTCTTTGCCGGGGGTAAGTAACTCTTCTCAGATCCTGGATATTATCCGTAATACGGAAACAGTTGAATACAGATTGAGAGAGCCTGGTCGCGATCCGAATAATCCGAATCTTAGAGGTCAGTACCAATCCCTGATCGATGCCGAAGAAGGTAAACTTCTGGAGCAAGAAAAGAGAGAAGAGACTGAGATCGTCAAATTCCAGAACATAGTAAAACAAAAACTCGGAAAGGCAGAGCAGGACAAATTCCTGGAAGCCATGGAGAAGAAATACAATATCCCCGAGAAATATAAGCTTTATGTAAAATGGAATCGTTCTGCGAATCCTAAGGCTCCTCTTCTTCCTCGCGAGTTCGTGGTCTTGGAAAGAGCGATCGCTCTGGACGGAAAGGATATGCGAAACGCGAGAGAAAGCTATGACCAGAACAGGCTTTCGTATTACGTTTCCTTCTCCTTAACTTCTCAGGGAGCTGAGAAGTTCTTCGATATCACTTCGAAAAACGTAGGAAGACAACTCGCAATCGTATGGGGAGACAAGGTCATCTCCGATCCGGTGATCCGTACTCCGATCGCGGGCGGAAATGCTCAGATCGATGGGGAGTTCGGTCAAAAAGAAGCCACCGATCTCGCAAATGTGATCAGTGAGGGTGCGCTTCCGATCCCATTGAGCGTTTTGGAAATGAGATTTATCGGACCTACTCTCGGGATCGAATCCATTGAAGTGGGTTTGAAAGCGGTTCTTTTGGGATTCGCTCTCGTGATCGTTTTCATGCTGATCATCTATAGATTGTCCGGACTCGTTGCGGATATCGCTCTACTTGTGAACGTGATCGTTCTTATGGCGCTACTTTCTCTCATGGGATTCACTTTGACCCTGCCAGGATTTGCGGGGATCATCCTCACAGTCGGTATGGCTGTGGATGCGAACGTGATCATCTATGAAAGGATCAAAGAGGAACTCATTGCAGGAAAACATGTATCCGCAGCGGTGGCTCAAGGTTTCGAGAACGCATTCTGGACCATTATGGACAGTAACGTTACGACATTGATCTCAGGGATCCTAATGATCAAACTCGGGAACGGGCCGATCAAAGGATTCGCAATCACTCTTTGTTGGGGTATTATCACTTCCTTGTTCACCTCGCTTTTCTTGAGCAGAATGATCATGGATATCCTGGTAAACAAGTTGGGAGTTCGCAAACTCCAGATCGGATTCAAGAAACTGGAGTCCAAGAATGTTTGATTTTATAAAATATAAATATATATCTATTACCTTTTCTACCATCCTGATCATAATCGGATTCGGGGTAACCTTCGGGAAATACGGCGGCTTCGCCACTTCTTTGGATTTCGATGGAGGACTACGTGCCGTTGTGGAATTTCCTGCAACAGTAGAACGTAAGAACCTAGAGGAATATTTCTCTTCCAAGAATTTGGAAGCGGTGCTTGTTCTCATGGACAAGGACAAGAACGATTATCAGATCGATATCGGTCTCGGTTCCGTGGACAGGATCAAAGAATTATACCTGGAGAGAAAGGGAAAGGATAACGTGGAAGCGAAACAAGCCTCCGCGATCGATGCGCTCATTGGGATCCTGCAAGAAGATTTCAAATTGGATAAGAAAGCGATCCTCTCTGCGAACCAAGTGGGTTCCGTGGTAGGCGCGGAGCTGACTTCTACAGGGATCTCTCTTTTAGGTCTGACACTTTTCTTTATCATGATCTATTTGAGCTTCCGATTCCAGTTCAAGTTTGCTTTGGGTGCGATCTTGGCTCTTATCCATGACTTAGTGATCACGATCGCATTTATCGGATTCTTTCAGATCAAACCGAGCGTTCCGATTATCGCGGCACTTCTTACCTTACTCGGATATTCCATCAACGATACCATTGTGGTATTCGATAGGATCCGTGAGAATGCCGGAAATTTGAGAGATACATTCTCCCAAGTCATCAATATCTCTATCAACCAAACTCTGACCAGGACCTTCAATACTTCGGTTGCGACCCTGATCTCTGTAGTGGCGATCATTATCGGTGGAGCGGTAGAGCTGTATGATTTCGCCTATGTTCTTACCTTTGGTATTATACTCGGAACCTTCTCCTCGGTGTTCATTGCAGCACCTCTCGTAGATATCTACGATGGTCTTTCTAAGAGGTTTAAACGCTCTTGAGTTTCCCCCTCCCGGATGCTATTCGGGAGGAATTGCTTCGCCTGTCCTTTGTCTCCACTGGCTATTCCAGTCCGAATCCTCCCGTTGCCTGCGTTTTAGAAGACGCAAATACGGGAGAGATCCTAAGCAGTGCTTCCACACGGATCTACGGAGGCAATCATGCGGAAAGAGAAGCCTATCGCATTCTGAGAGAAAAATTCCCAACGGGAAAACTCGCCGATCACAATGCGTATGTTACCTTGGAGCCTTGTTCTCATTATGGAAAGACGCCACCTTGCATCGATCTGTTTGTAGAAGAAAGGCCCAAACGATTGGAGTATGGATGGAAGGATCCGAATCCTCTGGTTTCCGGGAATTCAGGTCTCTCTAAATTGGATTCGCTCGGGATACAAGTGATCCAAAATCCTGAGTTAGCCGAAATCGCATCTCATTTCCTGTTCGGATTCAAAACAAGGATAGAGAAGAAGAGACCGGCATTCCTACTCAAATCCTCTTTAAGCAAGGAAGGCTATTTTAGTTCCGGGACCGGTCTACGGGAAAAGATCTCTTCTTACGAAACCGATTTTTTCTTGAGCATTCTCAGAGCTAAGGTAGATGCGATCCTAGTCGGACCAAAAACCGTGCAAGCGGATATACCAGGCTTGGACTTTAGGATTTCGGAAAGTTCTCTTTCGGATCTGGAAAATGTTCGGCCTGAACTTTTCGGATCGGAAAGATCAGGATTCCTTTTCGGAAATAGAAAGTCTCATCCTGCTGAATTGGGGAGTGAGAAGGTAGATTCTACTCGGATAGGAAGTGAAAAAGCAAAGTTCACTAGTTCCGATAATTTGCGGCGAAGTTTATTCGGATTCTCCGGTTTGCTCCAAGAGATCCTACAATATTCCACAGACAAGGAACTCTTTCGTATACATTTAGAAAACCAAAAGGATTACCAACCTCTCCGAGTCTTCTTCTTGCCGGAAGAAGATCAGGTTCCATCCTCCTTTCTAAAAAAACAGGAGGAGATCAACGCTCGGATCGGTAAACGACTCTGTGCCTTCTTCTTAAATAGTGATAGGAAATACAGCCAGGACTTCTTACTGAAATTAGAAGGGCTCTCCGAGTCTAAAGTTGTTTCCGTATCCTTCTCCGATTTTGGAGGCAAGGTTTTAGGGATCCTAGGGGATTGGGGGATCAATCTCGCGCTCATCGAAGGTGGAAACTTTTTATATAAAACTTTTTCTGCCTTGGTTTCAGAGGAAGATGCAATTTTGCAGACGCGTTCCGAAACGGTTTCCATTCCAAAAGGGATCTTGCCTGAATGGAAGGGAGAATTTTCCATGGACTGGAAAGCAGATCTGGGAGACCATTGGGAGGTTTGGAGATCATGTTCACAGGATTGATAGAGACCACCGGAAAGATCGAATTCATACAAGATACGGGAGACGGTAAGATCTTCTCGGTCTCCACACAATGGAAGGATCCGGATCTGAAAAACGGGGACTCCATCTCGGTAAATGGAGCCTGTCATACGGTAACTTCTTTCCAGGATTCCGGAAATACATTCGAATTCTATTCTTCTTATAAAACTTTAGAACTTACTAATTTTGGAAATTTTAATATAGGGACCAAGATCAATCTGGAAAGATCGGTACAACCTCATACCAGAATGGGCGGTCATTTTGTGACCGGGCATGTGGACCTGACCGGAGAGATCCTTCTTGCGGAGGATAAGGACGGAGGAAATGTGAGAAGGTTCCTGATCTCTCACGATCCTTCCTTTACGAAATACTTTGCAGTGAGAGGGTCCGTGACCGTGGACGGGATCTCCTTGACCATAGTGGACTCTAAACCAGGCGAGTTTGAGCTAGTTTTGATCCCGGAAACACTGAATGTGACCAATGCCGCGGAAGCTTGGAAGGTAGGAGCCAGGGTAAATCTAGAAGTGGATCTGATCGCCAGATACTTGGAGCAGATCTCTAAATTCTCCTGATCCGGACCCTGAATTCCATTCTCGTCCAATTTTTTTGATTTTCCTTCCTTAAAACGAGTCGATCGTTCTGTTTCAATTGCCTCTGTTTGCGGAAGAGCGAGGGTCTTGGTTCGTATTCCCAACTATAGCCTAAAGTATAGGGTTGCACTTTTCGTAATTTTACGGAATTATGAATGGTAAAAAACCAGTCAAAGAAATGAGGTGGAATCATGATCGGCTCCATTGAACAGGCAATCGAAGACATAAAAGCAGGAAAAATGATCATTCTCGTGGATTCTGAAGACCGAGAGAATGAAGGTGACTTGGTTTGTGCGGCCCAATTCACCGATAAGGAAAAAGTCAATTTCATGGCCTCCTTCGGTAGAGGTCTGATCTGTGTGCCTATGGAAGGGGAAAGGCTTCGCCAACTGGGCGTTCACAGAATGGTGGACGATATTAGTTTGGGAGACAAGCACGGAACCGCTTTCACTGTTTCCGTAGACGCGAAAGAAGGAACTACTACAGGGATCTCCGCTCAGGATAGAGCCACTACGATCCAAGTCCTACTCGATCCTAAAAGTACATCTCATGATCTAGTAAAACCGGGGCATTTATTTCCTTTGCAGGCTGTTTCCGGCGGAGTGCTTAGGAGAGCGGGACATACGGAAGCTTCCGTAGACCTTTCTAAACTTGCAGGACTTTATCCTGCGGCAGTCATCTGCGAGATCATGAACGACGACGGGACCATGGCTAGACTTCCCGATCTGGAAAAGTTCGCAGAGAAACATAAACTGAATATTTATACGATAGAAGATCTGATCCGCTACAGAAGGAAGAAAGAGAATCTCATTCATCTAGAAGTGGAGACTAGGCTTCCTACCGAGTACGGGGACTTTACGGTCCGTGCCTATTCTACTATCATCGACGATAAGGTGCATGTTGCCTTGGTCAAGGGCAAGATCGACAAGGATGAACCAGTCATGGTCCGCGTGCACTCCGAGTGTTTTACCGGGGATATTTTCGGAAGCGGACGTTGCGACTGCGGTCCTCAACTCCACTCCGCACTTTCCATGATCGCTCAGGAAGGGAAGGGCATCCTTCTCTATATGAGACAGGAAGGAAGAGGCATAGGTCTGATTAATAAACTCAAGGCTTACAATATGCAAGACGAGGGTTTAGATACTGTAGAGGCCAACGAGAAACTGGGATTTGCTCCCGATCTAAGAGAATACGGAGTGGGTGCTCAGATCCTGAAGGATATAGGAGTGGGCAAGATGAAACTACTCACGAACAATCCTCGCAAGATCGTCGGATTAGAAGGTTACGGATTGGAAGTAACCGATCGGGTCCCGATAGAGATCATGCCTACCGGTCACAATCACCATTATCTTTTCACCAAGAAAATGAGAATGGGACATCTGCTCGGGCTAAACTAAGGCTGTAGTCTTTTTCGGATCCAAGTCCCGCCTTCCTTTCGGAATAAGATCCGATCGTGGAGGCGGCTCCTTCTTCCCTGCCAAAATTCTATTTCAGAAGGTTCTAATATATATCCTCCCCATTCGGAAGGAAGCGGAACCGATTTGCCTTCGTATTTCGATCTTAGCTCGGCAAATTTCTTTTCTAAGACGGATCTGTCCGAAACTTCTTGGCTTTGGTCCGAGGCCAAGGCCCCGATCTGGCTATCGAAAGGGCGGGAATGAAAATAGGTTTCGGAAGTCTCTTTGGAAACTTTGGAAACTTTTCCTCGGATACGAACCTGTCTTTCTAACTCGATCCAAAAGAAGACGAGGCAGGCATTCGGGTTCTTTGCGAGTTCCTTTCCTTTCCTGCTGGAATAATTGGTATAGAATTGGAAGCCACCGTTCTCTATTCCTTTCAAGAGAACGATCCTTGCATCCGGAAATCCGTCCTCGGTGACTGTGGCTAAAGTCATGGCAGTAGGTTCGGCTACTTGGGATTCTATTGCTTGGTCGAACCATTTCTGGAAAAACTCCAAGGGAGAAGAGTCTATGTCCTTCTCATCCAATGACGCCTTGCTATATTCGTTACGGATGTCCGCGATCTGTTTCTGCATTCTCTTATAGAATGAGATTTGCCCAATGGGGAAGTAAACCCGAATTTGCGATCATTCTGGCAAGAATTGTCAATGCCAGGCTGAGAGAGAAATAGACTCCCATCGGGATGGGAACTCCGCGAAGGCTTTCTCCCTTCTTTCGTTTCAGATAGGTTACTGCAAGTGCGATCGCATAAGATGCGTTCAAGAAGAAGATCCACCAAGGATGCCCGCTCAAGAATGCGAATGCGGGAGCAAAGATCGCATCTGCGAATCCCATTCCACTCGGAAAAATGAAATGGGTAAGAAAGAATGCGCCCAGAAAGCATCCAAGCACGATCCAATCGGCCTTGTCTGGAAGAGAATGGAATATTAGAAAATTTGTAAGTATTCCGAAGAATAGTATAAAGGGAAGGTTCTCGTAATCCAAAGAGAATTTTTGGGAATCGGTGCTTGCGGATACAAGAAGATGACCACAAAGAGCTACGAAGGCCAAGGATCCTAGGAAATTTCCGGACAGGAAAAAGGAGATCATGAATAAGAATCCGAACCCTGCCTCGCAGAGAGAATATAATGGATTGATTTCCGCTCCGCAGACCTTGCATTTTTTCCCTGCCAGCCAATAACCGAACACAGGAACTAAGGCCATACCTCCGATCCTAGACCCGCAAGATTCGCAAGAAGAAGGCTCCAAAAGTATCCTTTTGAACCTGGCAAGCCTGGTTCCTTGCTTTCTTTCCCGACCATAATAGAAGCGTAATATTCTATATGCGAGAGTAGAATAGAAACTCCCGAAGGAAATAGAGATCAAAAATCCCGCAAGCCAGATCAAGGGGAGAAGGCCAGGGACCTCCGAAAGTGATCCTACCAAGAGACCTCTAAGAAGCAGCCAGTTCTTTTAGGGCCTGGACACCTCGTTTCAGATTTTCCCATTCGGATGCGAAACTGATACGAATGTATTCCTTGGAATCGGTAAATATATAACCGGGAACTAAGATCAGACCTTTTTCCTTCACCGCTCTCACAATGAAATCGTCGTCCTTCTCCTTGATCTTCAGGAAGAAGTAGAAGGCGCCTCCACTTTTCTTAAGTTCGTAATGATCCTTTAGATTTTCGTAAACGAAATCCCGTTTTTCCTTATAGTCGTCTATATACGGTTGCATGTCGGTCTTCAGGGCTTCGATCCCCATCCATTGGGTCACAGATGGAGCACAAACCAGGGTATACTGCTGCAGGGTAGTTAAAGCTTTTATAATAGGAGCCGGAGCGAGTATGGACGCTAATCGAAGTCCGGTCATACTGTAGGTCTTGGAGAATCCCGACAAAGTGATCGCCCTCTCATAAAAGGAACCTACGGACAAGAAGGACTTATCGTAGTCGAATTTCTCGTAGATCTCGTCGGAGATCAAATAGGCTCCCGTTTTTTCCGCCAGTTCCGCAAGCGCTGCGAGTTGGTCTTTCTTTAGAACGGTTCCCGTAGGATTGGAAGGAGTGGAGAAGATAATGATCTTTAGCTTCTTATCCTTAAAGCGATCCAGGTCTGAGGGCTGAAAATCTTCGGAGACAGTATGCATTTTTCCGCCGTAGATCTTGATATACGCGGGATACATGAGGAAGTAAGGGCTGACTACGAGACATTCGTCCCCTTCATCCAGAAGGGAGTTGAACAGAAGAAGAAATGCGGAACTGATCCCCGAAGTAACAAGGATCCTGTCTGCACTTGCATATTGGATCTGATTTTCATTCTTGTATTTTTGAGCTAGAGCTTCCTTTAGTTCCGGAATTCCTGCAGTTAATGTATACGCAGTCTTTCCGTCTCGGAGCGCCTTTGCTCCCGCTTCTATGATATTTGGAGGACAAGGAAAATGGGGCTGGCCTATGGAAAGATTGATCGGGTCCTTTAAGGTCCCTGCTAATTCGAAAGCTTTTCGGATCGCGGAGGAATCCAGTCCTTGGATCCTTTGTGCGAGAACATAGTCGAGTGTGCTTTGGCTCATAATAATACGCTAATGCGAAGGCCTTATGCGGAACAAACGTAAAATGGTCCTTTGGTAGAGAAATTTTGTCCCAAAAGTTCGCATAGAACGGGAAGGAAAAAGGAACATCCAAATTTTCTTTTTTCCGAAGGTTGGAATTGCAAACTATTAGTTGGAGATCCTACTGAATTCCGATTGCATCTTCGTATTCTATTTCGGATCTTGGGGTCATGGAAACAGTAAAAATCGCCGGGATCAATGTGCCAGTATCAAAACTCGGAAATAATTCCGGATCGCTGGGATCCGACTTAGTGGAAACAGATTCCACAGTTCGCAATTTGCAAAATATCCTCTATCCGGTTTTAGAAGGTCGCCCTGTTCTATTGGTAGGGGACGCTGGGGTCGGAAAGAACGCTCTTATATATTACATAAACTTTAAACGAAATCATCCTACTGCAAGATTCAGCTTTAATGAGGACACTCTTCCGGAGGATCTGATCGGATCTTATCGACTTCTTTTGGATGGAAAGGGGTTTGCGTGGGGAGACGGACCTCTCACTTCCGCGGTGCGTAGCGGAGCTAGTTTCGTTGCGGATGAGATGAACCTTTGTCCTCCACATATCATCAAACGTTTCTCCACCATCTATGAATCCAGCTACTTGGAATTGATAGAAGGGGATGGCTCGCGTATTCTCGCTCAGAACGGATTCAACTTTATAGGTACCCAAAACCCTTCGGAAGGATTTGAGGGAAGAAAGCCTTTGCCTTTCGATATCACTAGGCATTATTCTACTGTCTTTATCGATCCTCATACTCCGGATGAGATCCTGTTCATCTTAGGAAAATTGTATCCTAAGATGAATGATGAGATACTGAAGTCCTGCATTCGCATTTCCTTAGATACTGAATCCAGAGTTGTTTCCGGTATGATCGGAAAGGGAGATCTGGAAAAGTATCATTTCAATATCCGAAATCTAAAGAAACTATGCAATCGTATCCTAAGTCTCAAAGCGGATAACCCAGAGCTTAGATTCAGAGAACTTTGGAATTTCTATGTGGAACCGTTCCGTAAACAGGAAGATCGCCAGGCTCAAATCGAACTTCTTCTGAAAGAGACCGGGCTGAAGATCGCACCTAGTTTGCCTGAGCCTAAGTTCGAAGTGCATAAAGGTTCTCTTTTTTGCAACGATAAGGAGATCCCCGTTACGAACGAGAGCCAAGCAAAAACGGTTCTTTCCAGTGTTCCTCTCCCTTTGAAGTTACGAGAATTCATAGAGAAGGTATACACTGCGGTACAGTTCAAAGAGAATGTGCTTGTGGAATATTCGGAAGAGCAGGATCCGCAACTGGTGCTTCCTTTGTTTACGGAGATCAGTGGAGTTCCCTTAGAGAGTGTGCATCTTTGTAAGGGAATTCATACTGCGGACATTATCGGCGCCTTGAAACCGATCGAAGGTTCTCAAGTAGGTTGGGTAGACGGACCTCTTACCAAAGGGATCCGAGAAGGCGGGAATATCCTCATTACCAACTTAGAGGCTGCCGGCGCAGAACTAGTAGAAAAACTGAATATGCTTACCGACGATGCGAGAGCTCTTGTGCTTCCTCCCGAAAGTTCGGAAGAGAAGCCATTGTCCTTGAAAGAAGAATCCAGGATCTTCGCCTTAAAATTATTCAGAAAATCCAAGTCCACTCCTACGATCTCTCGGGCATTCCGGAACCGTTTTACTTCTATTCTATTTCCGGACCTAGAAGACTCGGAAACACTTCAAGAAATCCTAAACTTCTATCTTCCGGAAGGGGACCTTGTATCTAAAATGGCCGAGTTCCATATTAAGATCAAGGATCTATCCAAGAAAAGGACGATCGGTTCTGCGAACTTGATGCCTTATACTTTCGGGCTCTCCAATCTGCTCCAATGGAAGGATCATGTGGTCCGTTATGCGGACGCTTCTATGGGTAAGGAAGGAGTAAGAGAGATCGCGTTCCGAGGCGGAAAGATCGCATACACCAATCAGGTTTCCGATCCCGGAGAAAGGAAGGAATTGGAAAGAATATTAGAATTTTCTTTATCAGGGATCGAGATCGTATCGGAATTCTTCCAGGAACTGGAGGAAAAGAAAAAAAAAACTCTGACTCCTTCCACCGAAATAGAAAAGAAACGTTGGTGGGATCCGGAACTACATAAGAGAGAAGCGATCACCGGTAAGGCAGAACTCAAGAATTCCGGAAGGGAATTGAGAGAAGGCTTGGAGATCAACACTCCTGAAACCGGAGGACAACGTAAAGAGGGGCCCGACGCTTGGTATGGCCAAGAGACCCGCGGGAATATGGGACAGGGAGAACCAGCCGGTGGAGGCGGGGCCTGGGGCTATCGCACCGAAGAATTGTACAAGGCATTTCTTGCGAAGAGAAGGATTCTCTGGGAATATACGATCCAAACTAGTCTTAAGGAATTCAAAGAAGTATTCGGAAAGAGTTTGGATGAGGTCCAACTGAATCTGGAACGACTCTTCGATCCAGAGATAGACATCAATCGAATGTATAGAAGCGAGGGAAGTCGGATCGACACTCGCAAGTACATCTCCTTCTTATCTGGAAAAGGAGACTCCAAGGTTTTCGATAAGACTACGATCGATAAGGACGAGGAAAAGCTGAAAGGTGTGGAAGTCGCCTTCTTGGTTTCGAAGTCGAGAAGGATCTTTAACTTCGAGTACTCCGTTGCGACACTTTCGGCTATGCTTTCTTCTGCGAATATCCTGGATGAACATGACGTGAACTTCTCCGTGACTGCGTATTCGGATAGAATGAACCGAAAGGACCGAATCGATCTAGTCCAAGTCAAACGGATGGACGAGTATTTTGACGCGAAGAAGGAAGAAGAGATGTTCGATTCTCTCCGAAGCGATTGGCAAGGCGATTCCATTGAGGAATACCAGCTCTTAGAACAGATAGAATCCTACTTTTCGCCGGACGCCCAGACGAAAATACTGGTCATGATCTCGGATTTTAGGGGCCAAAGAGGGAAGACTGAGCTTGAACATGAGATCAATTCCCGAGATAATAAGCGTCTTAAGGCAGAGATCCTAAAGCATTCGAATAAGAATTACGTATTTCTGGGTGTGGGACTGGGCCGAAGATATATTGCAGAGCATTTATTTCCGGACTCGATCCAGATTACATCCGAGAATTTTTACAATATGCCGAACTTGATCGGCGCCGAATTGGGAAGGTTGATCCTCACACACCATTCTTCCCGAAATTGATCTGCAAGCGGAAGGTTTTCCGCTAGCGATAAAGAGATGGGAAAGAAAAACGAAAAAGATTTAGGCCCTCAACCTCTGGTAAATAAAAAAGCCAGGTTTAACTTCGAGCTGATCTCATTCATCGAAGCGGGCATTGTCTTGTCCGGATCCGAAGTCAAGAGCCTAAGAGAGAAGAAGGCGAATCTCACGGACGCCTTTGCAAAGATCAAGAACGGAGAAGTCTATCTAGATAGTTTCTCCATTACTCCGTATAAGAACGGGGGATATGCGAATCATCCCGAGATTCGACCTCGCAAACTTTTATTAAAGAAAAAAGAAATAGAGAAGTTGGAGAAGCAGGTTAAGGAAAAGGGCCTGGTCCTTGTGGCTACCAAAGTGTATTTCAAGGATAACCGTTGGGCCAAGGTAGAACTTGCGGTCGCAAAACCTAAGAAGTTGTACGATAAACGCGAAGATCTCAAGAAAAGCGACGCCAAAATAGAAATCGCGAGAGCGATGAAAACCAAGAATTACTCTTAATAAAATGTCCTCAAAAAAACGAGTCCCCATTGTAAGCATCGTAGGGCGCCAGAACGTAGGAAAGTCCACGCTCTTTAACGCTCTTTTAAAAAAGAAACTGGCCATAACAGAAGATTATCCAGGAGTTACTCGAGATGTACTTCGGGCAAGAGTATTGAATCCGGAGAAGGGACTGGACTTCTTCTTGTGCGATACTCCTGGTTTAGACATCGAAAGACCGGAAAGCATGGAAGAAGCAGTATTAGAAAATGCTTTTAGACAAGTAGCGGAGTCGGATCTCGTGGTATTTCTTTTGGATTTTAAGGAAGTCACGAATTACGATTCTAGATTGATCGAAAAATTCAGAAAGGATCCGGAACTGAAAACGATCCCTTCTTTGTTCTGTGTGAACAAGGTGGATCATCCGGAAGAGGAAGCAGATCTGGATTCCTTCTATCGAATGGGACTCTCGGAAATACTTCCCATCTCCGCGATCGGAAGAAGGAACCTTCCTCTCTTATTAGAGAAGATCGCATTCTTATTGCCGAGTGCGAAACGAAAGATCGTTGAAAACGAAACGGAAGAAGAGACCAAGACCTCCGATGAGGATTTCAGTCTTGCCATCGTAGGTAAGCCGAACGCAGGTAAATCAAGTTTATTGAATGCACTTTGCGGATATGAAAGAGCCGTCGTAAGCGATGTTGCCGGAACTACAAGGGATTCCGTGGACACAACGGTAACCTTCGAAGGAAAGAAGATCCGTATCATAGATACCGCGGGTATCCGCAAGAAATCGGATAAGGGAGAGGCCTTAGAATTCTATTCCTTCCAAAGAACCAAGAAAGCCATCCAAGGTTCCGATATAGTGATCCATCTCTTGGATGCACAAAAAGGCTTCGGTGATTTCGACAAGAAGATCGTATCCATGCTACAAGAAGAAGGGAAACCGTTCCTTCTTGCGGTCAATAAGTGGGATACGATCGAGAATAAGGACAATCAATCTTTTAAGGATTATAAGGAGCGTCTTCATTCCAGACTTCCTCTGCTCAGAGAGATCCAGATCATCACTCTGAGTGCGAAAGAAAAGCAAAGGATCCATAAACTCATGGAGTTGACCCTGGATCTGGCTTCCCGAGCCAAGCGAAAGATCTCCACTTCGGAATTGAACCAATCCTTAAGAGCCTGGATGGCGGAAGCAGGTAGATCCTTCTCCGCGAACCGTCCTCCTAAGATGTTGTATTGCACTCAAGTTTCTATTTCTCCCTTCCATCTCATTCTGTTCGTGAACCATGTGGATTACTTTAAGTCTAATTTACTCACATTCATTAAGAAGAAGCTGACCGAAAAATACAATCTGCAAGGGATCCCCATCCATTTGGAATTGAGGTCCGATCGAAAATGAACGAACTATTTATCCTATTTCTGCCGGCCTCCTTCTTGATCGGAGCAATTCCCTTCGGATTCTTAGCAGCGAAATTATACGGAATAGATATCAGGGAAAAGGGAAGCGGTAATATAGGGGCGACTAACGTTACTCGGCTATTGGGCTGGAAAGTGGGTCTTCCCGTACTTCTTTTGGACATACTTAAAGGAGCAACTCCTCCTCTGGCTGTTCTTTTGCTATTTGGGGAATCCCAACAAATCTTAGTATTATGTTCTGGGGTCGCGGCGGTGCTCGGGCATATGTTCTCTCCTTTCTTAAGATTTAAAGGGGGGAAGGGCGTGGCCACAAGCTTCGGAGTATTTGCTGTACTTGCTCCCGGTCCTATCTTGATCACTCTGATCGTATTCTTGAGCCTGAGAAAGATCTTCGGGTTCGTATCCATCGGTTCTATTGGCGGGGCAATCACTCTTCCGATCTCCTACTACCTTCTTGCACTCATGGACGGAAGGAATTTTGCAACACCGGTTTTCTGGGCGATCTGCTTTACAAGCGGTATTATACTCTTATTACATAAGGCAAATTTCATCCGGCTCTTGCAGGGAAAGGAATTCGCTTCCGATAAGGAAAAATACGGAAAGAGTTTAAGATCTTAGGAACCTAGCTCTGCGAGCGAGGTCTGATTTTAGAGTTGAATTTCGAAGGGTCTTACATTAAGATCCTTCCGGGACTTCTATGATCCATAAAGAGATCGACGACAATAGGACTAGAGAAGAAAAGATCTCGAGCTTAAATCGTTTTATAGAACTTCATCCTCTTGTTGAGATCCAAGACCTGTACAAATGGCTCTATTACGGTGAATTCGGCGAGATCGTAATCCAAGAATTCTATTCCGAAAAGAAGACCGCTCCGGTGCTTCATTCCATGTTAGAGGGACTCCGTTCCGACTCCGACCTGGACCTTTCTCCCGAACGGGTCTGGGAGCCCTTAGGTTTCAGCCAAAGATATCTCATGATCTATCTGACCCCTTATTATAATTTAGAATATCCCTTGATGAGAGTGGTGAACTTGATCCAGAGATCTTCCGCGTTCCAAGGATATCGGATGAGATTCAAATTGGATTGGATCTTATTGAAGGACGAGATTGTATCCAGGAATATGGGCTTATCTAAACAGGATTTTATCAATTTTGAAGATAGGATCCAATTCCATCAACTTCCTGAGTTGGATTTTTCGGACACGTTCAAGACAAATTACCCCGCTGCCTCTTGCATCGTAGCAACAAAGCTTTTTTTTGAATACTTTCCTGAATTTGCACAGGAACCGAAGGGCTTCACTTTGTTAGAAGACGAAGCCGGTTCTTCCGTTCCGGAAGAAGAGGAAGAGGTCGTGTATCCTAGATGGGAAGGCGAGGCGCTTTGAAAAACTTCAGTCTTTGGAAGGACTCACTTTGAAGGAGATGATCCGAAGATCCTTCGCTTATCTTCATAAGCATTTCTTTTATTTCATTCTTGTCTCGTATATTCTTGGAGGCATTTTGCCTGGGCTCGGGCTAGCCATACGAGATACCAATTTCGGGACATTTACCTTCTTGGACGGAGGAAAGATCAAAGTATCCCTTTCTTTGGTGCTCCTCTCTCTTCTGTTGCTAAATGCGGGCTTAGGAATTAAGACTTCCGAACTTTTGCATTTATTCAAGAAGCCCATTCTTCTTTTTGTAGGATTGTTTGCGAACCTATCCATTCCGATCCTATTCACCTTTTTCATTTCTTTTTTAATGATCCTCTGGCATAACCCCGACGAGGTACAAAACATCTTAGTGGGCCTCGCTCTTATCGCCTCTATGCCGATCGCCGCTTCCTCCACTGCCTGGTCCCAGAAATCGAATGGCAATCTTGCTTTGAGCTTAGGACTCGTAGTCTTCTCCACAATCTTGAGCCCGGTGACCACTCCGATCGGATTGCATTCTATCGGCTTTATTACTACGGGAGATTATTCGGAAGATCTGCATGAGATTGCGGGACAAGGAGTAGGAGCATTCTTATTTCTGTCGGTCCTTCTTCCCACAATATTGGGAATAGGACTTCATTTCTTATTGCCTAAGGATTCCGCGGAGAAGGTAAAGAAGCCGATCAAGGAGATGAACTTATTAACTCTACTTATTTTAAATTATTCGAATGCTTCTGTGGTTTTGCCTCAGGTATTTACAAATCCGGATTGGGATTTTCTTTTCGTGATTCTACTGATCACAGGGGGACTTTGCTCCTTCTCCTTTTTTATAGGATTCGTGATCGCTAGGATCTTTAAGACTTCCGGTTCGGAGAAATCTTCCTTGGTTTTCGGTTTAGGAATGAATAATAATGGGACTGGGCTTGTGCTCGCTTCTTTAAGTCTGGCGGACCATCCTTCCGTAATGCTTCCCATTATCTTTTATAATTTGGTCCAGCATATAGTGGCAAGTTATACGGATAGCAAGCTCTCCAAGGAGAAAAAGGAATTATGACTCGAATCTTAAGGCTTTCCGCGTTTTCTAGGAATGCAGGCCGTAGATCTGAAATTTCTTTCTTTACAAAAGGAAACAGAAAGACTAAATTTTCCTAAAAAAGGAATTCGCAGCATGTTACAAGAAATCAACGCAGCAGGTAGTAATAATCGAGCTGCCAGACAATTCTCTCAATCAGAGTTTACTCTCCGGAATATGCCGGATAGACTTCACCCTCTTAGCAATATGGAAAATGTTGTGAGTGGACCTAAAAGTCTTGCAAAGGTGGGAGTCAATACAGACGACCAAATGACCCGAAGAGGCTATTTGATCGATTTGAACGCTTAAGTTCAGATACAAGATCTGGTGATGGTTCGGCCATCAAAGGAACCCGGCGATATTCGTCGGGTTTTTTATTTGTACTCCTCATCCAAATCGAAAGTAAAAACCTGGTAGATAGAGGCAATCGCTGAATGTTTCAGAGCCAATCCGCAAAATTCTTCTTACTCTTAGTTGTTGCGATGATCAGCTGGGGGTTCGCGTGGCCTTCCGCAAAATCCATTGTAAGTTCCGAACCTGCCATCGTGATCGTGTTCTGGCGCTTTCTTGCGACTGCGCTTTCTCTCGTCCCTATATTGATCTGGAGAAAGGACTCGATCCTTCTTCCGGACAGGAAAGCGGTCACGCAAGTATTGTTAGGCGGTATCTTATACACCATCTATAATCAGTTTTTCTTATTGGGACTCAGTCAGGGGTTGGCCGGAGCGGGCGGTGTGCTTGTGACCACCATGAATCCTATCCTTACATATATCATGGTGCATGCATTCCAAAGAAAACTTCCCGGTCCTAAGGAATTGTTCGGACTGTGTATCGGGCTTTTGGGCGGTTTTCTTCTTTTGAAGATCTGGGAAGGGGATTGGACTCTCTTATTCCAATCCGGAAATGTTTACTTTCTATTATGCGCATTTAGCTGGGCCATTCTTAGTATGAACAGTCATAGTGCAGGACAGAAAATCTCTCCGATGGTCTATAGCTTTTACGTGTTCGCGGTCGGTACATTTATAGACTTCTTCTTAGCTTTTCCTTATGATCTGAAAGGAGTATTCGATAACGGCCTGAATTTCTGGATCCAACTACTTTACCTTTCCGTAATATCTACAACGTTTGGAACGACAGTATACTTTTATGCGTCTAGCCGATTGGGATCTAGGACCGCCAGTTCGTTTATATTCCTGGTCCCGGTGACTGCATTGCTTGGAAGTTGGGTCTTTTTAGGAGAGGTTCCTTCGCTGAGCACCCTGCTCGGAGGATTGCTTGCGATCGGATCGGTATTCATCTTAAACGGAAATCATTCCAAGAAAGAAGAAGTAGCCGATCCGGCAGTTTAACCCCATCTGCTCTTGTAGTAGTGAGTTCCTCTGGGAGCGACTTGAAAGCCTTCCGGATGTTCTACGATTAGGCTTGCCTCTTTTAGATCTTCTAAATGAGGTCTAAGCTTCCATTCGGAAAGAGAGGTGTTCAATTCCAGATCGCCCATGGTGAGAAAGCCGCCACTATGAGAAGCTTGATAGATATCTTGCAAGATCTGGTTTTGGATGGCGCTCATTTCGACATGATCTTAGTGCAAGCCCGGAGCGGTCACGTCTAAAAAAACATACGCACCCGCTTCTATCTCTCTACTAAAGACGATCAGATCCTTGACGGCGTCTCTGTCGAAATATCGATCGCTCATCCCCCAATCCTCGGGCCTTCTCATGGAATCCTGGAGCTGCTTATAGAAATAGGGAAGGTAAGACCAATTCTTGCCGATCCCATGACTTGTTTCTCGAAACGAATCTTCTCCGGTTCTCATATAATAAGGCGAAAGTTGAGTGCCCTTGGAATCCGTGATATATACTCTATGGATCTCCTTGGAAGATCTGAATACAGTGTAAGCGTCCACTAAGAAACGATTCGCAATTTTGAGAACAGGAAACGGATCCAGGAATTCTTTCAGTGTCATTCTGATCCTTCTTTCGAAGGAAAGTTCTCGTTTCATCTGTTCCATCTTCTTTTGATGAAAGAATCGCACCATCTCCTTAATGGAAAGAGAAGGTTCTTTTCCGGTCGCAAGCTCCGGTCCAGGCTTTAGGAGAAGAAACCCTTGCAGGAATCTGGCACCTCCTTCTAAAGCGAAATAGAGTTCCTCTTGCGTTTCTACTCCTTCATACAGCACGGAAGCTCCCAAAGAAAATGCAAGATCCCTAATATGCTCCATCACTTTTCTAACGGAAGGAGAGCGAGAAGAAGCTCGGATCAAACGCAGATCCATTTTCAGGAAGTCTGGTCTTAAGAGTCCCACTCTCTCAATTCCGGAAGCCTCCGAACCTAGATCGTCCAAGGCGATCTTGAAACCGTAGGCTCTTAATAGATCCACGGCAATCCTGAGGGAGTCCAAACTGCCGGAGAACTCCTCTTCTGTGACTTCTAAAACGATCCGATCCGGATCTACTTCATATTCTCTGGCCAAACGAAGCAATCTGAAAGAGTCTATTCTTTCATTCTCTAATTCCCTATACAATCGGTTCGGGGAAATATTCAGGAACAATTTGGAAGAACTGCGGGAAACTTTAATTTTTTCTAATGCTCTTTTCCAAAGCGATTCCTCCAATTCACCTAACTCGAAATCGGATAGTTCCGTATCGGGAGAAAATAAGGAGCCCGCAGAAACGATATCTTCTCCTGTTCTCTTGCGCGCTAAGACCTCATGAGCGAATATCTGGCCGTCTTCAACGGAAAGAATGGGTTGGAAGAAAGGAAGGATTTCCGTTTCCTGGGCCGGAAGGAGCATTGTTCGTTATATCGAATATCTTTATCGCTATAGCAAACTCAAATCCTAAGTCCTTCCTGTTTTGAAACGAAATCTGCTAGTATTATTAAATTAATTTAATATAATTAAACATATTCCTTCGAAAGTCTAGCTAAGAGGGGAAGTGTTGATAGTACTAGTAAAACTTCTAAGCTTCCGTAAAGTATTCCTGTAAATTCCAATCCTGAGGATTTGTCATACAAGGAATGAAAGCCTTCTTGGAGATAGACGGAAACAAGAGGGCCCAGGAGAAATCCAAATGAGCCGAATCCTGTGAAAACTGTCATGACCAATGCGTTAGAATTTCTGGGAGCTAAAGAAGAGGCGAGTCTCATAGTGGGAACATACATGATGCCTGCTCCAATCCCGCAAGCGATCATGCAAACTGAAAGGCCTAGATACGAATCTACGAAACCGGTGACTGCCTGAGCAGTCCCGTAGATTATGGAACCGATCCAAACGAGAGAGATTGCATTCCAATTTCTGGATAAGAGAGCGGACGGAATAGAAAGAAGGCTCATGAGTAAGAACATGGTCCCGAGCAAGCTTCCGACTTGGCCCGGATTAAATCCTAGGTCTTCTCTCAAATGTATATTCATGGAACTTAAGAAATATCCTACTGTGAAGCGATCCGTAAAATGGAATAAGATGGGGACAAGAAGAAGGGGAGAGAGGCCCAAGGCAGATCTCGCATTTGACCACAGAATGGTGTCGGATTTCGAAATATTCTTCTGTTCTAATGTATAAAAGCTTAAAATACCAATAAAGAGTAGAATGACTGCTCCGATCAAAAATGGGAACACCGGATCATCATTCCCTAAAAATCCTAGGCTTTGGCCGACGCCTCCTCCCAATGTAAGTAGAGTTCCTCCGATCCCGAATAGGATCCCTTTGTTATAGAATCTGGAATTTTTGTCCTTCTCCCAATCCGATAGACTGGTGAGAAGTAAACCGATCACGAAAATATGCGCTCCTCCTTCCAAGAAGCGAAGAACAAATAAAGAACTCTGGCTCGGCATAAAGGGAAGAAGTGCAAGAAAGATCGCATCTACAAGAGAGAAGATCCCGATCAAGATCTTGCGAGTCCCCAATCTATCCGATAGCCAACCTGCCAAAGGGGAAAACAAGAAGGAGCCGAGCATAGCAGCGCTTTGGAACCAAGCGACCCCATAGGAACTCCCTCCTAATCTGTCTTTTACGATTTCCTTATATACTGGAACGATCATAGTTACAGGAAGCATCGCGAGGAAGACGAATGCCAAGGTAAACCAAGGCATTCGCTCCTTCTTGCTTATTGCTGGAATGAATTCTGCCAAAACTCGGGACAAGAATCAATGCCTCGCTGGACTTGCTAGGACTTCTTCGAATCTATCCCTGCCAATAGAAGAAATAAGAGTTTCTTCCAATTCATCAAAAATCGCTTGGTTCAACCTGAATACTCGGTTTGCTTCTTGAACTATATTTTGCTTTTCTTCTTCGGAGAAGGGAAGTTCGTCCAAGGCCTTTCTATATTTATCCTTGAAGTCCTTAGGGCTTGCGATCTCCGGAAATTCATAGAATTCTAAACCTTTTGCGCCTTCTATCCCTAAGGCTTTGGCAGCGACCCGTTTCAGTATTTGTCCTCCGGATAGATCTCCCAGATAGCGGACGTAGCTGTGGGCTACCAATAGTTCCGGAGAAGTATTTGCAATATCTATAATATGATTCGAGTAGGCTTCCGTTGCAGGACTGGCCTTAGGGGAATGGTCAGGACCGAAGAAATGGAGCATATCCTTTTCGATCTGGTTTCTCCTATACAATTCCGGAAAATGGATCCTGCCAAGGATCGGATGATCCTTTCTCTTCTCTAATTCGGTTTCCATAGCCATATAAACGAAGTAGAAGGCTTCCAGATGTTTGGAGTAACTTTGGGACTCTAAGACACCCTTCATGAAGCAACGAGTAAAAGCGGAATTTTCTGCGGAAGTGTGGGACCCTGAGGTTCCTTCTCTCAATAATTGGGCAAGGCTCACTTTGTTTCTCCTGACATTACTGTGACAGATTGTTTGATTCTAGTTCTGAGAGTCAATCTCAAAATATAGGATGAAAGGGTGGTTTGGGAGTACAGGGCGAGGCCCCGCCCTCGTTGGGTGGGGGCCGGAGCGAAGCGGTGGTACCCGCTCCTTACACCAAGAAGTCCTTCTTTACAAGTACATTTCCCGTGGAGGATTTTCGTGTAGGAACTCCTCACTCCAAGTCCCAGAAGAAGTCCTTATTTGTAAGTTCGCTTTCTTCATTCTTCTGGGTAAAAGATCTCTCTTCTATCGATTGTGGAAGTTGGAAGGCCAATCGTTCTAAGTCGGTCGTCTCCTTCTCCCAGTATTCGTCTGTCCCGAAATGGGGGAAGGCGTTCGGAAAGGAAGGGTCTTCCCATCGTTTTGCGATCCATGCAGAATAATGAATATAGCGCAGGCCTCGCAACGGCTCTACCAGATCGAACCAAGTATCGGAAAATTCCCGAAACTCTCTGTAGCCGGAGAGGAATAGTTCTCTTTCGTAATCGGATCTGGAATCTCCGAAAGGAAGAAGCATCCAGAGGTCCTGAACGGCAGGTCCTGTTACGAAATCGTCGAAGTCGATGAAGCAGAACCCGTCCTTGGTTTGGATCAGGTTTCCCTTATGGCAATCTCCGTGGATCCTATGAGTTGGAATCGATTTGGAGACCTCGGAGTATCTGCGAAAGACCTGTCGGCAGGCAGTCTCGTGGCGCGATTGCAAGAATTTTGGTAGGAACTCCTTCTCTTGCAAAAAACGCAAAGGTTCCTCTCCGAAGTTCTTGAGATCTAGATGGAGTCTATGTTGAGAAGGGCGAGAAGCGCCTATATTATGGATCCTTGCAAGTAGCCTTCCTAGGATGGGAAGATTCTCTTCGGTCAACTCTTCTACCAATCTTCCTTTTTGGAGCGGCCAGAGTGTATAATAAATCCCTTTTGTTTCTCGGACAGTGACCCCATTCTCCAATTGCATCGGCGCGATCACCGGGATTTCAGCTTCCTCCAGCTCTTTTAGAAAAGAATGTTCTTCTAATATTTGGGAAAGTGACCAGCGAGCGGGGCGATAGAATTTTACGACAAGCCTTCCGCCTTCTTCTAAGCCTACATCGTAGACTCGGTTCTCCAAGCTGTTCAAGGCAAGGCAATGGCCGGAGACCGGAAATCCTGCGTCTTCTACCGCTGTCAAAACCGAGTCTATGTCCAGTCGATTATAGAATTCTTTGCCGGGGGTTTCCATGATTGCTAATATCTATTTGGAAAATAACAATCATAGGATTTTTTATTATTTTGCGACTGTCGCCGTTGGTCTAAAAATGGCAAATTTTTCTAAACTGAAAGCCATTCGCGTATTTATTTATTAGCCGCTAAAATGAGAATAGATCCATTTGAATAAAAATATTAAGAAAACATAAAATGCAAAGACAAATGCTTGGATGATTCTTCCGAAGTAGCCAAAGCCCTCAGGCCTGTCACCTACTGCTATATCCAGCCAAAATTGCTTCCAATTGATATTTGCCCAGTCTATTCTCCAGCGATTTTTTTTCCGTGCTTCGATGGACTCATCGATTGCAAATTTCCTAAAACTTTCGGCTCCTCTGTCGACGATCCCGAGTTTCGGATCGAAATATAATTCTCCGGATTCTAATCCTTGGATTAAATCTTCCAGATAGGCCTCTAGTGACTCGGCTTGCTCCTCTCGCTCCGGAGAATCGTGGATGAATTCCAATATCTTGCCAGTTTTCTTATCTAAGACCAGAAGGTCTCCGGTTCTCTGAAGATCTCCGAAAGGATACCAATCTTTATCCCACCAAGGATCTTCCAAGCCTTCCTTTTCGGCCATCTCATCCCATTTTTCCTCGATTGCCAATTCGTCTAACATCTCTTTCTCTTGGATCGCATCCGCTAAAGGCATGAATGAGTAATGCAAAAATAAACTCGGGAATTCCTCTTTTTGGCCGTCGGCTATCGAATATAGTTTCTGCAACTGAGAAGGAAATTTCTTAGAATTCGTTTGCGATCCTGGATTGAGTAATTCGTTCTTGTTTCCCGTTTTCTTCCAAGTGAGTTCGTAGAGTTTTTCGATCAATTGCTGAAGCATAGCTTCCAAAACTGTGTATATACAAAGGTCTGTAAAGCCTGAAATTCGGATTTAGAACGAATGTAGTTTCGGATCGTTGGATAGGCAAACTTAAGAGGAATAGATTTCTTTAGTTCTCTCCGGCTAAAAGTTTTCTTCTCAAACCGGTGAATTCTTTCAGAATCGCACTTATAAACAATTGTCTCTTTCTAATCTCGTCTAACTTGTCTTTGTGACGAAGTATATATACTTCCGTTTTTCGGATCAGATATCTCAGATCTTCCCAAGGTCCTAGTTTTTCTCTAAATAAAGAGAGAAGTGTTTCATAGGATTCTTCTTGGCGACTCGGTACGGAGAAGTCCGATTTTATCGAATCTATGGTCTTCAAAAGATCCTTTTTGAAGTTTGCAGGAGATCCTACAAGATCCTCCTGGATGATCTCCGGCTTCCAGGCGGGGAATTCCTGCCAAAAATATCCGTGATCCGGAAATGTCTCCAGGATCCGAGTCGCTTCCTCCGGACCTATGTTCTCCGTATTCTCTATTTTGGCACCTTGGGTGTTTACATTGTAAATGGGAAAATCTAAAGACTTGGCAGATTCCTCAAACCAATGCCGGTACAGATCCAAAACATAGTCCGTTAATACTTCGGCTCCGGTGACCGAAGGCACATAGCGAGTGTCTCTCTTACGGACCACTGCTTCATTGATCTTTTCCAGGCTTGTCTTTCTCGTGAGAAGGGTAAGCCATTTCTCATTATGATGAGTTCCTGTAGAATGGATCTCTCTTCCGGAATAAGCCAGATCCTGGCCTACTAGGAAACAGGGTCTGCATCCAAGGCCCCTTAGTAGATCGAAGGCCGTAGTGGCCACACTTCCTCCGGATTGTACATCTCCGATCGGCCCGAGTAGGGACTCTGCGCTCTTACTTCCCGCTGTAGCTTCTCTTTTTAATTCTCCGGAAGCATCTACCAGATATTTTGCGGTGATGCTGTGAACGACAGATCTAAATTGCAAATTTCTTAATATAGGTGGGGAACTGACCAGGTCCGCAAATAGAGGGATCCTTTTGGTATCTTCTCCCAAGAAATGGAATACGGAATGGGTCTGTGCATCCAAGGTCATGATCCCGTCAGGAATGATGCCATATTTAAGCAAAACTTTGAGGGAAGTATCGCAGGACATCACGAACACTTTATCTCGGATCGTTCGGATCCATTCGCATTGTCTTCTTAGATTCGGTCCCGCAGAAACTAAAAGAGAAGGAACTCCAGCAAACTTCTCTTTTAAGGACTCTATTCTTGTTTTAGGATTTGGTGGAGAGAGAAAATTAGCAGTGTTTACAAGAGAGTTGCGTACCCAAATCCTTTCGAACTCGAATTTGGTCAATAGATCGCTCATCTTAGAAGAAAGGATCTTTCGGAGCCGGATATCCGCTTCCGCATAGAAGACTTCTTCTAAGGAAACGCTAGCTGCATTTCGTAGGATCCGGATTCCGGAGACTCGTTCGACAGGTAATGATTCTAGATAATTCCAGAGTAAGGGAAGGGAGCTTTCTCCTAAGAATAAATGCCTGCCTGGGATCTCCATGACAGGTTCGAGCCATTCTTCCCAAAGAGGAAAAATGAGATCCTTTTCTTTGTCTACGAGTAGGAGGATTTGTCCCGGTTCTAGTTTTGCATTCACCTCTCGGATGAGATGAGGATTTCCGAGACCTAAGATGGCCACTAGATCCGTGGATTGGATCTGCACGGAATCCGTCTGGCGCTTTGCTTGGGTAAGAGGAGCTACGGAACTTGCGAGCGCTCTTCCATTCCTGCTTACAAAAACTTCTTTGGGATTCTTTGCCGCTTCCAAACGGAACTCCAAGGGTTCCGTGGGAACATTCTGGAAATAGAGACTGAGATAGGGTTTTTTCCCGAATATTTCTCTTGTTTTTTCCGGGAGATCGTGAGACATAATACTCCTAAGCATTCCAGAGTCCGCCCGATTCTGGTCACTTGCAATCAATTTCCCAAAGAAACACAAAAATACATATGTATCTCAAAAGCCTGAATATTGTTGGATTCAAGACCTTTGCGGACGAGACGGAAGTCCTTCTCGATCCGGGATTTACCGCAGTTGTAGGACCTAACGGTTCTGGAAAATCGAATATAGTCGACGCTTTAAAATGGGTCTTCGGTGAAAAATCCGCCAAGGGCCTTCGTGGTGATAAGATGGACGATGTTATCTTTCACGGCTCCGAAGCAAGGAAGCCCGCCGGCTTCGCCGAAGTAAGCGTTGTATTCGATAACTCTTCCAAACTCATTAAGATGGATTATCCTACCATCAAGTTGTCCCGCAGATTGTATGCGGATGGAAATAATGAATATCTAATTAACGATTCGAGAGTACAAAGAAAGGAGATCGAAAAGATCCTTTTGGATACCGGGATCGGAAAATCCAGTTACTCCATCATGGAGCAGGGAAAGGTGGATCGTATCCTTCATTCCAAGCCGGAAGAACGCAGGCTGATCTTTGAAGAAGCAGCCGGTATTTCCCGCTTCAAGATGGAAAGGCAAGAGGCTCTCAAAAAGCTTTCCGATACGAACCAGAACCTTCTTCGCATCCAAGATATCATGAATACCATGAAGAAGGAGATGGAGGTCAAGGAGAAGCAAGCGGAGAAGGCTGAAGAATACTTCCGTCTGAAGCAAGAGCTGGACGAGACCGACAAGATCATACGTTATATTAAATTCTCTACTTTGACTAGAAAGCATGAGACTTCCGAGACGGAACTCAGAGAGATCAAGGAAAAGAACCGAGTTCTTCTGGAGATGATCTCTGCTGAGACGGGAAGGATCGAAGAACTGGACCAACAAAAATCCGACCTGGAAAAGAAGGTAGCAGAGATAGACAAGAAGCTCTTGGACCATCTCACGCAAACCCAGATCCAAAAGGATAAGGTAGAGAGCAATAAGGGAATTATCCAGGATTATGCGGATCGCATCTCCGATATTAGAGAATCCTTAACTAAGGAAGAATCCACAAGTAGTCTTCTCCTGATCGAGAAAGAGAAGTTAGAAAAGGAATCCGTGGATCTGGAAGGCGAAAGCAAGAGCCTAGAGCTTGGGATCGAGGACCTTCGCAAGAACAGATCCGAGATCGAGTCCAAGATCGAGGCGGAGAATTTTTCCATCCAAGACAAGGAAACCCGCATCCAATCCAATGATAAGCGCCATGTGGAATTGAGAGAGAAGCTAAAGGAAGTCATCTTCGATCTGATCACTCAATTGGAATCCCGTAAGAAGGAAGCTCAGGCCACAGAAGAGGAAAGGAATCGACTCAAGGATCTTCTTCTCCAAGAAGCGGATCGGATCCATTCTCTTAGCTTGGAAATGCAATCTTCGGTCTCTTCTTCACAGGAAGAATGGAAAGAAAAGATCTCTTATCTTGTCGGCAAGCTTGGCATAGAGCAATTCCGTTCTCAGTTGGGAGAATATTTCTCCTTGGAGGACAGCATTCGTAGTCTTCTATTTGATCGGGATGGATTCCTTTCCCAGAAAGAGGGTCTGGACCAAGAGATAGAGGATCTGATCTTAGAAAACGAGAATCATACCCGTTCCATCAAGGAATCCGGGATTACGATCGAAACCTTACGAGAAGAAGCGGAGAATATCCGTGAAAAGATCGTATATCTCGAAAAGCGGATCCTGGAATTGAATTCAGAGAGAAATTCCAAGATAGAGTCCGCTAAATCTCTGGGCGAAAGGATAGAAGAGACCCAAAAAAGGATCTTCGCCGCTCAAGATTCCATGAAGACCCTGGCTACTAAAAAGACTGAGTTTGAAAAGGAAGTAGTAGAACTCGAACAACAGATAGAGAATCGATACAACGAATTCCTGGAAATGAGCCGTGCTTTAGATTCGGAAAAGGAAGCTCTTAGAAATATAGTCAAAGAAATCCAAGGATTGAAGAACGAGATCCAGAAGAACCAAGAGGATTACAAAAATCTTTTCCCAATCTTAACGGAGAAGGAAAAGGCAGTCTCCGTTTATAAGGTCCAATTGGAATCCTTTTCCGAGGAATTGTACAACGACTATTCTATTTCCGAGCAGGAACTCTCCGACGAATTCAAGGAAAAGAAATTGGAGAAGGGCGAAAGCGAATCCAAACTGAAACGCCTGAAATCCGATATCCAAATGTTAGGCTCCATCAATCCTCTTTCTATCGAGGAATACAGGAATGTAAAAGAGATCTATGAACATCATAGAACTCAAAAAGAAGATATCGAAAGATCTAAAAACGATATCGCGGAGATCCTGAAAAACATCAACGAAGAGTCCGAAAAATTATTTAGAGAGACCTTCGAAAAGATCCGAGAGAATTTTCAAGAGACCTTCTCCACCTTATTCAATGGGGGAAGGGCGATGCTGGAACTCGTGGATGGCGAAGACAGCCTAAATGCGGGCATCGAGATCATGGCAGAGCCGCCCGGAAAGCACGTGCAGAACCTGAGGCTTCTTTCCGGTGGGGAAAAATCACTGACTGCGATCGCACTTCTGTTCGCGATCTATATGGTGAAACCTTCTCCTTTCTGTTTCCTAGATGAGATCGACGCGGCACTCGATGAGGCGAACAAACTTCGCTTCTGCCAGATCTTAGATAAGTTCAAGGATAAGTCCCAGTTTGTGGTCATCACCCACGCACAATCCACCATTCATAGGGCAAATTCCATTTTTGGGGTCACAAACGAGGAGCCAGGAATTTCAAAGATCATCAGTCTGAGGTTGGATGAGGCCCGTGAATTTGCAGGCAGCGGCAAGGCTGTAGAAGCGGTTTAAACGCTTTAGATTTCTGAAGGGAGAATTCTTAGGAGAGCGAAGTAAGCTCTCCTAAGAAAGAAGAAAGGATCTTATTTGCCTGATTTGCTATTGTAAGCGCTGGTGAGGCAGGTATTGAATGCAGCGCATTGGCCGTTATGAGACTCGTAGCAGGAAGTGACTGCGGAGTAATTCTTACGGCAAGTGTTTAGGCAGCCTGCGGTAACTTTGGTTTTATCTTCTGCGCCCAGCTTCTTTTTAGCTTCTACGCAATTCGTATAGAAATCGCAGATCTGGTTACAAGCCTGGCTTTGAGCGCTCAAGCTGGAATATCCGAAGAACACGGAGTAAGCAAGGACTAGGGTTAAGAGGATTGTTTTTTTCATGAATGATCTTCTCCAGAGGATCTAGCGACGCAGGGATTCGAACCCCGGACCTGCGGATTATGATTCCGACGCTCTAACCAGCTGAGCTACGTCGCCGTTTATTCCTAGGGAAAGTCTGTTAGGACTTTCACCGGTCATTTTTTTCGAAAGACCGGCCTTGTCAAAGATTTCTCTTTGCTCTGGCCCGAAACATTCCCTAGGGCAACGGCCCTCAGTTTTCCTATTCTGACCTTCTGGAGAGAAGATCGTTCCAGCTTTCAGGGCTTTTTCCGTTCGGATCCAGCTTGGATTCGGTCAATTTATTTCTTTCCAAGAGAAGATTTTCCAGTTCTAACTGTAAGGATTTTCCGATTTCTTCCCAGGATTTTTGGAGATCGTTTGGAAGGGAAATTCGGGAATGAGCGCCTATCCTGGACATCAGGTCCGGGACCAAGACTTCTTCGATTTCCTGTTTTCTTTTAGCAGAATTCGATTCGATCCGTTTTTTCCAATTTGTGTATTCCCATTCCAATCTTTTCTCTATGAATCGATCATTCCGTTCTATGTACTTATCGATCAGTCGAATGGTCCTTTCTTGGAATAGGGAACCGATCCCTTCTTCTTCTGCGTGAGGGATCTGCTCTTCTTTTCGGATCCATTCCTGCAATTTGGAGATGGCATCTTTTGCTTTCGGTCTTTCTTCTATCCAGAGAGAAACCAATTCGTCGATCGCATCCGCAAAAATGCATGCAAATATCAAAAGTTGCAGAGGGAAGGAAAGATAGGAAGAAGGTTGAAATCCCAAACTCCCTTCTATGTCCGTCTTTCCTAGAGAAGAAAGTATGCTTCCGTATTTAGAGACCGATCTAGCTAAAACGAATTGGAAAACGGACTGAGCTAGTTCCGAATCGGCAAAGGATCTTAATTCCAATCTTGAGATCGTTTCTTCTCTAGATAAGGAGCCTAAGAAGAATGCCTGGCCGAAGGAAAGTGGGGAAGAGATCCTTTTTCCGTTTTCCTTCTTCTCCCAGAGTTTGCTTGCAAGTAGGATCGAGGAGGACTCGTTCCCTTCTTCCGTTAAGGCCAATTGAGGAAGAGAAAGATGTCCTGCTTCTAGATGGTGGGCTAACTGGAGTTCCGACTCGGAGATCCTTGCTGCTACATGATAATAATGTTCTACAATACTAGTGTCGGAAGAGGTCCAAAGGCAAACTCGGTTCTTGTACAATAAAGGGGGAAGGAGGTAAGAGAGACGGACCTCCTTCGGAAGCTGCAAATTTTCTTTGATGCGATAGGAAGGAAGAAGAGCGAATCTCTCCGAAGCCAAGGGCCATTCCTCTAAAGAAAGGAAGGTGTATTCTTCTCCTCCTTTTTCTTCCGCCCAATTCAGAACGGACTGAAAGTATTCCTGAGGATCTGGTTCTTGGGAATTTTTTGCGGCAAAATTCGAAACATTCAGATCGAAAGGGCTCGGCCATTGTGGGATCGGATGCATGTTTTCTCTCATGATTATATTTTGAGCGTAGTGTACTGATCTAATGCAGAGACGGATTGCAAGCAGTCTTCTACCCCGGATCTTAAAAATCTCAAGAATCCTTTGAAGGGGAGTTTTTTACTGATTGCCTCCGCTTCAAGGATTTTTAGCGTAAGCAAAGCTGCTTTTCTGGGGCATCTCACATTTTTTAAAATGAGAGGGAAAGAAGCTCGGATGTGTTCTCGTACTTGGCACATCTTTTGCATAATGATGGGCAGAACACGCTCGAGCGTGCGAATTAGAGACCCCTAGTACAAACATATAGGAGACATGTATCAATGGCGAAAAATGCCGCAGAAGTGATCGCTTTCGCAAAAGCGAACAAGGTTCTTTTCTACGACTTCCGTTTTACGGACATTAAAGGAGCTTGGCACCACGTTTCTTACCACGTAGATTCCGTACAAGAAGACACTTTAAAAGGACTTCCATTCGACGGTTCTTCCATCCCAGCTTGGCAACCGATCCACAAATCGGACATGCAGTTGATCCCTGACCCGACTTCCATCTTTTTGGATCCGTTCACTGCAGATCCTACTCTTGTAGTATTCTGTGACGTTTGGGATATCTATAAAAACCAAGCTTACGAAAAATGCCCTCGCTCCATCGCTAAAAATGCGGTGAAATACCTAAAAGATTCCGGGATCGGTGATACCGTTTATTTCGGACCAGAAAACGAGTTCTTCTTATTTGATGGTCTCAAAGTAAGAGACGCGATCAATATCCAATACTATGAATTGGATTCTTCGGAAGGTATCTGGAATTCCCATACCGATATGCCTGGTTCCATCAACACTGGACACCGTCCAGGAACCAAAGGTGGTTACTTCCCAGTAGCTCCTGTGGATTCTCAAGTGGATCTTCGCGCCGATATCGTTAAAACCCTACACAAGATCGGAATGGAAACTTTCGTGGTTCACCACGAGGTTGCTCAAGCTCAAGGAGAGATCGGAGTTAAATTCGGAACTCTTATTGAAGCGGCAGATAACGTTCAAAAACTGAAATATGTTGTTAAGAACGTGGCTCACAAATGGGGAAAAACTGCTACCTTCATGCCGAAACCTCTTTACGGAGATAACGGTAACGGTATGCATTGCCACCAATCTATTTGGAAAGATGGCAAAAACCTATTTGCAGGAAACGGATACCAAGGTTTGAGCGAGTTAGCTCTAAACTATACCGGTGGTGTATTGAAGCACGGAAAAACCGTAGCCGCTTTCACTAACGCTTCCACTAACTCTTATAAGAGACTTCTTCCTGGATTCGAAGCTCCTGCGATCCTAGCTTATTCGGCTCAGAACCGTTCTGCTTGCGCAAGGATCCCATTTGTTAGCGGAGAGAAAGCGAAACGAGTTGAGTTCCGCTTCCCAGATTCTTCTGCGAACCCTTATCTTGCTTTTGCTGCATTGCTTATGGCAGGAATTGACGGAATCCAAAACAAGATCGATCCGGGACCACCTCGGGAAGAAGATTTGTTCGAACTTTCTCTGGATGAGATCCGTGAGAAGGGTATCCAACAAATGCCTCACACTCTTAGAGAAGCGGTCGAGCATATGCTTGCTGGAAAAGAAATCTTCAAAAAAGGCAATGTCTTTACAGAAGAGTTTATCCAGACTTACAAGGCTTACAAATTTGAAACTGAGATTTGGCCTTGGGAAGGACGCCCGCATCCATTTGAGTTCCTCACTACTTATTCTTGCTAATCGTAAGGATCAGTATGGATCGAAAAAGCCCCGAGTTCTCGGGGCTTTTTTATTTTAGGAGGGGGGATAAGGCGCCCAGTTCTACAAGGATTGGAGTTGCTGATTTCAGGTTTTGATGATATAGGGAACTCGCTTCTCCCACAAGCCACTCCCCCCAATCCCGAGATGGGTGGGGGCCGCGCTGATTTTCACTCAACTTTCGATTAAATCCGTATGTTTGGATTTTCACGGCCGATTCGTTTTTGACTTAGCTTACGCTCAGTCACCGACTCCTATCGGGTCGGGTCCCTACGGGTCACTGCGAAAGGGTGGGGGCCGTTTCGGTTTTATGGGATCTGATCTAGATTCGGTTTATCTGCTTCGGGATACTTGGCTAAGTATTCTCCCACTACTTCTCTCTTTTTAGTGAGCTTGGATCTATGATCTGAGATGATCTGGCCAAAATCGAGTTTGCCTATGATGATCTCATATCTCTCCGATTCCATGGTTCCCAGATCCAGGTCATAATCTATCTCGGAAGCCTCGTCGGCGTATTTCCTTGCAGCCTCCCAATAAGGCACAGCTTCCTTGTAGAAACCGTCCGCGACCTCGAATGACTGTTTGAGCTCATGAGCAAAATCTAAATTATAAAAGTATAAATGCCTTTTGTCGAATTGGGAGGCGATCCTCATGTACGATCTCATGATCTGAAGATTTATATGCATGAACATGAGTAATCTGTATTTATGATACTCTTCCTCGTTTTTCACAGGGCAGAGTGCATTTCTGGGATGCCTGAATCTCTTCTTCAATCCAGCCTTCAGGAAGAATATATTTCTTCTGAGTTCGTTTTCCTTATAATGAAGTTTTAGACCGTACATCTCATAGTAGTCTTCTAAGAATTTTGGCTCCCATTTATGCAATTTATAGGGAACCCAGTCGGAAAACTTAGTGTATGGTCCATTCTTCTCGTATTCGTAATTATAATCGATGTCCGTTTCTGTGCTAATCGAGACTGGGATAGATTGGGCTTCTGCGAAAGGGCGCAGGATGAGAAGAAGGATGAATCCTAGATAGAGTAATGTAGATTCCGTTTTCCCACGCATCTTGCTTTGTTTATCGGTCTTTTTTTCGATTTCGGAAGGGGAAATCGTTTCCCTTTACTTTCTTGTAGGATCTCCTTCCGTTCTTCGGATAGGCAAATTGGACCCTGGACTGTTCCCAAAAAACCGCAAAAGTACGAATAAATTCTTTACAAATTCCGCTAAAGAAAAACATATATCCGCTATATTAGAAAATAGTCGAAAATAAAGGACTGCCTATGTTGAAAATTGAACTGCTTCCAGCCCTAGACCGACAAGAACAGATCTATAAGCCGAGTTATCGTCTTTGGATTATTTCCTTCCTCTGCTATATTAGCATAGGTTCAGTCTTCGCACAAACTCAGGATCCAAAACCGGCCGATTCGGTTGCACAGACGGAGTCTTCTGCTCCAGCTCCTGCGAAGTCTGCCGAGGAGAAACCAGCGACTCCGGCTGCTTCTACGGAAGTGAAGGAGAAAGAAAAGGAGAAGCCTCCGGCTCCGCCTTTTAAGAGTCCATGGAAAGGAAAATTGGACGGAGAGCTTTTGAGCAATTTGCTTTTAACTCCGGAGCACCAAGACTCCGTTAAAAAGAATTCTAGTCTTTGGCTAACTGACAATCTGCGTTTCGGATTTCAGATCCGTCCTAGATTCGAGAATTATAATAACCAAGATTTCGATAAATCCACGAACGATTCCAAGAACTACGTTACGCAAAACACTCAGTTCTGGACTCTTTTGGATATCAACGAATCCTTCGCGGTAAAGTTTACGATCCAGGACTCTCGTTTATACGGACAATACAAGGATCCAAGTGGAACCGGATACGGGCCCACCGCATTTACGAATTCTATCGGAACGGTTTACGATACTACTAAGGCTCCTTCTAACCAAGTACCTGTGAAGAATAACACGGATATCCGAGAAGCATATGTGATCTGGAAGGACTTTCTACCAAATACAAAGGTGTATTTTGGCCGTCAGACTTTCTCTTATGGAGATTCCAGGATCATTGGATCTCGAAATGATAGTCAGTTAGGTAACTCCTTCGACGGTGCAAGGATTGCGTTCGATACCAAAACTTGGTCGACTCACGCAGGTTATGCGATCCTCGCGGAAGAAAGTTCCGGTCCGAACGGATTTGCGACTGCAAATAGCCAAAAGGTCGCAGGCGCGAATTCCTTGAATGACACGTATCTTGCCTTTCTCTACAATTCTTGGAAACCTTCCGAGGAGATCGTATTGGATGCGTATGAGATCGGAGTGATTAAGAAATACAATACTACTACTTCTAAAACCTTGGATCCGAATACCAGGACCAACGGAAGGGATAACCTTTTGACAAGCGGCCTCCGCTTGAGCAACAGAACTGCTTCTGGGAGAAGTTTGCCTGCAGGTAAATCTTGGGACTGGGGTTTAGAATATGCAGTTCAAACGGGTAGCACAGGGCAGCAGATCGACGCTTCTTGGGACCAACTGCATACCACTATCGGAAGTGGAACGAATAAACATTCTGCATATAAGGAAACTGTGCAGCACGACGCTTCCTTCTTCGTGGCCCAAACCGGTTATACCTATAAAGGCTTTCGTATCGGTGCCCAGTTTGCAAGGGCTTCCGGGGACCCGAACCGTGCGGATGGAAAATCTGCTACTTGGGATCCTTTGTTCGCAACTAGATCCGGAGGATTTCCTTACTTCGATTCAGGGAATGGTATTGCGAATGCGGCCTTCTGGGCAAACGTCCGGACTACTTCCATCCATGTTCAATACTATAACGAAGACTATGGAAGGTTCATCTTCGCCGTGTATGATATTCGCAAGGATAAGACCCAGGATGCTTGGTATGACGGGAATAGAACGCAAGTCACAGGTTCCTCCGGTTTCGACGCGAACGGGAACTTCGTGGCAGGAAAAACGGTTACCGGTAGTACTGAGAACTATTCCAACAATCCTTACCTGAAAAATTGGCAACCTGGACATAGATTGATGCTCGAGTATGATTTGATCTATATCAAAAAAGTGAGCGAATATCTCTCTATTTGGGCCGGAGCAACCGTTCTCTATGCCGGAGATGCCATCAAAAATCAGAAGCAATACAACTACGAGAAAACGAGTACATACTACTCTTTCACGTTACAGTTTGCTATCTAAAGCAACTTCTCCGAAGCCTGGCCTTTTTTCCGAAGGGCTGGGCTTTTTCTTGTCGTACTTCTCTTCTTCTTAGTCAAAACAAGTACAGCCGATAAGGCCATTTCCCGCTTGAGGATTCCGGATTGACCGGACTTTATAAAATCTCAATTTGGATTTCGTGGTCCAATGACCGAAACTAGTCTTATCAGGAGAAGGAAGAGAAACTTGAGCCAGACAGTCCGTTTTACTCAGAAAACCAAGCCCTTCTTTTCTGCCTGGATTTTTTCTCCAAAACTTTTCCTTCTAGTTCTTTTCTTCCTTTCTAACTCCCTTTTCGCTCAATCCGAGATCGTTTCCGAATCCTGGCTCCAGTCCTTAAATCGCTGGATAGAAGCCGGCATCTCCGGTTCTGAGTTTACCTTCCATTCCGTAATCCTTCTCGTGTTAGGAGGGCTTATGGCGAGCCTTCTTCCTTGCGTTTATCCTCTATATCCGATCACTGTGGGGATCATCCAAGCAAGAGGAGAGGCCGGTAGGGGGAAGCTATTCCATCCTCTCGTTTATTATCTAGGCCTTTCCTTTATGTATTTCTGCTTCGGACTGGCTGCGGGAATTTCGGGCGGAGCTGTAAATACCGTTCTTCGCTATCCAAGCACGAACTTGTTCTTAGCGATCATTATCTTTTTATTAGGCCTTGCTTCATTAGGATATTTGCATCTTCCCATTTTCCGTTCTAAGGAATGGAAGGGAGGAGAAGGATGGAAGGGAACCTTCTTCTTGGGAATGGGAGCTGGGTTTCTTTCTTCTCCTTGCGTGGGTCCGGTTGTGGTTGCCATTCTGATCCAGATCACTGCGGGTATACAGGCAGTTACTGTTTCTTCTCTTGCTCTTTCCGCATTCAAGATGTCCTTATTCGGTTTCGGTCTAGGACTCCCGTTCTTGGTCTTGGGAGTGTTCGGTCTTTCGCTTCCTAAATCGGGAAAGTGGACTAAGTGGATCCAGATCGTTCTCGGTTTTGTAGTGCTCTACTTTTCTTGGTTATATTATTCTAAGGCGATGCAACTGTGGTCCATTCCATCCGAGTTGAGCGTAGGAATTTTGGCTGCAGCAGTTGGTATTCTTCTCACTGCATACTTCTACCAATCCAATCAAGTCCATCGCACAGAAAGAATGAGGAAGGCGCTTTTGCTTACGGGCCTGATCTGTTCTTCGGTTATCTTTATTCGACTCGCGAGTGGAAATAGCCTGGGCGATTTTAAGAAGGATGTTTTAGAAGAACACGGGAATCTGGAATGGCATAGGGCCTCCGATCCGGCATTTCAACTTGCGAAGAATCAGGATCGATTGGTGTTCGTGGACTTCTATGCGGATTGGTGTTCTAACTGTAAAGCATTCGAGGAACTGACCCTAGCCGATCCGGACCTAAACCAGGCATTGGGGAAGACTGTCCTTCTTAAGGTGAAGGATGATGATAAGGATTTTGTAATATATGAACAAGATCCCCGTTTTCCGGAATTAAAAATTGGCCTTCCTTTCTTCGTAATCTTCTCTTCCGATGGAAGAGTTCTTTTTAAAACCACTAACTACCTGAATACCGCAGACATGATCCGCACAATTCGCGGAGAAAATATTCACGCTTCGGGCGAGTGATCCTGCGTTTACGGCGATAAGACGCCCAGTTCGGGCGAGTTTGTAGTTGTGGATATTATTTTTTTATGATATAGGACAGGGGTGCCAAGCCCACGGGCCACTCCCCCCACCCGAAGGAGGGTGGGGGCCGCGCTGATTTTCGCTCAACTTTCGATTAAATTTGTGCGTTTGGATTTTCACCGCCGACTCGTTTGACTTAGCTTTCGCTTAGTCACCGGCTCCTCTCGGGCCGTTTTCTCGCTTCCTACGGGGCACTGCGAAAGGGTGAGGGCCGCGCTAATCTAAATCTAAACTACGCTGTTTGCGTTTCTTTCTCCCACAGCTTCCATTTCGCCAAGAAGAAGACTCCGACCAGAATGATTGCGATGGATATATACTGGGACTGGGAAAATCCATGCCAGTAATAGCCAGTCAGGAAGGCTGGGTTTCCGTCTTTGGATGGAATGTTGACGAGTTGAGGGGGATCCATGAAAGGGATAACGGCCTTATTCACTCGTAGGAACTCCACTCCGAGTCGAGCGATCCCATGTAGGATCAAATATTGAGCCCCTAGGGAGAAGCGTTTGAAATTCTGGAATCTTGCCCATTTCTGAAAGTAAAAGAAATACAAAAAGGAAATGAAGGACTCTATGATTGGAGTATTCCAAACAGGAACCCCGGAAGGATGTGCGCTTGTAGGCCAATAGGTGAATACCAATAGAGGGATCTTCACTTCCGTAGCGAATCCGTAGCAACCATCTCCGGAGACGAAACATCCTAATCTCCCGATCGCATATCCGATTGCCATGCTCGGGACAGCTGCATCCAAATAAGCTTTTACATCCAGCTTGTGATTGATCATGTACAAGCTGATAAACAGGATCCCGAATAGAAATCCTCCATAAAAGACTAGGCCGCTTCCGGAGAATAAGCTGGACCAAAGTCCCGGTCTTCCTGGGAATCCGTTGAAATGGGTTAGTGGATAGAGATATTTTCCATCGAAGCCCGGAGTCTCTACAAAGACCTGATCCCAGATCTCGAATACGAAGAAGATCTTTGCTCCGACTAGAGTCCCGAAGACCCCAAGGATCAATAGCCAATCCGCATGAGTGGGATCTAATTTCCTTCTTTCCAATTCCTTAGGGAGAAGGTAGGAGGCGGATAAAAAGGCCAGCACTACCATTAAGCTGAAAGTGGAAATGCCTCCCCAATCTCTACTAATATAAGCCCGGACAAAATCGACCAGTCCGGGAATAGGAATAACGTCTAACATGTTTCCTTCTTTGGATCTATTTTCCCTAGTAATTCGTTCCCCGATCGGGAAGGGTTCGGAGAAATTTTATCATTCCATGTTTACGAATTCTGCGGGATCCATAGGAGGATCGTATCCTATATGAACTTCGTAATGCACGTGAGGGCCTGTCGCTTTTCCAGTGGAGCCCACATGTCCAATGAGCTCTCCTCGGTTTACCAACTGACCCTTGGTTACTAAGACTACGGAACAGTGTCCGTAGACAGTATAAAATCCGTTTAAATGATTGATGCGGATGCTTTTTCCCAAGCCCCCTGCGGACTGCCCATTGTCCTCGATGATGCCGGGAGCGGTTGCATAGATGGGAGTTCCTTCTCCCGCTGCGAAGTCTATACCGGAATGGAATTCTCCCATTTCTACTAAGCCGAAAGGATCCACCCTTCCTCCGAAAGTAGAAGTCACGAATCCCACTCCCGGTTTTAAAGGACGCCCCCTAGGCATTGCATAGAGAATGGATTCTCTTTCCTCCAGATAGTCGAAAGCGTTTTGGAATGCATGCTTGATCTTGAAGAGCTCAATATTTCTTTCCGCGAAGCCTTCGACAGTGTCTTGGTATAAATTCATGTTAGTCGAAGATTCAGGCACGTCCTTAGTAAGACTGAATTCGGGAACATAGTCGAAGGTTAGGATCCTCTTCCAAGGCACCTCGTCCCAGGCGACCAAATTCAGTTGCTCTGTCTTCTTCTCCAATCCGGAAATTTCTTTCTTAGCGTCTTTGAGAAGCGAGTTGTAGTACAAGAATAATCCGACATTATTGTCAGTCTCTCGGATCAATTCCCGATTCGGGGCGAAGAAGAAATTCATGTACACTACGAACGCGCTTGCGAGAAGGAACAGAGCAAGTGCCAGGGCCCCTAAAAAGCAGGCCATGAAAACGCTGACCTCTACATTGAGCACAGCCTCGTGATCGTGCGGAACAAGCAGGAAAGAAATTTTTCTGGAGCCCTTTTCTTTCATCTTTGACCAAGCAGAACGAAATCGAAGTTGTTTGATCTTGAGCCTTTCTAGGGCTCCTGGGCGGTCTTCGAACTTTGCCTGGTGGTTCATAGATTTTTACTTGCAGGTAGGGGTCAGAGCGAGATTATAGGATTAACTATCCCATCATATGAAATTCCTGTCCAATCTCTTCAAGAAAAAAATAGGATCCGTCGACGACATTCTTATTTATCCGGAAGGAAAGAGATTCTACCGGGACAGTCACCCGGTCCGCAAGTCGATGATAGACGAAGATGCGGTAAAGATCATTCATCGTCTTCATAAATTCGGATACAAGGCTTATATCGTCGGCGGAGGAGTCAGAGATCTTCTTTTAGGTCGCAAGCCGAAAGACTTCGACGTTGTCACAAACGCAACGCCGAATCAAATTAAGAAAATCTTTAATAACTGTCGCATCATTGGTCGTCGCTTTAAGATCGTTCATATCCTTTTCAAAGGAAAGGTGATCGAGGTGAGCACCTTCCGTTCTTTGCCGGAGCATAGATTCGAGAAACACGTTGAGGACCAGGACTATCTCATTAAGAGAGATAATAAGTTCGGAACTCCGCAAGAAGACGCTGCGAGAAGGGACTTTACCATTAACGCGTTATACTACGATATCAGGAATGATTCCATTGTGGACTACGTAGGTGGGTATGAAGATATCCAAAGTAGACAGTTGCGGGTCATCGGAAATCCTGATATATCCTTTAGAGAAGATCCGGTGCGTATGCTTCGTGCGGTAAAGTTCGCGGTGCTTCTCGGATTGAAGATCGATAAGGGAACTTCCAAATCCATTAAGAAAAACGCATTCGAATTAGAAAAGGCTTCCACTTCTCGCATGTTGGAAGAGTATAATAAGATCTTCCGTACATGGAGGACTTCTTTGATCTTTGAGGGAATGGCCCAGAACCATCTCTTAGAAGTTCTATTCAGAGAAGCCTTCGAAAAAGAAAGGAAGAAGAATCCCGACTTCGGCGATAAATTTCTGGAGACAGGTATCGGAAGACGTCTGGTGATTGCGGACAAACTTCTCTCGGAAAGAGAGGAACTCACGCCTCAGATCTTCTATGCGCTCTTATTCTGTGATCTGGTCCAAGATGCTACCAACAAGAAGGGAGGGCATTTGGTTGCTACCCTCAAGCAGAACTTGGAACCTATTTTCCAAAGATTGGGAACTCCTAAGAAAGACAAAGAGAGACTCATCAAGGTATTCGCTTCTCAGGAGAGATTCACTCATACCGAGGATGATAAAGCCTCTCAGAATAATTTCTTCCGTAAGAAGGATTTCTTCTACGATGCATTTTACGTATTCAAGATCAATGCGATCGCGGAGAATAACGACCAAGCATTGCAATCCGCATTCTTCTGGGAAATCTCCCTCAGAAAGCGTCCAGTACTGCCGAATAGCGGTGGTGGTGGCGGAGGCGGTAAGAAAGAAAGCGGCGGCGGTCGTCCCAATCGAAATCGCAGAGAGAGGGATCGGGGGGGAAGGCCGGACAGAGGTCCTCGTCACAATAAACAACAATCTTCCGATTCTTCTAAAGCGGAGAAGGAAGATTCGTTCGACTCGGACGATTCCCAAGACTGATTTTCGTTCGAAACGAATTCGATCTACATTCTAAACGATTATCCTTCTCTATTTAATGAAATACGGATCTAACCTGCGCTTGCTTCGCAGGTTTCCGTTATCTGAAGGAATCCACAACGAACTGAAGGTTTGTCTTTCCTCGGAAGGTATTTTCCTCTAAGTATCCCCAAAGATCCAGTTCGCCTCTTTCTCTCAATGCGTTGGAGAAATCGGCCGCCTTATTCCAGACGATGCATTGGATAGAATCTTCTGCGGCTAGGATCTTGAAGCGTGCATGTTTTCCGTCGGAGAGTGGACGGTAGGATAGTATTTTTGCGCCTCGGATAGAAAGAAGGGGAGCCGGATTTTCCTGACCGAAAGGCTCGAAGATCCCGAGCTCTTCGTAAATTTCTTCTCTCAATTCTTGTGGAAGAAGACTTACCAAGCTCTTCGTTTCTTGGTTTGTTTGCGCCACTCTTTCTTCCTCCAACCAAGTGCTTGCTTCTTGGAAAAGGATCTCTGCGAGTTTGGGGATCTGATCTATGGAAAGAGAAAATCCTCCCGCTTCCTTATGGCCTCCGAACTGATGAAAGATTGGCTCCGCTTTTTTAAGAAGATTGAGTACGTTCTCTTCTCCATAGGCTCTCACGCTTCCCTTGGCATGTCCGTGGTCCGGTGCAATGAATATGACGGGTCTCTTGTATTGTTCTACGAGTCTTGTGGCTACGATTCCTGAGACCCCGGGTTCAAAATCCGGTTCATAGCAAAATAGGATGGCTCTCTCCGTCCTTTCCCGTTTGCGCTTTAAGAATCCTTCCACCCTGAATAAATTTCGTTTGGTCCTTTCTCTTCTTTCTTCGTTTAATTTGAGAAGGTCCGTTGCGAGTCCCTCGGCTTCTTTTTCGGAAGAAGAAAGAAGAAGGGAAAGTGCAGTCTCCGTTTTCTGCATTCTTCCGGCAGCATTCAATGCAGGACCTATGCTCCAGCCCAGATCTCTGGAAAGAACCTTCTTCTTATTCAGATCCAGTTGGGACAAAAGGCGGTTCAGTCCGGGACGATGGGAATATTCCCCCGATTTGATCCTTTGTAGAGTAGAGCATCCTTCTTTCACAAGGATCCGATTCTCTCCTGTCAAAGGCATCATATCCGTGATCGTCCCTATAGAAGCCAGATCCAAATTTTGCAAAACCTGATTTAGGATACCGGGATACTTGGAGATCTGAGAATAGAATACCTCTCTTTCCGGGAACGGACCTCTGGAAGTCTTTTCCCATTCCGTATAAGGGCCTGGAAAATGCCTCTCCGCTTCGGAACGATCCCCTTTGAATAGGCGGATACCTTTCTTCACAAGAGTGCCGCTAAAGAATGTTTCTCCATCGGGGACCCAGTAAAGAATATTTGATTCTTCTAATGTACTATAAAGCCAGGCTGTGATCAGTTTCCAAGAAAGAACAGAAGTGCAGATCTTTTGGGAAGGATATTTGGAATCGCTTCTCTTCGGAGAGATCAGTTTACAGAAACTAGGAATGGTCTCCGGGATCTCATGGTGGTCTAAAACGATCACCTGAATTCCTTCTTGGTTGAGTTCTTGGATCTCGGCACTATTGCTTGTCCCGAAGTCCAGGGTAACGAGTAGATCCGGTTTTACGTCTCTGACGAATTTCATCGCCGGAGCACAGAGTCCGTAATCTTCTTCGCTGGAAGTCTTTACTGTTAATTTCCCTTGGTGAATATTCCGTAGGAAGGAAGCGAGTAGGCTAGTAGAGCAGACTCCGTCGCTATCCCTGTCCCCATATAGTAGAATGGACTTTTGTTCAGCCACTGCGGATCGCAGGATCGCAACCGCTTCTTCCATATCCGGAAGAAGAAAGGGAGAAGGAAGATCGGAAAGATTTTGGGATAGGATCTCTTTGCTTGTGCTCGGACCGAATAAGGTTCCGAACACATGGGACTGGAGTGCGGTAAATCCTGGAAAAGAGGAATGAGGAAGTTTTTGGAATTCAGGGCCGTGTTCAGGCATACATTACATGATGCAGTTTCCGCTGAATTTCGCTCCCGACTCGATTTCTAGATCGGGAGTACGAACATCTCCCACTAATTTTCCGGTCTTGCGAACCGAGACCTTGGAGGCAGCGTTGATATTTCCCTTTAGATCACCTTCGACTTCTAGGGTTCCAGCCTCGATATCCGCCTCAACTCTACCGGTCTCGCCTACGATCAAGGAGCCAGAGGTTTCGATCGTGCCCTTGAATTGGCCTTTGATCTTGAGTGCGTTATTGAATCGGAGCTTTCCGCGGAACTGGATGTCTTCGCCGATGATTGTGTCTATGGATTCTTCGCTCATGAGTTTCCATACTCGGACCTCGATCCGGCCTTTCAAATGTTTTTCCGACATAACTCAATTTTTTAACCTGTTTTTCCGAGAGGAGGCAAAAGAAGAAGTTAGGGACCGAGTTTCGCAAACCGGCTCTTGCAGTTCTATGAGGTTGTCTAAGTAAGATTAGAATGCTGCGACTAAGATCGTTTCTATCTCATTCTTAGGCAATTCCCTAGGAAGAGAATCCAAGAAAGGAAACGAAGAAGCCAAGCTCGCTATCCCAGGAAGGTCGATCTTTCGGACCTCGTATTCGGAAAGCCTCTGTGGGATCTTTAACTCGATATAGATCTTACGGATCCCTTCTACTGCCTTGATAGCTGCCTCGATCACGGAAATATTCGTGATGTCCTCGTCCAGGGCTTTTGCGATCATAACGTATTTACCTGCGGAGGAGGTGAGGTTGTATTCCATTACGTGGGGAAGAAGGATCGACATCGCTTGGAAAACATCCAGATTCGTCAGATTGGAAGCGGCCAAGGAAAGTGCATAACAAAGTCCTAATGAACTGGACGAATGGGACATTCCCACGAGAAGACTTGCACCGAAGATCGAGTTCTTGTATTGCAGGTTCTTCGGATCCCGAATGGCAGGCACTAAGTTCTTATAGATGATCTCAATCGCACGTAAGGAAGAAGAGTTCGTAAGTTCGTTGGAATATTTGGAGAGGATGCTATCCACTGCCGCGGCGAGGATCCCTACGCCCACTTTTGCAACGTCTGCAGAGGTCATGAATGCGCTGATCTTAGCATCTGCGATCACCATCTCCGGAAATAGATACTCATGAGAGAAATAACGAACCGTTCTGTCTTCGTCCATATAGACGGTAGAGATCGGAGCGCATTCCAGGCCCATCACAGGATGAGTGGGAATAAGAACGAGCGGAATGGGTTTCTTTAATCTCAGAGCCTTTTTAGAGATAAAGACTTCTTCTGCAAAGGAATCGTTATTTGCGAGAAGAGCGACTAACTTTGCAGTGTTCAGGCTTTCGAAAGAGCCATATCCAATGATACAATTCGCATTGGAGATACGCGCGAAGTAAGCGGCAGTATCCAGATCCTTTAGGGTAGGCTCCTTCTCGATATTATCATAGAGGATCACTCCGTCTATATGCTTCTCTAGAGAAGTCTTGATGATGGAGAATTCATCCATGTTCTCCAGCTCGCTTTGGGTGGAGAGAATGACCGCGCGGGAACCTATGTTCTTAATGAAATTCCCCATTTTGAAGCCGCAATCGACTTCAAAATGGATCTTGGTAGGAAAATTGAAATTAATCCAGTCGGGGAGTATCGGCATTCGAGTCGTCTCCCTTAGATTTTTGAGAGAGGGTAAGGGAAAACCCGGAATTTAAGGGAAAGAATTCCGGGTTTTAACGAAGTATTAGCGTCCTAAGAAAGACTCGGCAACTCTATCCGCTACTGCGTTTAGGATTTCCGGACTTAGATTGTCATAATCTCCGTTCTTGAGTTTTTCCTTTACTTCTTTGAGTTTCGCAGAACGCTCGGAGTCTACCGGGCTAGAAACGATCTTTTGAGCGATCGTTTGCACTTCTGCTTGGATACGTGCCTCGGAAGCTTTTTGCTTAGCAGTATCGGAGATTGAAATATTATCGAATGATTCCTTGGTCTCACTCTTGCGAACAGGAGTCGATTTACGAGGTTCGTACGAGCCTCCGCCAATGCCGCCTATTTTATCTATAGTCATGGGTTTTCCCTCTCACTCCTAAGTATCGGTATCCCCGACACGTCCGTTAAGCATTTTTTTAGGATTTGTATAGATTAATACGACAAATTCTCCCTTTTCAGGGAATTTCAGGGTCTCCAGATCCTGGGAAGGGTCGATTTTCAGGATTTCCTCATGGATCTTGGTGAGCTCTCTTCCGAGTAGCATTGGAGAAGAAGGAAAGACCTCTCTCAGAGCTGCCAGAGTATCCTTGATCCTATGCACCGATTCAAAGAGAGCCATGGCTCCCTCAAAGGACTCCCATTCCCTCAATTGGTTTCTTTTCTTCTGCTTCTTCTCCGAGAGAAAGCCAAGAAAGACGGAAGGCTGCACCTGCCATCCCGAAATAGAGAGCATAGCGGTGAGTGCGCTAGGTCCTGGCACAGGAACGATGGGGAGTTTTTCTTCTCTCAATACCCGAACGAGTTGGGAGCCAGGGTCGGAGACGCCTGGAGTTCCTGCATCGGAAACTAAGGCTAAGGTTTTTCCCGCTCTTAGGTCTTGGATGATCCCAGAGAAGGGCCGATCGGATTGATCCTTGTACAATGTCTTTGCCAGAGTGTTGATCCCGTATGTTTGCAGAAGTCTTCGGCTATGCTGTGCATTCTCACAGTAGATCACATCGCTTTGTTTCAGTACCTGTAAGGCTCTAAGAGTGATATCTTCTAAATTGCCGATGGGAGTTGCGACCACGTAGGCCGTTCCAGGTTGGATCTGAAATCTAGGATCTCCTTCCGGAGTCGTCATAGGTTACAGCCGGGTGGGGTTTGTCCGGAAGGGCAGAGGCAACCTGTGGCCTGATTTCCTTTTGTACAAGGATTACAAGCAGTTCCCACAGGGCAGGAATCCCTAATAGAAACAGAGCAGGAACTCACAGTGCAAGCACTCGGATTACAACTCGTGTCTGTGCCACAATGATCCGGATAGGTAGTACTGCATCGAGTTACCGGAGAGGACATATTCGAAGTGATCCCTGTGTTCAGCAAGGCACGCAGAGTGAATGTATATACTTCGCATTTCTGGAATAGCTGCACCGGAGCATATGGTTGCAGGTTCGCGACAGTATGAGTAGTGATGTTTGCGGTAGAGGCCTGGACTGCCAAAGCAGGGAAGGAAGGTTGTACTCCGTTTTCCAAATACAAATTGGAATTACTTAAGGTCTCTCCCGCAGAAGGGATCGCAAAAGTGATATACAGATTGTAACCTACAAACTGAGGTTCTTCGTTCGTGATATAATAGCCCAGACTGTATTCCGGCTTATGCGGATCTATATTGTCGAAAAGGGGAATAACACTAAAGATCTGAGGAACTGCAACTGGGGTAACGAATACGTACGGGGATTGAGTCACATCCGTGTTGATCCCGCAAAAGGAAAAAAGAGGAACCAAGGACCAGAAAACGGCCGCAAGGATTCGGTTTTTTAGGTTGCTCCTAAGCCAGGCTTGTAAGACTCTAAATTTAGAACCCACAAGGATAGAATTCGTCTTTGGAGTGGTCTTACAACTAAAAAATAAGGGATTCTTACCGTGACTAGCATTCGCAAACTGATCTTCGTCGGCGGCTTTATCGTTTTTCTGGTTATATCATTGACCATATTATTTTGGACGGATGACGAAACTGCAGACCCCAAGTCCAAAAAGGGAGAAGCGGATGCTCTGGCAGGTTTGTTTGGAGGAGGAATGAATTCCTCTTCTTCCGGAGCTTCGAATGGAGGAAGGACCTCCGCGGATAAATCCTTATTCGAGTCTTCTTTCTTCACAGCCGGCAAGGCAGAATACAGGGAGGCGGATACTGCTCAAACAGAGAACAAGCAACCGGAATCCGATGCGAACAACCCGGTCAATCCTCAAACTGGAAAGCCATATACCAATGAGGAGATGGATCGTTTTCAGCAGTTAAAAGAGAAGTTCCCGAACAATTCCCTTCTTCCGAGTCGTATGACTCCAGCGGAGAAGGAACAGAAAAAAGCGTTAGAGCAAAGAGTTTCAGAAGCAACCAGAGCCGTTCTCGGCAGGACAGCATCCAAGGACCAGATCGTAACCTATTACGATTTTATGGAGAAGCAATCCAAGGACCGATTAGAGATCGTGAAATATCTAGTGGATATCCAAAAAGGCTCAGGAGATCCGGACCAGGAAAAGAAGCTCGAGAATATACAGCAAACCATGATCCAGCAATTGGACCAAGTGCAGAAGGACAAGCAAAGAGCCTTCGAGCAAGCTGGGCTGTAGAAGGAACTTTTCTTAGAATCGGATCTCACTCAAGATCGGAAAACGAAAACTGGATTTCGGATCCAATCCGTACTCATCCAAATGAAAAGAAGGCGGAAGCCTTTCTCTTTTCCATTGGCTTGCGGAGAATAATTTCAGGAACTTACTCTTTCCGTCCTTGGCCTGGCTCTCATCCTTCCATTCGCCGGACTCCAATAGATTTTCCGGATCCTTTCCTAAGAACACAAAATTGCGTTCCAATTTTTGTAGGAGAGGATAGGGCATTAGGTCCTTCTCATCTTCTTGCTTTTCGGAAAGCGGTTTTAGTTCGGCACTCGGTTTGGAATTTAGGATCCCTCCCAAGGCCCGGATCGAAGGAAGGATCGGGTCCTTCCCCTCATGCACATTATGAAGCCAGGTAAGAAGGAACTCCTTACTCACTCCTGTTAGTGGAGCCACGGAACCGGAGGAGTCCCCATCCATGGTGGTGTATCCTACGCTCGCCTCACTTCTATTCCCTGTAGAGAGAAGAAGATGCCCGTTCAGGTTGGCAAGCAACCAAACTAAAGGAGAACGAACACGAGCCTGGATATTCTGGAGTGCAAGATTATGGTCCTTCCAATTCGGAACGATTCCCTTTACGGAAGAGATCTTCTGTATCATAGAACTTACCTCAGAATCCACACTGATAGCAGCATGAGGAAATCCTAATTCTTCGGAGAGCTCTTTGGCGGAATTCTTTGTTGTTTCCGAATTATTCTCCGTTCCTTGGAACAAAGTAAAGAGTAGGTTCTTTCGATCGATCCCGATGGATCCCAAATATTCCGAACCGAGTTCTTTGTCGGAAAGAAGAATAGCCGCCTTTACAAGAAGAGCACAGGCGGCACTGTCCGCTCCTCCGGAAAGGGAAAGCGTATACCCTTTCGTTTTAGATTTTCGTAAATAGTCGAATAGCCCGAGAGCTGTCGCTCTTGTGAAATCCTCGAATCGATCCTCACTGCGAACAACAGATTTCGTTATCGGTTTCGGAGAAGTTTTCGGGAGAGAAGAGATCGCAATTCTTTGCAGACCCTTTCCTCTGGTTCTGAATTCTCTAGTGCCTGAGGATCTGAAATTCCTGGATCGATTCGATCTGAGCTGGGAAGAATTCAGGTCTAAATGAGTGCATTCAAAATCCGTAAAATGTAATTTGGGACCTTCTTCCAAGATGTTTCCATCCAGAATTCCTAGGCAGGCTCCTTCGAAGATGAGTCGTCCGGACTCGTTCCCGTTTAAGTTGGCGTACAAGATTGCAGTAGATGAATTGCGAGAAGATTCGGAGAACATCTTCTTTCGGATCTGTTGTTTTCCTAAGGCAAAATGGGAGGCGCCCGGAGAAAGGATCAGATCCGCTCCTGCTTCGACCAGGTATTGGCCGGGACGGGTTTGGACCCAAGAATCCTCGCAGATCTCTATTCCGAAATTGAAATCGGGACTTTCGAACAGAAGAGTTCCGAAAGGAATTTCTGTGCCGTCCGGAGTAAGTGCGTAATTTCTGGATTCTTCTCCCTTTGCGAACCATCTGTTTTCGTAATGCACGCCTGTTTGGGCCAAGTTTTGTTTCGGGACGAGTCCCAGGATTTTTCCATTTTGTAAGACGGCAGATACGTTGAATAGATACGGGCTTTGGAAGAAGGGAAGTCCCACGATCACGGTTTTGTTTGCCGTTGCCTTTGCGATCTCTTTCAAGCTTTTCCAGGAATGTTCCCACACCCAGGAGAAGTAAAAGGCGTCTTCGCAACCATAGCCGGAAATGCAAAGTTCTGGAAATAAGATCAAAGAAGAAGAGTCGCAGGCAGAGATCGCGGAAAGAATCCGTTCTCGGTTTCCCTTGAAATCCAGGGCGGTCGTATGGAGGCTAACTGCTGTGCAACGGTAGATGGACATTTCTTCCCCAGTCTGGGACGGGGGAGGAGTGGAGAAAAGAATAAAATTGGTATGACAAGTGATTGGTGGAATGAGGATTCGATGGCCCCCACCCAATCGAGCAACCCGTAGAGAGCAAGATTCCCAAAGGGTGACGGAGCGAAGCAAAGGCAAACGAGTTGGCCGAAGAAATTGGCAAGCTGAATTCAATCGAAGGAGGAATTTAAATTAAAATGGCCCCCACCCTCATCGGGTGGTGGAGGTGGGTGCGTTAGTGGGAGAGGCTCCTCGGCTCTATATCACAAAAACTGAATTCTTGCAACTGGAATTTAATAGTTCCCACACTAGATCAACAGGAGTTCCCACTAACTTGGAACCGATTCCAATTCCTCGTAGATCCTCTCTGCGGCCCCTCTTCCGGTTTCCACGAATTCTCGGTTGGAGAAATGGATGGCTTCTCTTCTTTCCGAGCTGAGATCCAAAACCTCTAAGACTTCCTCCTTGGTTTGAATGACAAAGAGTCCTCCTCGATTTTTGAGTTCCAAGGCTTCGGGAGCATGCTGGATCCTTGGTCCACTCAAGAGCGGTAACCCGAAATACGCAGGTTCGAGCACATTATGCACTCGATTATGGAGAGCTCCTCCTATATAGGCGAAGTCCCCGGCCCGATACGCATGCGCAAGTATCCCGAGCACATCGAATAAGATCACTTTGGATCTCGCTGTCTCGAATTGGCTTTGGGAATATAAGGAATAATCTACTTTATAAGATCTTAATGTAGTTTCCAGCTCTTGGATCCTTTGCGGGTCCGTCTTATGAGGGAAGATCCAGAAGGCGGTATCTTTCAGACTTTCTTCGTTTAATAATGGAAGAAGTAGATCCTCGCAAGGCTTATAAGTGGATGCGAGTAAGAATACTCTGGAGAAGGGATAGTCTTTGGGCCGTTTGAATTCCTTGGCACCGGATTCTATCTTTTGGATCACCGAATCGAATCTGGAATCTCCTAAGGTTTTTATATAAGCTGCATTTCCTAAGAGTTCTTTGAATTTTTCCTCTCCGGATCTATGAGAGGGAAGGATCTTATCAAAGAGAGAGAAAACCGTTTTGTAGAATTCTCTTTTGAATCTTCCCTTAGGGACAGTGATCACTGCGGAGGCGAGAACGGTTTGCACTTTTCTCTTTCTTGCAGCAAGTAGAAGGTTCGGCCAACGATCCCAAGCCATGAGAACCAGGCTTTTCGGTTGGAATTTCTGAAAGATAGATCGATAGCTCCACGGAAAGTCCAAAGGAAGTCGGAACTTGAGATCTGCGGGAAATGCTTCCAGACTAGAATCTCGTACCGAATCGGAGAAAACAGTTTGGATCAGGAACGTTTCCGGTTCCTTCTTCCTATAAACTTGTGCGAGCGCTTTGCACTGATCCAACTCTCCGACGGAAGCGGCGTGTAACCAAACTACCTTCTTGGATCCCGCTATGAACTGGAAGTTTCGGATCCTCTTTTTGTCTTCTTCTCTTGTTCGGACGAAATTTCGAAGAGAAGGCACTAGAATAGATAAAAGTACGACCCAAGGCCAAAGAAGGATCGTCAAAATCCGATAGATAATAAGCATAGTGGTATGAGATCTCCGCTCTTCGTCTTCGATTTAATGGACACCTTGATCAAGGATCCCTTTCATTTGGCTCTAGGAACTCTTCTTCCTAGAGATCAGTGGGAAGAATTTAGGAAAGGCCGAGAAACGCAAGCCTTCTTGGATTTCGAAATGGGAAGAATTGAAGAAGAGGAATTTTTTGATCGTTTTTATCTGGATTCCCATAAGGACAAGGGACTTCCTCATCCCAAGGACCTAAAAAACAAGATGTTCTCCAAAATCGATTTGATCCCGGAAACTGTGGAGATCGTAAAGAGTTTAAGAGAGAAGGGATTTCAGGTCCTTCTTGCGAGCAATTACTCCATTTGGTACAAGGAGATCTTGAAATTCCAAGAGATAGGAGAGTTACTTCATTCTCTAACCGGAATGTATTTCTCCTGTGAAATGGGAGTTCGCAAACCTGCTCAGGAATATTACCAATGGATCGAAACGGATCATCCGGGAAGAGAGTATGTGTTCGTGGACGATAACGCGACCAACGTGGAAGTCGCGGGTTATATGAATTGGAACTCTTTTAAGTTCAATCCTAAGAAGCCGAACGAACTTAAGGAATTCCTTAAAGAGCAGTACCCCAATTGTCTTTGACCTCCGCTCCCGGATAGGCCTCTTCTCTGCTATCGATAAGTATGCCGAACCTGTCTAGATAAAAGAAGAATTCTCCCTTCGCTTGGAAAGGGCTTGGCTTGATCCGAATAGAGCTCACTTCCAAAGGAAAGCGAAGAGACTGATTGAGCCTGATATTTCTTACAGGAATGTCTAACTTCACCTCCATTCTCTTCCATCCATCGAACTTGAGATCTCCTAATTCCAGTACGATCTCTTTCGACTTCTTCTGATTGAATACGATCTCTAAGACCACATTATGATTCGAAGAATATGCCCAGAAAAATACTCGCACAGGAATTCCAATCGGTAAACGGATCGCTTCCTTGGGACGGATCTCCAGATGTTCATGCTTTGGATTTTCGAAGAAGGTCTGGACCATCATGGATCTGTATTCTTCTTCGGGAGAGGTCTTGTACAGTTTCTTCTCCTGGACGAATGCGGGTGAGTTCGGGACCTGAGATACGTATTCGATCCTATTTAAGAAGGAGACTCCTCTATATACTTCCCAAGGTCTTTCTCCTTCGAAGGAATCCACTAGAAAAAGATTGTAATGCTTCCAGTCTCCGAGTACTTTTTCCAGTTGCAACACTCTACTGGATTCGTCTCTATCCCTAGTGACAGGAGGAGCCCATAGGATGCCAGGTAGGAACTCCAACACCAGGCAAAAGATAGAGACAAAAAGTGCACGAGTCACCCTAGATGTTTCGGTAGATTTCCGCGATTCCGTAAGAGAGGCCTCGTTTTTTGGCCAATTTTGGGTCCGGTGAAGCCGATACTAAACAAAGGTGACGGGTATTGTATGAACCGGGATATTCTGAAAATTCTATTAAGCGGCCTTTTGATCCTTTTACTCGGATCCTTGGCGGTTTATATCGTTTTGCAGAAGGACAAGATCGCTTCCTGGTACAAGGAAAAACAGGATACTGTTGCCACCGAGGATAAGGGCCAGAACGAAAGGATTATCATTCCTATGGATGAGATGCCTAACGGAAAGGATCTAAACCAAACCCCAAATTTCGATTCGGAGACTCCTAAGCCTAAGGAAAACTTAGCGGAGCCTTCCACTCAAGCCCAACCTAAACCTGAATATGAGATGCCCGGTTTAGGTCCGGAAAAGAAGGACAGCCTTCATTCTTCCAAGTCGACGGAGAGATCCAACCAAATGCTTGCGGAGAGTAAGGAAACTCCTCCCAAGGAATCCTTCGACTCTCCAAGAACCAAGGTGAGAGAAGATAAGATAGAATATGACGATGTTCCCAGACCCAAAAAAGAGAAACATCTTCGTAAGAAAAGACATTATACTAGATCCAGACATCATTCGAATCTAGGAGCGAAACTCTCTTCTTTGGAAAAGAGAGTGGGCCGTTTGGAGAAAAAACTGGGAGTGAAGTCTTCTTCTTCCAGGCGCAAGGCAAAGAACCTTTCCTTGAAAAAGAGAGTTGAGATCCTGGAAAATGAAGTTTCGACCTTAAAGAAGAAGTCGAAAGAAGATTAGTTCGTCTAAGACCGTGGGAGTCCCGGAAAATTATAAATCCATAATACAAGAGATTGCCTCCTTTCATTCGGAAAGGCCGCCCATCCTGATTGCAGTCTCTAAGTTCCAACCCCAATCCAAAGTAAGAGAAGGGCTTGCCGGAGGAGTTTTGCATTTCGGAGAGAACCGAGTCCAAGAAGGTTCTGAAAAGTTCAAGGACCTAGGAGCTGCGGGAAAGGATTTCATACTCCATCATATTGGTCCCGTGCAATCCTCTCATATCCGAAAGTATCCGGGGATGTTTTCATTTGCTCACGGTTTGGGTTCTAAGAAGGTCCTAGACGAACTTCTTTCCCGAATCGAAAGAGAGAAGTGGACCTTGCGATATTTCTTGCAAGTCAATCTAACGGGAGAAGATAGTAAGTCCGGATTCTCCAGAGAAGAAGTAATCTCACTTTTGAAAAACAAGGAAGACTATTCCGGAGAATACTGTAAGCTAGAAGGTCTGATGACCATGGGGCCAAGTTCCGGGGATCCGGAGATTACCCGAAGAGTTTTCCGTGAACTGGCAGATATCAGGAAGGAGTTCCTACCGGAAGGAAAATTATCCATGGGAATGTCGGGAGATTATAGAATCGCGATAGAAGAAGGAAGCGATTACCTGAGAATTGGAACTGCAATATTCGGAGATAGATCATGAAGAACATTAAGATCGGAATTATAGGATGCGGAAATATGGGAGGAGCGATCTATCGTTCTCTCAAGAACAGGAATTTCTCCGTGTTAGGTTATGATCCCTTCCTGGATCCAAAAAGAGCCGAAGGGATAGATCTTGAATCCGATTGGAAATCCTTTCAGAATCAGACGGAACTCCTGATCCTCGCGGTGAAGCCGGGAGATGCTGCCAAAACCCTTTCTTCTCTCGAAAAACCGAAGAATATACTTTCTGTGGTAGCGGGAATAGACACTCATACTTTAAGGAATTCTTCGCCAGCCGGTTCTAAGGTGGTCCGTATCATGCCGAACCTTCCTATTATGATAGAGAAAGGGGCTTTGGGATATTACGGAGACAAGGAATTGTATGAGGACCTGCGAGAGATCTTCTCGACTATCTCCTATTGTGTGGAACTCGCCAAAGAAGATCTATTAGATGCGGTCACCGGTCTCTCCGGATCCGGACCTGCCTACGTACTTAGGTTTATCCAAAGTTTGGCAGAAGGAGGAGTGGCCTCCGGTCTTACCTATTCCCAAGCCTTACGATTGTCTATCCAAACAGTTTTAGGAAGTGCGGAACTTTTAGCCAAAGAGTTGGATCAAAATTCCGAGGCGCATCCGGAAGTTTTGAAAAACAAAGTTACTTCTCCCGGAGGAACTACAATCGCCGGGTTGGAAGAGTTGGAAAAAAACAATTTCCCTTTTGCCGTTATCTCCGCAGTTAAACGAGCTGCAGAAAGGTCAAAAGAGTTAGGAACTAAGTAAAAAGGATTATAGAGGACGGAAGTTTATTTCTTTTTTGAAATAGAAAGAGTAGAAAAAGTAGATTTATAACGTCTCTTTGTCTACTTTTGAGAAAGTAAGAGGAAATTAAACGCTCTAGCGCGGACAGGATTCGAACCTGTGACCTTTGGGTTATGAGCCCAACGAGCTACCGGCTGCTCCACCGCGCGGCGTCTAAAACCATGTTTCCTCAACCTGGGCCTAAAGTCAATTGAAAAAGTAAAAAGAGTTTGATTTCCTTGAGGAAAGCTTTTTGATGCTACTACCTCGTGCGGATCGACTTCAAATATTAGATCGAAAGTCCGTTAACGAATGAAACGGATTTTAGCGAAATAGAATAATCTTTTCAATTTAGCACTGGGAGATTCCAACTTGATCGGAAAAGACAATGATCCATTAATGATCGAGTACTACGAGAAGAAGATCTACGATCAAAAACAACTTCTTGAGATCAGTAAGGCTCTTAATTCCACACTTGATTATAAGTATCTAATAGATGCTATCTTAAATATTTGCCTCGCCCAATTGCAAACATTGAGCGCAGCCATCTTTCTAGCTCCGGAGGCGGACTCGAATTATTTCGAGTTGGAGCCGAGCTTTAAAGGATTCGATCTAGCCGAGGATGATGCTGGCTTCAAGATCAAGACGGATGCTCCTCTGATCACATTCTTGGAAACCAAATTGAAGGCGATGACTCCCGATCAGGTGGAGGAGGCCATGGGCTTAAGTCCTGAGCTGGAGTTCCTGCGCAGGATCGGTGGAGACCTGATCATTCCTCTGAACGCAAAAGGAAAAGTGAACGGACTTCTTCTTTTGGGAGAAAAGATCACCATGGGAGAATGGATGGAAGAAGACAGAGACTTCCTTACCACTCTTTCTACTCTGGCTGGGATCGCGGTAGAGAATTCTAGACTGTACGAGCTTGCCACAGTGGACATGATGACCGGTTTGAAGGTGCATCATTATTTCCAAACCAAGTTGAAGGAAGAAATGGAACGTTGTCGCAAGAAGAGAGCGAATCTTGCTCTTCTATTTACCGACGTGGATAATTTCAAGAAATTCAACGATACTCACGGTCACCAAGCGGGCGACCAGGTGCTTATCGAGGTCGCAAGAAGACTCATCCAAAGTGCAGGCAAACATGATATCGCCGCTCGTTACGGTGGGGAAGAATTCTGTTTAGTCATGCCTGGAGCCGATCTAAAACGCGGCTTTGAAATGGGGGAAAGAATACGCAAGGCGGTAGAGGCCAGCTCGATTCCCAATCCGAATGGGGGACCGGACTTCCAGGTGACTCTTTCTATAGGAGTTTCCGAGTTTTGGACGACAGACCGGAATAATAAGGATCTGATCGAAAGAGCGGATAAGGCCCTGTATGAGGCTAAACACTCTGGCAAGAACCGCACGATCCCCTTCCGAGTGCCCGTAGAGAATTAAGTTTTTTCCCGTTTTTAGAGGCTTCTTTGCCTCATTGAAATCGGATATTCTGCCGAAACCTCTAGCATGGAAAGACATCTAGAGCTGGACCATTACTATATCAACCAGATCGAAGAGGCAGAACTCGGAAAGAGGATCCGGAACAGGGCTCTCGGCCGGGAAGAATTCGATTTCTCTCCTTATTCTTGTTTCATAGAATACAAGGCAAAGGACACGATGACAGGGATCGAATACAGAGACTGCGTGATCGATTATACTCGTTGTCCGAATTCCCGCTGCATTAAAAAACTTATCTGATCTAAGCGGATTTTCCTTGCTATACGGGAAAATCCGGCTCTTCTCATATTTCTTCCTTAAAAAAAGATAATATGCTCCCTCGTGCTTTTCTTATCTTCCTGTTTGCCCTTCATCTGGGCTGCTCTTCCTTCGATTTCAGAAATCTTTTCTCCGGTTATATTCATTACGAGAAGGAAGGGGGAGGAGCCTGGATCCGATTGCCTTTGAAGGAAGTGGATCATCTTCCCGTTCTCATTCTTTCCATGGAGAAGGGAAGGGAACCTCTTCGATTCCTGATCGATACGGGAGCCTTCGTTTCCTTTTTAGAGGATGAATATGTTCCGGAAAATTCCCCTCGCAAATTCCTAAGTGCCAGTTTTCCGGGAGGAGCGGTGCAGTCGGTCCGCAGGGCCATGCATAGCGATCTATTTGCGGGAGGGTTGAAGACTTTCGAGAATGTGGAATTCTTCTCTCATGACTTTCCGAAGGAACTGAGAGTCAATGGGATCTTGGGAATGAATGCGTTCATGGGGCTAGTCATTCAGTTGGAACTTCCGGATCGGGTATCTATTTGGAAGTCCCCTTCTTCCAAAGTCGTCCCGGGTTTTTTAGAAGAAAATTTATTTCCAATGCTTCTGAGATCCGGGCAACCGACTGCGGTCCTCTTGCGTCCTCCCGGCATCCGTAAGGAATCTTGGATCTTGGACACGGGAGCGGAGTATAGTGTCTTAGATTGGGATATTGTCCAAGGCGATAATCCTACCGAATACTCGGAAGGAAAGGATGCCAGTGTGTATAATTTCGGGGGCGGGAAGTTGAATGCCAAGATCCGCATCCTGAAACCGTTCTGTCCCGTTTTTGTGAAGAATTCGTATGAGGGTTTGGGCTTTTGTTTGCCTGAACTGGAGGTTTTTCCCGGAGGCATTCCCCCGGACGCACTTCATTGGGACTATAGAAAGGGGATCGTAGGGATTCTGGGCCGGAATTGGATGGAAAACTATCGAATTCTTTTGGACACAAAAAGGAGTCTTATTGGTATAGTAGGAAAGGAAACAGATGAGTAAGGGAAAGATCATCGTAGCAATGAGTGGGGGTGTGGACAGTGCGGTTACCGCGGGCCTTCTTATGGAAGAAGGATACGAGGTGATCGGGGTCAACCTGCGCACTTGGGAATACGAGGTCCCCGCCTGCGATACCACTAAAAAATCCTGTTGTTCTCCCGAGGATATCCGTGATGCAAGAGATGTAGGTCTCTCTCTCAATATTCCCTTCTATGTCATCAAAATGGAGAAGCTCTTCCAAGAGAAGGTGATCGATCGTTTCGTGAGCGATTATAAGGAAGGAAAGACTCCCAATCCATGTGTGGAATGCAATACTTTCGTGAAGTTCGGAGCCTTATTTGACAAGGCCTCTGCATTAGGGATCGATAAAATAGCTACCGGCCATTATGCAAGGATCGTAGAGGTAGACGGTAGATATGCGGTCGCTAACGCGGAAGATATGAACAAGAACCAGGCTTATTATCTCTACGGTCTTTCTCAAGAAAATCTAAAGAATACTGTATTTCCTTTAGGCGGAATGACCAAGCCTGAAGTGCGCGAGATCGCGAGAAGAATGGGACTTCCTGTCGCGGAGAAGGCGGAATCTCAAGAGATCTGCTTTATTCCTGAGAACGATTACAGGAAATTCTTAGCGAAGAAGAATATAGACTTCACTCCCGGAGCCTTTACATTACAGAACGGGCAAGTGATCGGTCATCATACCGGAAAGGAAAACTTCACCATAGGCCAAAGAAAGGGTCTAGGCGTTTCCTGGAAGTCTCCGTTATACGTCATTTCTATCCAAGACGACGGAACAGTTGTCCTGGGAGAAGAAAAGCAAACCTTCGTAGAATCTTTTATAGTCGAAGACCTGAATTTACAGGCTTGGGCTCCGGCGTTAGGAAAAGAAGAAACGGAATGCAGGGTGCAGGTCCGTTATAGATCTAAGCCTATTCGCGCCAAGGTCGTCCGAGAAGGAGATCTCGTCCGTGTCTTTCCGATAGAAGAAGTGAAGGGAGTTGCTCCAGGCCAATCTGCAGTATTTTATCCCGTAAACGAGACGTATCTGCTCGCAGGTGGCATCATCCGTAAAGGAAGCGTGGTTACCTACGAAAGATCGGATCTAACCGTATTAGAAGATTCTAATGTGGGAGCCTCCGTTTCCCCGTGAGTAAAAAGATCGCCGGCAAGACGATTCTAATCATAGGCGGGGGGCTATTGCAGGTCCCGATCATCCAAACCGCAAAGACCATGCAGCTTCGGACCGTAGTGGCAGACATGAATCCGGAGGCTCCGGGATTAAAGATCTGTGATCTTCCTATGATCATGTCCACCAAGGATATCGAAGGAATGGTGAGGGAGTCCAAAAGACTTTCCGCCACTACTAAGATTGACGGAGTGATTACCGCAGGAACGGACGCAAGTATGACTGTGGCAGCAGTGGCGAACGCTCTCGATCTACCTGGGATCCGTTTCGTTGATGCGGAAGCGGCTTCCAATAAGGTAAAGATGAGAGAGAGGCTAAAGAAAGCGGGAGTTCCTATTCCCGGCTTTGCGCCTGTATGGAGCATCCAAGATACTCGCGATGCGCTGGAGTTCCTACAATTCCCTTTGGTCATGAAGCCTGCGGACAATATGGGTGCCAGAGGAGTGGTCAAGGTCAACAATCGCGAAGAATTGCAGGCTGCCTTCAAGCATGCAAAGAAATATTCTCCTACAGGCGAAATGATCCTAGAAGAATATATGCCTGGTCCGGAAGTCTCCGTAGATGCTCTTGCCTGGGATGGGAATTTTAGGATCACAGGTCTTGCGGACCGGATCATTGAAAGAGAACCTTATTTTATAGAGATGGGCCATAATATGCCTTCGGCACTTCCTCTTTCCGTGCAGAAAGAGATCGAAGATGTGATGTTTAGAGGAATGCAGGCTCTTGGAATTCGCAGAGGCGCCGGAAAAGGAGATATCAAGGTAACTCCTACAGGAGTGAAGGTGGGCGAGATCGCAGCTCGTTTATCTGGCGGTTTCATGTCCGCATTTACCTTTCCTCTTTCCAGCGGGATCAATTTGAATCGAGCGGCCATTCTGATCGCACTCGGAGAAGAACCCGATAATCTAGATCCTCTATTCAATCGAGTCTCTATCGAGAGAGCTTTGCTCGCGCCCAAAGGAAAACTTCTCTCTATCGAAGGATTAGAGGAAGCGAAGAAGATAGAAGGCGTAACGGATATCTATCTTCTCCATAAGATCGGGGACGTAATCCCAGAACCCACGAATAATATAGAGAAGACGGGGCATGTAATTATTTCAGCGGATACACTCTCTCAGGCGGAGAGTATCTTCTCCCAAGTATTAGAAACTGTTAAATTCACTTCCGACGAATTGTATTCCATTTCCGAAAAGGAAATTGCAGCTAACGCTAGGATCCGGTTCGGAAAAGAGATCTGCTGGGTTTGCAAAGTCTGCGACGGAACAGATTGCGCTTCCGGAGTTCCAGGAATGGGGGGAGTGGGAAGAATGCTCACCTTCCAAGACAATTCGAAGGCGTTGGCAGAGTATTCCATTCTACCTAGATATATCCGGGACAATGTGCAAGCGGATACTAGTACGAATTTCCTAGGCAGAAGTCTTTCTACTTCCTTTATGTGCGCTCCGATGACCGGAGCCATCACGAATATGAGCGGAGCCATGGACGAATACACTTTGGCTGCTGTACTACTCGAAGGTTGCCTTGCTTCCGGCAGCTTGGCCTGGTTAGGCGATGGGGCTAGTCCCGAAAAATATCTGATCATCCTAGAAGCTCTCAAAAAAGTTGGCGGGGCCGGGGTACTTATCTGCAAGCCCAGAGAGGACGAGGGACTCATCCGAGAAAGGTTCCAAGAGGCGGAGGCACAAGGAGTTCTTGCTCTTGGAATGGATATCGACGCAGTCAACTTCAAGACCCTTGTACAAAAAAAGATCCCTTCTATCACACGGGGAGTGGATGCTCTTTCTAAAATTCGATCTTATACCAAACTTCCTTTCATCATCAAGGGGATCATGAGCCCGGAAGATGCGGTACTTGCAAAAGAAGCCGGAGCCGATATGGTCGTAGTCTCCAACCATGGAGGAAGGGTTTTAGACGATATGCCCGGAACCGCGAGAGTTCTTCCTAAGATCAGAGAGGCGCTTGGAAAAGAATTCCCGATCTGCGTGGACGGAGGAGTGAGAAGCGGCGCGGACGTATTCAAAATGCACGCATTGGGAGCGGACACAGTCTTAGTAGGAAGGCCTATGGCCATCTCTGCCGTAGGGGGAGGAGTCGCCGGGGTCAGATACTTGGTGAGCCAATATACCGAAGGACTTTCTCAGGCAATGAATACGGTAGGTGTCTCTAAGATCTCCGAAATTAGGAAAGAATTTATTTTCAAGAAGAAGGAAGAAGAGATTTCCTAACACCCGTTATCTACTCGCGGAAAATTCGAGGCAAATTGGTGAAATCCATATCCTTGCGTCCCCCGAACGCATTAGTAGAATATAATGCGAATTGCTAAAATCCCAAATTATTCCCGCAGAAATCCAAATTGATTCGTAATTTCCTTTCCCTAAACAAGGGATCGGCTAAACTCGGACACCTGCCAAAAGGAAGGATGACGCCTTTGGGGGGAAGACTTGGATAAGACCGTTCAAGAAGCAGACGCTCTAACAAAAATTCTTCAGACCCTATTCGCGAGACTCCCAGTTTCCGTAGAGATCAAGGGCAGATCCTATCCTGCCAAGGTAGTTGGGATCAAAGACGGCCTTTATATTTTAGCGGCTATTCCCGGAAAATCCTCCGGAGAAAAGACCCGCATCCTATTTCTCACTCATAATAATCATTTCTTTCACGGAGTATTTACCGTAACCCAAAGAAATCCGAATAACGGGCTGGAGCTACTGAGAGTCCAGGCAGTAAAAGTCACGGAAGCCAAACGGACACAAGGACGGGTGGATCTCGAAGGTGGTTCCGGAGATCCTATCCTTCTTTCCAATATCATCAATCAATTGCATTTGAGACGTTCATTAGGTTTTGTTGATAAAGGTGTCGAGGCAATTCTACAAAGACACGCAAAGAAGATGCAGGAGACTTATCCTGACTCTGTGGTATATTTCTCGGATAGAATGGATAACCGTCTTCGGATCATGTACAATTTCGAACAGTCTATCTTTGTTACCAATCGTCTGGAAAAGAATACCGGAGGCGCCGGTTCTAATTTCGTTCCGATCGAGGAATACTTAAAGTTGCTCGCACTGAACAAGATAGAGTCCAGGTTCATTTCGGAGATCTCTGTGCTTATCCGCTATAAGAATTATACTCCGTTAGGATATGTGCAGGTCCTCTCCGAGAAATCTTTAGATACGGAAGATTATAATAAGATCACTCTTTTTGCCGCTGCCATTTCTAGGGATGTGATAGCCGCCGGATTCTTCCAGGAGTCCAAAGAAATGTGCCAAGTCGAAGACATCAGTAGGAGCGGACTTGGATTCTTTCATCCGCAATCTATTTTCTTCTCTAGAAGCTTTGCCGTAGGGGAGATCCTTCTTTTCGATCTGCAACTGAATAAGGAACTCAGAGGAACCTACCGAGCCGTTATCCGAAATATCACGAATACGGATAAGATGTTCCGGGTCGGTTGTCAATTCTTCAACTTAAACACAAGGGAAGAAGAGATACTGAACCAATTTGTGGACGCTCGTCTCGGACCGGGAGAAGGAGCTCAGGCGCCGGAAGCGGATCTTGCCGAAACTCCTGAGTCGCTCGAGCTGCCTAATTCCGAACCGACCGAATCTATCTCGGAAGAGATCCCGGATATGGGAATGGAAGCTGGGGAGGAACTCCCTGGCTGAATCCGGATCACAAGAGACTCTCCGCACCAAGATCGGAAAAGAAGAGGCGGGAGTTCGATTGGACGTATTCTTAGCAAATCGATTCACCTACCAATCCAGATCCCTCTGGAGAAAAACATTAGAAGAAGGTAAAATACTCGTACAAGGAAAGATTGCAAAGGCTTCTTATCTATTGAAAGAAGGAGAAGAAATACTTTATCTTCCCGGAGAGATCGAAGAACCGGAAGTCCAGAGAGAGTTTAAGGTTCTATACGAGGATGAGAGATTCTTTGCGGTTGAAAAACCAGGAGATCTACCGGTGCACGGAGCGGGAAGATACCGCAAAAACAATTTGGTGGATATCATAGAGGTAGATCCTAGATTCCAGAGACCTTACTTGATCCATAGATTGGATCGAGAGACTTCGGGGGTCGTGTTGTTTGGAAAGGATCCGGATGCAGCCTTCCGAGGTTCCGATCTATTTGCAAATAGGAAGATACGTAAAACATATATCGCTTATGTTTGGGGAAGTTTTCCTAAGAAGAAGAAAGCGATCGGATTCTTGTTTACGGATCCTTCTTCTCAAATCCGTAAAAAAAGGGCTTTTGCATTCGAGGAGCGTAGGAAAGATTTGCAGGTCCCCGAAGAGGAATTAGAGTCTTCGGAAACGAGTTTTTTAAAACTAGGAGAGGGAATGCACCAAGGCAAAGTATTTTCCAAACTGCTTTGTCTTCCTAAGACAGGAAGGTTGCATCAGATCCGTGCGACTCTTTTCTCCTTAGGTTATCCATTACTCGGAGATAAGATCTACGGAAAAGACGAAACAGTTTTCATCGAATTCATCCAAGGAGAAGATCCGGATCTGATCTCTCGATTAGGAATGTCCAGGCAAGCACTTCATTCCCGTTCTCTTTCGTTTGTTCATCCTTTCCTAAAGAAGAGGATCCGTATCCTATGCCCTTTGCCTGAGGATTTTCCCAAATGAAACAAAATGATCCTGGAGTTTGGATCTCCTTTCTTCCCTTATTCTTTCTCATCGTTTCTTTAAGCACTGCAGGTTTCGTGTTCGGGAGCGGGATCGCAGAAGGACCGGCACAGATCCTTCTATTTAGCGCGGGAGCGGTATCGGCGGGAATTTCCAGGCTCAGAGGTATTCCTTGGACACGGATAGAGGAAACCGTCTTAGATTCCATGAGGAATGTCCTGCAACCGATCGTAATTCTGCTGTTGATCGGAGCACTTATCGGGATCTGGATCCGATCCGGGATCGTTCCTGCATTGATCGTTTGGGGCCTAGAACTTCTAAAGCCGGAAGTATTCTTACCTTCCGCTTTGGTACTGTCCTCAGTTGTATCCCTCGCAACTGGAAGCTCTTGGTCCACTGCGGGGACCATAGGAGTCGCGCTGATCGGAGTGGGAGCGGGCTTGGGAAAACCTTTAGGAATGGTGGCGGGGGCGATCGTCTCCGGCGCATACTTTGGAGATAAGCTTTCTCCTTTTTCAGAAACTACGAATCTTGCTTCTTCGATTACGGGAGTTTCCCTTTTATCACATATCCGTAATATGGCACGGACTACATTGCCTGCCTTTTTGATATGTTTGGTAGTATTCACCTTCCTCGGAATGGATGGAAGCTCCGGAGAGACTCTCTCTGCCACCACACCGGTAATCTCTGCCTTACGATCGGAGTTCCATATTTCTTGGGTGCTTCTATTCCCGCCATTCATTACGTTTTTATTGATCTATTTTAGAATGTCCGCCATTCCATCCATCTTTATAGGGATCGTGACCGGAGGGATCTGTTCCTTGCTGACTCAAACGAATCTATATGCCGGATCGAATCATTTCCAAGAGTCAGTTTCTCTAGCATTCAAGGCCTTAGTTACTGCAGCCGCAGAAGGTACCAAGATAAAGACAGGCCAACCGCTTGTGGATGAATTATTATCCAGGGGAGGAATGGCTTCTATGCTTCCCACAGTTTGGCTCATTCTATCCGCGATGTTCTACGCAGGGACCATGGAGGGAGGGGGAATGACCCAAACTCTTGCCGGTGCCGTTCTGAAATGGGTGAAGGGAAGAGGATCCCTTTTAAGCGTTACTGTATTTACTTGCATCGGCACCAATCTGTTTTGCGCGGACCAATACCTTTCCATTGTGGTGCCCGGAAAAATGTTTAACGAAGCATATTCTAGAAAAGGGATCGATCCTAGAAATCTTTCTCGCTGTTTAGAGGACTCCGGCACCATGACTTCTCCATTGGTCCCCTGGAATTCCTGTGGTTCCTTTATGGCTGCCGCATTAGGAGTTCCTACATTGGTGTATTTACCCTATGCGTTTTTGAATTTGTTATCACCTTTGTTTTCCTTGATCACCGGATGGACAGGCTGGGGATTTGCGGGAACCTATGTAGAGACTTCCGACGAAGATAAAAAATCCTAAACTAGAACCGTTTTGGCTTGGAAGAAGAGGATTTATTCTATAACATTTGGTCGATTTCTTTTGATCAAAAAAAGCTTGTATCTGTTTTTGCAATTTGGGAAAGTTGAAAAAAGTGAGCAAAAGCTCACATTTTGAAGAAGATCGAAAATTCTACTTCAATTGCCAAGATACTTCAAAGTTGAGGAGTTCCGATGCCGAGATCCCGATGGAAAGAACGAATGATTCCCTTACTTGGCCTTCTGGCCATGGGAATTCTCCTAGGAGGACTTGCTTCTTCCTGTGGTAGCAAAGAGGAGGCGGGCACAGAAGGCTTCGCCCATGTGGTTATGATCGATAATGCTTTTTCTCCGCCTATGCAGAGGATCCCTGTCGGTGGCCAGATCGAGTTTGTGAATTCCGGGGCAAACCCGCATAACGCGATAGCCGTAGACAAATCCTGGTCGACGGAAAAGAATTTCGGGAATCTTGTAATGCCCAGAGGAGCTAAGGTAAAGATAACCTATCCTAAGGAAGGGGTGTTCCCATATTACTGCAGCTTCCATGCTTCTCCGGACGGAAAGAACGGAATGGTGGGGGATATAGTCGTCGGAAATGCGCAGTACAATCCTGCCGCCAGAGCGGGTAAGGCCTGGAAGGTTGCGGAGAAATTCTCCGGTACGACTCGTAAGGTTCCTCAAGTCTATCCTACTATCCAAAACGCTGTGGATGCCGCTTCTCCAGGAGATTTGGTTCTCGTGGATGAAGGCGTTTATTATGAGGAGGTCGTAGTTACTACACCTTCTATCATACTCCGGGGAACGGATCGGAACAAGGTTATCTTGGACGGGCAGTTCCAAAGAGGGAACGGGGTGATCGTAGTCGGGGCGGACGGTGTTGCAATCGAGAATATGACCGCTCGAAATTCCACTCTGAACGGATTTTTTTGGACCGGTGTCAAAGGATATCGGGGTTCCTACCTAACCGCTTATAATAATGGGGACTACGGGATCTATGCATTCGACTCTGTGAACGGAGTATTAGAACATTCGTATGCTTCCGGATCTCCTGACGCGGGGATCTATGTGGGACAATGTTATCCTTGTAAGGCAATCCTTTACGACGTGATCTCCGAGAATAGCGCCTTGGGTTATTCCGGAACGAATGCCGGCGGGGAATTGTATATCATCAGCTCCATTTGGAGAAATAATATCGTAGGCCTCGGGCCTAACTCTTTGGATCGGGAACTTCTTCCTCCGGAAAGAGAGACTACGATCATAGGAAACTTGATCTACGATAATAATAACTTAAAGGCTCCGATCAAACCTTTGGAATATCCTTCTTACGGGATCGGCGTATTGATCGCCGGCGGACTTAGGAACGTAATCAAGAATAACGTTGTGTTTGGACACGAAAATTACGGTATTGCGCTCTTGCCGAACCTGGACGAGAATTTCTGGTTCTCTCACCAAAACATCGTAGAGGAAAATACAGTGTTTTCTTCCGGGATCGCGGACTTGAACCAGTCCGGTCCGATCAGTATTGGGAATTGCTTCTCTAAGAATAAGTTCCAGACATCCATTCCTCCTTTATTAGAAAAAGCGAATTCGTGTGAAGGGGGAATACGCCTTCCTATGGGAGGAGAACTATTCACCGCCTTCAATGCGCTTTCTTTGATGGTAGATGCGACCAGAGGAAATTATCCAAGTGGCGATTGGAAGAACCAACCGGTCCCAGGACCTCAGGCGAATCTTCCTGGAGGTGCAGGCGCTCCTATTAAACCGGCCCTTCATGCGTTTGAGGATTTCGGATTGGATCTGAACAAGGTGACCCTTCCGCCGGATGCAGATAAGATCCTGGCAGGTAGAAAACAGAAATTTGGGGATGTCTTAGGTGGATTCTCCGTTCCGAGACCTTTGGATATCCAGAGTTTACTTTTCCGTTGGTTCGGATATCTTCTCCCGATGCTTCTCTATGTATGCTTAACCAGCTTGAGCATTTATGATCTTGTTTCCAGATCGGAGGCAAGTCCCGGCAAGTATCTTTGGTTGGCATTCGTTTCCTTGGTCCCATATTTGGGAGGAGGAGCGTATCTATTAGCGGGCAAGTCCACTTATCCTAAGTATCTGAGATTGACTCTGGTGCTTGCAGGTTTCGGTGTGTCTTTGGCCTTTATCGTCTTCCTCGGATTCTCCATTGTGGGGAATGTGGGAGAAGGTTGATCGAATACATTAGAATTTTTGAAATTATTAAGGAGTTTATTATGAACACTGCTCAAATTCTCGAACCTGGCTTTTTTACTCTTCTGTTCAATTTTTACGGATACTATATTTTCTATATTGTATTTGCACTTTGGGCACCTCTTGCTCTTATCGATCTCTCTAAGAGAGACGATGTAACTGCAAAGCAGGGAAGTCTTTGGACTGCCGCAATCGTTCTTGTTCCTTTGGTCGGAGCGGGAGCTTATCATCTTGCGGGCGGATCCAGGATCCCTGCCTGGGCAAAGAACATTCTGGTATACGGCGGGATCGGACTTCTCGTATTGACCATCTTGATCTCAACCGTCGCCAGATTCTAAATTAGGATTTCAGAATGAATCGGAAGGATTTCCTTCGTTGGCTTGGAATTGGGGGAGCGGGGATCGCGGCAGGGACCGGTATCGCCGGGATCACCACTCGCAAAAAAGACGAGCAAATCTGTAGAACTGTAGGAGCTCCTACAAATCAGGGGTCCAATCCTTCCATACGTTTACCAGGCTCCATAGGAGGTAATTCCTATGGAAGCATGGTTCATCCTCCCATGTTCCTGAATGCGGACTTCTTATCTAGAATGGAGTTGCATTCGACCCTTCCCCAGGCGCCGCCCGGAAATTCATTTCGTTCCGAGATCAATATCGTGGAGATGCCTTTGACTGTGGCGCATGAAACGGTGGTGAATGCTTGGACCTTCGACGGGATCGTTCCTGGTAAGGTTTTGCGAGCAAGAGAAGGGCAGAATATGGAGATCCTATTTCGGAACCATTCCAATCACCCTCACTCCATTCATTTTCATGGGACACACGATCCGCAACAAGATGGATGGGAACCGATCGCATCCGGTGCGGAAAGAATATATAAGATCAAGGCTGGACCGATCGGATTTCATCCGTATCATTGCCATGTTCCTCCTTTGGCGAGTCATATGTCTAAGGGTTTGTATGGAGGATTCATTGTAGATCCCCCAGGCGGACGCCCTCCTGCTCTAGAGTTTATGCTCATACTTGCGGGTTGGGATCTGCAAGAATCCGGACGGAACGATATCTATGCGTGGAACGGTATTGCCGGTTTTTACGATCGATTTCCGATCAAGGTCCCTGTAGGGAAGAAGGTACGCTTATACATCGCGAATATGACCGAGTACGACCCGATCGCTTCTTTTCATTTGCATTCTCAAACCTTCGACGTATACCGGACCGGAACGAGACTGGTTCCGGATGAACATACGGACGTAGTCACATTGGGGCAAACAGAAAGGGTCATTGTGGAATTTACTTTAACGAAGCGGGGAAGATACATGTTCCATCCTCACCAAACCCATATGGCAGATAGAGGAGCCATGGGATGGATCGTAGCGGTATAGAGAAAATGAATTATAAAAAAATAATATTATATTTACTAGTGTTAGTAGTCGGATTAGGGATCGGGCTTGGTATACAGAAATACTTTAAGAAGACAGAATATGCTTTGGAATATCCCGTCCAAGAGTGGAAGACTGCGGTTCTAAAAGATACAGAAGGCAAAGATATTCGACCATCCGAGTTGAACGGCAATCTTTTCGTAGTATATTTCGGGTTCTCACATTGCCCCGATATGTGTCCCATGGCGTTAATGGATATAGAAAACGCATTTCGTATCTTAGGAGAAGATTCAAAGACGGTGACTCCTGTCTTTATTACTGTGGATCCGGAAAGGGATACTCCTGAAGTGCTTCGAAATTATATTTCCCGATTTCCCGGAAAGGAGCTAGTGGCTTTAACGGGTGGAAAAGCTAAATTAGAGGAATTGCAAAAGGGATTCGGTGTCTTCTCCCAGAAAGTCCAGAACCCTGCTCAGGCCGGAGGTTACGGCGTGGATCATTCCCTTTTCATTTATCTTGTTAATAAGTCCGGAATGATCTTAAGAGCTTATCCGACCGGGATCAAGGGACCGGAGCTTGCGGAAGAGATTAGAAAGCTTCTTTGAAGAAGTTCCTACATAATATTCATTTCTTATCGTAAAAAGCAAAAAATACTGCAAGAAGGATGAGCACGAAGCTCACCGCATGATTCCACTTGATCCTTTCCTTTAAGACTAGGATCGCGAAACCAATAAAGACTGTAATCGTAATGACTTCTTGTAGGATCTTTAACTGAAACCCACTTAGCTCTTCTTCCGCATAACCGATTCGATTTGCAGGAACCATTAAGCAGTATTCAAAAAAGGCGATCCCCCAGGAGATTAGTATCGTTTTCCAGAGAGGGAAGTCTTTGAAGAATTTTAAATGCCCGTACCAGGCGAAGGTCATGAACATATTGGAAAGAGTAAGAAGTGCGAGAGTCCTCATACTGCCATCGAACTAAGTAGTCGCGATTCGGGCAAAAAAAAACCGGAGCAGGCTCCGGCTAAATTTGGTAAGGATCTAACTGAAAAACTTTTAGGAAGTTCGAACTTCTATCTTTTTGCTCAGCGGCTTTTTACGAGGGAGCTTCAGTTGAAGCACTCCGTTCTTTAGGACCGCGGTGATCTTATCCTCTTCGACCGGTTCGGAGAGAAGAAAACTTCTGCGATAGTCGCCGGTTCCGTATTCGGAGTAGCGAAGCTCTCCCTTGACTTCTGCTGTCGAAGTCTTTGCGGAAATTCTAAGTTCATCCTTCTCAATGGAGATCTCGAGATCTCCTTCTTTCACTCCGGGAAGGTCAAGAAGAAGCACATGCTCTTCTTCATTCGAATAAAGATCGGTAGCAGGAGTGTAGACGTTTTTTCGGACAGCCTTGGTCTCTTGCTCGGTCGCTTTCTCTGATCTTAATACTTCTGATACGCTCATTCTACTTTTCTCCTTAAGCCTTGGCTTCTATACGGATCTTTCTTGGTTTCTCGCTCTCCAGAACTGGAAGGACAAGAGTTAAGATCCCTTCGTTAACGGTTGCCTGCACTTTCTCGGAATCGACTGCCACAGGAAGTTCGAGTTGTCGCTTGAAGCTTCCGCGAGCTCTTTCTATGCGTCTTGGTTTGGCTTGGGCCTCATCCTTCCATTCTCCCGAGATGGTGAGAAGATTATGTGCTACGGTAATATCCAGATCTTCTGGGGCAAGTCCTGGGACTTCCGCAGTTACTGTGATTGTGTCCTGATCGGAATAAACGTTCAGGGCAAGAGAAGTGCGTCCGCCTTCCCATACTGGATCAAATAGATTATGGAATCGGTTTTGAATTCTTCGTACTTCGCTAAAAAAATCATGTTGTCTCATTTAGCAGCCTCCAGTGCCATTTAGCACTCATATATATAGAGTGCTAATATTCAAAAAAGTTTCAATTATTTTTTGGAAAATTTAGCACTTTTATACTATAAGTGCTAAATGGATAAGAAGAAGTTCCCACACAGATTTCCTGGGCTGGAAACTGATTTGCGAAAAGTCGGATCTTATGAAATTTTGCCCTTCGCGGATGAACCACCGCACCGGCCCCCACCCAACGAGGGTGGGGAGTAAACTTTCCTCGGAGTAAGTTTTGGAAACAGACCAGATTCGGAAGAAAACAAGAATCCTTTTGATCCGCTGTTCGGATGAACCAGGCCTGATCCACAGAATAACCGGTTTTTTAGCCAAGATAGGCGCCAATATCATCGGAAACCAAGAATTCGTAGAGCCTCTCCAGAAGGTTTTCTTTATGAGAACGGAGTATTCCATCCAAAAGGAGGAAAAGGACGAGGTAATCCTGTCGGAGTTACTACAAATCCTCCCAAAAGACGCAGAACTAAAACTTTCGGCATCGGCAGCTGCGAGGGTCGTACTGCTCGCAACCAAGGAGGCGCATTGTCTAGGCGATATACTCCTTCGCTGGAGATATGGGGAGCTTCCCATGGAATTGTTGGGAGTGATCTCCAATCACGAGACCTTAGGGGATCTTGTGCGCGACTTTAAACTTCCTTTCACTTTCGTTCCGAGTGAGGGAATGAGCCGAGAAGAGCATGAGAAAAAGGTTCAGGAAAGATTGGAGGAAATGCAGCCGGACTGGATCGTTCTCGCCAAATATATGAGGATCCTAACGCCAGAGTTTGTAAACGGTTGGCAAAATCGTATTTTAAATATTCATCATTCGTTTTTGCCTGCCTTCGTCGGCGCCAAGCCATATGAGCAAGCCTATAAAAGAGGAGTAAAGATCATCGGAGGCACTGCTCATATAGTGACAGAGAATCTGGACGAAGGCCCAATCCTTGTCCAGGATGTTTGTCATGTGGATCATGGATATTCTCCCGAGAGATTGGTCCTTTATGGAAGGGACCTGGAGAAGGTTGTGCTCGCCAAGGCGTTGCGACTTCTTCTGGAGGATAGGGTCATGATCTTTCAGAATCGGACCATCATATTCGAATGAGATACATACCGCTCCTGTCAGGTTTCGAGTTGACCTCGATCTGATCCGTCCTTACTTTTTACTTTCTTGATTTGAAGAAGTCTATATGCCCATTCGAAAACTAGGTTTTGTACTTTCTATATTCGTCGCTTTAGTTCCTCTTGTTCTTTCCTTTTACGGATATCTTCCTCCTTCCGTCGCAGGAATGTTTTTCATTTTTCTTTCAGCAGCGGGCCTTTGGATCTTTGAGATTATTCCCGGGCATGCAACTTCCATTCTGATCATTCTCACGGAGATCCTCTTCTTCTCCAATCCAGGCAAATGGGATTTCTTAAAGCAGTACCAAGTTCCTGGAACTAAGAGTCCTGCTCCTGCGGTTTTTCTTGCTTCTCTTGCGGATTCTGCAGTCGTTCTTTTCTTGGGAAGCTTTGCTTTGGCAAAGGCCTGTGTGAAAGTAGGTGTGGATCGCTGGCTTGCGAATCGAGTACTTCCTTATTTTGGGACTACTCCTAAGTATGTTCTGCTCGGCCTAATGTGCATTACCGCATCTATTTCTCTTTGGATGAGTAATACTGCCACGGCCTCTCTTATGATCGCTCTTGTATTTCCGTTGCTTTCCATACTCAGCCAAGAAGAGAAGTTTCGGAAAGCGGTACTGATCGGAATTCCTTTTGCTGCAAACTTGGGAGGGATCGGGACTCCGATCGGTTCGCCTCCAAATGTGATCGCATTTGCGAATTTAAAGAACCAAGGCTTTGGGGACTTTATTTCTTTCGGAAGTTGGATGCTTTTCGCTATTCCTCTGTTGCTCATCCTGATGTTCGCCGCATGGCTTTGGCTTCTTCGTGCCTTTCCTGCAAGTCCTGGGTTGAGACTTTCCCTGAGATATGAAACTCTGGCGGACGAGGGTTCGAAAAAGAAACTAAGGTTTGTCTTATTCGGATTCTTTCTAACCGTCGTTTTCTGGCTTACGGAATCTTTGCACGGAATTCCTGCAGGAGTGGTTGCGTTATTCCCTCTTCTTTTGTTTACTTCGGCTGGGATCTTGGAATCCAGTGACCTGCGTTCTTTAGAATGGGACGTTCTGATCTTGGTCGCGGGGGGGATCGCACTCGGGACCGGGATAGAGAAGAGCGGTGCAGGAGCTTGGTTTGGGGAATTGATCGGAAGTAAGGCTGGACCGAATGAAAGTTTCTGGGTGCTTGGGATCTTCTTCTCCATTGGACTATTCCTTTCTACATTTTTGTCGAATACTGCGACTGCGAATTTGCTCGTCCCCTTGGCCATTCCTGTGGCAAGTCTGCTTATGCCGGGGAATGAGTCGTATGCGATCCAATTAGTCTTAGGATCTGCGTTAGGCGCTTCTTTAGCGATGTCCCTTCCTGTGTCCACTCCTCCGAATGCGGTTGCATACGCTGTGGGAGGATTCGAGATCAAGGACATGGCTCGTGTAGGAGTAAAGATCGGGATCTTAGGCTTGGTCCTAGTCCTTTTGGGATTTTTGATCTTTCAATGATTCAAAGTTATAATCATTCGCTAAAGCATAAGTAGGAGAATCAACGCTAAGAAAAAGGGAACGAGCCTAACGTATATCATACAAAAAGAAAAGGAAATTCCGAACTGATCGAATGTTGTTGACTTAATGAGTTTCACTCCTTATCGGAATGCGTTTGTTGCTTTTATAGTCTCTTTTATTTCCGTTTCTTGTACGCAATCCAGCCAATCCAATCCTGGCCTGTTTGCTGTCGCTTTTAGCGGATTTGGTATGTCCTCTCCACCGACAAAGCCTTGGCCTAAGTTTATAGGCGTTTCAGGAACGACTACCTTGGGCTTTGCCGGAAATAGGGATCCGTTCGGGAGTATACTCGCGACCGGATATACCGACGGAAATCTGGATCACCAAAAGCTTCTCGGCATGGAAGATTCCTTCATTACAAAATATGATGAAGAAGGGAATAAGCTTTGGACCCGACTTTTAGGCGGAGGACCAAAAAGTTATGTAACTGGAAGCACAGTAGGCTACTTTGTCGCATCCGATTCGGAAGGCAATGTATTCGGAACGGGAATTACTGTGGCAAACTTGGATGCTCAAAGTTTAAACGGGTACCAAGATGCTTATCTTGTGAAATACGATCCGGACGGAAATAAAGAATGGACTAGGTTGATCGGCGGAGGAAGTAACACCGATTTTCAACATGGGACTTCTAGCGGAAGAGGGATCGTTTCAGATGCATTAGGAAACATTTATATTGCGGGAACAACGAATGCGGATACATTCTACGGGGAAGCGAATTTAGGTGAGAACGATTATTTCCTGGCGAAATATGATCCGAATGGAAATCAAGTATGGGTAAGAATGTCTAGAAATTCTCAACCTGATCATGAGCGATTTACCGGTGGGTTGACCATCGATTCGAACAGCGATCTATACTTAGTCGGAGCGACGGACACTGATTTTGACGGACAGATTTTAGTGGGGATCGAAGATGCTCTGATTGTCAAATACGACAAGGATGGGAATAAGCTCTGGTCTCGGTTGGTAGGCGTTTCAGGCCAGCTCTCGGTTGCGCATGATATCGGAGTTGATCCTGATCGGAATATTTATGCGATCGGTTCCACTTCCGGAGAATTGGATGGTCAGACACCAATTGGACAAACCGACATGTTTATCATAAAATATGATAAGGATGGAAACAAACTATGGACTAGGCTTTTCGGGAATCCTGCATTTTCTTCCTTCTTCTCATCTGAAACATTAGGCCAAGGAATTACTGTAGATTCTAATGGGAATTCTTACATTGCGGGAATGGTTTCCGGGACGAAGATTTTTTTCACCAACGCAATACAGAATTCATTTATAGCGAAATTTGATACGAATGGGAATTTGATCTGGTCCAATTTGGAATATTTACAGGATTCCACAAAATGCTTAGCAAACGCCCAAAATCCGATCCTTGGACTGAATAACGCTTTCTTTGTTACAGGCTATACGTTGTGCAATTTGGATTTCGTAAATCCCTCTCTCGGGGTGGACAGTTTATTCATTTCCAAAGAAGAATTGGGAACAGGAATTTATCCGTAGCTAAGTTCGAATGCGTTCGGATTTTTCTCACATTTATATGGGTTAAAAGTCTTCAATCTCACTTATTATTTATTTCCCAAATCAAAACGCATCTGAAAACTGTATAGCAGAATGCGCTTTGTTCGAAAGGATCTCGGTAGCTCTGCAAGAGCCCTTCTTTATTTCACGATCCTGATCGCGTTTTCTTGCGCCGGAGTTCCGGAACATTCTTCCGGTTCCGAAAAGTCGCCTGTGGCACAAACGAGTATTGTAGATAAGATCGAGAACCAAATTGAAAAACTATTAGGAAAAGAAGAAGATCCCGAAGTCGTTAAGGTGCTGCTTGGCGGGGACGTTATGTTCAATTGGGGGATCCGAGACACGATCAAAGCCAAAGGAGAATTGGCTCCGGTCAAAGGTTTAAAAGACCTTTTTGCAGGTGCGGATCTTAAAATACTAAATCTAGAAACCCCGGTCGTATCCGAAAAGAATTGGGATACAGGCAAAGCATACGTGTTCCAGGCGAAAGAGGCGGATCTGGAGACTATGAGCTTTCTGGGAGTGGATCTGGTCTCTCTTGGAAATAATCATGCAATGGATCATGGACCAGAGGGCTTGGAAGAAACACTAAAATTCCTTTCGGATCGGAAGATCTCCTATATAGGCGCAGGAAAAAATTTAGAATCCGCTTTCAAGCCTTGGACCTGGGAAGGAAAGGATACGAATCTTAGGATCTACTCCGCAACCAATGTCGCAGAAGGAAGATCTCATTATGCAAGCACTAGTCCCGGAGTTATGCCCTTAGATGCGGACCAATGGGTAAAAAAGTTCCAAATGGAAAATCAAATTTTGAATTCCGTAAAGAACGGACCCAAATTCCTTAAGAAAGGGCTGAATGGGAAAAAATCCAAGGCACTACCTTCTTCTCAAAATCAATTCAGGATACTTTCCTTGCATTGGGGAGTGGAGTATTCTCCCTTTCCGACTTTGGATCAAAGAAAGATCGCAAAAACCATAGCGGACAGCGGAGTGAATATCATCATAGGGCATCATCCTCATATTCCCCAGGGGATCGAAAGGATCGGGAATAGTTTGATTTTCTATTCTTTGGGGAACCTGATTTTCGGAAGCAGGAACGCTTACTTAAACCATAATATAATCGTAATTCTTCATATTAAGAAAAGCAAATTGATCCAGGTGGAGCTCGTGCCCATTTTCGGCAAATTCCAAAATGAGGATCACCTGGTCAGGCCTTTAGAAGGAAAAGAGGCCGAGAACTTTTTGAACGAAATTGCTGTATTGTCCCAAGATCTAGGAACGAAGATCCGTATTGAAGGAAATAGGGGTTGGATCGATCCAGACTAAGCGGATTTGGTCCAGTTCTCTATTTTCAATCCGGGTATTTTGCCGAAATGCTTTTCGTTGTTCGTGACTAGAGAATAATTTAAATAGAGTGCCGTGCATCCGATCAATAGATCAAAGTCCTCGATCGTATTTCCTTTTTTCTGCTGGGTTGCCTTTAGCTCTCCGAAAGTTTCCATAATCCCGGAATTCAATTCTATCACCGGAAATAATTCCGCGATCCTTCGTACTGTTGCGAGATTCCTTTCCTTGTAAGAGGATTTTTGGGCTCCGAAGATCAGTTCCCCATACGTGATCACGGAAACGGACTTAATGGAGTTCTTTCTTTCCAGGAAATTTTGGCGAACGATCGGATCGTTCTTTAGGCTATAGATGATAATGTCCGTATCAATCAAATAGCTCATCTGTTTTACTCCCGGAATTATTCTTGGTGCGGGAAGAACGGATCTCTTTGACGATCTTTTCAGGAGTTCTATCATCTATCCAAGAACCGGATAGTTCTAAAAATCCCATTGTCTTTTGTTCGGATCCTTTTGTATCCTGAGCGAGGTAGTTTTCTATGAGAAGTACCACTTCTTGGCTGATCGATCTGTGTTCCAATTCGGCTCTCCTTTTCAATGCTTCATAGAGTCTGTCATCCATATCCCGGACTTGTAAGTTTGCCATAGTTCCGAACCTCGGATCTATACTACTCAATTTTCATGAATTTTCAATCAGATTTCATGAACTCTTGTCTTCCTTTCCGGAAAGTTGATTTCTCTCGCATTTAGATATTAGCCAATCGGTTTGGACCAAATTGAAAATTAGAAATAAACCCGAACGTAGGAATATCCATTCCAATTACGCATTAAAGCCGTTTGAGAGGATAAGGCATTCAAATGGCAGATTTACATTCGGCTTGACCCCCCTGCCAAGTCTCCGAAAATAGGACAAAATCCTTATTCTTCTGCTCGTCACGACACGTAGACGGGCGTTTTCCCATAGGAGAAACTTTTGAGAAACTACGAGATTACCACAATTACGCGTTCTACCGCGAAGGAAGTGGCTAAAACTGAGGTCCTAGAGATCTTCAAGAAGCATTCCATCAACGTAACCGCTGAGGAAGATTGGGGCCAAAAGAAACTTTGGCATCCGATCAAGCACCAGGACTACGGTATCTTCACTCACTTCAAAGTGAATGCCGAACAATCTGCCTTAGAAAAGGTAGAGCGGGATTTTGGATTAAACCAAAACTTACTCCGCTCAATGATCGTCCGCCTCAATGGCTAACGATATCAATCGGGTGACCCTAGTAGGGCGCCTGACCCGTGATCCGGAATTCAAAACGGTGAACGGTACTTCCTTAGTTAACTTTTCCATCGCGAACGGTCGCACCTATGTGGCCGGTGGAGACAAGAAAGAGGAAACTCATTTCTTCGACTGCGAGGCTTGGGGAAAGGGCGCTGATATCATCCAACAATACTGCAAGAAGGGCAAACAACTCGTAATCGAGGGACGTCTGAAGCAGGATACTTGGGAAACCATGGAAGGCAAGAAGGCCTCCCGCATCCGTATCGTCGTGGAGAATTTCCAGATGATCGGAGCAAGGGAGAATGGAAGCGGAGAATACGGTTCTTCCGCGAATAGCGGATCTTCTTCTTATTCATCCTCGCAGGATGATATGGGAAGTTCCGGAGCAGACGACGATATACCTTTTTAACGAGGACACGAACAATGTCAGAAAACGAAGTACAAGAAGAAGTTAAGCAAGAGACTGCCGCAGAAGGCATGTCTTTAGAGCAAGAAGGAGGGCGTCCGCCTAAGAAGCAGAACAAATACAAAAAGAAAGTTTGTCGCTTCACCGCAGACCCTGAACTTGCAAAACAGATCAATTATAAGAACATAGAACTTTTGGAAAGATTCATTACCAACCGCGGTAAGATCATTCCTCGTAGGATCACCGGAACTTCCGCGAAGTACCAAAGGATCCTTGCTAGAGAGATCCGTAAGGCACGTAGTATCGGCCTTCTACCGTTCAAGGTAAACTGAGGAGGAAACGAATGAGAGTAATATTACAAAAAGACGTTTCTAACTTAGGCGACGCTGGCGATATCAAAGATGTCGCAGACGGTTTTGCTCGTAACTATCTTTTCCCTCAGAGACTCGCAGTTCGCGCGTCCGAAGGAAAGACTAAGATGGCTCTTCACCAGAAGAAACTTGCGGATCTGAAAAAAGATAAACGCAAGAAGGCGATGGAATCTGTTTCTTCCGGATTGAACGGAAAGGAATTCGAGATTTCCGTGAAAACCGGTGGAGGAGACAAACTCTTCGGAGCGGTGACTCCTGCCGATGTTGCGGTTCTTTTGAAGAACGGCGGTTTCGAAGTAGACAAGCGTAAGATCGAGTTCGCAGAACCGATCCGTAACCTTGGTTCTTACAAACTGAAAGTACGTTTGGCGGAAGGGATCATTCCAACCATCACAGTTCATGTGAAGAAAGAAGAAGGCGCTTCTACCGAAGCTTAACCTTAACCGTATAACGCTCATGCAAGCCGACTCCTTGTTTGAATTGGAATCCGAGAAGTCTTTTCTCGGATCCCTTCTCCTCAAGGGGGCGGACAATCTGATAGACATTCCTCTGGTCCCAGAGGATTTCTATCAGGATACGAATCGCCGCATCTATAAGGCGGTTCTGGATTTGGTCGACAAAAAGATAGCGATCGATCCTGTCTCCGTTCTAAACTTCCTAAAAGAAAACTCTCTTCTAAAAGATCCGGAAAGGGAATACGATTATATCTATTCTCTCTATAAGGACTCAGTGGTTTCCCATCCTCTGGGATATTATGCGGAACGCATCAAACGCCTTTCCGAAAGAAGGAGATATTCTAAATTATTAACGAGCGCACTCGAGCTGATCCAAAAAGAACCGGGCGAGAACGAATCCGTTTTCAATCAGATCGAACAGAGCCTAACTGAGGTTTCCAGATCCGCAGATGTGAAAGGTCTGATGCCTGTTTCTCAGGACAAGGCCGCTCTTTCCGAGTATATCAAAGAGATCATGGAAAGCAGGGGCCAGGTAAAAGGGCTTCGCACGAATTTCACTCAGTTTGACGAGATGACTTCCGGTCTGAAAGAATATGAGATGATGGTTCTTGCCGCAAGACCCGGAAACGGTAAGACCACTCTTGCGTTGAATATCGCCTCGAATGTTGCGCTCATCCATAACCGTCCTGTGGTCATCTTCTCCTTGGAGATGAGCCGCATGGAACTTCTTCTTAAATTAGTATGTTCTTATGCTCAGGTCGAGTCCAACAAGCTCAAACGCTCCGAAGTAACTAAGTCGGATGCGCCCAAGCTGATCGAAGCGATCATTAAGGTAACTTCTTCTCCTATTTATATAGATGACTCCGGTGCGCTGAGTGTGGATGATTTTAAGGGAAGGATCCGTAAGCTTCTTACCAACGAGAGCCTAGGACTCATCATCGTGGACTATCTTCAGCTCATGAACGACCCCAAAAGCAGGGACGGAGGAAGACAACAAGAGGTTTCTTCCATCTCCAGAGCGCTCAAGCAGATGGCCAAAGAAGCAAAATGTCCTGTGATCGCTCTTTCTCAGATGAACCGATCCATCGAACAGAGGTCCAAGGACCAAAGACCTCAGCTTGCCGACTTAAGAGAGTCGGGTGCGATCGAGCAGGATGCGGATATTGTGACATTCATATATCGAGGGGAGAAGGGAAAGGACGAAGAGGAAGATCCTAGAATGAAGGGAATGGCGGAGATCATCATCGCCAAGAACCGATCTGGGCCTACAGGTTCTTTTCCACTTGCCTTCCGGCCTGAACTTTCCAGATTTGATAACGTGTAGCCCAGGCGAGGTCGGATTTAGCACGGCCGCCTCCGACTAAGATCAAAGATGGGAAGTCGGACGAGAATGGTGCATCCTAATGGAAGCTTCGGAGCAAGCTCTTATATTATAAATTAAGGAACTGGAATTTCTTTGGAAGATTGGATTTTAGAAGGTTATAGAACTAGAGCCTGGGCAGGAGAAGCTACCGAGGCCCAAGAAGGAAAAACACTTACCTTATTCGGTTGGTCTTTTCGATTCAGAGATCAGGGCGGAGTGATCTTCGTAGACTTGAGAGACCGCACCGGTATCCTGCAAGTCGTTCTTCGTAAAGAGATCCTGGGAGAAGGTTTTGGCGCAGCGGAAAAGATCCGCTCCGAATACGTGATCGCAGTCCAAGGAAAGCTTAAGAAAAGAGACGCAGAAAGCATCAATCCGAAGATGAAGACGGGAACGATAGAGCTCGTCGTAGACAAACTAGTTATCCTGAACCAAGCAAAAACCCCTCCATTCTCCTTGGATGAGTTCGATGAGATCTCCGAAGAGAACCGTTTGAAATACAGATATCTGGATTTCAGAAGGGACGAGCTGAAGAACAGAATGCTCAAGCGTCATGAGTTCATCTTCGCGATCCGCAATTATTTGAATGCACGCAAATTCGTAGAGATAGAGACCCCTATCTTGAACAAGTCCACTCCGGAAGGGGCTCGGGACTTTTTGGTCCCTTCTCGCTTGAACCCGAATTCCTTTTACGCGCTTCCTCAGTCCCCTCAGATATTTAAGCAAATTCTAATGGTTGGGGGAATGGAGAGATATTTCCAGATCGTGAAATGCTTCCGGGACGAGGACCTAAGAGCGGACAGACAGCCTGAATTTACTCAGTTGGACATGGAATTTTCCTTCGTTTCCCAAGAAGAGATCCTGACCGAGATAGAAGGTCTATTCTCCCAGATCATGAAGGAAGTGTTCCAGTTGGAACTGAAAGGCCCCTTCTCCAGAATGCCTTATCGACAAGCAATGGAAGAATACGGTTCGGATAAGCCGGACCTTCGTTTCGGAATGAAGCTCGTAGACGTTTCGGAGATCGTAAAGAATAGCGATTTCCAAGTATTCACTGTCGCGATCGGAACGCACGGAGTGGTAAAAGCGATCTGCGTTCCCGGCGGCTCCGTCATTTCCAGAAAGGAGATCGAAGAGCTGACTGCTTGGCTTGCCAGGGATTACAAGGCAAAAGGCCTCGCTTATATGAAGCATGGCCCGGAAGGTTTGGAATCCACGATTACGAAACGATTTACTCCGGAAGCTCTCCAGAAAATTTCCGAGGCGGTCGGCTCCAAAGAAGGGGACATGATCTTTTTCGGCGCCGACGAAAGGCAAATTGTAAACCATTCTTTGGGAGCACTTCGATTAAAGTTGTCGGAAAGATTTGACAAACCTGCAGAAGGAAGCTTTCATATTTCTTGGATCGTGGACTTCCCGATGTTCGAGTGGAATAAGGACAGCAATCGCTGGGATTCCTTGCACCACCCGTTTACTTCTCCGAGCGATGCGAGCTTGGAAATTTTTTCTTCCGAGGAAAGATTGCAAAGGGATGCGGGTATGGCTCTTGCCAAGGCCTACGATCTGGTGTTGAATGGTGTGGAGATCGGTGGAGGTTCCATTCGTATCCATTCCAAGGATGTGCAGAACCGAGTCTTCTCCACTTTGGGGATAGGCCCGGAAGAGGCTAAGGAAAAATTCGGCTTCCTTTTGGAAGCATTGGAATTTGGAGCTCCTCCTCACGGTGGGATCGCGTTCGGTATCGATCGGATCCTTATGCTGATGACTGGTGGGAAATCGATCCGAGATGTGATCGCCTTCCCGAAAACCCAAAAAGGTGTTTGCTTGATGAGTGAATGCCCGTCGGAAGTAGAAGAGAAGCAGCTCCAAGAATTGAAGCTGAGATTAATAAAGGTTTAATCGTATCAGGAAAGAACAATTTACTTTCGAAAGCCAGGACCTGTATCGTAAGATCTGCGGGATCAACGATGCAGGAGTGAAAAACCTGGAAAAACAGTTGGAGATCGATCTAATCCCTCGCGGGAACGGATTCCAGGTGGAAGGAATTCCTGCAAAGGTGGACTTCGCCCTGGACTTTTTCCATCTACTGGAAACGAATTATAGGGATAGACCGGACCGTGATTTTACGGACCAATTCGATTTCAGTTATCTTCTCAAACAAGCCACTAGAGAAAAGAAGAAGGAAGAGCGTCGCTCCGAAGACGAGCCATTTAAGCCTTCTGAAAAGATTCTCACCACATACAAGGGAAAACATCTCTATCCTAGGACAAAGAACCAGGATAAGTACATTCAATCTTTCTTAAATAATCTGATCACTTTCGGGATCGGTCCTGCGGGAACGGGAAAGACATTCCTCTCCGTGGCGATGGCCTGCAGATTCCTGCAAAACGGGATCGTGGACAAGATCGTTCTAACAAGACCTGCTGTAGAGGCGGGGGAGAATCTTGGATTCCTACCCGGAGATCTGAACCAGAAAGTGGATCCTTACCTTCGTCCTGTATACGATGCTTTGAACGAATGCATCGGTTTTGAAAAGACACAAGAGTATATCGCTCTCACCAAAATTGAGATCGCTCCGGTCGCATTCATGCGGGGAAGGACTCTTTCCAAGAGCTTTATCATCTTGGACGAGGCCCAGAACTGTACTCTCTCCCAGTTAAAGATGATCATGACCCGTTTGGGAAGAAATTCGAGGATGTGTATTTCCGGGGACGTTACTCAAATCGACTTGGAACATGGTAGATCCGGTTTCGATCGTGTGGTAAGCTTATTTAGAAGTACCGAGAGCATAGGCCAGGTATTTTTCGGAAAAGAGGATATCACGAGACATCCATTAGTGGAAACCATCGTGAGGAAGTTCGAGGAATTGTAATGTTTCCCCTGGGATCGTTTTTAGAAAGAGGAATGGCTTGGATCACGGACACTTTGACCAAGATCCGTCCCATCTCTTTCGTTCGTAAATTCCAGGTCATTCTGACTGCGATCACTCTGATCTTCGTGACCTGGATGCTTGCCATTCCATTCTTCGGTCAGGACAAAATAGATCTCACTCCCGACGGTCCTTATTCGGAAGGTAAGACCGCCTTAGATAAGGTGGTCTCTACCAAGGATATCGTGTACGAAGATGAGGAGAAGACAAAAGCAAAGAGACTCAAAGCGTATCAGTCTGCTCCCAATTTTTTCGATCGGGATTTTAGGATACTCACGGAAACGATCCGACCGGCCATCCAGGAAGACATGGAGAAATATAGGGAGCCGAAACCTTCCGGAGAAAAAACGACCGCTGAACTTTTAACGGCAGTCCCACGTTGGAAGAATAGGTCCAAAGAGGATCTAGAACTCCTTCTCAAGACCCCAGGGAAATCCAGGGTCCGCGACCTAGTCCAACAATATAGTAATTTAATTTTTTCTAATCTTTGCATCTTACGAGATGCTCCTGCGGAGTATAATACGATGCGCTCCGCGGAGGCAAAGATCCGTAATTCGGGGGCTAGCGGAAATAAGGAGCAGATCTCTTCCTTGGAAGGGGTTCAGGTCATTCCTCGCACATATCTATACAGAGACAATTTCACGATCGAGTATCTGAATAAGCTCGCGGCTGAGAAATTGCAGTCTACCGATCCTCAATTGCTCGCAGTGATCCAGAAGCTGGCTTTGACTTATGTGTATTCCAATCCTGGTTGTACTTATAATGCCGAAGAGACCAAGAACCAAAAGCAAGCGGTGATGGATAGAACGGAACCTGTGAATAGCAGGATCAATGCGGGGGAAGTGATCGTAAAAGCGGGAGAGATCATCACTCCGGAAGTCTACCGGAAGTTGCAGATCGTGAACAGATACGCTACCCGCGCGAATATCACTTCTATCGTTTCCATTCTGCTGATCCAGTCTATCTTCGTTATTATTGTCTATGCTTTCTTGAAAAAATACAATCCTAAGCGACTGAACGATGTTTCGAGTAACGTGATCGTGTTTACTCTTATCTGGTCTTTGGTCCTTTGGACGTATTTGGCTTCTAAGGCATTCTTCAGTTTCGAGAATAGCTATGATTCCGTATTCTATTTCGCTCTGGTCATCCCTACCGGAATGGTTTGCCTCATTCTTTCGATGATCTATGACGAGCAATTGTCCATTGCGATAGGATTCTTTCTCTCTTTCTTCGTATTTGCCGCGTCCAGATACAATCCTACTTCCTTTATTCTTGCCTTTGTGATGACGGTGGTTGCCGCCACATACGGCAGAAAAATGAGAAAGAGGATCGATTTTATCAAGGCAGGCTTCTATATGGCCTTGGTCCAGATCCTGATCTCTTCCTCCGGGTATCTGTTCGATTCCAGGAATTATTGGGTGGCGGCTCCTTCCGGTTCTCATTTGAGGGATCTTTGGGATTCCAATATATTCAAATTGTATTTATTATGCTTAGTGAATGGATTCGTCTGTTCCACTTTGACTCAGCTCCTTCTTCCGATCTATGAGTATGTTTTCAATATTCCGACCAGATTCAAACTTATGGAGCTTGCAGATACGGGGCATCCTCTCTTGCAGGATCTTCTGACCAAGGCTCCTTCTACCTATACTCATACATTTCTTGTAGCCGCCATGTCGGAACGGGCCGCTCAGAATTTGGAGTTGGATTGGCTTCTGACCCGAGTTGGGGTTTACTTCCACGATATCGGCAAGATCCCGAACGCAGGCTTCTTCGTGGAGAACCAGCATTTGATCCCTAAGAAGGAAAATATCGATAAGAACAATCCTGCCAAGGCGGCAAAGATCGTGATCGATCATGTTTTGGATGGGATCGAGATGGCCAAGAAGGCTAGGCTTCCTAGGGAAGTGATCGATTTTATTCCGGAACACCATGGCACTTCCACTATGGCTTTCTTCTATCATAAGGCCTTGGCGGAACTTTCTCCTTCTCAGAAGAAGAAACTGAGAAAGCAAGACTTTCAGTATCCCGGCCCTAAGCCTCAAAGAAAGGAAACCGCGATCGTTATGATCGCAGATAGTTTGGAAGCGGCTAGCCGTTCCTTGGAAGAAGTGACTCCTGAATCCTTGGATGCTCTCATTACTAAGATCGTTAACAGCAAATTGGCAGAAAACCAATTGGACGAATGCGGACTTACTCTAGGAGATCTGGAAGTCGTTAAGTCTTCTTTCAAAGAAGTACTTCTTTCTAGTCTTCATTCCCGGCCGAAATATCCTAAGCCGGAAGAAACAAAGGCTTTGGAAGAAAAGAATAAGAATATTCTCGGCAGACATGCCGTGAAAGGCTCATAAACTTGTTCGAACTCTCCTCGGATATAAGAGAAGAATTGCCTTCTTGGTTGTCCGAAACGGAGCTTCTTCCCCGCTGGAATACATTAACCGGGTTCGCATTTCCTAATATACAAACCCATCTCTCCCTTCTCATTGTGGACGACGAATCCATGAAGGAGATCAATCGGGTCCGTAGGGGAAAGGATTATGCGACTGACGTGCTTTCTTTTCCTCTGAGTTTCGATCTGGAGCCTTGGAACCTTCCCCCCATAAAGAAAATAAAAACGGGTCCTATCTTAAGTCTGGGAGAGATCGTGATTTCCTGGGACACTTGTAAGGCGCAGGCCAAGTCCATAGGTCACAGTGTAGAAGAGGAATTCTTTCGTTTGTTCGTGCACGGTTTTTTGCATCTGATCGGCTACGATCATGAAAGAGGAGAAGAGGACGAGGCTCTTATGAAGGAGAAAGAGGATCTATGTCTGGATCTGGTTCTGGGGCCTTAAAGAAAACCAAAGGGATCGTGATGGAGAGCCGGATCCTTCCCGAGGGAGATGCTTTTTTGCGACTTCTTCCGGAAGAAGGAGAGGTAAATAGCTTTCGGATCAAGGGTATCAAGAAGAGTAAGACTAGACCTATCGCGGCGGTAGAACCAGGTTCCCTAACCGTATTAGATTATTATTATACGCAAGGCAGAGAGACCTTTAACGTGAAAGAGATCGGACTCGTCCAGAGGTTCGATAAGGCAAAGGCAGGCTATGCGGGCACCGTTTTAGTTTCTTATTTGGTAGAGCTTGTTTCTTCCTTTCTAACGGAAGGGGGTTCTCATCCTCAGGAATACAAACTCTTATTGGGAGCCCTGAAAGAATTGGACGAGGACGGGTATAGACCCGTGTTTTTACCCTTCTTCAAATTAAAACTTCTGTATGTGGGTGGCTTTCTCTCCAAAGAATTGGAATGTGCGAGTTGCGGTAAGACTTTCTCGGAGATCCGATCCTGTAGTTTAGACGAAACCCATTTTGAGATCGTCTGCGGGGACTGCGGAACTCCCAGGCCGGACAAGTATGGACTGGTCCTATTCATCCAGGATTGCCTTGCGTTACGATACAGGGACCTGAAAGACAAAAAGATTTCCCTTGAACTCCTGAAGGAGGCGGATAGTCTCAGCAACCGGGCCTTAAAACCCTTGTTAGGAAAACGTTTGAAATCGGAACCTATGTTATACGAATCCTTGGGGGAGAACCTTGGATAAATTCTTTAAGACCTGCTTTTTGCTGATCTATATTTTTGGGATCGTCTTTCTCATCATACTCGATCAAAGATGGGGAAAGAAGACCCCAATCCCTCGTCCTAGTTTCGGAGAGGAAGGAAGGAATTGCCAATCTCTTGAATGTATCCTGAGGGAGAAAAATCTGGTCCTTGGAGCCTTGGACAGAAGCTGGAATCAGATCCGCGACAAACGACTTTTCCCCGACTGGGAATCCAACTCCTCTAAAAAATAGGATCGCTCATCATAGAATGAAAGAAACGGATACTCTCAAATACTTGGTCTTGGAAGCTCTGAAAGAAGGCGTCCAAGCATACTGCGAAAAAGAAGCTCCTCATTTAAATCCATCCGAGCTGAAAATCAGGATAGAATATTCCAGAGAGGAATCCTTCGGGGATTATTCCACTTCATTCGCGCTTGAGAACGCAAAGCAGCTCGGAAAGAAGCCTCTGGATTCGGCGGCCTTACTTGTAGGACATCTACAAACAAGAACGGATTTTTTTGAGAAGGTGGATTTTACTCCTCCTGGGTTCGTGAATTTTCGCATCTCTCCCGCATTCCTGATCCGTTATTTGGAAAATACGGTCCAGAAAAAGGATACATTCCCTAAATTAGAAAATCCTAAAAAGATCAATTTAGAGTTCGTAAGCGCGAATCCTACCGGGCCTTTAAATATCGTTTCTGCGAGAGCCGCAGCAACCGGGGATGCGTTCTCGAATCTTCTTCGTGCAGTTGGCAATCAGTTAGATAAGGAATTTTACGTAAACGACTACGGGAACCAGGTTTTTCTTCTTGGGGTTTCTACTCTGGTTCGGATCAGGGAGATCCTGGGCGAACCTTCTTCCGTTCAGGAAAACGCGGAGGATGGAAGAAGTATTGAGGATCTTTTAACTCAAAACGTGATCCCTGCCGAAGGCTATCGAGGGGATTACCTAAAAGTAATCGCGAAAGATCTATTAGAAAATTCGAATACTTCTTCCGAGATCAAATCGCATTTGGAAAAGAAGGAATATTCGGCGCTCGCTGAGAAATGTTCTCGTTGGACGGTGGAGTCCAATCTTATCTGGCAGAGAAAGGATCTGGATCTTTTTGGGGTAGAGTTCGATCGATTCTTCTCCGAGGCATCTTTGCATGCTGCCGGAAAAGTCTTAGGAGTTCTGGAGAATTTAAAGAAGTCCGGCAAGGTCTTCGAGGAAGACAGAAAGCAAATATTTCGTTCTACCGATTATGGGGATGATAAGGATCGGGTAGTGGTCCGGGACGATGGACGTCCAACGTATCTTCTCGCGGACATAGCCTATCATAGCGATAAGATCCAAAGAGGTTATGAGAAGATCATTGATATCTGGGGACCGGATCATCACGGATATATCGCAAGACTTGCTGGAGCAGTCGAGGCTCTCGGCTATCCTAAGGAAAATTTCCAAGTGGTGATCGCTCAACAAGTGAACCTTCTTATGGGCGGCCAGAAAATGAAGATGAGTAAGAGGGCCGGCGAGTTCCAGACCATGGAAGACCTGCTCGGATACCTGGGAAAACATGCGAGAGACGTAGCACGTTACTTTTTCGTAATGCGTTCTTTGGATTCTCCTTTGGATTTCGATCTGGATCTGGCAAAAGACGAGTCGGACAAGAACCCAGTCTTTTATTTACAGTATGCACACGCAAGAGTCTCTTCTATCTTTAGAGAAGTGGGAACTGATTCCGATCCGCAGGCCTTGCAAGAATTGGAGATGACCGAAGAGAGAAAGAGACTCCTATTCTGGATCTCTCGTTTTCCGGAGGAAGTCTTGGACGCGGCGCTTACCCTGGAGCCGCATCGGATCGCAAATTATCTGCAGAACCTAGCTCGCTCATTTACGCAGTTCTATATCGCTAAGAATAACAGATTGAAAGATGCCGATGAAAAGACGAGGCTGGGTCTCGCTCGGATCTGCCAGGCAACGCAAATTGTTCTCGCCCAAGGTCTGGGCTTACTTGGTGTTTCTGCCCCCGAGAGATTGGAGAAGGATCTTTGAACCCCCGATTTATAGTCGTTTCTACCGGCTCGGAACTAACTGCGGGTAGAAGCCAGGATACAAATTCCTCCTGGATCGCAAATGAACTCTTCGGTTTGGGATATTCCGTTGAGAAGTTCGTGGTCCTTCCGGATGATCCAGTGTTGATCCGGAGGGAATTGTCGGAGATTTCTGTAGTATCTTCGACAGAAAACCCGGTTCTCATCCTAATGACTGGCGGTTTAGGGCCCACTGAAGACGATTATACCTTGGAGGTTGTCTGCGAATTGACGGGTTCTACCCCTGTTTTGAACGAAAGGGCACATGATCGTCTCCAAGCACTGTATCGCCTCCGAGGAAGAAGCTTCCAAGAGGCGTTAGCGACAGCTCTTCGTCAGGTTTCCATTCCTTCGAAATCGACCGTTATGAATAATTCCACGGGAATTGCTCCCGGATTCTGGTCGGAACTTCGACCAGGCGCTTACCTTGCCTGTATGCCGGGGGTTCCCAAGGAAATGACTGCCATGTTCCATGAGGAGCTGGTGCCATTGATCCGAACTCATTTTCAATCCGCAAAACTATATTCCGATTATCTGTTTATCTGGGGACTCAGTGAATCCCTCTTCCAACAGGAATTCATCGAGAAGTTGGACTTCTTTAAGGCCGGGAAGGCAATCTGGGGAGTGGCTGCAAAGCGAGGATTTATCCGGGTCACCTACCAATCGGAAGATCAGGAACTTCTATCAAAGCTTATAGCACTTACTAAGGAAAAATACGGGGATCTTTGCACGGGAGACTTATTCGAAGAACTACCGGCTCTTCTGATACAAAAGAAGTTAACCGTAGGAACTGCAGAGAGTTGTACTGGAGGGCTCGCGGCAAAGCTGTTTACAGATAGAGCTGGATCCTCCGAATACTTCTTGGGTTCCATTGTGAGTTATGCGAACTCAATCAAAGAAAATCTCCTTCATGTGAAGAAGGAAACCTTGGAGGCCCACGGGGCAGTGAGCGAAGAAACCGCAAGAGAAATGGCGGATAACGCTGCCTCTATATTGAATACGGATCTTTCTATCAGTATCACCGGAATTGCTGGGCCTGGCGGAGCTACTCCTACTAAACGAGTAGGAACCGTATTCATAGGAACTCATATCAAAGGCGTCGGCACGGAAGTGAAAGAATACTTCTTTCCTTTTAAAAGGGAATTATTCCGGGATGTGGTTGCCGCAACCTCTCTATTCGCACTATACAATCGCTTAAGGAAATTATAATGATCGCTCGGATCCTTGGATTAAGTCTGATCTTCTTTTTTTTATTCTATTTTTTTTTAGGGAATCCGTACGAGGCTGCGAGAACTGTCCAAAAGACTTGGTCCTGGAACAAGGAAGCTAAGCTCGGGAATTTTCCGGATCCTCGTAGTGATTTCGATCCGGAAAGAAAGCTAAACGGATACAAGTCCAAGACGGATTATATCCGTATCCCCGGAGGAGAGTCCATTCCGACCGACGATTCAAATCGGATTGAATTCCCTCTCACTTCCAAGGGGTATCTTGTATACAAGAAGATCGGAAACTCAGTGGAATTCTTTTCCGAAGCGGGAGAATTGCTTTGGACCAAAGAATATAAGAGTTATCCTAAGATCCATCCGGACGGGAATATCGTTCTCTTTCTTGCGGGAGATAATAACCAAGTCCTAGTCTCCGATATCAATGGCAACTCCGTGGGCGCAAAAAAACTGGACGGAAGATTTCTGACCGATATCGCTTTTTCTCCGAATGGGATCTCGAACGGAGAGACTGCGGTTCTCTTCTCCGGAGGGGAATTATTTCTTTTGGATGGAAAGGGAGAAAAACTTTTCGAAGCAAAGATGGGAGAGAAGGAACCGGTCTTTGCAAAAAGTCTTACTGTTTCGCCTGACGGCACAAAGATAGGAGTCCATTTCTTGAAAGGGAATCGGGACTTTATTCGGGTCTATGATCGCAAAGGTTCCGAATTAGAAGAATGGAATTTAGGAAGAGTTCTTCCTCACAAAACCTACATGGCAATCTCCAATGAAGGGGAACTTCTCTCCGGATTTCACGATAAACTCGTTCTATATTCCAAGACCGGAAAGATACTCTTCGAAAAGAACCGAAGCAAGTCCCAAGCCGTTTACCAAACCGTCTTCCACTCCGGAACTTGGTTCGCAGGAGAATGGGAAAGCAATCTATTCTTCTTGGACTCGAAAGGCAATGTACTCAGAGAAGAGAAGGTCAGGACTTCCGAAAAACCTTTTCGATTCTTCTCCAATGGAAGAAGCGGTGAGGCATTTTTCGAAGGTGGAAAGGATATCGTACTGTATCGGGAGCTGGAACGGGGACAGTAAGCAGCTAAGTTTGTAGTATCTTCTACAAATCCCCCCGCTCAAACCTCATAGATCGAAAGAGATTTATATCCCTTATTCGTTTGCTTGTCCAGCAACGCGATGATCTCGGTTCTTTTGTCTTTTTCTATATTGAAGATCAGCTGGTCCGAGATCTCTCTGCAAATATACAGACCTCTACCGTGTGAATCCGCGAGTCCGGAAGGCAGACCTGTAGGACCTTCGACAGTGATATGTCGATCCAATCGTTTCAAGATCTCCTTCTTGTTCAAAGAACCGAAATGATCTCGGACCACGATAATATAGGAGTTCTCTGCGATCCCATAACCAATCTCGAAGTAGTCCGTTTCCGCGAGTTGAATATGTTCTAAAGGAACAAGAAGGTCTCTGGAAGGAAGCTCATACTGGTATTTCGAATTTCCTTTAGAGTCTCTAGGCGCTCGGATCATCGCATTGGAAGTAAGCTCTTCTAGGATCTGATGCACCGCGTTCGGAGCTCCTTTTTCGATCAAAAAGGAACCGATCCGATTGCAAAAATGATTTCTTTCTTTATCGGAACTGATCTTTCGGAAAACGACTCCGTTCTCCGGAGGAACTGAAAAAGCTTCCCCGCTTTCTTCCGTAAGTTGAAAACCGGAACTGAAGTATTTCTCCACCCCGAAGATATCCTTTAAGAGAAGTTTCTTAACCATCACAGTGATCAGGTTGATATCTAAGAAGGAATACTTAGGAATAATATTCCAGATATCATGTTGATAAGCGAAATTGATATAATCGTTTATATTATAGGCCGTCATCAGTGAATATTGGACCTGAGGATGCTCCTTCTGTATCGTCTTGATCAGGTCCAGTCCGGACTTTCCAGGCATGCGGATATCCGTGATCACCAGATCGATCTCTTCGGAGTCCAGGATACGGACTGCCTCGTCATAATTCTCCGCATCAAAGACTTGATACTGCTGTACTAGTATATCTTTGACAGCCTCCCGAATGGAGTGAATATCTTCTACGACTAAGATCCTATGCTTAGACAAGTTAAGCCCCTTTGGGTTGAACTAGAGGAAGTGAGATCTTGAATCTAGTCTTACGATCGAAGGAACGCACAGTCAATTCTCCGCTGTGTTCTCTTACTATCGAATGGCAGATGGAAAGACCGAGTCCGGTTCCCACACCTGCTTTGTTCTTGGAGAAGAAGGGGGAGAAGATCTTATCCAGCATATCTTCCGGGATTCCGCCGGCAGTATCTTCTACGATGATATGCATCATGTTCCGAGTGCGTCTAACTTCTACTCGGATCTTTCCTTCTCCGTAATCGTAAGCTTGCAAAGAGTTCTTGAACAGATTGATAAACAATCTTTCCATTTTGACCGGATTGAATTGGAAGGTGGTTCCTGGCTCGCTTAGGATCTCCCATTCCGTATTCTTGGAAAGTACGGGATAGACCCAGGTAACCGAATCCTTTGCTTTCATAATGGTCTCGTGAATGTCGGCATTGGTAGTGACTAACTTATCCGGCTTAGCGAAGCTGATCACATCCAATACGATCATAGCAGCTCGTGTGAGATCTTCCTTGATCATCTCCAATCGTTTCTTGAAGAACTCAGGGTCCATGCTGGACAGGTTGTTCATTAGATTCTGAAGAGTAAGGCTCATTCCCGTAAGAGGATTATTCAATTCGTGAGCCACGCCGGAGATAAAAATTCCGAGAGATGCTAGGTTTCGGATACGGAGGTTCTCTTCTTCCTTTTCCTTGAGTCTGGTAATATTGCTGATCTTTTCTACTATGGAGACTACGCTTCCGTCCTTGCGGATCGGAAAGAAGTCCAGATACAGGGTCTCTTTCTGGTTATTCGCCACATGGAAGATCTCTCTTCCGATCTCACCCTTTCCCTCGAATTGCGCGTCGAAGTCCGCCTCATTCTCGTGATGATCCTTCATAGGACAGTATGGACAGATAGCGGTCCGGTTATAAAGGACCTCGAAACATTTTCTCCCGAGAACGAAAGGAAACTCAGCTTCCTCGGAGAACTCCAGAGTGGCCTTATTGACACGACGGACCCGAAAGCCCGGGTCGATCAAAACCAGGGGCTCCGTAATTCCATCTAGAATAGCCTGGAGTTCCTCCGCTCTCTCGTGGAGGTTTTCCATTAGGGATGACATCCGAATCAATATTCTAGGGATTCTTTATAACTTTGCAGTAATTTTTTTTGGTTTTTAGAGGAATGTTGGGCCTGCATTTCCTGTAGCCTGAGAACATGAACGAAGAAGTCCTCGATCAGTTTTAAGTAAAATTCCTTCTTAAATTCGGACCTATCTCGATTGACTCCCTCGTCCGGGAGATAGTTGAGAGGATATTCCGCCTCCTTCCCATTTCTGTCAGCATAGATAAGTAGATCGTCCACATTGCTATCAAGAGGGGTATTGTCGGTCATCCGGATGAGTATCGTATCTTCCGAAGAATAATTGGCAGTCTTGATCTCGGAGATCACCTTAGAAAGAGTAGAACCATTGAATTCCAGAAGAATGGATTTCTCTTCGGCCTTCTCGATCCCACCTGGACTAGAGGATTGGGTCACGGAGAACTTAGTGATCTTGACCCCTTTTCGGTTGGGGAAGGTTCCCACCCAGGTCACCAGGGTTCCGATCGGCAGAGCCTCCATTCTTTCGAATTTCAAAAGCTCCCTGGCGACTCCCAGACTTTCATAGGCCTTTAGGATCCTCTGGTTCAGTATCTGGGTAGAAGAGCTTTGCGTCTTGGCAGCTTCTTGGCTTTGGGAAAATGCGGGAAGAGAAAGGAAGAGGAGGAACGTTAAGACAGTCAGAAAGACTATCCTAACGTGCAAAGGGAAAGTAAAATTACGGTTTAGGTTGTCCTTCCGGAGAAGTTGCTGGAGCAGCTGCAGGCGCTGGGGTTGCCGGTTGGGCATTTGTCCCTCCTTGTGGTTCCTGTGCTCCTTCTACTGCCGGAGGTGGAAGAATTTCCGGAGCCGGGGCAGTATTGTATCCGCTAGTCTTCGCAAAAAGGAAAGAAAGAATCAGAGAAAGCGCCAAAAAAAGAAGACCAGCCACTCGAGTTGCCTTGGTCAGAACATCCGCAGTAGAAGATCCGAAAACGGATTGGCTTGCGCCTCCGCCCAGGACTCCTCCCATTCCCCCTTTTCCGGTCTGGATCATAACGAGAAGAATGAGAAAAAGGCTAACGAAAACGAAAAGAACTAGAATGGTTCCGGTGATAAATCCCATGGGGTCGATTCCTAAGGTAAAAAAGTTCTATATAAGCGAGAGAACCCCGCTTGTTCGTCCAAATTATGGCTTGGGCCTAGGCTGACAAGCGGTTTCGGAAATCCAAAGCCCGGTCGATGGAAGGGGCCAAGGATTTAGAGAGGTTGTTGTAGTATCTTCGACTTAGAACAGAGCGAGAAAGCTATCCAATTTCTGGCTGGCGCCGCCCACTAATCCGCCATCAATATCAGGCTGGCCTAGGAGTTCCTTCACATTGTCCGCTTTTACCGAGCCGCCATACAGGATAGGCATTGCGTCAGCGATAGAGCTTCCATTTTGGAAGAGGGAAGAGATCTCTTTTCGGATAAATGCATGTGCTTCTTGCGCTTGGGCAGGGGTCGCCACTTTTCCAGTCCCGATGGCCCAGACAGGTTCATAGGCTACCCAGATCCTAGGAAATACGTCACTTGGGATAGAACCTAGTCCTTCTTGGATCTGCTTTCCTAATACCTCGAAGGTTCTTCCTGCTTCTCTTTCTTCTAAGGTTTCTCCCACGCAATACACTGCAGTGAAATTGTTCTTAGCAAGATAGGAGATCTTTTGGTTACAGAATACGCTCGTCTCTTTTAGGAATTGTCTTCTTTCCGAGTGTCCCACCAAAGCGAAACGGATCCCAAGTTCGGACAATTGGTCCGGACCCGTTTCTCCTGTCATAGCGGTCAGGGGAGAAGGGTAGATATTTTGGGCTCCGACAGAAACGGGAGAGTTCTCCAGGATCCGTGCGACAGAAGCCAAATGAATGGAGGAAGGAAATACAACTGCCTTTTTATTTCCGAGACGAGAAGGTAGCTTCTCCTTTAAGCCGTTTGCAAGACTTAAGGCCTCCTTCTCGGAAAGATTCATTTTCCAGTTACCTGCTATGATCTTGGGGCGCATATATTTTCCTTCCAATTTGTTTTCAGATTATCTTTCTTCGGATTTGAGAAGAGCCACTACACCAGGAAGTTTCTTGCCTTCTAGGAATTCCAGAGAGGCTCCTCCTCCCGTGGAAACGTGGGTGATCTTGTCTTCTACCTTTGCCTTATTGATCGCAGCGATGGAGTCTCCTCCTCCAACCACGGTCTTGGCCTTGGACTTAGCGACCGCCTTCGCGATTGCCATGGTTCCGGGGGCGAATTTATCGAATTCGAATACTCCCATGGGCCCGTTCCAAACGATAGTAGCGGCATTCTTAATTACTTTTTCGTAATTCGAGATGGTCTTAGGACCGATGTCCATTCCCATCCAACCGTCCAGGATACCCATCTTATCTACGGTCTTGGTCTTTGCATTCGCATCGAATTTATCCGCGATAATATGATCCACCGGCAATTGGAAATCCACACCGGCTACTCCGGCTCTTTCGATCAGTTGAAATGCTTCCACTTCGAAGTCTTTTTCCACTAAGGAATTTCCGACTGGGATCGCTCTGGATTTTAGGAAGGTATAGGCCATTCCCCCGCCGATCAGGATATGATCTACCTTATCGATCAGGTTCTTGATCACACTGATCTTGGAGGAAACCTTAGAGCCACCGATGATGGCTACGAAAGGTTTGGCCGGACGAGAAAGAAGACTAGATAACTCTGTGATCTCCTTGTACATCAATAGGCCCGCAAAAGAAGGAAGAAGATGTGCAATCCCTTCGGTAGAAGAATGGGCCCTGTGAGCCGCTCCGAATGCGTCGTTTACGTACACATCCGCGAGAGCCGCAAGACTCTTAGAGAAACCTGGATCGTTCTCCTCTTCTTCTTTATGAAAACGTAAATTTTCCAAGAGAAGGATTTCTCCGTCTTTTAGTTCCTTGGAGAGTTTAACTGCGTTCTCACCGATCACGTCCTTAGAAAAGGAAACAGGTGCTTTGACCATTCCTTTGAATACTTCGAATACCGGCTGCATGGAATACTGAGGATCCGGTTTTCCTTTCGGGCGGCCCAAATGGCTTGCGATCACCAAACGGGCTCCCTTCTTGACTAGCAATTCGATCGTGGGAAGTGTCTTTTCAATTCTGGTCTTATCAGCAACCTTACCGTTTTCTAATGGAACGTTAAAGTCGACTCTGAGAAAGACCCGTTTTCCTTGGACGTTTTCGTTTTCGAGCCTAGGTAATTGCAATTGCATCGATTATCCTTTTTTCGCCATGTAACGAATGAGATCCAGAACTCGGTTCGAGTATCCCATTTCGTTGTCATACCAGGAAACCAATTTGAAGAATCTGGAGTTCAGCTCGATACAAGCGTCCGCATCGAAGATAGAAGAAAGAGTAGAGCTCAAGAAGTCGTTAGAAACAACCATCTCGTCTGTATAACCGAGGATGCCTTTCATTGCACCTTCGGAAGCTTCTTTCATTTTTGCGGAGATTTCTTTGAGGCTGGTTTCTTTGGTAGTTTTTACCGTTAGATCTACCACAGAAACGTCAGGAACTGGAACTCGGAAAGACATACCAGTTAGTTTTCCGTTCACTTCAGGAATGCAAAGTCCAACTGCTTTTGCAGCCCCTGTAGAAGCAGGGATAATGTTTTGCATTGCTCCTCTTCCGCCTCTCCAATCCTTTTTAGAAGGACCGTCTACGGTAGGTTGGGTCGAAGTAGTTGCGTGGATGGTGGTCATCAGACCTTCTTCTATTCCGAAATTGTCCAGGACCACTTTTGTGATCGGAGCCAGACAGTTGGTAGTGCAAGACGCGTTAGAAACAATATGATCCTTGTCTGCGTCGTATTTCTCGTTGTTGACTCCCATTACGAAAGTGGGAATGTCCTTGTCTTTTGCAGGAGCAGAGATGACTACTTTTTTGGCGCCGGCCTTCAGGTGTTTTTCCGCGCCGACTCTATCAGTGAATAGACCGGTGGATTCGACCACGAAGTCTACTTTGAGGTCTTTCCATGGGAGTTTTTCAGGGTCTCTTTCGGAAACGCAGAGTACTTTCTTACCGTCTACAATCAGTTCTTTTTCGGTATGTTCTACGGTTCCGTTGAAACGTCCGTGAGTAGAATCGTATTTTAAAAGATAGCCCAAATTGTCTGGGGTTACGAGGTCATTGATGGCTACGATCTCAAGATTTGGATCTTTAATTCCGGAGCGAAACACCAGGCGGCCGATTCGTCCGAATCCGTTGATAGCGATTCTTGTCGTCATGTTCTTCCCTTTTTTCCTTAAGTTCTGTATGAGGATGGGGGCTGAAAGCCCGTAAATACATGTTTTTCCGGGAAAACCATCCTGAAAATCCGTTTTTTGCGGAATTTTAGGCTTCAGATAACAAGGAATAGAAGAAGAATTGGGCCAAGTATCTAATCCTGGCCGTTTTAGAAAGTCCTCAGAGGACTTTGCCTAGGATCTTTTCAAAGGGAAGTTGTCCGAAATCTCTAGAATCCAGGCAGTCGTCTCGGTTATCGCAGAGTAGAAAATATTTTCGATCCTCTATTAAGACAGTGGAGAGATTATCTCTAGTGGAATGAGTATTAGGAAGTGGTTCTCTAGCGTCCTTAGATTGCAGTTGGAACGGAAGTTTTTCCTCCCGCTCCGAGATCCCATTCCGAAAAAGCACCTTATCTTGGATGGAGATCTGGTCTCCCGATTTTCCCACGATCCGAACGAGCATCACTTTACCTTTCTGAGTAGGATGCTCTGCAAGTACCACATCTCCCAAGAATAGGGAAGAGTCCTGTACCCAGCGACTGACATAGATCCTTTTTCCTTTCGGGAAGGAAGGGGACATTTCTTCCGTTTCGGGGACGAATGGAAAGACCACCCAGGCTCTTAAAATGAAAGCGAATGCGAATCCAATTGTTAAGGAAATGGAGAGGATCTGAACAAACTTCTTTCTATCGAATTTTTTGTCCTTCTCTCCAAATTCTCTCTTAGGTGGGAACATTTTCGCTAAGCTAATGTTTCCTATGGAAAAGGTCAAAATAGATTTTTTATAAAAAAGTTGTCCTCGTCATTTTTTAACCGCATATATAAAGTGAATTCCGTTTTCAGGTCCGAGTGAGTATCTTATCAAAACATAAATTATTTTCCAGAATGAGATCCGTCTTCCTTCCCATTCTTTGCGCATTGTTCATCGGTCTGTTTGTAAGCAAGATGGACCCGAATGCCATTTTAGTTTCGGACAATCAGAACAAGATCTTTCAGGCCCAGGCGTTTCTGGATTCGGGTTTTAAAAGTCAGTATGCAAGCTGTGAGATCTTACGGGACCTAGGGGCCTGCACGTATTTTCCGAGCTGGCAGATCCAAATGAAGCATGGGATCTCAGGACCCTTTCCGGTGGCATTTTCCTTATTCGCAGCTGTCGTTGGATGGCTTGCCGATTATAGTTATCTTTTCTATATTGCGATTTTCTTTTTTATTCTAGGAGTATCCATTCTCAAGATACGGAATCGGATCAATTCTCTTGGTATCCTGGTCCTGGTCTTCGGTCCGGTCTTCTTCCATTCCGTACTATTCCCGGATTATTCGATCAGTTTTCTATGCACTTGCATTGCAGTTTCCGCATATAGGAAACCCAGGGAGGATCGGCTCGAGCAGATCTTTCTCGGGCTCTTGGCGGGACTGGGTTTCTTCTTTCGGCCGGAGAATTCCATCCTTCTCTTCTTCTTGGGAATTATACATATAGTCGAATGGATCAAACTGGGCCTTCCCAAAAAGGATTCGGAAGAAGCGAAAAGATTTTTGCTATTGGTAGGGAGCGGGGTCTCGATCCTATTTTATGGAATTTTAAATTTCTATCTATATGATTCTCCCTGGGGTTCCAGGATCTATGTGAATGCTACTGTCGCTAGAGATCATGGAGCTTTGAAATATGTATCCCTTCTTTTTGCAGGACATGGAAGGGTAGGGTTTCTATTCTTCTGTCCTTGGATCGCACTAGGAGCCGTACTGCTATTCCTCAAATGGAGATCTTTGGAGAAGACGGAAAAATTCCTGCTCTCTGCCTCCATTTTAAGTCTGGGAGCGGGAGTTTTGATGACTCCAAACGATTCCAATATCGATTGGGGAACTCGATATCTATCCTGGCTTTGCGTTCCTGCCGTGGTACTATTCTTTTCCGGGAATTCCAAGAGAATACTCGAATCTTTTCCCAAGGCGGTGAGATGGGTCGGTGTCCTTTCCTTCTTGGTCAGCCTTTTCTTCTCTAAGGTCTATTATGTAACGGAGATTGCGCAATCCAAGGAAATGATCCGATACAATCAATTCTTTCGGTCTTTACCGGAGGGAGTGAATGTGAGCACCCGAAATACGATCACTGCACTTTACGGCCAGGATATATTTCATAAAAAAGTAATGATCGTTCGAGAGAAGGGAGAATATTCGAAATTAGTAAATCTTCTCCTGGAGAAGAACGAGAATGTCAATCTGATCCGATATAATTCCGCCATTCTCTCTAAATTGAGAAGTATGCCAAAGGCGAAGGAATCCGGGCAGGACGCTGAACTGGAAAAACTATTTTTGAGTCGCGGTTGGAAGATCTCCCAAGAAACATCCCTTGAAAAAATAGAGGTTTTGCATCTAACTCGCTAAGAACGGAATCATTCCGGGTTTCCATTTTCCCGAATTTAGACTTGTTCCTCATTCTATTCAGAGTAGGATGGAAATCGACCGGGGGAAACTATGCAAGAAGTCTATATCGCTGGAAATATACTCGAATACTTGGGAAAAAGACCATTTCTCGAAGATGGAGTTTTTCTCGCCCCGGGTTCCTTGGTAGTGGGAGATGTGACCATAGGTAAGGATTCTTCTATTTGGTTCCAAACTCTTGTCCGAGGAGATGTAAATTATATTCGGATCGGAGAAGGGGTGAATATCCAAGACATGACTGTGATCCATGTTTCTAAGAACACCCATCCGGTGGAGATCGGGAATCATGTTTCTGTAGGACATAGGGCAATACTCCACGGATGCAAACTGAAAGATAAGGCGTTTGTCGGAATGGGCGCTATCGTCATGGATGGAGTCGAATTGGGAGAATATTCTTTTGTGGCTGCGGGAGCAATGGTGACTCCCGGAAAGATCATCCCGCCCGGAGTCATGGTCATGGGCTCTCCCGGAAAAGTCGTAAGAGATATCACAGAGCAAGAAAGACAGATGATCGATAGAACTGCTGCCAATTATGTGATGTACAAGAACAACTATTTGGAAGATCCGACGTATAGGATCAGTTCTGTTTAAGAAAATATAATTGATTCTATTTGAATTAACTAGGGACAAATCCATTCGTGAGCGAGACTAAAGGAGTATATCTAAGAGGAACCGGAGTGATCGGATGGCCTTTGGCCTCTCTTCTATTATTGCTTCAGAATAAATTCGGAGGATTTCAGGTATTTGTAGAGCCATACAGGTTACAAAAGGCAGAGATCCCTCAGATATTATCTCTCTTAGAGAAAGGGGCAAAGATCGTAGACGACGGAACGAATGGGGTTCGCACCTTCTTTCCGGAATGGATCTCTAAAGAAGATGCAGTAGCGAAGTCTTCTGTGCTTTGTGATTCCTCTCCGCCGGGCATAGCCGATAAAAGAAAATCGGAATATAGCGATCCAATCTACAATACGATCCGGATCTTTATCGCTCAGGGAAGTGAGCATTCTTTCGGGCCTCAGTTCTTATATCCGGATAGTGTTTCTCTTTTGGAGAAGGAACTCCCCCGATTCATTCATGTATCTACTTGCAATACTCATACTCTTGCCGGGATTCTGCGTCCCTTCTATGAACATTCTCCCAAGGAACTTCCTTCTCTCTTAGAAGAAGCGGACTTCTTTGTGATCCGTAGGGATGCTGACATGGCAAAGAATGATCCACACGTGACCGGACCTCTTTTGGTACTTCCGGAATCGGAAACCGGAACTCACCATGGTCGTCTTTTGAATGAGGTATACCGGGAACTTGGATTTCAGATCCGACTCGGATCTTCCTCCATTACGATCAATTCTCCGTATATGCATTTGATCCGATTCCATCTGCGTTTGAAGAGAGAGATCCAAAGGGAATGGTTGGTTTCCAAGATCCAAAACGATTCTTTCTTGAGCACAACGGAACTGGTCTCTACCAACTCCATCTTCTCTTCGGGAAGGGACAGGGGATTGTATGGTAGGATCTTCTCTCACGCTGTTTTCCCACTTTCTGCCTTAGAAGTCTTAGGCAAGGAAGTTCGAGGTTATGCCGCAACTCCGGGCGATTCCAATGTACATATCTCCACGATCTTTGCTGTATATCGGGGACTTGGGCTTTCTTTCGGGCCGGAAACAGAAGCATTCCTTTCCGGAATTGTCTTGAAAGAAGTTTAGGCCTTCTTAGAAATATCTCACCCTTAAATATCTTTTTTCATTGATCATATTTGATATATTGAAAATTATGTTTAATATAGTAGCGGATAGGCTAAGGCCAAGCTGGAAAGGTAGGAATTCCCAATGAAAGCAAATAATATCTTAGAGACAATCGGTAATACTCCCCATGTGAAGATCAACCGACTGTTCGGAACTAAGTATACTGTATATTCCAAATTAGAACGCAGTAATCCAGGCGGATCCATTAAGGATCGTATTGCTCTTTCAATGATCGAAGATGCTGAAAAGAGCGGAAAACTCACGAAAGACACCGTAATCATCGAGCCGACTTCCGGAAACACAGGGATTGGTCTGGCCTTAGTCGCAGCGGTAAAAGGATATCGTCTCATCCTGGTTATGCCTGAATCCATGAGCGTGGAAAGACGTAGGATCATGGCTGCTTACGGCGCGGAATTCGATCTGACTCCTCGCGAGAAAGGTATGCCTGGCGCAATCGAAAGAGCGAAACAATTAGTATCCGAGCATCCTAAGGCTTGGATGCCTCAACAGTTCGAGAACGAGGCAAATATCAAGGTTCACGTGGAGACTACTGCAGCAGAGATCCTAAAAGACTTCCCGAATGGTGTAGATGTTCTGATCACTGGAGTGGGTACCGGTGGACATATTACCGGTGTTGCTAAGGTACTGAAGGAAAAATTCCCTAAGACTAAGGTGTATGCTGTTGAGCCAGAAGCTTCTCCTGTTATTTCCGGAGGAAAACCTGGACCTCACCCGATCCAAGGGATTGGAGCAGGATTCATTCCTAAAAACTTGCACACCGATCTATTGGACGGAGTGATCCAAGTTTCTAAAGACGAAGCGTTTAACTATGCTCTTCGTGCTGCGAAAGAAGAAGGTATCTTCTTGGGAGTTTCTTCCGGCGCTGCTCTTGCTGCGGTTGCGAAAAAGCTTCCTGAGATCCCTGAAGGTTCTACCATTCTTACCTTCAACTACGATACCGGAGAAAGATATCTTTCTATCGAAGGACTTTTCCCAGTTCCTTCTAACGGTTAAGAAAAAGTTTAGATCTAAAGATCTATGGAAATCCCGGCAATTCAGCCGGGATTTTTTATTTTTACTCCTTCCTTTTTGAAAAAACAGAAGCATCATGTGTTAGTATAAGAAGATGGCTCCTGGATCCCTTTTTGCCATACTAACCCTTCTATTCTTTTTTATAGAATGTTCTCCACATAGTTCCGATCCGAACGGTCCATTTCTTTCTTTGATCGCTCTAGAAGATTTGGAAACAGGTACCTTCTTCGATGATTTTTCTTATGCGGATACCACAAGCGCTAGTTCACAAAACTCTTGGACTTTCCGAAACGATAGCGGGGGGCCGGGACCGAGTGGCGCCTCTTGGAGCGAATCCAATCTATCTTTCGGTTTGGAAGGAAGCGATACTTACTTACGATTGATTGCAATCACACAAGGAAGCGCTGCCAGCACAACCCAATCCGAGATCGCCACTGGGCCCCGTAAATTCTTTAGAGGAACCTATGCAGCTCGGATCAAATTCTTCGATTCTGCGACCACAGGAACTACGTACGATAGGGTAAACCAAACCTTCTTTTTGATCACTCCTCTTGCGTACGGGGGAGATCCTCTCTATAGCGAATGTGATTTCGAATACCTGGGACAAGGTGGTTGGGGGGAATCTACCTCTACCTTATTCTTAACCACTTGGGGGACCTACAATCCGAGTGCGAATTTTTACGACGATGTGTCTACTCCAGATGTGGAGAGCCTGGACGGCTGGCACACTCTTGTATTGCAGGTAAGCGATTCCAATACGAAGTATTATGTGGATGGGAATTTAAAAGTAAAACATCTAGGCCATGTGGTCCCGGATAGTTCCATGAGGATCAGTTTCAATCTTTGGTTCTTAAGCGATCTGGGTGATCTGGATACAAGCCAAACCTCTCTCCGAGAATACGAAGAGAGAGTGGATTGGGTATATTACGAAAAGAATCGGATCATTCCCCCGGACCAAGTCCAGATTAAGGTGGATTCTCTTAGGAGTCAGTCCTTGAGTTATACGGACAGCGTGCCCAGTCATTGAAGTTTATTCCATTTTTATAATTTTATGAACTTATATTGTTTGTCATAAAAGTATTTAAGTAAAATACTTGCAAAGAAATATTTACAGAACATTCGTGCGAGAATCTAAAAGAGATCGCATCGATCCGCAAAGGAATAAGTGTACAAATGTTCAACCGCTTTAAAGTTTTGGAACAAATCAATGAGTTGGATCCTGAGAAGGATTTTCAGAAGATCGTATTTCTGGCCGGAAGTTACGATTTTCCGCAAGATGTGGAGATCTCTCTTGCTATCTCATTCTTTCGGACATTCGCAGTTCCTTCTATTTCTAAGATACTAAATACTACCAAGCAATTCGAGAATGCAGGACAGAAACGTTATGATGATACGGCTCTGATCCTCGCCGAGCTGATAGAGAACGGATTAGAAAGCGAAAGAGGAAAACAGTCGATCCGAAGGCTGAACCAGATCCATAAGCAATACGATATCAAGAACGAAGATTTTTTGTATACCCTCACTACGTTTGTGTTCGAACCGTCACGTTGGAATGATCGATTCGGGTGGAGAAAGAGTACGGAGAAGGAAAGGATCGCGAATTTTTATCTTTGGAAGAAGATCGGAAAGTTGATGGGCATCAAGGACATTCCCGAGACCTACGAGGAGCTCGAAGAATTCAATCGGAAATACGAAAGGGAAAACTTCAAATGTACTTCCGATACGAAGCAGGTGGCCATGGCTACCATGAGGATCGCTTCCGGAAGGATCCCTAAGATCCCCGGTCTGGAATACCTGGTATATCATGCTGTGTTTTCCTTGATGGATAAGAACCTAAGGGATGCGGTTGGATTTCCGGATCCGAATCCGATTGTGGCAGGACTAACGTATTGTATCTTTAAGGTAAGAGCCTTTCTGCTCCGGAATTTTTGGCCGCCCAGAAAATCTCCTTATTACGTAACGAAGCGAGAGAACCCAACCTATCCGAATGGATATTTGATCGAAGAATTGGGACCTCACTGAAACTAAAAATCTAAGGCATGCTCTATACGGATCCTTGTTGCCAAGGTCTAAAAATGGCTTGCCTTAGAGTCCTTGCGCCTTAGACAGGATGGAACGTGAATCCTAAGATCCAGGGCAAAGGCCGAAGATTCCAAAAACTTTTCATTTTTCTCATACCTGGGCTCGCATTATTCTCCTATTTACTCGCCGATAAAATTCTGATCATAGATCCGGTCCGTACTACTTTGGCTTCGTATCGTCCCTACGATGCTGCATTTGCATCGTTGATCCATAATGATGATTTAACCGAACTCGAATACGTAAAAGCAAGGAAGGTATTCTTGGCTGCTGGGACTTCTCGCAGTATGAATTTTAGCGGATATCCGAATTTAGGCTATACTCTGAAGGATCCTTTTTTGACTCCCGAGGCCAGGGAAATTTTAAAGGACTGGGAAGGAGTGAGTATCGGAATGCAAGGGGCGAGTATGAGCCTCATCTATGTTCGTTTGCTCCAGGCGATCGAAAGAGGCTGGAAGCCGGACCTAGTTCTCGTAGAAGTCACTAAAGACAGTTTTTCCGATCGAAGAAAATTCAAAGAATTCTTAAAGCAGAATGTGATCCCTTTAGATTACGGTTTTTCGCATTGGCGAGAACTTGGTTTAGAGAATCTTTGGGAGATCACGTACCCAAGGATCTTTCTTGCTTACAAATATAGATTCTCTCCTAAGAATCTGATCACTTATATCAAGGGAGACGACCTGGGTTGGGGCGCTCTTATGATAGAAGAGATGGAGAGAGGCTCTATGGGGGGAGGAAAACATTCCTACTCCAAGAAGCACAGGGAAGAGGTAGAAAATCGTAAATTCGAAGATTATAATAATCCGGATGCAAGTTTAGGAGAGGTCTACCGGAATCAATTCGTAAAAAGAAGGGAACTCGCCGACGAGGAGCAGGGCGGGCAACCGTTTAGAGTGGACCAAAGCGAATACGATGCATTCGTAAAGATCATTCGACTCTTGCAGGATAAAAAGATCCCTGCCCTGTACTGGAGTGCGAAAGTCCATAGGATATTGCAAAGCTTCACGAACGATGAGGCGAGCAAAAAGGAATTTAAGACCAAGATCGAAGATACGTTGAAAAGCTACGGGGAAAGGTATTTGGATGCAAACGAATTCCCTATGAAATGCAATTATTACCAAGACGCAAATCATCTCTCGGAACGATGCTATACGGAACTGGCCTCTTTTTTGTTAAAAGATATTAGATAGGAAATCGTAAGATATGTTATTCAATAGTCTCGCCTTTCTCATCTTCTTTTCCTTTGTATACTGCATCTACTGGACGCTAAGTCATCGCTTCCGAAGGGATTTTCTTATCCTCGCATCTTTCGTATTCTACGGATACTGGAGTCTACTCTTTCTATTTCATTTCGTTCTGATCGTCGTACTCAATTACGCTTTCTATTATTATTTCGAGAGACAAGGGGACCGAAAGAGGCTTGCTTGGATCCTTATCCTGAACCTGATCAATCTTTTCGTTTTCAAATATTATCCTTTCTTTAAGCAGATCCTGGAAGATCTGGGGATCAATGCGGGGGGATTGCCTGCAACCGACCAATGGGTCCTTCCTTTGGCCATCAGCTTTTATACGTTCCAGATGATCTCCTTCCAAATGGATGTGCATAGAGGAGATTTTCAGTATAAGGTCACTCTTCGGGACTTCCTGTTATTCATCCTATTCTTCCCTCAATTGATCGCAGGACCCATCTTAAGAGCGAAGGACTTCTTGACTCGGATCCATGTTCCTAAAAGTCCTAGAATGCCTTTTGCGATCATCGGTTCTTGGTGGATCATTATAGGATTGATCAAGAAGGTTCTGATCGCGGACCAGATCTCTCCTTGGATCGATCTAGTCTTTTCTTCTCCTGGAAGCTATACCGCAGAGGCTCATTGGTGGTCCTTTTACGGGTTCGCTATTCAGATCTATTGCGATTTCTCCGGCTATACGGATATAGCAAGAGGATGTTCCTTACTTTTAGGATACAAGCTACCGCCGAATTTCTTGGGGCCGTATCTCTCGTCTTCTATGAGGGAATTCTGGAGACGTTGGCATATCTCCCTCTCTACTTGGCTGAGAGATTATTTATATATTCCATTGGGAGGAAATAGAGGCGGTGCTACTCGTACCAATATCAATCTATTTACTACCATGCTCTTGGGCGGATTGTGGCACGGAGCAAATTATACCTTTATAATATGGGGAGCCTGGCACGGTACCTTACTCGGTTTGGAGAGATGGATCACTTCAAAGTCCACCTTGCTGAAAAAGACCCCTAAGTTCATATCCGCACTCATTGTATTTCATTTGGTTTGTATAGGCTGGGTATTCTTTCGAGCGGATTCCCTGTCCCACGCATTGCATTTCTTTCAGGGACTAGGGAACCTTTCCGGACAAAAACTCAAATTGCCTTGGGGAACGAATTGGATTCTATTTGCTTTTGTCTTATTGCATTGGGTAGAATTCGGTGGGATCAAACTGAAATCTAAAAGAGCAAAACGGATTGCATTGTATGTCTTGCCGATCGCAAGCATACTCGCCGGATTCTGGATTGCAGGTTCTGTTTCAGGAGAGAGATCCTTTATCTATTTCCAATTCTAATTGCAATGTCAGTCCTTCTGATCGTCGAGTCCCCCACAAAAGTCAAAACGATCTCCTCTTATTTAGGAAAGGAATTCAAGGTACTCGCTACATTCGGGCATATATTCGATCTTCCTTCGGATCGATTGGGGATAGAGATAGAAAAGGATTTTGCCCCAGAGTATGTCTTACTGAAAGGAAAGAAAAAGATCCTCTCTGCAATCCTGAAAGAGGCAAAGGCATCTAGCCAAATACTGATCGCCACCGACCCGGATAGGGAAGGGGAATTTATAGGTTCCATTCTCGCGGAGAAGATCGGTAAGAAGAAACAAATTTCGCGCATTCGTTTCCAAGAGATCAGTAAGGACAGTATTCTCAAAGCAGTTTCGGATCCAGGACCGATCGATTTGGATCTGGTAGATTCGCAAAAGGCAAGAAGGATATTGGACAGGCTGATCGGTTACAAGATCAGTCCCTTCTTATGGAGAGCCATCGGCGATGGACTCTCTGCGGGAAGGGTGCAGTCGGTCGCACTCAAATGGATCTGTGAAAGAGAAGAAGAGATCCGGATCTTCGTCCCTGAAACCACTTGGTTGATTGCTGCCTCCGTTCCATTCGGCCCGGGAGAAAAGGAGAGGATCCTATTCTATCCGGAACGAGACGCCTTCGAGACCGAAAAGTCCGCAGCCGATTTCCTAAGAACTATATTAGAAAAAACAGATCAACTCAAGGTCCTGACAAGAAAAGAAAAGAACGGAGAGACCTATCCTCCTTCTCCGTTTACGACCGCTTCTTTACAGCAGGAGGCATTTCGTGCCTTGAAACTCCCTGCGGCAAGGACGATGAGACTGGCCCAAGAATTGTACGAGGGAGTGGATCTGGGAAAAGGAAAGACACAAGGACTGATCACCTATATGAGAACTGATTCTGTCCGGATCTCCTCTCAGGCATTGGAGTCGATTCGAAAGAAGGTAGTCTCTCTCTTCGGAGAAGACTCTCTGGCTGAGACTTCCTCTTCCTATCGAGTAAAGAAAACTAAGGGCAAAAGCCAGGACGCTCACGAGGCAATTCGGCCAGTGGATCCCTTTTTAACTCCGGAATCTCTTGCCCGGCTTGGAGAAGGCGCGTTAAGCAAGGATGCAAAGAGACTGTATGAACTTATTTGGAAGAGATCGATTGCTTCCCAGATGAGGCCTGAGACTTGGAAGAAGATAGCGTTCACCGCAGAAGGAGCGGGACTCCTATGGAAAGGGGAGGATACGTTTACCGTCGATCCAGGATATAAGATGCTCTACGGAGTTAGAGAGGAGAAAATTCCTCTTTGGAAAAAGGAAGATCTTCTTTCTCCTTCTTCTTGGGACCTGGTGCAAAAGACGACTGAGCCGCCACCCAGATACACCGAGGCAAGCCTGATCGCGAAACTGGAAAAAGAAGGGATTGGAAGGCCTTCTACATTTGCATCTATATTAGAAACTCTTTATAAACGAAAATATGCCCGTTCCGAAAAAGGAAGATTATTCGCGGAAACTCTGGGAGAAAAGGTGAATTCTTTTCTGCAAACTGCATTCTCCGAGTTATTCCGGGAGAAATTCACTTCCGAGATGGAGGGAAAATTAGATTCTATTGCCGGGGGAGAAGAGTCCAGATCCAAGGTGCTTTCCGAGTTCTATTCTTTCTTGGATTCCAATTTAAAGAAAACGGATATCCGAAAGATCAATTCCGAGTTGAGACAGAAACCGAAGGTTCCTCAATACGGGATCTGCCCCGTATGTAAACAAGGGGAAAGAGTGAAAAAGAAGTCCTCTAAGAAGAAGGAATATTATATCTGTTCTCGTTTCCCAGAATGCGATTATGCGGAGTACGTTTCGTAAAGATCTGCGAGAGTTATTTTCTCTCGGTGATCGCCATCCAAGTCCCGTTCTTATTTTCCACAGTTACCGCTCTATCGTAGAGATGGGAAAGTTTCTCGGAAGTAAATGCATCCTGCACTTTTCCGGAGAAGAGTATCTTTCCTGATTTTAATAGAGCGGCATGCTCATAGAAAGGAGGAATCTCATCTATCCTATGCGTAATGTAGATGGAAGTGAAATTTCGGTTTTTCTTATATTCATCCAGGAAGTCTATGAAATCCTCTCTGGCGGTCAGATCTAAACCGGAACAAGGTTCGTCCAGGATCACAAATTCGGGAGAAGTGCACATCGCTCTTAAGAAGAGTATCTTCTTCTTTTCACCGGAGGAAAGAGTGCGGAATAGCTGATTTCGCTTCGCTCCGAATCCGTTTTCCTCTAAGATACGCTCTACTTCCTTTTCTTCCCAAGGATCGGATTCTCTATAAAAGCCTATGGTATGAAAGAAGCCGGTGAGCAGGACGTCGTGAACGGTCAGTCCTTTTTGGAGAGCACTTTCTTGTTGGGAAGAATCCAATATCCCTATTTTATTCCGCAGGATCTGAAGAGGAGTTTCCCCAAAGGTCTCTCCGAATAGATTGATCCTACCGGCGGTGGGCCATACGGATCCGTAGATCAGATTTACCAAGGTGGTTTTTCCGGCACCGTTCCTACCAAGTAGTACCCAATGCTCACCGGAACTGATCTGTAGATCGATCCCGTCTAAGATTGGAGTTCCTGCTCTATAGAATTTGATCCCATGCAGGCTTAATAGCGGAGCCGTGTGCTCAGTTTTCTTCATTTGCTATCTCGTAAGCTTTGGCCAGTTTTTCGCAAGTTTCCTCGAACTTGGTCTTATCGTCCAATTGGAATTTTTTCAGAATACTGGAATCGACTGCATAATAGCTGATCTTCTTATCTAAATAGTCGCACATCATATTTGCGATGTACACTGAGTCTACTAAGTCCGCATAAATGGTGTTAGATGCCATGAATGCCCTATGATGGAACTCGATCATATGTACTAGATCGGGAGGGAAATCCCATTTTCTGGCAAGCATGGCTCCTAAGGTAGGATGAGAGATGCCGGTAGAGATCTCTTCCAAAATAGTAGAGTTGGAAAGGTCCCTATGTTTCTGATAAGACGCTAGTCGTTTGAACAAAGTAGGTTCTAATGAAAGCAAAATGAATTTTCCGAGATCATGCAGAAGTGCACCGACCGCGGCGATATCCGAAAGCTTACCCAAACCAGCTCGCTGAGAGACCTGTCTTGCAAAATAACTCGCGAGGTTGGAGTGATTCCAAACTTCCTGCAATTTGGAATACCTGCCTTCCATGATCTTTCTTACTCCGGAAACATAGAGAAGGTTACGAACGTTTTTTAAACCCACGACCTTAACAGCTTGGACGATCGTGTTTACCTTATTCCTACTCGCGAACCCGGCTGAGTTAGATAGTTTTAAAAGATCCGCACTCATCGCAGGATTCTTTTCTATCTCATTTGCGATCACTCCTAGATCGGAGTCAGGATTATTACAAAGATTAATGATCCTTGTCAATGTATTCGGGAGAGGAGGAAGTCCTTCGACTTCCGCAAAGATCTTGTCCTTGAGTTTGGTAGTAACGTCCAAAGGAACGATCTGTTTGGGAACTACTAGAGTGGCCCTAGTGAGTTTTCCATCCGTCTCGATCTTGAATTTATCGGAACCGATCCCGGAGTTTTTCAGAAGCAGCTGGATGAGCACAAGACCGAGGCCTGCGCTCTCTTGGCTATCCGCCATAGAAAGAAATGCATCGGATAGATCGCTGAACTTACTTGCGGACTCAAGCCTCGCCTTGATCCTTTCCAATTCTTGAGGAAGAAGTGCGGCGTCATTCTCTATTAGGAAGATCAGATTTTGGTTCATGATCTTTGCCCTGAGTCTCACGGCCAGGTTGGAGCCTTTCAGTACCTTCTCCTGTTCATCCCATTTATGAATGATCTCTTCTAAGAAGCGTTTCATTCCCTTATTGTAATGAGAAGGTTCGTTGATATTCAGTCCTTCGGTAAGAAAGAAAATCCTCTTTGCATTGGCCTTATTGGCGTTCATCAAGAGTTCTTTTAACACAGTGGAGACCACTTCCGTCAAAAAAAGCCGGTCGAGGTTCCCTAAGATCTGAAGGAGAAGTAGATAGATCTGCTGATGGTCTTCGTCAGAGATAAATCTGTATTCGAGATCGATTTCCTTTCCGGCGACCAGAGTCTCAGTGAGTTCCGTTACATTTAGCATTGCCTCAAATTTAGGTAAAAAGCCCGCTGTCGCAAGAAAAAAATACGAGCAGTTCTAGAGTTCCAGACCTGTTTTGTCCGGGCCCAATTTAAAATCTAACATGGGAGTGGGGGAATATGGAGTCGGATCCTAAAAATACGCAAAAGGACTTAGGGGGAAAGGGAGAGGACCTGCAAGAGGAGTTGAAATTCTTCTTGGAAAACCGGCTGGATGGACTTCTTGACGAGGCGGAGAAGTTTCGGAGCATCAAAAGCTCCGTTCGCAGAAAGAAGCCCAGATTTTCAGGCCAGGAATCCAACTCGGACAAAAACCAGGGATTTCTACCTTTTCTTTATTCTTTACCCAAGCCTGGGGAGGGGAATTCCCCGGAGCCGGAGTCTAAGGTATCAGGAGACGAGCCATAAGGCTTCTCCGGGTTGGACCCAGATTATTTTCTCATTAGGTAAATTAAGATGGACATTTCGATGAAACGATTCACGGTAGAGACGAATGGATAATAACTTCTTCTACGAAGAGGGCCTAGAGGAACCGGGAAGCCGGGATATCTTAGATATCATGGATTCCTACCGGTACATGAATTCTTCCTATTTCTTCGACTTCTTGTCGGACGGAAGATGGGATCATGGAAAGGGTTGGGTCGAGAAAAACATCGACCGAGGCCTCTGGACCACGAGGTTCGTTCCCGGTAGCATCGATAAGTATCGCGGGCCACAATCGGGACAAACTCCTTAGAAATAAAAAAGGACTCTATGAGAGTCCTTTTTTGTGCCTTCGCCTTGTTGTCTTTGCTTAGTTAACTAGTTTCAGACCGTTGATGTCGATGAGCTTGCGATACACTAGTTTGTTCTTATCCTTTTGAGGATTGAAGATCAATACCACTACCTTATTGAAGGTGAAATACCCAGGACGATATTCTGAATAATGGTGAGAGAAGATCGTAGTCTTGTACTTAGCATTATAGATCGTGTAGGTATGTTTACTTAGAGTGTCATGCTTCTGCTTTTGCAAATCTTCCGGAGATTGAGGAACGAAATTGCTGATGAGGACCTTGTCCTTTGTAGGACCTTCTTCTCCATAGAGAACGATCGGAAGAGCGTCTTTCGGATTGTTGGTTAGATAATGAACTAACTCGTCCAGATTCGGGTTCGGCATTTTGATCTTTTCCCCTCTGGCAATCTTGTCGTCGTAGTCCTTCTTAACGTCTCCGTATCTCTTCTCACCCCAAACGGCCTTATTGTCCAGTTTTACAGGAACCAAGTTGTGGAAGTTCACTACCTTGGTGTTCTCTTCGACGTCGTACTGTCTCCATTTAGGGAAGGGGACGAGATCCCTACGATCGTCCACTCTGGAGAGAGGAGTCTCGTTCACTGCCAGGATATAGATAGAAAAGTTCGCTGCGTCGAAGTCCCTGTTCTCGAGCTCGACCATTACGTCCATGAACTCGCCCTTACCGTTGTCCGCATGTCTACGGAAGAAGGAGACTTCTTTTACGAGGAGCCTATCGTCGTAATACGCGAGAGGATAATATTCCACTCCGCCCGAACCGGACTTCGTATCCTTCTCGGCGTTGTTTTGGCCGGAAGCGGCACTTCCCAAAAGTAAGAATAATAGGATAAAAGTGTATTTAGCGACGGACTTCATGCGTGTAATAATCCCAGTACGGTTCTTCCTATTGAATATCGACAAATCTAGCCCGAAACTTAGATAAGCATTTCGTTTTTTATCGAAAAAAGGCGGATTTACGTCCCCTTCTCCAGGAAGCATCGATCTTATAGCAGAAGGGATTTTTCGTCCAGCGGGATTATTGGGAGAAGAAGCCCGATTTCCAAGAAAGGAAATTAGGCTTTTTTGATATGGTTTTTCTCATCTACGAGAACGACCTGAGGCTTATAGCCTTTGGGCAGATCCTTTTCGTCCAAAGAGCCGTAGGAGATGATAATTACTTTGTCTCCCTTCATTCCCAAACGAGCTGCGGCTCCGTTCAGGCAAATCTCTCCGGATCCTCTTTTTCCCTCGATGAGGTAGGTCTCGAATCTGGCTCCATTATTCACGTTCACCACGGATACTTTCTCATACGGGAACATTCCGGCGGCATCTACCAGATCCATATCCACGGTCAGGCTCCCCTCATAATTCAGGTCGGCGTCGGTGACGGTGGCTCTGTGGATCTTTCCTTTGCAAACAGTGATCTGCATTCTTAATTATCCCGGTTACTCACTAAAAAGTACCTTAAATATTTTGCCGGATATATTCAAAAGCGTTTTTCTCTTAAAGAAATGGATTTTGGTATTAATCGTTTCTTTGCTAAACTTAATTTCGGAGAAAAGGGGAGTAATCACGTAATTCTCATAGAGATTCGGATACACACGATTCTCGTCGTAAACGCTTCCCTTGAAATTTTCCAGGACCTTACGTAGGATCCGTTTTTCCTGGCGATTCAGATCGATCTCGTCCTCATGGCTTGTTCCCACCCAGGTGAGTAGATATCCGGATATACCTGTGTCCGTCAATTTCGGGGTCACATCAATTAGACGGTTTTCCTTGAGATGAAGTAATGCCTGATTCAATTCCATTGGATAAGGGGAATCTTCCAAATGGATATATTTCTGCTCAGTAATCACTTTGGCGTATTTTTGGAAGAAGACTCCGTCCGAGAGATAGATGAGTTTGGCCAATTCCTGGCGGTTTCTTCCCCTAGGTGATCTTTGCAATATAAAGGAGATGACTTCGAGCAGCTTTTCCATAGATAATCACTCTAGTGAAGGTTTTTTCCCTAAAAGATCCAGTTCCGTATGACAGATATGTGCTCTTTCAAGAGAGGTCCAGGTCCAAACGGAAGGAGTCGATTCTATTTTTGGAACACCCTCTTACGATAACCGGGGGGATCAATTATAATATCGGAAACCTACTCCGAAATCAGGATTTCCTTTCGGAAAACGGGATCTCTCTCCATTATATCAAGAGAGGAGGAGACTTTACCGCTCACGAACCCGGACAGATCGTAACCTATATACATTTGGACCTAAAAGAAAGAGACTTAGGGATCTCGGAATTTCTAACTTTCATTTTGGACGCTTGCATAGATTCCGTAAAAGAAGTTTGGGATCTGGATCTGGTGAGGGATCGGGATGCGCCAGGTCTCTATCTCGCCAAGGACCCGAAGCGGAAAATACTCTCCATGGGAGTACTCTTCAAGTCTTGGTTCACGAGTTACGGGATCGCCTTAAATGTTTCGAACGACTTCTCTGCGTTCCAGTGCATTCATCCCTGCGGTCAAGACTGGAGATCTATGATCTCCATCTCTCAGTTAGGACTTCCTTCCGATCCGGATAAGAAGAAGGAATGGATCCTAAGCTTCCGGAGCAAATTCCTAAAAAATTTCCAACCGATCGCCGTTTAGAGAGCTTTCTTGCCCGATTTTCTCCTTTAGAGAATTGGCCAAATCGGCCGATTTACAAAGGAAGAGAGGTTCTCAGGTGCAAATTTTCAAACATATTCTATTCTTTCTCTTGGCACTCATCATTTGCGAAGGGATCGCGATCGGTGCCTCTGCCTGGTCTTATCTGGAATCTTCTCTCGCATCCTTTGAACAGATCAAGAATCTGTCGGACGAGAGGGCAAGGGATACGATAGGCGCCATTTCCAAATCCAGCGAAGGTAAACTCAGCCACGAAAAACTGGAAGATCTGAATTTTGCATTCTCTCGTTTAGTGAAAGTAACTTCTGCTGATAAGGAAGGATTTATTATCTCCGAGATCAGCATGGTGGATGATTCGGGTATAGTCCTTGCTTCGTCTAACGAGGATTATGTGTCCGAGGCCCGTGTTAAAAGAAAGCCTGAGTCTAAATTCCTTTCTCTCAGTTATACTTCCGCTCATCGTTTGAGAAAATGGCAGATTAGCACGCCGATCCTTATGGAATCCAAGAAGGTTGTGGAGAAGGACAAACTGATGGAACTAGTCTCTCCTTATTTTCCGGAGCTGCAGAATCCTGAGGTCTTATTGTCCATGGCGGTCTATCGTCCGGATAAATTCGAAAGAGTCGCTTCTCTTCATATGAGATATGAAAGAGGGAATTTTGCTCATTTCGTCCGGATCCAAACGGAGCTTTTCTGGTGGACCTTGCAGAATAATGCGATCATCGCGTTTATCTGTGCCTTGATCCTTGGATTCGCGCATTTGTTGATCAAGAGCGTTCGCACTTCTTTCACAAGAGAAGGGGAATACATTGCAAGTCCTTCGAATCCTCCTCTTTGGGAAAAAGTGGACTTTGCGCAAACAGAAGGTCATATCCGTTGGAAGGAATCGAGCAGCCATTCTGCTCCTGCGGCCAAGGTAACGGAAGAGCGTCCTGTTCCGAGTCGCTCTGAAGTTTTAGAAAAGCCTATGCCGATCGCAACCCATGTAGGAGCTCCTACGGCTCTTAAAGAGAAAGCGGAAATTTTAGACGCAATTTATCTAGGATAATCTTCTTTGGAAATTCGCACTTCAAAACAGGGAAAGATCTTAAAGGTGGTTCCAAAAGGGATCTTGGATTCCTATTCCGCTTTTGACTTGGTACGTTTTATCAAGTCCAGATGGGAAGAGGGAGATAGGCTTGTGCTCGTAGTTTCTTCTTCTATCGAATACTTGGAAGAGGATGGGATCTCTTCTTTGTTGGAGCTTATGAACTTCTTCGAAAAGCATGGAGGCAATATTGCCTTTAGTGATTGGAATGAAGAAAGTTCTTTGGTCCTAGGACTTTTCGGCTTAAGCCGATCCGCTCATTTCTTCTCTCATGAGAAAGAAGCAGAGGTTTGGTTGTCTTCCTTAAAGATCGAAGATAGAAGGAGTAGGCCTGAGCAAGGGTACGATTCCATTTCTTCTCTTCGCCAGACTCGTCCTGTGCAATTTTATTCGGCTGGAAAGCAAACAAGCTCGGCTCCTCTGGAATTCATTCCGGAGCTCAGCACTGTTCCGATCCACGGGAGCGGATCCGAATCGGCGAAGGAGGATCCGGCTCCTTCTTCCGTTGCGAAACGTTTGGACCAATCTTTGGAGCAGGCCCGCGCCTCGGCCCAAGAAAGGATACTGTATTGCGAATCTTGTAGGGCCCGTTTGCGTATTAAAAGCCTTGGTCGTCATCAATGCCCGAATTGCGGAATTCAGTTTGACGTAAGTAGGACCGGCGGAGTTCGATACTTAGAGAAACTACTCGATTAGTTTTTGCCGGTCCAACCGGAAACGAAGGATTTACTTGTCCCAGGCCGCTAAAAGAAGCTTCGCTCTTTCCTTTTACACTTTAATTTCCAGAATTCTGGGCCTCTTCCGAGATCATTTTATGGCGGTATCCTTCGGGACCGGAATGGTGGCCTCCGCATTTTCCGTCGCATATCGATTGCCGAATATGTTCCGCAATCTTCTTGCAGAAGGAACACTTTCTCAGTCTTTCATGCCTCTGTATTCCGACGCAGGAAAAGAAGGGGAAGAAGCGGCTCGTAGAATGAGTGGGGCAGTGCTTAGCTTTCTATTCGTTATTCTTCTCTGCTTTGTGGTCCTTATTTTTACGGTCTCCCCTTTTGCGTTGCCTCTGCTTGTGGGAGGAAGTCCAGAGTATTCCGGTCTAGTCGTAGAACTGACCTATATTCTATTTTTCTTAATCGTTACCGCGAGCCTTTCCTCCATTTATATGGCGATCTCCAATGTGAAGAATCGCTTCTTTGTTCCTTCTCTTTCTCCTATCATCCTGAACTTAAGTTATCTAACGATCTTTTTGGGAGTATTTCCTTTTGTAGAATGGGAACTTCTGACCAAGGTGCAGGTGCTTTGCTTTGCCATCGTATCGGGCGGGATCATTCAGCTTTTGGTCCAAGCTTGGTATGTTTCTAAGAATGGAGAAGCGCCGATCTTCTCTTTAAACTATAAACATCCTGCGATCCGAAAGATCTTTAAGCTCATGCTTCCTGCTGCGATCGGTGGTGGGTTCTATCAACTGGGGCTTTTGGTGGATATCTTTCTCGCCAACTGGGTACAGAACCATAACCCGGGTTTGGGAGCCGTAGTAAGCTTGGATTATTCTCAGCGACTCGTTCAATTGCCTACCGGGATCATCGGGGTGGCCTTAGCGACTACGACCTTACCTGCGTTACTCTCTGCTTTAAAACAGGACAGACATTCGGAGGTTCCCGGCGAGATGCTTGGAGTTCTGGGTTTTGCTTCCTTCTTGACGGCTCCTGCCGCTCTTGGCATGGGAATTTTGGCCGGACCCATTTTGGATTCCATTTATTTCGGAGGAAGATGGGATCATGTTGCGACGAATACCGCTATCCTTCCTTTGATTTTCTATTCTGTGGCAGTGCCTTTCTATAGCATGAATAAGGTCCTGATCTCCACCTTCTATGCGTTTCAAGATACGAAGACCCCTTTGCGGGTGCAAGCGTTCACGTTTATCGTGAATCTTGCCTTGAATTTTTCCTTGGTCTTTGCATTGAAACATTCCGCAATCGCACTTGCTTCGGCCACTTCTACCATTATGACTTGGATGCTTTTGTCTCGGGCCCTGCGAAAGCACGATGTGCATTTTCCTTGGAACGGGTTCTTCAGAAAGATCAGTATTCTACTGCTTCCTCTTTTGCTCATGGGGATCTTTTTATTTGTCTATAAAACTTTAGTCCACGGGTCTTTGGTTTCTATCCTGCTTTCGAAGGGGTTTAGTTATGCGAATTCCTCTCGCATTTCCCTTTTGATGGCAGTGGTTCCCGCAATGGGAATTTTTTTCTCTTCTAGCCTCTTTCTCGGACTAGAAGAGATCCGATTAATCACTGGAAAAATATTTCGTAAAAGATAGTATTGTCCGAATTTCCGGATATGAAGATTCGAGTGCGGGTCAAACCGAATTCCAAGAAGCCGTATATAGAAAAAGGCGAGGATGGGATCTGGATCGTGGCCGTTAGAGAGCCTGCTACAGAAGGTAAGGCAAATAACGCAATCATCAAAGCGGTGGCCGAAGAGCTAGGCATCGCTCCGTCCAAAGTGGATTTAGTCAAGGGAATGAAGAGCAAGGAAAAGGTTTTGGAGATCCATGACTAAGCGGTCCTACAGGCCCTATGTTCCTAAGAAAGTCTTAGCCTGTCTTTGCTTTGGGCTATCTATCTTTCTCACAGAACCTGTGTTTTCTCAGTCCGGAGATTATTTCGCGGATCTGACCTCGGAAAGAAAGCCGATCATGGGAAGCGATAAAGAAGACAAATATGTTTTTCGATTTCCGATCCTTGCCAATGTCGAGAGCTGGGGACCTCATTTCTCGGTGGATGCAATGGTCCTATTTTCGTATACGAACTATCCGAAGTTCAAGGAAGTCGACTTCTTTCCTCTATTCAATCATCTTTGGGCCAAGGAAAACTCTTCTTACAGGTCTTACTTCTTCCCTTTCTACTATTCGGACCGGATAGAAACATCTAAAGGGATCTCCGGCTCGAATTATTCCTTATTGCATTATAATACGTACAAAACCTCTCCTACTTATTCTTCTGAGCTTTGGAGATTTCCTTCTTTCTTACCGTTGGCAGGAAGCGAAGTGAAGAAGGAAGGAGACAGGGTGAGTGTATTCCGATATGCTCTTCCTCTTTTGTTCTTTCGGAATAAAACTCCCGAAGAGGAAAGGACCCATTTTCTCCTTTTTCATTGGGGGAAGGATAAGGACTCTTCTTACGGGGCGGTGCTCCCTCTTTTATATTGGGGTTCCGGGGTGGATCGTTCTCACTTTACTCTGTTTCCATTTGTATATTATGATTCCTTAAATTCTGGAAAAGAGGGGAGCTTTCTGACCCCATTATTCGGTCGTACTTGGAAGGACTATGGGAGCGGAGAAAATTCCGAATCCGATCGATTTTCCTATATTCTGCCCTTCTTTCGTTCTAGCTTGGTTAAGAACGGGGAAATACAGAACTCTCAAACCTTTGTTCCGATCGTATTCAGTCGCAAGTATGCAAAGGACTTGGGAACGAGGACGAATCTACTCCTATTGAGTGGTTGGAAATCGGATGCGAAAGGGGATTATGCGAGTTCTTATTTTTTCCCGCTTTTCTTTCATGAAAAAGGAACGTATTTGTACTTCCTTCCCTTTCTCTATTATAGATCCAACGAATACTTTAGTTTGCTTCCCTTCTTAGTAAAAGGAAATCGACAAGGAGAGGAATATACCTTGATCCCTCCTTTGCTTACCTATTGGGACAAGGAAACTACTTGGATCTTCAATACCTATGTGAAAAAGGATAAAACCTCGGATCAATACAGCAATGTGACTGTGTTCCCGTTTTGGTTCTATTCCAATGATGGAAAGAATAAGAGTCACACTCTCTTTCCGATCTTTCAAGTCAATCGGACCGAAAGCAGTAAGGAGATCATCACTCCGCTCTATTATTCCTATGAGGCTCCCAAAGAATCCTATTCTTTGATTGGTCCATTAGAATTCTCTAAATCCGAGGAAGGCTCCGGTTTTAGGATCTATCCTTTCTTCTATACGGGAAATACAAAGCAGGATTCCTATTGGAATTTTCTGGGACTCGCGGGAAGAGGCTTCGATCAAAAGGGGGATGCCAAATATACCTATGCCTTTCCTTTGTATTTCTACCAGAGGGATAGTTACCGGGTTGCCATCCCATTCTTCTTTCGATTGGGCTACGATGAAGGCCATTATACTCATTTCGGTATCTTTCACTACTGGAATCGTTCTCCTGAAAAGGACAATACCTGGATCTGGCCTTTATTATGGTTTTCGAATGTAGACAAGGTCCAGAAAGAGGATTTCAGCGTTTGGTTCCCTCTCTATTGGAACTGGAATACTCCCCGAAGCAAGGGGGATATATTCCTTCCTTTCTATTTGAATTACGAAGAAGCGGATAAATCCCTACAGTTAGTTCTGGCTTACTCTTCTTCTAAGACCTTGGGAACATTTAACGGAGCCTTGGGAGTCGGTTCTACGGAAAGGGAATATTATCTGGATACGGATCTATCCCTTTTCTATAATCTGTTCAGTGTTTCCACTCGAGCCTCTATCGATAAGCAAACTCTTCAGTTTTGGAAAGAGAAGCATCCCCAAGAAACCCAAAATGGGCCGGAAGCCGGGCCGATAGTTCCTTCGGAAGAAACGGGGAAAGAGGGGCTCAATAAGTACAATCGACTGACCAGGGACAGGGTCCGATCCTTCTGGGGGATCTCCGCATTATTCGGGATATTCAGTTATGAAGAAGGAGACGATAGACGACATTTCCGTCTATTGCCTTTAAGTTGGTTCTCCTGGTCCAAGAAAACCGAAGACAAGGTGTATGCTGCTCCTTTCTTCTTTTCCAGTAGGATCGGAGATGAATCCTACTTCGTACTATTTCCGTTTTATGGACGCCAGGACCAGGCCAAGAATTTCCAGGAGTCCTATCTCTTATTCGGCTTCTTAAGAGGGAAGAAGGGAGAGACCCGGGATTATTCCGTTCTATGGCCCCTCACTCGGTTTTATTACTCTCCGGAGTCTTGGGGGATCCGGGTATTTCCTTTGTTTGCACATGATGAATCCAAGGAAATGTCTCGAACGATCTCTCTTTTATATTATAAAAAACGAATATCTGAGGGAGATTCGACGAACCGATCTTTTCATAGTATTCTGATCCCATTGTATCATTCCGGTTCCGATCTGGTGCATTCGAAAGACGGGTTGCACGAAGAAAGCTACGACACTCTTCTGCCTTTGTATTGGAGATCCGCAACGAGGGATCTGAGCGGCAGCTCCGAAAAAAGGGAAACAACAACCTATACTCTTCTCTCTAAGTATTCGAATACGAAAGAAACGGACGGTGCCACGTTCACTTCTTTCTTCTCTCCTTTCTATTTCTATCAAACCTACAAACTTGGGAAACAAAGCGAAGAAGAGGCTACCAAGATTGATTTCTTGCTTTTCCCTGGCTTGTACTGGGAAAGGAATAAAACGGACAGTATCTTCTTCTTGCTTGGATTCTATAGAGAGAAGACCCAAACTTTCAGCCAGACTAGTTTTCTTGGGTTGATCTCTTCTTCCGAGTCCAAGGAGAAGGGGCAGGGAGAGACATCGTTTAGGATCGCTCCTTTCTATTCTAACACGGAAACGGTCAGCGCAAGCGGTAAGAGCAAAACGGTTTGGGGGATCCCTTTCTACTATAATCGAACGGAGAATGTGGCGGGAGGCTGGGGTTCCACAAGCGTCAATCCTTTCGGGGTCTTCAGTTCTTACGGGGGAAAGGATACGAAATCGGAGTCTTCCTTTTGGTTTTTGCCGATCCCGTTCTTATACACTGAAAATAATATCTACGATAGTGGGATCGCAAGTAGAGAGATCAGCTTCTTGAAACTGATCAGCTATACTAGAAGAGAAGATCTGAAGTCGGCAAAATCCGAAAAGACGGAACTATCCGCGCTGTTTCTGTTTTCCACCAGATCCGAATCGTACGAGGACCAAAAAGGAAAGAACTATGAGTTCGAATCCTATTTCTTTCCTATCTATTGGTTGAACCGGGAAACAAGACCGGACTCTAAGAGAACACATTTGAATTTCCTAATATTCTTCGACTATGCTAAGGATACGGATCGAAAAGAATCCAGACTGATCCTAGGTCCCTACTATACTATTTCCAGTTCGACTTCCGAGAATTACGGATTTCTTCCTTTGGGATTGGTTTCCAGGGACCAGGAGAGCAAGCTCTGGTTCCTTTTGGGAGCATATGGTTATAAGGACAGTACGACGGATCGCTGGGGTTTTGCGGGGATATTCGATACGAATTACGAAGAAACTTGGAAGAGAAGGAATTTAAACTTCTTCTTGGGGCTGATCCACACCGAGCTAGAGGAGCAGAGAACCAGGGTCGCTATCTTGGGAGGAATTCTAGGCGGATACGAATCCAGACCGGATTATTCGGATACGAATCTGCTCTGGTTGAGGTGGAGATCTTCTCCGGGCGATACGCTTGCGAACTTCCTGCCTGTGTATTACTATCATTCCGACGCTGCCGGGACTTCGACCTTGGTACCTCCGGTGCTCGGGTACTTCTCTTCTGAAAAAGATGGGCGTTTCGATATGCTTGGCCTTGGTCTTCTCTACTATCGCAATCAAAAGATCTCTAAAGAAGAAGATCTCATGCTTGTAGGTCCCGGGTTATTCTACTATAGGAAATATCCGAATAGCAACGGATTGAATGCGATGGGTATTCTTGCAGTTCCGGGTCTTGGCGGACTTCTTTGGGATTGGGAATACGAAGAGAGAACGAAATACAGCCGTCATGCGATCTTCTCCGTGCTCTATAGTAATGTAACGAATAAGGAAGGAAAGACCACGAATAAGATCTTCGGCATTCCGGTTTGGTAATAAAAAAGCCGAGGTTGCACCCCGGCTTTTTCTAAGCTTTCCGAAAGGAAGAGCAGGCATTACATCATGCCGCCCATTCCTCCCATACCGCCCATTCCCCCCATAGGAGGCAATGCGCCTTCTTTCTCAGGCTTATCGGTGATCGTAACCTCAGTGGTCAGGATCATGGATCCGATAGAAGCTGCGTTTTGAAGAGCGGAGCGGACCACTTTCGCAGGGTCAACGACTCCCGCTTGGAGTAGATCTTCCCAAACCATGGTAAGAGCGTTGAAACCTTCGTTTCCTTTCTTGCCTTTGGCTTGCTCAACGATTACGGAACCTTCCAGACCTGCGTTAGAAGTGATCATGCGGATCGGTTCTTCCAATGCACGGAAGATGATCTTAGCTCCAGTAGCTTGGTCGCCTTCTAATTTCAAAGCGCCTACTGCTTCTTGGGCTTTCAGAAGTGTGAGACCACCTCCTGGAACGATACCTTCTTCGACTGCTGCGCGAGTAGCGGAAAGAGCATCTTCCACACGGGTCTTCTTCTCTTTCATTTCTACTTCTGTAGCTGCACCTACGTGGATCACTGCAACTCCGCCTGCAAGTTTCGCTAAACGCTCTTGCAGTTTTTCGCGATCGTATTCGGAAGTAGTATCTTCGATCTGTTTTTTGATCTGACCGACTCTTCCTTGGATGTCTTTGGAAGCGCCTTGTCCTTCGATGATGGTAGTGTTTTCCTTATCGACGGTGACTTTTTTAGCGCGACCCAATTGTTGAACGGTTGCGTTCTCCAATTTCATTCCGAGGTCTTCGGAGATCACTTGTCCGCCAGTAAGGATTGCGATGTCTTCCAGCATGGATTTACGACGATCGCCGAATCCTGGAGCCTTAACAGCCACACAAGAAATAGTCTTACGAAGAGTGTTTACTACGATGGTAGCAAGAGCCTCTCCTTCCACTTCTTCAGCGATGATGACCAGAGGTCTTCCTGCTTGAGCTACTTTCTCCAGAACTGGAAGAAGGTCTCTCATAGAAGCGATCTTCTTATCATAGATCAGGATGTACGGATCGTTCAGAGTAGCGATCATCGCTTCCGGATCGGTTACCATATAAGGAGAAACGTATCCGCGATCGAACTGCATTCCTTCTACCACGTCTAAAGTGGTTTCGATGGATTTTGCTTCTTCTACAGTGATGACTCCGTCTTTACCGACCTTGTCCATCGCGTCAGCGATCAGGTTTCCGATCTCTTTATCGTTGTTCGCAGAGATGGTTGCAACGTTAGCGATGTCTTTTTTGTTCTCGATCTTAACGGAACGTTTTTTGATGCTTTCGACTGCCGCAGCAACCGCTTTGTCGATCCCGTGCTTAAGAGCCATAGGATTTGCACCGGCAGTAACGTTTTTCAATCCTTCGTTGATGATGGATTGAGCAAGAATGGTTGCAGTAGTAGTTCCGTCACCTGCGACATCATTTGTCTTAGTGGAAACTTCCTTTACCATCTGAGCTCCCATATTCTCTACGGAATCTTCAAGCTCGATCTCTTTCGCTACAGTAACACCGTCTTTAGTGATCGTAGGGGAACCGAATTTTTTATCGATTACCACGTTTCTTCCCTTAGGACCAAGGGTAACTTTCACTGCATTCGCGAGTTTGTTAACGCCTTCTAGAAGTTTGCGTCTCGCTGTCTCATCGTATTCAATAATTTTTGCCATTGTATTTTCCTCGGCCGATTACTTTTTCACGATAGCAAGAATATCGCTTTCGCGGATGATTAAATATTCTTTGCCTTCGGACTTGATCTCAGTTCCGGAGTATTTGCCGTAGAGAACGACGTCACCGGGTTTCACTTCAAGAGGGATTAGCTTTCCGTCTTCATAACGTCCGCTACCTACCTCTACAACTTTTCCCTCTTGCGGTTTTTCTTTCGCAGTGTCGGGAACAAAGATGCTACCGATCTTTTCTTCGGCTTCTTGTTTAGGCTCAACCAGAACACGGTCGCCCAGTGGTTTAATCGCCATGACTTTCTCCTATAAGAGTCTTTAGCACTTATAATAAATGAGTGCTTATTAGAATAATTTCCAGATAATTTGAAATGAAGTGCGGGGGCAAGCACTTTAACGGCAAGAGTGCTAAAATATGTCTTAAAATCCGATTTGGATAGCGAATTTTTCATTTCCCGATTTTTGGGGAAGGAAGTCTAACCGTTCTATTGCGATCTTATAAGAAGCTCAGAGAAGGCTTTCTTAAGCTTACCTGACCCTGCTTCTTGTTGGTCATATTCCTATTTAGGGCAGCTTTTTGTTTTCGGAAAAGAATTTAATTCGAGTCAGAGAAGGAAATCGAAAACCGGTTTTGGAAGAAGGGGAGTATATCCTCTATTGGATCCGGGCCAACCGAAGGCTTGCTTGGAACCATTGCCTGGATTATTCCATCCATCTCGCTCAAAAATTCAAGAAGCCTCTCGTCATCTTTGAATCTGTAATGATGGACTTTGAATGGAGTTCTCCTCGTTTGCATCAATTCCTGTTAGAAGGACTTTGCGATACCGCAGAAGAGGCGGATAGATCCGGATTTGCATTCTGGCCTTTCGTAGAGACGATTGATAGAAGATTAGAAGACCAGATCCCTTCTATTTTAGAGAAAGCAGCCCTTGTGGTAACCGATGATTTCCCCTGCTTCTTCTTGCCGGAGCATGCGGAGAAGCTTGGAGAGAGCCTGAAATGCAAGCTTCTACTTGTGGACTCTAATTCAGTCACTCCTTTGGCATCTTATGAAAAGGATTATTCCTATGCCCGAGTTCTTAGGCCTCGTTTGCATGATCGATTTGCGGAAAGCTATTTGTTTCATTCCGATCCAAAACCGAAAGCGAAGGGATTGCCCGATCCTAAGAAAGTCTCCAGACCGGATCTTCTTTTTGCGGGAAAGAGGGAGGATATTCCCAAATACATTCAAAAAATGAAATGTAGGTTTCCGGAAATCCGACCCTTCCCTGGTAGGATTGGAGGAAGGAAAGAAGGCTTGAAGATCCTAAAAGAATTTATTCGGACAGGACTGCCATATTATTCCGAAGAACATAGCGAGCCTAGGCCTCCTACTACGACAAAGGCCTCTTCTTTATCCGCGTACTTGCATTTTGGGATGATCTCTGCGGAAGAGATCGTGAACGCGGTCTTAGGATCCGATCCGAAAGTGGATTGGTCTCCCGATCTTCTGAATTCTTCCTATCGAGGAAAGAATGCAGGCTTCTTTCATCCGAATGAAAATGTGAATTCTTTCTTGGACGAACTACTTACTTGGAGAGAGCTAGGCTATCTTCTATTCTATAGATCTCCTAGTTTCCGAAAGGACCTCTCCATTCTTCCGGACTGGGCAAAACAGTCTTTGCACCTGCACAGAAAGGACAAGAGAGAATATCTATATTCTAAAGAAGAATTAGAGAACGCAAAGACTCACGATCCCGTTTGGAATGCGGCACAGAAGGAATTGGTCCTTACCGGTTCTATGCAGAACTATCTGAGAATGCTTTGGGGAAAGAAGATCCTAGAATGGGCTCGCTCTCCCGAGGAAGCGTTCTCCATATTAGAGGATTTGAATCATAAATACGCGTATGACGGAAGAGATCCGAATTCCTATACGGGGATCCTATGGTGTTTTGGCGCTTTCGATCGGCCTTGGTTTCCGGAAAGAGCGGTTTTTGGAAATATCAGATATATGTCTTCGGATTCCACTGCCAAAAAATTCAAACTAAAGCCGTATCTTGCATACATCAAAAGCCTGGAAGAAGGTGCGGGACCTGATCTTTTTGCATAACAACTGTTATTGAATTTGGTAGAGAAAAGGTTGCGAATTCCATTCCGTATTGTATAATGTAGTACTGGAGGAAGAAGATGACTGAAAATAAACAATACAATACTCTCAACGAATTCTGGCCGTTTTATCTAAGAGAACATTCCAATAAAATGAATCGGGTTCTGCATTTTATAGGAACATCCTGCGCTCTGTTTTTCATTGCTTCCGCGATTTTTTACTTAAACTTTTGGTATCTGCTCGCTGCCCTGTTTAGCGGATATTTCTTTGCTTGGATCGGACATTTCTTCTTAGAAAAGAATCGTCCTGCAACTTTTATCTATCCGGTGAAATCCTTTATCAGCGATTTTAGGATGTATTTTTGCACGATCACCGGTCGATTAGGCAAGGAGTTGCAGAAAGCTGGAGTAAAATAGTTTTCTAATATTCCAACGTATATAGTGAAAGAAAAGGACCGGCCTATTAGGAACCGGTCCTTTTTTATTGCCTTAAGCTCCTACTGCTACCACAGTAACCGGTTTCTCTTTTCCTTTTACTTGCACAGGAGGTAATGTCTCTCCCCTAAAATTTGCGCCTGCAAGTTTCCAAGTATCTTCCGAAACGAGTAGTTCCTTACCGAAGTTCTTGGTCAAAGATTCTATCCTGGAGGCTGTATTGACCGCATCTCCGATCACGGTGAACTCAGCTCGTCTGCTAGTTTCAATATTTCCGGAAAATACTTCTCCCGTATGGATCCCGATGCCGATCTTTACGGGCTCTAAGCCTTTTGCCTCTCTCTTCTGATTGAACTCGCCTAGTCTTTCCAGCATTCTCTGCCCGCATTGCAAGGCTCGGATCGCATCGGAAGCAGGATCTGCAGAAGGGTAAGGAGTTCCGAAGGTGGCCATGACCGCATCTCCTATATACTTATCCAAAGTGCCGCCGAACTCAAACACACAATCGGTTAAGGTTTCTCTAATAGAAGAAAGGAATTGGCTTAGTTCTAAAGGATCCATATGCTCGGACAGTGCAGTGAAATTCCGAATATCAGTGAATAGGATGGTGGCAGTCTGTCTTCTTCCTTCTAAGACGTCCGGATTGGACATCATTTCCTCTACGACTCCCGGAGAGAAATATCTGGAGAGAAGGGACCTTTGCGCTTCTCCTTCGCCTATTCGTCGGATCATGATGAGGGTCCTAAGGATACCGAAACAGAGAAATCCTGCGAGAACCAAATATACCAAGGGCCGTCCTACAAGGGCGTCCCCTAATAGGACATGCGGGCCCATAATGTATTCAGGCCAGCCTCCTGAGAAGGAGATCTGTCCGGTCTTGGCGGCATATATAAGTATTCCATAATATACTCCGAAGAACATGATCACGTTCAATAGGACCAGACGAAGCCTGAACTGGATCAAGGAGGAAGCCAAAGGAAAGAGATAGAAATTCACGATGGGGTTCTTGATAAAGAAACCGTAATTTCCCGGGCTTGAGGCATGAGAATAGTAGAGAAGTAATCCTGTGATCAATACAAAGTCGGAGAACAAGGCAATATAACTAAAAACATTAACAGCCCATTTCGAATTGGTACGGATCAAGATGGAATGCCCTACAGTGATCAGAGCAAATATCCCGACTCCGATAAAATTTGCGGTCATATTTCCCGAATGCAAGTTCGCCAGGATCTGTGAAAAGAAAAAGAGAAGAAGAAGATAGCGGAATACGTTAGAGACGTAGGCGCCCATTAGTTCCTCTTTTTCCAAGACGGAACGTACTGAATCGTCCATCTTATTTCGGTTTGTCGTATCTAAAATTCTGCAAAGAAATTTCGGAAGATAGTCTCTTATCGGCATAGCTTCCCTAAAATACTCCTTTCCATTTTAGGTTCAATCGTTTCTTATAGATCGAGCGAAAGAAGAATAGAAAAGCCGGCGAATAAAATCGAAGAAAGAATACGTATCTTGGGAACTTCTCAACTGAATTCGAGATCGTATTTGATCCAGCCGGTCTAGGATGGAGTATGAAGAATCGAGTGGCAATCGTGGCCGGAGGAACAGGTCTCGTAGGTGGAGAACTGGTCCGAGAACTATTGATCGATCCGGATTGGGACAAGGTATATCTGCTCGCACGCAAGCCAGTGGAATGGACCCATGCTAAGTTGGAATTGATCCTTACCGATTGGGAACATTTGAGCAATTTTCCGAAGAATATTACGGACGCATTTTGTACTTTGGGTACGACAATCGCGAAAGCAGGCACAAAAGAGAATTTTAAGAAGGTGGATCTGGACTATGTAGTTTCCTTTGCAAAGGCAGCAAGGGAAGCGGGAGCCAAGTCCTTCTTTGTAGTTACCGCTTTGGGAGCGGATCCGAATTCATTCGTATTTTATAATAAAGTCAAAGGCCAAGCGGAGGAAGAGATCGCAAAGATCGATTTCGAGACCGTAGGGATCTTTCGTCCTTCTCTTTTGGACGGAGAGAGAAAAGAATTCAGATTGGGGGAAAAAATAGGGCAGGTGGTAGCTGTTCTATTGAATTCCCTTTTGATCGGCCCGATCCGAAAGTATCGCTCCATTCAGGCAAGGACAGTAGCCAAGGCGATGTTAAACTTGGCTTGGTCCTCTAAAAAAGGAAAATTCAAAATAGAATCCGACAAGATCCAGAAATTAGGGGACGGCTCCGCTCGCGCAAATATGGAGTATATTCTAGGATAACGAGCGCTCTAGATCAATTCGCTTCCGCAATCCTTTTTACGATCTCGGAAGCCTTTTGATTTTCCGGTTCCAGTTCTAGACCAAGCCTTGCATAATGAGCGGCTTTTTCCGGACGACCTAGTTTGAAATTCAGATCGGCAATATGTACTAGATTGGCCGGTATCCCTGGATTTCTAAGTTGTACCCTTTCTGCAAGTTCTAAGGACTTGGTAAAATTCCCGATCTTCTTAAAACAGAAAGAAGCAATATAGATCATATCAGTATCCCCCGGATTCTCCTCCACATAGGTCTCCAGATAACGACATGCTTTTTGGTGGTCATTGTTCCTATAATGCAATCGGATCAGATCTCTTTTTAGAACTTGGTTCTCCGGAGAAAGCCCCAAGGCCTCTTCAATGACTCGGATCGCATTTGTGAGCTCTTTATTCTTCAGAAATCCTTTTGCTTTCGCACTTAAGTTTTGTACGTCCTTGCTTACCTTGGATCTTTTGAATTCCTTTCCGGGGTCGTATCCGATCCTTAAGAGAGAAAGGTCGTCGGTGATCTTTCCTTTTGCCTCTAATTTAGTCAGAATGGATTGAAGATCTCCTTCGGAAGACTCGACTGCTCGTAAGAAAAGGGATTCGTCCTCATTGATGATCCTTTCTCCGTTCTCTACTTGCAATTCCAGATCGTCTCTTCCGTCCGAACCTACAATCAGCACATCGTCCGGCTCGAGAAGGAAGGTCTTCACAGTTAGGCTATCTTCTATTCCAGGCGTTCCAAGTTTTCTATATTGCAAGGTTTCCTCTAAGAAAGAGGCTTTTCCGTCCCTATATAGAACGGACCAAGGATGTTCAGCATTAATATAATATAATAGACCTGCTTGTTCGTCCAAGACCCCTAATACCATGGATACTAACATGCTTCCGTCAAATCCTTGGAAAAGCTTATGGAGTTCCGTAAAGGCGTTCTTGATCCATTTCTCCGCATAGAGTGAATAAGTGCTCTCGTTTGTAAGAGTTCGCTGCAGGATAGAATGGAAGGCGGCACCTAGAACGAGGATCCCTCCTGCTCCTTGGAGGGATTTTCCCATGGCATCCGCATTTAAGAATACGGTGTATTCCTTTCCTCTGAGTAGGATCTCCTGAGCGATGCAGATATCTCCTCCGATCTCGCTCTCCTTTCCTTTGAATACGAAGTTCTTTTTCTGGCGAATGAGAAAGTCGACTTTTACTTTTTTGCCGCTCGTCCTATTGATTCCCAATGGCTTGATAAGAAGAGAAGTAAGAAAATAATCTCCATCTTGTTGACTTTTTAGTTCTTCTACGGTGCGAAGTGTTTCTCTTAGTTCGGAGGTCTTTTCCTCCACCAAGAATTGCAGATGTTCCCGGATCCTGCCGATCTCTCCGGTTGCCTTTGCAAAATCTCTGGCGAATCCTAAAAACTCCTTATCGATGGATATGAGAGGGAGTTTGCCCGGACCTCCCGCTGCCAGGTCGTTTGCGGATTTACTGATCTGCTCTAAGGTGGTGGAGATGGATTGAAAATAAAGAATGATCAGAATGGTTGCCGCAAAGAAAGTCAGTCCGATAAATGCGACGATCTCCAAGGAAGATTTAGGTCCGAGGCTTACATATACTGCTAGGACAGTTAAGGAAAGAAGCACAAGAGATAGTAAGAAGCCGAACTTTCCCTTGAGCCCTAAGAACCCGGGCTGCGTGTTCACATTATAGGCTCTACTCAAAAGTATTTTCTTTAAAAGTACTCTCTTCGGTCCTGTAATATAATCTGTGATAATATAAGCGAAGCCGCAATATACGAATACGGCGGCAAGCCAGCCTAGGAAGATATACCAAAGTTCCTTTAGGTCATACCCAAGGAATAGGTATGCGATCGCATCTGCAAGAAGCACAAAAGAAGCGTATCCAAAGGACGAGATCATATTATGGGTCGGCAATCGGATCAGATCCGAAAGTACGGTGTCCAGATCTTGAGAGGGCGCATGACGCAGCGAGAAGTTCGGATGAAGAGCTCGGTTCACCCTTTGGATATGACCTTCTAATCCGGGGAGTCCGACAGGAGCCAGTAGTCCATACTGAGTTCCATGGATTAGGGTTACGAAAACGGTGGCGGCAAGAAAGATCAATACGACCGGGTAATGGGATTGCAAGGAGAACATCGGAATCGTAGCAGAGCCGAAGAAGAAGGCATAAGCCGCTCCGAACCAGGCGCCTGTGAGAGAAAAAGAAACTATGGAGAATGTGTAGGAGATCCTACGGTGGATTGCCTCGAATAGGCGATAAAAATACCTTTGGGTCATTCTGTCTTACCTAGTAGGGCGATCCCAACTAAACACATTAGAAGATTGGACGATATAAACACGAGGATCATGAGTTCGCTTGGAAAGATATTTTTACAAAACCTCTCTTATGCAAAACGAAAATCTTTTTCTTTTAAAAACTTTTATAAAGTATGAGACCTTATATTCTTAAATGTCTCTTCAATGAGATGAACGTTCGTTTACATTTGTCGTCTATTTGAGATCTAAGTAATTGTGCTTTTCAAATTGTTACTTGTAAATTAGATTCTACTACGATCTCAAATAGGAAGGCCAAATGGATATTCGCGGGAAAAGAATAGTGATTACTGGAGCTGCTTCCGGTATAGGAAAGGAGACTCTAATCAAATTCCTCCAATACGAAGGAGTTAAGATACTCGCCGTGGATCTGGATCCTTCTCGCTTAGGGATCAAGGACAAAAGGGTTCTTACCTTTAAATGCGATGTATCGGCACCTGCAAATGTGGATAAGATATTCAAAGAGGCCCAAAAAGTCTTGGGTGGGATCGATATATTTTATGCGAACGCAGGATTTGCCTACTACGAGGAGATCAAGAAGCCGGATTGGAAGAGAATGGAGAAGATCTTTCAAACGAACGTATTTTCGGCGATCTACGGATTGCAAAAGGTACAGGCGGAATATAAGAATCCTGTATACTATATCATCACCGCGTCTGCGATGAGCTTTCTTTCTATTCCTGGATATGCGTTGTATTCGGCGACGAAGGCGGCAGTTCATTCCTTCACGGAGGCATTTCAATTCGAATTAAAAGAACCTCATAGACTGATGATTGTGTATCCGATCGCAACTCGAACGAATTTCTTTGATACCGCCGGAAAGAAGGTGCCGGTCCCATTTCCATCCCAAACTCCTACGCAAGTTGCCTCCGCAGTCGTTCGGGGAATTGAGTGGAATAGAAAGAAGGTGCTTCCTTCTAAGATATTCTCTCTGATGATGTTCGTGGATCGATTCTTAATCTATCCGCTTAGGATCTATCAGATCATCGAGAATTGGAAAAGAAAGAAGGTCTTAGGCTAAGACTTTCGATCTCTTATTTTCTATCCGGATCCGATTGTATTCTAATAAGGCCAGGCTGTCTAGATGATAGGCTCTTACTAAGCTTGCTCTCTTTTCCTTTGAGGCTCCGTTCAGTTTTAAAAGACTTCTTTCTAATACAACGCCGATGATCGTTCTTGTTGCAGACTCTACCAGCTCGAACGCAACCTCATCCTTATTCTCTCCGTTCTCTAGGGAAGCATAGAGTGCATGAGATATTTCTAATTTCTCTCTGATCTCAACGAGTTCCGTGCTTGGGGAGAAGGAACCCATTTCTTCGTCTAAATATTGTCTTAGGAGGCCTTTGGTCCCTAAGCCGGTTACGATTCCGCCGATCGCTGCCACTACTTGCAATTGAGTGGTCCCTTCGTAAATATTCGTGATCCGGACATCCCTATAGATCCTAGAAATATCATAGTCATAGGTATAACCGGAACCTCCATGGATCTGCAGAGCGTCGAACGCGATCCTATTTGCTTGTTCCGTAATATAGTATTTGGAAAGAGGGGTGAAAAGGTTTGCTAACTTCTCCCATTTCTTGATCCCCTCGTCTTTTTTGATCTCTCTTTCGTCCATTCCCTGTTCTTTCCATCTTTCCGATTTCCAATGGTACAGGTCTATCGATCTGGATGCTTCTTGTAGAATGGAACGCATCGCTAAGATCTCTCTGTCCATGAGTTCGAGCATCTTGCGAACTGCGGGAATATTTTGGATCTTCTTACCGAACTGCTCTCTTTCTTCCGCGTATTTCTTGGCCTCTCCGTAAGCGGCCATTCCGATTCCCATTGCCTGGCCCGCGATGGAAAGTCTTGCTCCATTCATCATTGCCATGGAATATTTGACTAGTCCGTATCCTTCTTCACCGATGAGGATACCTGGTGTGTTTTCGTAGACTACCTCGCAGGTAGGAGAACAGTGTAGTCCCATCTTCTTCTCTATTCCTGCGATCTGCACATCCTCGCTTCTCACTAAGAAGAAGGAGAGTCCTCTTGCTCCGCTGGTGGGCGTTCCTGTCCTCGCTAAGGTCAGAATGATAGAAGGTTTGTCCGCGAACCCGCATCCGTGAGTGATGAATCTTTTGGCTCCTGTGATCCGCCAGACTCCGTCTTCTCCCTTGATTGCTTTTGTTTGCAGGTTGGGTAGATCCGATCCGTAATTCGGTTCTGTTAAGGCCATGGCTCCGCAGAGTTCTCCAGCGGCCATTTTAGGGACGAAGTTCTCTACCATTTCTTCGGAGCCGAACCTTTCTATCGTTTCCGCTAAGTTCATGCAACCTAGGGCGATTGCGAGAGAACCGTCGGCTCTCGAAAAGATCTCCATGAGCATTGCCTGCACCGTACAAGGGAGTCCTAATCCGCCATGTTTACGTCCAATAGAATAGGGAAGGATGCCTGCTTCTTTCACCTTATTCACTGCGTCTATCATTGCTTGCGGGAATTCAACTTTTCCATCCTTGTATTTCAATCCTTCCAGATCCATTTTCTGGGCTATGGGCGCGATCTCCTTTCCCGCGAGCTCTCCAGCGGACTCCAATACAGATTTATAAAATTCTAATGCTTCTTCTTTGCTACTCGGAGCCAATGCGAATTCTTCTTTGCCGGTCTTGTCGTATTCTTGTTTGTCCAAGAACCCAAGTTCGAAGGCATTTACGATCTCTTCCCAGTCTATTAAGGATTCGAAATGCTGGAATAAGTCTTCGTTTTGGAGGAAGTAATTATTTTCTACCATGAGTCGGCTCCGTATTAAATGAACTTTTGTTCAAATATGTTTGGCTTCTATTGGAAGCCTTAATTTCGATCCGAAAGGAAGGAAAGGAAAAATAGAAGGATGTATCGTTTTTTATTCATGCTTCTTGGATTCGATTTCATGAATAAGGAGTAAAGAGGAACCTATTGGAAGATGCTACGATATCAAGAAAGGTTAAGAACAGAGAAACGGGTATGAAAATATAGTTCGGAAGGGTATAAGTAAGTGGAAATAAAAAAGCCGCCGGTTTCCCGACGGCTTTTAAGCTAATCAGAAAGAAAGAAGGATTACTTCTTCTCTCCGGAGATAGCAGCTTTCAGAGCTTCTTCAGCAGCGGTTGCTAATTTTTGCAATTCAGCAGGGTTTGCGTGAAGAATCGGAGAAAGTCCTGGGGTACCTGGAGGGCCAAGAACTCCTACAGTAGCTACGAAAGAACCTTTAACTTCTCCTACTTTGTAAGTAGTGAAAGTGATTCTGTAAAGACCGCGAACTAAAAGTTTTTTAGTGTCGATGTTTTTCAGTTCATCTAAGCTCTTAGGAATGTTCGGGATTTGGATACGAAGTAAAGAGTTGTACTTAGCGTGACGCTCTTCATTGTAAGTATCGTCTCCGTCATCATTGTCTCCAAGACTTTGTAGAGCTTTACCTTTTGCAGCGCCTTCGATTTGGTTAGGCATAATAGCTGCTAAGCGCTCAACACGGATCCAAGTATCGAACCAGTTTGGCATGCTTTTTTCTTCTGGAGTAGCTGCTTTAAAAGCATCACTTACGAAGTCGCCGCTTCCAGGCTCACCGATTTCTCCGGTAGGGGAAATTAAGCGAACGCCGAGTTCAACGATAGCTGCTGGGACCCAAAGAAAAAGGAAATATGATTTCTTTCCGTTTACAACTGCGTCAGCGGCTTGTCCTGGTTTGATGTATCCCCAATAGTTCACAGTTTCGGAATAAGGTGCGAAAAGCTTCTTAGTTCCTACGCCGGGAATTTCATGCTCACCAACTACAAAATTACTTTGTAAGCCGGGGAGTCCACCGATACAAGCAGCAAAGCTGACCAATATAGCGGTAGAGATTATAAGGATCGAAGATTTTTTCATTCGAGAGATCTCCTTGGTATGGATTGCTCAAGATAGAGAAGAGATTCCTTTTTGTAAATCTAATTAATAAATTTTTGTTTCCATGGTTCTTTTGCGGTGCAAAAATTGCCGCCTAAATCGAATTTGCGATCTAGGTTTTACTTTGATTGTGGAAATATTTTTCCCGTGTTCTTCGGATCGCTTTTGCTTCTCTTAGCAATCACTATTCAGGGATCGTATAACTGGTTCTGTGAAATAGAATAGAGAAGGGAATCGGATTAGAGGGAATTTACTCCATAACGAATCTTTTGAAAAAGTGTTCGTTATGGAAATGCGATTAACTTTTAAAGATCCAGGACCAGAACCATTCCCATAGATCCATAAGCCAGGCGAAGATCCTACCGAAGATCCCAGTATTTGAATATCTTCTTAAAAGTTTTTGGGCTCTTTCCTGTTCTTCAGCAGTAAAAGGAAGACGCACGTTGTTCTCTTCGGCCTCGATCAGGACTCTTTCTTTTTTGCTTCTAACGTCGACTATGCGAACGTCGACATATTCCCAGCCTAAAAGCTTTACGCACTCAAGCCTTCTTTCGCCGGAGACCAATTTATTATCCAAGTCAATAATGATCGGATGTAAAAGCCCAAGATTTTGGATGGAAGTTTTGAGACCTTGAAGGTCGCCAAGTTCTTTGCGAATGCGATTCTTGACCTTGATATCGGAGACCCGAATTTTCATCTAAGAAATGCTTTTTTCACCGTATAAATCCTACAAACCAATTTCTCCAGTTTTGACTAAAATTCCCTTACAAGGCTGTTTTTAGGTGTCTGAATCCGGATCGGATTCACTTGACAGTGACGACTTGGCTAGGTTTTTAGTTTTAAGCGACAAAGATTTTCGCCCACAGAAATCAACTAGATAGGAATTGAACCTAAATGTCCCTGCAAGACTTCATCTTTACCTCGGAATCCGTATCAGAAGGACATCCGGACAAGGTTTGCGATCAGATATCCGACGCGATCTTAGACGCGTATTTAGCCCAGGATCCGAAATCTAGGGTAGCATGCGAATCCTTAGTAACTACTAACTTAGTAGTAATTGCGGGAGAAGTCACAAGCAAGGGCAAGATAGACGCTCAAGAGATCGCAAGAAATGTGATCAAGGATATCGGCTATAATGATATTTCCTTAGGTTTTGACGCTGAGTTTGCAGTGGTTTCCTCTCATATTCATGCGCAAAGTCCTGATATTTCTCAAGGTGTTACCGAGGGAGAGGGTCTCTTCAAGGAGCAAGGAGCAGGGGACCAAGGACTGATGTTCGGATTCGCGATCGACGAAACTCCGGAACTCATGCCTATGCCGATCTATTATTCTCACGAATTAATGCATCATTTGGCGGGCCTTCGCCATAGCAAGAAGCTGGATTGGCTTCGTCCGGACGCTAAGTCTCAGGTGACTGTAGAGTATAAGAATGGAAAGCCTGTCCGTATCGACACCGTAGTTATTTCCACCCAACATACTCCTGAAGTCTCTCATAAGAAGATCGAAGAAGCGGTCATCGAAGAATGTATCAAGAAGGTAATCCCTGCGAACTTCCTAAAAGATACGAAATACTTTATTAACCCTACCGGTCAGTTCATCATCGGTGGACCACACGGAGATACTGGTCTGACTGGACGTAAGATCATCGTAGACACTTACGGTGGATACGGACGTCACGGTGGCGGCGCCTTCTCCGGAAAGGATCCTTCCAAAGTGGACCGTTCTGCTGCATATATGGGAAGATATATCGCTAAGAACGTAGTGGCTGCGGGCCTTGCTTCTCAGTGCGAAGTGCAATTGGCATATGCGATCGGTGTTGCTGAGCCTGTTTCGGTTCACGTGGATACTTTCGGAACAGGAAAGCTGTCCGAAGAAGAGATTGTAAAAAGAATTCGTGCCAACTTCAAACTGACCCCACGCGGGATCATCGAGTCCTTGCAATTGTTGGAAAAAGGAAGAACTTACAGAGAAACCGCTGCTTACGGGCATTTCGGTAGATCCGGAAATACCTTCACTTGGGAAAGAACCGATAAAGCGGGAGCATTGAAAGGCTAATGGGAGCAGTTTCCACATCCACAGCAGACCAAAAAGCGACTCGGGACGGATACGGAGACGCCTTACATGAGTTAGGCGCTTCCCGCCAGGATATAGTAGTTTTAGATGCGGATCTTTCCGGTTCGACCAAAACGAATAAATTCGCTAAGGCATTCCCAGATCGATTCTTTAACGTGGGTGTGGCCGAACAAAACCTGGTGGGTCATGCCGCAGGCCTGGCACTGTCCGGTTTTGTTCCGTTCGCTTCTTCTTTTGCCATGTTCCTATCGGGAAGGGCTTGGGAAGTCGTTCGTAACAGCGTAGTCTATCCTTTCTTAAATGTGAAACTTGTGGCTTCTCACGGCGGAATCACCGTCGGAGAGGATGGCGCTTCTCACCAATGTATCGAAGATTTCGCTACTATGAGAGCGATTCCGGAGATGGTTGTGATCTGTCCTGCGGATTATAACGAGACCAAGCAAGTTATTCATGCAATTGCGGAATACAAGGGGCCTGTTTATGTGAGAGTGGGACGTCCGAATGTCCCTATCATAGAAAGAGAGAACTACAAATTCCAGATCGGTAAGGCAGAGGTCTTAAGAGAAGGAAAGGATGTTCTCATCATTGCAAACGGAGTTCTTGTGAACGAGGCAATGATCGCAGTAAAGGAGCTCGAGGCAGAAGGGATCCAAGCCACTCTTTTGAATATGGCTACCATCAAGCCGATCGACAAAGAAGCTATTTTAAAATATGCTAAACAATGCGGAGCCGTAGTCACTTGCGAAGAGCATAATGTGATCGGAGGTCTTGGTTCTGCGGTGAGCGAATTCCTTTCGGAAGAATATCCGGTCCGGGTCTTGAAACTGGGAATGAAGGATACTTTCGGAAAATCGGGAACCTGGTCCGGCCTTCTGGATTATTTCGGTCTCAGATCCAAAAACATAACGGAATTAGCTAAAAAAGCAGTCCAATCCAAATAACAAAAGGGCGATCGTAGGATCGCCAGTCTTTCGGTTCTACATTATGCCTGGTTCCCCCACAGTAGAAGAAACAACCACGGAAGACCCGGTCTATACCGGAGGACCTTGGAGAGTCGTTCTTTGGGATGACAATGAGCATACGTACGAATATGTGATCACCATGCTCATGGATGTATGCAAGATGACACCTGAGCAGGCATTCGGTCATGCTGTGGAAGTGGATGCCCAAAAGAAGACTGTTGTCTTTGCGGGCGAGTTGGAACATGCAGAGCATATCCAAGATCTTATCTTAAATTACGGACCCGACCCATTGCTTCCTGCCTCCAAGGGTTCTATGAGCGCAACATTAGAAAGCTAAGAAGTTCCCACCATGTGGGAACTGTTACTTTCGATCTCACTTCAAGATTTGAAATTTTGCTTCACTTGGTTCAGCAAACCTGTTCTGCGATCCGTAGAGAGCAGAACACCATTCCAAGTGATACCGGTAATCTCGCTTCCTATGGGTCGCGAGATTGGGTGGGGGCGTGCTTCGCTTGAATTGCGTGGGGAACGGAAGTTCCGTTCCTCTAATGACGCTGGCCTAGAATTTCTTCTTAACTAAGATCTTTCTCTCGATCTCGAAGATTTTCTCAGGAAGTTTTTCTTTTCCGTGTTTCTTCTTATCGTTCTCTTTCAAGAACAGGTCTGCTCCGAATTTCTCGTAGGCGTCGTTCGCCTTGATATTCTTGAGCCCGATGAATTGGATATGGACTTCTCCGGCAGGAATTCCGAATTCAGTTCCTCTATCTTTCACGGAAAGAACCCTGGAAATCGCAGTCACTGTGTCTCCGCTAAAAGAAGGCTGAGTATGATATCCTTCGGTAAAGCCAAGATCCCAGAGAACGTTCTCAGTGGTGTCGCGTGACGCAAGTCCGCAAAGCCATGCGAAAACAAGTCCTCCATATACCACTGGCTCTCCTCCCATGGGGCCGGAAATTCCCGCTGAATACAATTTATCATAATGAAGTGGGTGAGTGTTCCCGACCCTATATGTCCACGCGAAATGTTCGTCGGTGATCGTTCTTCCGTTTTGGTGGATATAGATCTGTCCCGGTTCGAAGCTTTCGAAATAAGTATCCGCCCAAGTAGAAGTCTCGAATCCTTTCGGAAGCTTTAATTCTGGCAGGTCTATGTTAGGACTATCTGTCTCAGGAAAAAACGCATCCTTGATCACAGGCTTAGGAGTTCCTTTCGGTTTTCCATTAGAATGATAGATCATGATCTTTCTTTCATATTGAAGGACCAATTCCCTGTTTTGGTTCAAACAAAGAGTTCTAACGTGAACGATACCTGGTTTATCCGCACCCTTATCGTCTATTTTTAGGATCTTGGTCTTAGCGGAAAGCGTATCTCCCGGATAAACGGGTTTCAAGAATTGAACATCATAGTATCCGAGGTTGGCAAGAGCCTTTTCAGAATCGTTCTGAACTCCCAGAGAGAGTGCTACGTTAAACACCATTAAAGGGGAAACTAATAAGTCCTTGAATCCGTGAGCCTGAGCGTATGGAGCGGAGAGATAAAGAGGGTTCGCTTCCATGTATGTGGTTGCGAATTCTTGTGCGAAAGAACGATCTATCGTAAGTTCCCTAGGATGCTCGAAGATAGCTCCTTCTGTAAATTCTTCCAGATATCTGCCGTAAATTCCCCGTTTCACTTTTCCGGTGTCTACTGGAGTTTTTGGACCCAATTCCGCAAAGGGGGAAGTAGGGATTTTTGACATAGAGATCCTGCCTCTTCTTTTAGTTTCTTCCAGGATTTCGGGCCGCTTTTCTCGGAAAAGGCTTTTTCGGCTAGCGAGATCCGAAATACAGATCCAATTGTCGCCTGGAACCGAATCGAAACTCGGAGAGCAGATGCTCCTGTTTTTGAAGATCGGGGTTCATATCCTTCTCCCCAAACATATGGTTCCAAGTATTCACATATACGATGGGTAGAGCGTTCTTATTCTCCAGGCTAGCGGAAGCAAGAACACTATCCTTATGTTCCACAGGATCTTGGTAGAAGGTTTGGCTTCCAGAATACACGTTTTTCAGATCCAATTGAAATGTCTTACCATCCGGTTCTAGATGGATCGTGAAAGATTCTATATCGTAATTCCTTCCGTATTTGATCCTTCTATAGATCCTATAGAAAAAATCCTTCCAGGAATTCGGATGGATCTCGTCTTCGAAGACCAGGCTCACTTCCCATTCCGATCCGGAAGGAGTGATATCATTCTTACAATAAACAGCGATTAGACTATTGCCTGATCTGATATCTATCTCCGGCTGGGATAATAGAAGAAGATCCGTTTTCGGACAGACCGAGTCGGGAGGTTTGAACTCAGGAAGAGGAGGAGATTGACATCCGATCACTAAGAATAGGACAAGAAGAAGTAAATACGCTTTCATAAGAACGAGACCAAGGCCGAATTCGAATGACTTTTTCAATCTTGTCAAGATGGAAAATAGATGCTTTCCATCCAAGTAATTGGAAGCATGTAAACCATGCATTCTTCTTTGTTTCGAGACTTCCCCAATATTCAGCTTTCTTCTCAGAAGGAATTGGTCCGTGAAAAGATTGGACAGGCTCGCCAGGTATTGACCGAAGTATTGGCAAAGTCGGATCCGAATTACGAGTCTGTAATACGACCCTTAAACAATGTAATGGAAGAATTGCAGGAAGAGTTTACTGTTCTTTCCCACCTGAACAGCGTAAAGAATAGCGAGGAGACACAGGCAAACTATACCGAGATCCTTCCGGAAATCACAGAATTCTATACGGAACTGAGCCAAAATGAGGAACTCTACAAGGCCTATTCCGGTATTTATGAAAAGGAGAAGAAGGTTCTAGATCGCCCCAAGGCAAAAGTATTAGAGGATGCGATCCTCCAATTCAAGTTAGGAGGTGTAGGACTTCCTACAATGGAGAAGGATCGTATCCAAGAGATCCATCTTCGTCTCTCCGATCTGCAAAATCAATTTTCCCAAAATCTTTTGGACGCTACCAATTCCTTCGAATTAAAGATAGATTCCGAGGAAGATGTAAAGGAACTCCCCGAATCCGATAAGGCCTTGTACAGAAATGAGGACGGAACCTATACTTTCACTCTTCAGTTCCCGAGCTATAGCGCTTATATGGCTTACGGGAGCAATCGCTCTAAGAGAGAAGAGTTATATAAGGCCTATGTGACCAGAGCTCCGCAAAACGGCAAAGTCCTGGAAGAGATCTTGAGTCTCCGAGATGAATCCGCTAAGATCCTAGGGTATCCGAATTACGCAGAATCTTCCTTAGCGACTAAGGTTGCAGATTCTCCGGAGCAGGTCCTTTCTTTCTTGGAGAAGATCGGAAAGATGGCTAGGCCGGTCGCTCAGAAGGAATTCATCCAATTGCAAAACTTTGCCAAGGGTTTAGGAATACAAGATCTGCAGGCCTATGATTCTTCTTATGTTTCCGAGAAATTAAAGAAATCCTTATATGATTTCGACGAAGAAGAGACAAGACCCTATTTTGAGAAAAATACCGTAGTCAAAGGCGCTTTTTCCTTCTTAGAGAAATTGCTGGGACTGAAATTCGAAAGGGCGGAAGCTCCTATCTGGGACCCTAAAACGGAAGTATTTCATGTAAAGAACGGAAAGGAAACCGTGGCCCGTCTTTATCTGGATCTGGAGGCACGAAAGGATAAGCAGGGCGGTGCCTGGATGAATCATTGGGAGACTCGCAACCAGCTCACAGGCAAGCGCATTCTTCCTTCTGCATTTGTGATCTGTAATTTTCCTCCTTCCAAGGAAGGGGCTCCTTCTTTACTCAAACATTCCGATGTCGTTACCTTCTTCCACGAAATGGGCCATGCACTTCATCATCTTTGCGCGAAGATAGACGAGCCTCCTGTGAGTGGGATCAACGGAGTAGAATGGGACGCTGTGGAGTTCCCTTCTCAGTTCTTGGAGAATTTTGCGTATGAACCGGAGGTCTTAAGCTTCTTTGCATACCATCATGAGACAGGTAAGCCAATGCCTAGCGAGCTTGCCCAAAAGTTGAAGGATACCAAGAATTTTCTGGCGGGAATGGGAGTCGTGAGACAATTAGAGTTCGGCATCTTTGATATACGCATCCATTTACAAAAACATTCCGAAGAAGAAGTCCAAAACATTCTGGATCAGGTCCGCAAAGAAGTTAGCGTGATGACCCCGCCTAGTTATAATAAATTCCAGAATGGGTTCGGCCATATCTTCTCCGGAGGATACGCGGCTGGCTATTACAGTTATAAATGGGCGGAATTGCTTGCGGCGGATGCATTCTTCGCCTTTCGTTCCAAGGGGATCTTCGACGAGGACCTTGCTTTGAAATATAAGACAGAGGTTTTGGAGAAGGGTGGCTCCGAAAATGCAATGGTCCTATTCAAGAGATTCTTGGGGAGAGATCCCGAGCCGGATGCTTTATTAAAATTATATGATTTAGTTGCCTAAGGGACCTTAGGCAATTTCTACAGGAAAGATCGAAAAGTTCTAAGAGAGTTTTTTTCGGAAATTCTGGAGCAGCTGCTCAGTTCCGGAAAGGAGCAATTCGATCTGGTCTGAATCTATATTATAGACCACATTGGTCTTAAGAGAGTCCTTGAAGGAATTTGCATCGATCGCTTTTTGATCGTAACTATCCTTTAAAAAATTGTACCATCCGGCTAGGATCACTTTTAAATGAGGAAGTTCTTTGATCGGGACGGAAATGACTTTCTCTGCTTCCATAAAGACACCAGCAAGTTAATTTGCGAACCGGACCAGTCAACCAGATTTTTTGAAACTGTGTCTTCCCTATGATTTTCCGGTCAAAGAAGCGCAGCGCACAAAAATCTAGAGATCGGCTCAGTTGAGAATTATTTTCGAATTCTCTTTAAGGCTTTCATTACGCTGGATTTCGCTTTATCCACCTTGGCAGCGTTTGGATCGGCTAACATCATTTCCAAATACTCCTTTAAGCCGGAAAGAGCGTCTAAAGGATTCGGATGGATCCAATCTCCAATATGATCGTTAATGATCGAAAAGGTGGCGAATGCGGAACAATCTGCTGCAGTGAATTCCTTTCCTGCGATATAGGGCGAGAATTTCACGATCCTAGAAAGAGCTTTTACTCCCTTTTGCATGGATCGTTTTGCGGACTCCACTGTCTCAGGAGTGATCTCCACACCTTCTACGATCTTCGTATAGATCTTGCGGGCGGGAATATCGATATAATTCTCGATCACGGATATGATGGAGCGAACATGGGCTGCTTCGAAAGGATCTTTAGGGATCAATCGTTTCGTATTCGGGTAGGCCTCGTCCAGGAATTCTAGGATGGCTTGGGATTCGAAGAGATACTTCCCGTCCACTTCCAGATACGGGATCTTTCCCATCGGGCTTTTCGTTAGGAATTCTTCCTCTTGAGAAAATCCTATGCGAACATCCTCGAACTCCAAGCCCTTTTCTAAGAGTGCCAATTTGACTTTATTCGTATAATTACTGATCGGATAACCGTAGAGCTTCATCATAAGAGTTCAAGATCATACGAGTAGAACCGGAACGGTAAAGCCTTTTTCAGATCTGCGGTAGATGTTCGTTCCTTCTTACCTGGTCGATCCCATTTTCTTCTTTCCTAAGTACAAATCCGAATCTAATATTGGCAACCGAACGAGAGAGCAGGTCTCTTTTGAAAGGAAATTGTAAGTAGCATGAAAAAAACCGCATTGATTACCGGCGCAACTGTCGGGATCGGATATGAGATCGCAAAACTGGCAGCTAAGGACGGATACGATCTGATCCTAGTAGCAAGAAATACCAAGACCCTCAATTCGGTAAAAAAAGAAATGGAGAGTCTCGGAGCCGGAGTAGAGATCCTTTCCGCCGATCTTTCGGATCCCAAATCGCCTAAAAAGATCTTCGACTTTGCTAAGAAGAAAAAGGCCCTTGTGGATCTTTTAGTCAATAACGCAGGCTTTGGTACGAACGGAAAGTTCCATGCTTTGGATCTTCGGGAAGAATTGGATCTGATCCAGGTCAATGTTACTTCTCTCGTAGAGCTGACTCATTTGTTTGTCCAAGAAATGAGGGAGAGACATTCCGGTAAGATCTTGAATGTCGCCTCGACTGCCGCCTTCCAACCCGGTCCACTGATGACGAATTACTATGCATCTAAGGCGTACGTTCTATTCTTCTCGGAAGGGCTTGCGGAAGAAGTTCGAAAAGACGGCATAACGGTCACTTGTCTCTGTCCAGGTCCTACTAAAACAGAATTCTTTAAAAGAGCGGAAATGGATAAGTCCGCCATCCTGAATAGCGGCTTAGTTCCGCAAGCGGATCCTGCATACGTAGCAAGAGTAGGATACAATGGAGTGAAATCCGGAAAGGCGGTAGTTGTCTCCGGGATCGCGAATAAGGTCATGGCCCAATCCGTTCGCATTACTCCTCGCTTTCTTGTGAGAAAACTCGCTAAGTTCCTGAATACTGCAAATCGATAATAAGGACTCGTATGGAAGAATCTCTGATAGATAAGGCAGTTCCCTTCTTCCTTGGGCTTGTGCTTTTGGAATCTCTCTGGGGAAGAAGAAAGGAAGTCTACCGCTGGAACGATTCGGTTACCGATCTAGCCACCGGTATTCTTTACTCCATGAGCGGGGTGCTGATCACGATCGGCGCCTTGTTCCTGTATGAGAAAATTAGGATATTCTTCTCTTTACAATCTATCTTCCATGTATCCGAGTTTCCGAGTGCTTCTCCTTTGGGAAGGGATGGGAACGGTTGGTTTTTTCGGGGAGACGCTTTTCTTGCCTGGGCCTTTGTTTTGGTTGCCGTGGATTTTATTTACTATTGGTTCCACAGGGCTACTCACGAAGTGCACTTTCTCTGGGCCTGTCATGTCACTCATCATTCGAGCGAAGAATTCAATCTGACTGTGGCCTTGCGCCAATCCATGGTGCAAAGGGTTTTCGAGTATGCTTTCAACCTTCCTTTAGCGCTGCTCGGAATTCCTTGGTGGATGTTCTTTCTTTGTCATGGTCTTCTGAAGATCTATCAGTTCTGGGTCCACACTCGGCTTATCGGAAAATTGGGTTGGATGGAGAAGGTTCTTCTCACTCCTTCTCATCATAGGGTGCATCATGGAAGAGATCCGGAATATTTGGATAAGAACCATGGTGGGATCCTCATTCTTTGGGACAAATGGTTCGGTACATACGCGGAGGAGAAGAAGGAGCCGATCTATGGTTTGACAGAGCCTCTGCCTACCTTCAATCCGATCTGGGCGAATTTCCATGTATACATTTCGCTTTGGGAGCTAGTGAAGAGCACTCCAAGCTGGAAGGATAAATTCCTTCTTTTGGTCAAGAAGCCGGACTGGAGACCGAACTCTTTAGGTGGGGAGAAGAAGATCCCGGAAATCGATCGTGCTAAGTATAGAAAATACGACCCGCAAATTTCCGGATCGGCTAAATTGTACGGGATACTGCAATTTTTACTTCTTGCGGCTTCTTCGGTTTATTTATTAAAACTCATTAAATTAGGAAAAGTGCAAACAGGGGTTTTCTTAGGCTTTGGACTTTGGTTCCTTCTCGCACTTCTTTCTTTGGGACTCTTATGGGACGGAAGAAAGAATGTTTGGAGATGGGAAGTTTTGAAGTTTGCCGCTCTGGGTTGTATTCTTTTTATCCAATTCTCTTAAGGAAGATCAAGATTGAACGAAACAGATAAACTCGTATACGAGGTCCGTCCTATTACCATCCGTCCGCTCATCTATTTGGTCAGTATTATTATTCCTCTTCGGATTTTGGAATTTGCGGCGGTTCGCGGGTATCTGGATTCTATATCTTGGTTTTCTAATGTACTTTCTTTTCTGAAAGGCCAGGAATACAAACTGATCTCGGTATTTCTTTGCGTGGTTGCCTTCCTATATTCCGTGCAAAAGGGAAAGGTGATCCTAGATAAGGAAGGTGTAGAATTGAGGATATTCCCTCGATTCTTCGGATCGGCATGGACCGCCTGGAAACTGAATTGGACCGAGATCTCTTCTTATTACATGTTCCATTTCAATCGGACTGCGATCTTTCTTTTGAAAGATAAGCAAGGCAAGCAATTCAGGATCGGGGAGAGACTGTTCTTACGAGATACTAAGAAACTTGGCCTGGAATTCGAAGAGACTAAGAAAAGATTCGGTCAGTCTCAGATCCAGAAATCCGCTTATGAAGCAGACAGCCAATTCTTCCTGACGAGCCTCTTGTATCTGGCGATCGTGGCCTGGCTTCTATCTGCAACCTTCTGAGGGTTCAGTCCCTTTTAGTTAGCGTATAAAACTAATATTTGCAAGCTCTTTTACCATAAGCTTGCTTGCTCTATGCGGTCCGGTTTTGCATTCTTGCACAGGAATCCGACCATACGGTTCGAAAAATAGAGGCCCAGGAGGCGATCTTGAATTCAGCATTTCAATTTGATTTACCGGAAGAATTACTACAGCTCAGAGACTTGGTTAGGGACGTGGTCCGAAAAGAAGTTGTCCCGAACCGGATGCATTATGACGAAAATAACGAGTATCCTAAAGCTATATTACAGAAATTTAAAGAAGCAGGTCTTTATCAGGCTCTATTCGACGAGGAGCATGGAGGCTTGGGCTATGGGATGATGGGTGGTATCGTTCTGGCAGAAGAGGTTTCTTGGGGATGCTTGGGAGTGAATACCGCGTTTACTTCTACAAAACTCGGAGCCCTTCCTATCGACGTGGGAGGTACCAAGGAGCAGAAAGACAAATGGCTCCCACTTCTCGCTACCGGGGAAAAGACCGCTGCGTTCGGATTGTCCGAGCCGGGAGCAGGATCCGATGTGCCTGCTATGGCCACTACCGCTACGAAGAAAGGGGATCGATACGTTCTAAACGGAACCAAACAATGGATCAGTAGTGCCGGCCAAGCAGATCTTTATACTGTATTTGCAATGACCGATAAGGATAGGGGCCCAAGAGGGATTTCCTGTTTCGTGATCGAAAAAGGGACCAAGGGATTTTCTTTCGGAAAGAAAGAAGACAAATTGGGGATCCGCTGCTCAGAAACAAGACAGCTGATCATGGAGGATTGCGAAGTCCCTGCGGAGAACCTGATCGGCGGAAAGGAAAACATGGGATTCTTGCATGCGTTCAAGACACTGATCCTTTCTCGACCTGCAGTTGCAGCGGGTGCAGTCGGCTTAATGCAAGGAGCATTTGACGCGGCGATCGAATATGCTCGAGAAAGAGAGCAATTCGGAGTTACGATCTCTTCTTTCCAGGCGATCCAGCACATGCTTGCCGACATGGCCATCAAGATAGAGGGTTCTAGGCTTCTCACCTATAAGGCGGGAGTGTACGCCCAATCCTTCCATAAGGATGCTGCGAAATTCTCGGCAATGGCGAAATGCTATGCTTCCGATTCTTCCGTGCAAGTGGCTTCCGATGCAGTGCAAATTTTCGGAGGATATGGTTATACCAAAGAATATCCGGTCGAAAAATTTTATAGAGATGCTAAGATCTTGCAGATCTATGAGGGAACGAGCCAGATCCAAAGAAACGAGATCGCAGCCGGACTCATTAAGGACGCCGCTTCTAAAGTTAAGAAAGCGTAATTTCTTCTTTCCTTCCGGAGAGAGAATTTTGACTTGCGTGCAGCGGGAGGCCCAGTCAAAGTTTTCCCTCCGGTTTTCGATAGAGTGAAAGAGATTTTTAACAGACTGGCAACGGACGTTCTTCGGGTTTTTTTCAGGCTCGTTGCAACCGCCTTTCTATTCTTCTATAGCCTTCCTATTTTTTCCTTCGATCCCAGCTCTCTTCCGGAAGACGGCACCTCCATGCTTCCTTTTGCGGAGGTTTGGATCGATGAAAAAGGGGGAACCTCCTTCGCAGAAATGAGAAGGCAAAAATTTATTCCTCTCACCGGTTCTTCTCTTGGCTATTCCTCCCATGTGCATTGGTTCCGGATACCGGTCGAAAATCTTTCTTCCGAGACTGTGGATTGGATCTTGGAGATTCACTATAGTCAACTGGATCACGTGGAATTATTTTTGGGATCGAAGGGGGACACAGTAATCTTTCGAGGAGGGGATAGAATCCCATTTCGGGAAAGACCGATCCAATATCGATTTCCTAGTTTCCCGTTGGAATTGAGATCCGGTGAAAAAGATACGGTCTATTTAAAAATAGAGACAAAGAGTTCCGTAAACTTTACGGTTTTTGCATATAAGGCAGAAGACTTCTTTCCTAAGATCAGCAATGAACAGATCCTTCTCGGACTTTATTTCGGTTCCTTGATGGTGATGGCCTTGTATAATTTGTTCCTATTCTTATCTACAAGGGAAAGGACCTATCTCGCCTTCTTTTTATATGTAGCCTCCGGAATATTGGTGCAATGGTCCTTGAACGGTTATGCATTCCAATTCTTTTGGCCGAATGCAGTGGACTGGGCAAGCAATATAGTTACTTGTTTTAGTTTCCTTGTGGCAGGGATGACTGCGAATTTTGTACGGTGCTATTTCGATGCGGGTGAGAATTATCCCGGCTCCGACAGAATACTCAAAGTAATATCTAATTTATCTTATATACTGACTATTCTAGGTTATTTTATCCCGTTCGGGATCGGACTTGCGATCTATATCTTTTTATCTACGATCACGTTTGGAGCAATCTTATACTTGGGGATCCAAGGCTTTACTCGGAATCTTCGATCGGCTTTGTTCTTCTTAGGTGCGTGGATCGCTTTGGTATCGGGTGCTCTTCTTTTCGTTCTTAGATTCTCGGATTGGGTCTCTCATCATCTCACGATCGCCTATTGGGGAGTAGAGATTGGGACTTCTTTGCATGTTCTTCTTTTGGCATTGGCTTTGGCGGATAGAGTGAATAGCCTTTCCAAGGATCTTTCTTCTAAGGTGGAGGATCTGAACGATGCCAAGCACGCGATCGAACAGTCGGAGTTAAGATTTCGGAATTTATTCGAGGGAGCGGAGGAACTTCTTCTTACATTGGACCAAGAGGGGAAGATCAAAGATGCAAATCGTACACTCTCCCGTCTCACAGGTTATCGTCCTCTTGAAGTGGAGGAGAAGAATTTTCTGGATCTGATCTATTCTGTAGAAGGACAAGAGGATTCGATCGTTCTTCTTCTTGCGGAGGAAAAGCTGCAGGAACACTTGAAGACGAGAAAGACAGTCGAGTTCCATTCCGAATTCAAACAGAAATATGTAATGGAACCTAAACCTGTAAAGATCCGTTTACAGTCTTTCGAGAGTGAATCCGGTAGAATGGTCTTGGGAAAGGTTTCCGAGATCTCAGAAGATATTCTTTCTCGCTTTTTGGTTTCGGAAAGCATGCATTTTACCGTGAATAATTATCTTAGGAACGCTGATATCCTGAGTCGTCAGTTGACTTCCAATTTGAGCCAGTTTACCGGTTCCGAGGTGATTACAGCGATTCGAACCTGCGTGAGAGAAGTGTTGATCAATGCGATCGAGCATGGAAATCTAGGGATTAGCTTCGATGAGAAGACAGAATCCATGAAGTCCGGAAATTATATGGAATTCATCCAAAAGAGACAGAGAGAGGCTTTCTACGGGGCAAGAAGTGTGACGGTTGCCTACTCGCTGAATGCAAAGAGGATCGGATTTGAGATTGAGGACCAGGGAGACGGTTTCGATTTTAAGAAGGTCTTGAATATCGACGGGGATAAGCTGAACGAGGAGAGCTTTACTCATGGGCGAGGGATCATGATGACCCGTAAAGTATTCGATGTGGTGAAGTTCAACGATAAGGGAAATAAGGTCCTTCTTATTAAATATCTACAGAAGCCTTTGAAGTACAAAAGAGAGCCTAGTTTTTTAGACATAGATTGAACGAACGTTTAAATACCCTTTCCTTTCTTGCTCTTTATTTGTCCAATTCCTTTCGATCCATTCTTCTTTTCTAGTTGATCTTAAATTTTTAGAAAATAAAAAATTGTCGGATGAAAGTTCTTTGGAACGAGCAAAAGATAGGATGGTATTTATGAGAAAAGGAATATGCTTACTAGTGGCGCTCCTTCTTCTTCCGGCGCAGATGTTTGCCTGGGATTTGGAGAAGGATAAGAACGGGATTACGGTCCACACTAGATCGGTCGAAGGTTCCGAATTAAAAGAGTTTAGAGGAAAGACAAAGCTCAAAACGAATCTGAACACGATCGTCGCTCTTATGGAGGACAATCCGAATTATACCACTTGGCTGAAGGATTGTAAAAAATCGGAAGCTGTCAAAGTCTTGAATTCAAAAGAGAAATATATCTACATCCTGAACGGAGTGCCTTGGCCATTAGATGATCGCGATTTCGTAATACATTCCACTCTGATCCAAGACAAAAACACCGGAGCCGTTACCTATCAAATGAGACCCGTTGCGAATGTGGTCCCCGAAAAGAAAGGTTACGTTAGAGGCACTATCAAAGGATACTGGAAATTCGTTCCGGTAAGCGACGGTGTCGAAGTTACCTACCAAGTCCATAGCGAACCGGGAGGAAGCATTCCTACCTCAATAGCGAATTTCGTAGTCGTCGATATTCCTTACGAAACCCTAAGGAAAATGAAAGATAAGGTAGAAGATCCTAAATATAAGAATGCACCTAAGCATCCGGATCTGATCGATCCGACTTCGCCTAAGTAAACTATATTTATAATTTGTAATTTACTCCGAAAAACAGTCCGCCATAAGCGGACTGCATATCCAATTTCCTGGAGAATTGGTTCGATAGTAGAATATTACTTTGGTTATTGGATTCCGTTAAAGGAGTGACTCTTCCGTCTTGTCTGACATAGAAACTGGAGGTGTCTCCATTAAAGGAGCCGTCAAAGGAAGTGATATTGATCCAGGAAAGATAGGCACCGAAGCTGAGAGTCACCGAATCGTTGACTTGAGTATTCAAGGCTCCTTCCAAACGGAATTCCAAACCATTTCCCCTCATGTCCCCGTTTTCTTGGTAATAGCTCTTTCCGTCGGTTGCGAATCCATTTGTGAGCCAAGCAGCTCTCGCATAACCGAGCCCTAGTCCCGTTTCCCATCGGAAGTATCGATTCAATCTTCCTTCCTGCCAGACCATTCCCAAGAAATAGAGACTGTACATCTGAAAATCCAGTCTCGTATAGAATGGTTCCGAGGTAAGATTCGTGATGCCGAAATTATCGAAGGTCCTGGATCCTGCTATGAATCCCACCTTGAATCCTTCTCCAAATCGTGTTCTCGCAAGAAACTCTTCTTGGTACATTCCGCGAGTATTATGCACCTTTGTTTGGCTCGGGATCCTGGGATCTAAATTGGAAGTAAATCCGTTCAGGTTTTGATCGAATCGATTGGGACCTCTAAAGCCGAAGCCGAATCTTGCTCCGAATTCCCAACGATCCGCTTTTTCAGGAACCTTGTTCTCCGGAAGTTCTTTCAATTTAGGATGAGTGACGGTTTCATCTTCTGCACGCAGAGAAGAGGAACAAATCATGAGGCTGAGGAAGGCCAAAAATCCCAGGTAAAAAGGATGGCTTTTAGGACAGTCGCTAATTTTAAAAATGAGTGGTTTTGGGATTCGATGCATGAAAACTGTGTAGGAACCCGGCAAGCTTAGGTTTTTCCCGGGGTTAAATTCTAAAAGCCTTATTTGTAAGGACATATTGACCTGAGATGCTGACTACTAAACTTTTTCCATTCTTGGACCTGGATCTACTTAAGCCCTATTTCTATTTCCTTCTCTTCATTGGGTTGTACCTCACATTTCGATTAAAGTTCCCTCAAGTACGATTTTTATTTTTAGCGATAAAGATTTTTTCGGGAAACATGGATTACAAAGGTTCCCGAGGTCGCTTAGTACACTCGCAAGCTTTCTATGCAGGAACTGGTTCCTCTTTATTACCGGGCGCCGTGCTCGGCTCCGCGTTGGCCTTGGTGCTTGCCGGACCGGGAGTGCTTCTTTGGATCTGGCTTTCTAGTTTTCTCATCATGCCTCTTCGTTTCGTTTCTTCTACTCTTGCGATCCGTTTCCGGATCAAGTTGGAGAGCGGTCGCTATCTTTCGGGACCCATGTATTTTATCGAAAAAGCACTGAAGGCAAGATGGCTCGCGATCGCTTTCTCTTTGGCCTGTCTTTTGACTGTGCTTTCTATGGGTGGATCCATTCCTATCTTGGGCGCCACATTCCTAGCACATAACGGTCTAGATATCCAAGGAATGACTGTGCCAGTCCTTGTGTCTATCGTTGTCGTTTTTATCGTATTAGGTGGCATCCGCAGGATCGGACGAGTATCTTCTTATTTAGCTCCCATTGGGCTGATCCTGTTTTTCATAAGTTATATCCTCTTATTTCGGGATCATCTTACGAACTTCTATTCTTTCTTGGAAGTGGTAGGCAAGGATGCAACTCAGCCTCTTTCCGTTTTGCTCGGAGGAGGATTCTCGCTTGCGAGGATCTTTAGTACAGGAACCGGAATGTTTTTCCTCTCCACAGAGACCGGGATAGGTAAGAGTGCGGGAGTGGCCGGAGTGGTACGCACGGATTCCGCCGCAAAGCAAGGGATCGTGAGTATGCTCGCAACCTTCTTCGAAGGATTCGTGATGGCGACTCTGGTCATCTATGCGTTATACTCCTTCGGAGTAAAGGATCTGGATTCGGTCCGTAACTTCTTGAGCATTGTCATCCAAGGACCTACTGACCCTGCGAGACTCGCTTTAATCCTTTCCTTCCTGGTATTTACCATTGTTGCCATCTCCGGTTGGTTTTACACAGGAGAACAAAATGCTAGGTATATTTTCGGAGAAAAATTTGCGAACGCATATCGGATCCTATTTATCGCCTCCTTGCTCGGTTCGGCCTATGCCTATGTAAAATACGGAGAAGAAGTATTACTGCAGATCTTCGGGGTAGGATATGGACTCGCTTTGATCACTGCAGTTCCTGTGCTGATCAGCTTGGTTCTCTTGGCAAAGGTGGCTCAGGCTGAGCTACGCAAATTCTTGGAGGGAGGAGCACGTTATGAGATCTTCAAGGATTTTTATCTGCTTCTTCTTTCCATTCTGCCTAAGAACCTGGTTTCCCTACTTTTCGGGATACTGGCATCTTTGCGTCTTCCCCGCTTTATCATGATCCCTATCTTGAAGGCATTTGCTAAGGCTTATAAGATCAATGTAAACGAAGCCGCTTTGGAAATTGAGGAATACAATTCCTTAAATCAGTTTTTTACCAGAGCCTTGAAGGCAGGTGCAAGGATCATCGACTCCGGAGAGAACGCGGCGGTCTCTCCTGTGGATGCAAAGATCACCGGTTTTGGGGACATCAACGATCAGGTGATCCTGCAGGCTAAAGGAGTGGATTATAATTTGAAGGAGCTTTTGGGCGGGGAGAAATACCTTTCCAAGTTCCAGAACGGAAAATATATCACCTTCTATCTTTCCCCTCAGGATTATCATAGGATCCATTCGCCGGCCTACGGGAGAATATTAGGATATTATTATGAACCTGGGAAACTCTTTCCGGTGAACGAATTGGCAGTGTTCGGGATCAGAGGTTTATTCCCTAAGAATGAAAGATTGATCACATTCCTCCAGACTGAATACGGGCTCGTAGCGGTGATCAAGGTGGGAGCCTCGAATGTGGGAAGGATCCGAGTCACCTATGACAAAAAGATCATCACGAATACTTTGATCAGGACCGTTAAGGAAGAAGATTATAAGGATGTTTCCATCATGATCGAGAAGGGCGCGGAGCTTGGAAGATTCGAAATGGGTTCTACTGTCATTCTCATCCTGGAACGGGATACATTCGATTTTGCAGATCTGCATGTGAACGAAAAGATCACTTACGGAACTCCGATCGGGACCTTTCGCAAACAGATCCTGAAGCTGCCTAGATAAGATGAGCTTAAGTTTAAAAGCGACTACTCCGGATATCATTAGTTTCGACGAAGAAACACTCCGAATAGAATGGAAGGACGGAGTCCTCTCCGAATTTTCCCTCTTAGAATTGAGAAGAAGATGTCCTTGCGTAGTCTGCAGGGGTGGACACGGAGGAAAAGTTGGGGCCACTACCGGAAACATCAAGGAGGCGAAGCTTCTTTCTTTCTCAAAGGTAGGAAGATACGCAGTAAACCTGGTCTGGGGAGATTATCACAATACCGGTATCTATAGTTTCGATTCTCTCAGGCTATACGCTCAAGGAGAAGAAGGGGACCTCGGAAAACCCTGAGCCCATACTTTAGATTTCTTTAAAGTATAGGATGAGGTCCTATTCGGATCGTTCTTTTAAGAACATCCTGTAGGCAGGGTTTTCAGTCTCTTCTTCATAAGGGTAGCCTAAGGACTGAAGTCGCTCGCTGAATCTTACTTTCTCTGAAAACGGTACTTGCAGTCCCACGAGAACCCTTCCGTAATCCGCGCCATGATTCCTATAATGGAAGAGCGTAATATTCCAATCGGAGCCGACTCCCTCTAAGAATCGTAAGAGCGCTCCCGGTCTTTCGGGAAATTCGCATCTAAGGATGATCTCATCTTTTAGATCGGAGGTCCGTCCTCCTACCATATAGCGGATATGGAGCTTGGCAGTTTCGTTGGCACTGATATCTATCACTTCGTAGCCTATGTTTTTCAATTGAGAGACGACTTCTTCTTTGTCCTTGTGAGCGTTTGCTAATTTTAAGCCTACGAAAACGTGAGCTTGCTTATCGGAAGAATATCTATAATTGAATTCCGTAATATTTCGATTTCCGAGGACTTGAATGAATCTAAGATAGCTACCGGGTTTTTCCGGAATAGTCACTCCGAGAAGGATCTCTCTTGCTTCTCCCAATTCGGCTCTTTCTGCTACGTGGCGCAAACGATCGAAATTCATATTTGCTCCCGAATTGATCGCGATCAATGCACCCTTCCTGTCCGGATGACTGGCCGCATAGGTTTTGAGTCCCGCTAAGGAAAGGGCTCCTGCAGGTTCCGCGATCACTCTCGTATCTTCGAAAATATCTTTTACTGCGGCGCAGATCTCGTCCGTGTTAGAGACAATTACATCATCCAAGAGTTCTTTACAAATTTGGAATGTTTCTTCTCCGGCTTGGCGGACCGCTACTCCGTCCGCAAACAGACCGACCCGGTCTAGGATCACTCTTTCTCCCTTTTCTATCGCGGATTTCATAGAGGCAGCATCCACTGGCTCCACTCCTATGATCTTCGTTTCCGGACGCAGGAATTTTATATAGGAAGCGACGCCTGCTGCAAGGCCTCCGCCTCCGATTGGAACGAAGATCGCTTCGATCCGCTCCGGGTACTGTTGTAAGATTTCCATGCCAACTGTGCCCTGGCCTGCGATCACGTCCGGATCGTCATACGGGTGAATGAATACTAATCCTTCTTTCTTTTCCAGGCTTCTCGCTTGGGAATAGGCCTCGTCAAAGGTGTCTCCGTAGAGAAGTATCTCCGCTCCCCAATATCTCACTGCGTCTATTTTGATGGAAGGAGTGGTGATCGGCATGACTATGACTGCACGGATCCCGAGTTTATGAGCGGAGATCGCAACACCTTGGGCATGATTTCCTGCGGAGGCGCAGATCACTCCTTTCTTTTTTTCCGTTTCCGAGAGGTGAGAGATCCGGTTATAGGCTCCTCTGATCTTAAAGGAGAAAATTGGCTGCAGATCCTCTCTTTTGAGTAAAACAGAAGAGCCTAGTCTCTGAGAAAGGCGGGTCATATTGTCGAGAGGAGTGTGGACTGCAATATCGTACACTCTCGCATCTAGGATTTTTCGGATATAATCGATCACTCTTGGAATCCCTAAGAGCAAAAATCGCTCTTAGGGATAGGTTTCAACTTACTCGGATTTACTTCCAAAGATTTTTTGACCCGATAAGGATCTTTTCACTTTTCCTTTAAGATCTGGGTTTCTTCTTTTGAAACGGAAAGATGATGATCCAAAAACTCAGTATTTGCAAGGGATTCACTTTCATATTTTGTTTCCTTAATGTTTATTTTCTTCACTAGACTAACTGAAGATCGCCGTAAGCCTTTCCAGGGTTTGGGTCCAACCTTCCGTCATGCCTTCGATCGCCGGGAAAAGTTCCGGATCCACTTTGATCGGAAGAGCGCGGACCTGAATTTCCGTTTGAGGTTTGTTACTTCTTTTCCACAAATTGTCGTAGGCGTTCCAATGTGGATCCGAGTCCCTCGAGAGCGAAATCGCCTAGATTTCTGACCTCTTCTTCCGAAGGGAATATGGATCTCATAGTAAGTCTGGTCTTGGAGCCTTCTTCTTGAAATAGAACGGTCACATGGAATTGTTTAGGGTTAACGTCATCTCCATGATCGTAGACCAGTTTCTCCGGTCTTACTACTTCTATGTATTGGATCAGATTCGGATAATCGATCCCGTCGGGACCGTGCATTGTCAGTCTCCAGATCCCTCCGGGCCGTACGCTCATTTCGTGGACGGTATTGGTAAAACCGTTCGGTCCCCACCAGATCGCCACTTGCTTCGGGTCTGTCCAGGCGTCCCAAACCATTTCCCTCGGAGCGTCATATAACTTGGTCCCGGTAATTTCTCTTCCAACAACGGATATTTCTGCCTTCATTCAGTTTTCCTTATATTCTTTAAATATTATCTAGTTACTTTATCCAACTCGGCAGGCTCGGGAGTTCCTTCCGCTTCTTTTCTATTTCTTAAGATAGAATAGATCGCCAAGGCTAACGCAACAGAGATCCCCACGCTTAGGATAGATACAAAATGTAGTGAATCCGTAAATGCACCTTGCGCAGTGTTCAGAAGTATTTGTCTACTTGGTTCCGGAAGTTCTTTCGCAACAGCAACCGCCGAGGCCAAGGTATTACGGGAGTTTTCCATTTGCTCCGGAGTAAGTCCGGGAAGGGAAAGCGCATTGATCCTGGACTTGAAGATCGCAACCCCGATGCTTCCTAAGACTGCGATCCCAAGCACTCCTCCGAATTCCACAGCGGTTTCGGAAATGGAAGCTGCCGCTCCGGCTCTCTCAGGGGGAGCCGAGCCTACAATGATATCCGTTCCAAGGATCACTACGGCACATATTCCAAGGGACATGACCAAGGAACCTACTATAATGACCCAGATCCCGTTCGAAGAATCGATAAGCGAATACATGTACATTCCAATTGCAAGTAAGACCAAACCGCCTAACATCACATGTAAAGGGCGGATCTTTCTCACGATCATTGGGATGGCAAGAGAGCCGATTACGTTGCCGACTGCGCCGGGAAGAGTCCAGAGTCCTGCTTCCAGAGGAGAAAGGCCTAAGACCAATTGCAAGTATTGGGAAATGAACAAGAAGGTTCCCAAGGCTACGAAGATGGTCATCGTATTTCCTATTACTGCAGCGGTGAATACTGGAAGGTTGAACAACTGAAGATCGATCATCGGATCTTCCAGAACAGTTTGCCTTTTGATAAAGACCGCTCCTACTAAAAGCCCAACGACAATCGTGAGGATGGAGACAGTTCCTAAACCGTTCTCTGCAATCTGTTTTAATCCGTAGATAATGGATAGAACGGACACTAGAGAAAGCACGGCGCTCGGTAGATCCATCTTTCCTGAATTTGGATCCTTAAACTCCGGAAGAAGTTTAGGTCCTACGATCAGAAGAAGGATCATTACTGGCACGCTCATCAAGAAGACCGAACCCCACCAGAAATATTCCAACAGCACACCGCCTGCAAGTGGCCCGATCGCTCCACCTAAGGAGAAGCTCATTCCCCAAATGCCAATGGCGAATGTCCTTTCTTCCGGATCCAAAAACATATTACGAATTAAGGATAGAGTAGAAGGAGCCAAGGTCGCTGCAGTGATCCCTAAGATCGCGCGGGTTAGGATCAAAATTTCGGAACTCGGAGAAAATGCGGCAAGCACTGAAGCAACCCCGAATGCGGCGGCTCCATAAAGCAAAAGTTTACGACGGCCAATTCGATCTCCTAGATTTCCCATGATCACGAGAAAGCCTGCGACTAAAAATCCATAGATATCCATGATCCATAATTGTTGGGACGGAGTAGGGTTTAGATCTGCTGACAACTGAGGAGCAGCCAGATAAAGAACCGTTAAATCCATCGCATATAGCAGGCAAGGAAGCGCAATTACCGCCAAGCCGATCCACTCTTTCTTTGTAGCTTTTCGAGTGTTTTCAGTTTTTATTTCAGACATTCTGAATGTACCTTTTTATATAATTCTAATACAGCACTGGGACAAATCGCAGAGATCGGATTATTTTTTTGGGTCCTTCTTCTTGCCTTGGAGCTCCATTAGATACGCATCCAATCGATCCAAGCTTTCTTCCCAGAAATGCCGGTAATGATCCAGCCAACCGGACGCTTCCTTTAGACCCTCCGGGCGGATCTTACAGGGTCTCCATTGCGCCTCTTTGCCTCTTTCGATCAGTCCCGCTTTCTCAAGAACCTTTAGGTGCTTGGAGATCCCGGGAAGGCTCATGTTGAATGGCTCTGCCAGTTCTTTTACTGTGGCTTCTCCGGAGACCAAATAGAGAAGGATCTCCCTCCGAGTAGGGTCGGCCAAGGCGGAGAAAGTGCTGCTTAGGTGATCAGGTTGCGTATCGTATTTAACCATTTAGTTAATTTACCATTTGGTAAAATAAGAGAGCCTAGATCGCCTGTCAAGCTGGATATAGGGGAGATTTACCCGATTGAGGGGAAAATTTTTAAAAGAAGGACTGAATTCGGAAAAATGAAGAGTTCCCACAGGGAGGATTTCCGGCGCGGCCCCCACCCGAGTTGGGTGGAGGAGGAGGGCCCGTGGGAGAAGCCCGTCCGCTATATCACGCGCAGCTTATATCTGCACTTGCATTCTCTCTCCAACTGGGCGCCTTATCCCCGGGGTATCGGATTATTTCGCTTGTCTTTCCTTGGCGTGGGATATTATAATTTAGTAAATTCCCGGCCTCAAGACGTCCGTTTTTCCGAGCAAGGAAAAAAAGGGTCGACAAAATTCTTTTTATTATGTCTCCTAATCCAAAACTAAGAGAGAGTGCCCAATATGGGTGAAGGATCCCTTTCCCAGGAAGAAATAGACGCCCTTTTAGCGGGTGCCAATGAAACATTCGATCCGAGCAGTGTCGCTGCCGGAGGCGGGTCTAAGGAAGCTAGCGGTTTATCGCCGATAGATAGGGACCTTTTGTCCGATTTCCTTTCCCATTGTTTTATGACAGCCGGGAATACCTTGGCGGCCATTCTTTCTAAGACTTCTAACTTCATGAATCCGACTACGGAAGCAAAATCCCGTAAGGATATCGAAGCAGAACTCAAATCCAATACTCTACTTTTATACTCTACCTATTCCGGTAATTTAAACGGAAGAGCTGTCCTTGCTATGGGCGCGGATAACGCGGCTCGCATTGCGAACATGATGATGGGTGGTTTTGATTCGGGCGGTTTGGACGAAGGGCAACTCCAAACTCTAAGAGATAGTTTGACTCCGATCATGGGAGCTTTACAATCCCAGATCGCAGCAAAGACCGGAGGAGGAGTTAGCGGTTCTCCTGCGGAAACCAGGCATGTAACTTCTCCTGCTGCCTTGGTATTGCCGGAAGGCGATCCTCTCATTCGTACTTTTTTCAATTTGGCAATTGAAGGTCTTCCTTCTTTTAGAGTGCAGTTCATTCTCTCCTTGTCCATGGCCAACGATATCTTATCTCTTTCCAAGCGCTCCGGAGGCGGTGGAGGGGATTATGGCGGAGGCGGCTACCAAGGAGGCATGGGTGGCGGAGGCGGAATTTCCCAAGTAGGGATGAAGGGAGTCTCCTTCCCGAATCTTGCGACTGCCAGCGGTGCTCAGGGAACTCCCAACTTAAACCTTCTCATGGACGTACAGATGTCCGTCACCGTGGAACTCGGAAGAACCAAGATGTATATTAAGGATATCTTAGGTTTAGGAGAAGGTTCCATCATCGAGTTGGATAAATTGGCCGGTGAGCCGGTCGACCTTCTCGTAAACGGAAAATTGATCGCGAAGGGTGAGGTCGTGGTCATCGACGAAAACTTCGGTGTGCGCGTCACCGATATCGTAAGTCCTGCAGACCGGATCAAGCCGGAGTCGGGAGGCGGATGAACCGGACCTTTTCTTCCATTTCATTCGTATCTTCTCGATTCGGCTCCCTCGCTTTGGCGATCGGAGTCTTTTGTATTTTATCGGGTAGTATCGGAAACCTGTATTCCCAGACCGCTTCCGAAAGGGAGCAAATGGATGAGCTCTTAAAAAGAGAATTGGGAGATACCGGAAAGAAGGCAGAACCTCAAACTTCCGCGCCGGCAAAGCCTGAGGAAAAAGCGGACCCAAACGCGTCGGCGCCTTCTCCAAATCCGGTAGAAGAAAGATACAAGCCTATCTCGGAAGGGCCGAGCCTGGCAGGTATCCTTTTTCGCATCGTACTTATATTAGGAATTCTTTGTGGAGCCGCATATTGGGCCCTTCGCACTTTGGCCAAATCGAGAGAGTCTTCTCTTCCGGTAAGAGGGGAGATGAGTCTTCTCGGAAGCCTGAATTTGGGAGCCAATAAGCAACTGCAGATCGTGGAAGTCACCGGTCAGATCTTCGTTTTGGGTGTGGCGGATAACGGGATCAATTTGATCTCCGAGATCACAGACACGGAAACCAAGTCTAGATTGAAGCAGATGAGAGACGAGTTCCAGCCTCCGGAGGGAGGTTTCCTCGTTACTGTTCTGGAGCAGATCAAGGATCTGAATACTCGTATCACTGGAAAGTCGGAGGAAGAGGAGCAAACTCTTCGTCCTTCTCCTGGAGAAAGAAAAGAGAAACAACGGAAGCTAAAGCAGAAGTTGGACGAGATCAAGAAGGAAAGGAATAATCTGGAGAACGGATTATTCGATATCAACTAGGGGGGAATGTGGGAGAGGATCTCGTTATTCGGGCAGAGAAAAAGTTTTCCAAGGCAATGAGACATAATCGCCCATTGTGGGCGATTGAAGCCCGCCGCCCAAACAATAGAAGGCAACACAGTCATCGGGCGGACTATAAAACTCTTATGTGGAAGATGCTTTCAGCGGTCCTGCTTTTTGGTCTATTGATCTCTATTGTACCTGAGGATCTGTTTGCTCAGTCGACTGCGCCTAGGATCCCTATTCCCAATTTGAATATCAACGTAAACGAGGCGAGAACTCCGAGAGAGACGAGTCTTTCTCTTATGATCTTGTTCCTTGTCACTATTCTCTCTTTGGCTCCTGCCATAGTCATGTCTTTGACTTCTTTTACTAAGATCGTGATCGTTCTGGATTTCGTAAGAAGGGCTCTTTCTATCCAGAACCTTCCGCCGAACCAAGTGATGGTGGGACTCGCTCTATTCATGACCTTCTTTATCATGGCTCCCACCTTGAATGTTGTCTACGAGAAGGGACTGAACCCTTATATGGAAGGCAAGATCGACACGAATGAGTTTTTCGATAAGTCCATGGTCCCGATCCGAGAGTTCATGATCCGTCAGATCGGGCCTTCCGGTGCGAAGGATGTGGCCTTGTTCCTGAAGATCGGAAAAGTGGAGAAGGTGGAGTCCTTCGACGATGTTCCGAGTTACGTGCTCATTCCCGCATTCATGCTATCCGAGATCAAGAAGGCGTTTTGGATCGGTATCATTATTTTCATTCCGTTCATCGTAGTGGATCTAGTCGTTGCTTCGGCACTTCTTTCCATGGGACTGAACATGCTTCCTCCTGTGATGGTAAGCCTTCCGTTTAAACTGATCTTATTTATACTTGTGGACGGTTGGAACTTGATCGTCTACGAGCTCGTAAGGAGCTATAAATGACAGAAGTAGACGCAATCACTTTGATCCGGGACGCATTGTTTGTTACCTTGAAACTCTCTGCTCCTATCCTTTTAACTGCGATGGTTGTGGGTCTTATCATAGGGATCTTGCAGACTACTACCTCTATCCAGGAACCTACGATCGCATTCGTTCCTAAATTATTATCCATCTTTGCGGTTATCGTGATCTTTGCGGGATGGATGTTGCAGACTGCTACGGATTATACGAGGGATCTGTTTCTCATGATCGAGAAATTTTAGAAAAATTGAATGGAATACTTCGTTTCTAATTTCCAAGTCTTTCTTCTGATCCTGGCAAGGATTGTGGGCCTTTTGTCTGTTGCGCCCGTATTTTCTTTTGCTTCGATCTCTTTTCCGCAGAGGATTAGCTTCGGATTTTTGATCGCTGTCATTCTATTTCCGGTCAGCGCCGGATTCGTACCTCCGATCCCAGGGAATATGACGGATTACGGTCTGATCGCTATCGGAGAAGTTTTGATCGGGATCCTCATGGGTTTCTTGATCAGTCTAGTATTCGCTTCCTTTCAGATGGCCGGAGAATTTTTCAATGTGCAGTTGGGTTTCGGTTATGCGGAGATCTTGGATCCGATCTCCCAGACGAGTCTTCCCGTGATCAGTACCCTGAAGAATATGCTAGGTATGCTTCTGTTCTTGTCCTTGGGCGCGTATCGTTATCTTTTCGAGAGCTTAGCGTATTCTTTTGAGAAGGTCCAGATCTTAAGATTAGTTCCCGAGATCCAAGACGGCCTGTACAAGGCAATGGAAGAAGCTATCGGAGCAATGTTCCTTGTGGCTTTCAAGATCGCTCTTCCTATCTTGGGAGTTCTTCTTCTTGTGACTGTTTCCGAGGCGCTTATGGGAAAGGCGGCTCCTCAGCTGAATATTCTGCAGCTTAGCTTTCCGATCAAGATCGCCATTGGTCTAGTCGTTATGATCCTCATCGTTCCGTTTCTGATCACTCAGATGGACGGAGCCTTCCAGCTTTCTTTTGAGAAGCTGAACTTCATGCTAAAGGATTGGCCAAACTGATGAAGAGGCTATTCCAATCCTTTCGCTACTATGCTCTAAGATCGAAATGGGTCTCGGATCTTAGGCCTGCGCAGTTCTGGGATCGAATTCGAAGATCTGTGTCCGACTTTTTCGTTCCTGACTTTTATCCTTCTTCGGATCGAGGTATGGCGGAGGTTCATTCTGGTCGGCTAACTTTCGATCCGGGTTCTTCTGTTGGGATGCCCTCTGCCCATGGGTCTGTCCCTATTCCGTTCAAGATCGATCTGCAGCTATTTGCTGCGGAGGATGAGGGTAGGACTCAACCTGCGAGTGAGAGACGCAGAAGGGAAGAAAGGGAAAAAGGGAATGTTCCCAAAAGTCCGGAAGTGGCGTCTGCGATCGTACTTCTTGCGGGTATTGTCCTTCTTTATCTCATGGGAGAATATTTCTTCATGAGATCGTATTATCTTTTGCGAAAATACTTTTTCGGGATACGTACTGCGACAGTTGCGACCCCGGAGACTGTGACCGAACTTTTGAATAACGCTCTTTGGGACATCACTCTGCTTCTTCTTCCTCTTATGGGGATCACTGTGGTTGCGGCAATCCTCGGAAATGTGGTGCAGATCGGATTCTTGTTCGCACCAAGAGCTCTTGCCTTCAATTTCGGCAGGATACGTCCTAATTTCAAAAAGGTACTTCCGAACCGTCAGACCATGTTCAGCTTGGCCAAGTCCTTAGTAAAGGTGGCAGCTATCAGCTGGGTCTCTTACTTCGTGATCGAGAAGGACTTCTTTAAGATACTTATGCTCGGAAATATGGGGCTGGAAGAATCCATTGCACTCGTTTCTTATACTGCGTTTAAGATCTTTCTTGTAGTCGGTATCCTTCTTCTTGCGATCAGCGTGGGAGATTATTTCTTCCAAAGATACGAGTATGAAGAAGCTCTGAAAATGACTCCTTCCGAATCCAAAAGAGAGATGAAGGAGCAGGACGGAGACCCTTCTCTCCAAGCGAGAAGAAGGCAGATGGCCAGAGATACCATCAAGAAGAGCAAAATGCTCGTAGAGGTCCCTAAGGCGGACGTGGTCATCACGAACCCGACCCATTTTGCCGTGGCATTGGAATACAAGCCTACTAAACATAGGGCCCCTGTCGTGATCGCAAAGGGTGTGGACGATTTCGCGTTACGTATTATCCGGGTCGCAAAGGCAAACAATGTCGCCACGATCGAGGACAGGCCAATGGCTCGCACTCTTTATGATGAAGTGGAGATAGGACAGGAAGTCCCTGCCAAATTCTATACCGCGCTCAGCGTTATCTTTACGAAACTCGAATCCTTCCGGAGAGCATTCCGAAACGCTTCTTAAGCCTAGGAGAACATTATGGATAAGAAATGGTACACACAATCCGACTTCATCCTGGGCGCGGGAGCCGTGGCGGTCGTGGCAATGCTCGTTGTCCCTTTGCCAGGATTCATTTTGGATCTTCTCATTCTATTGAGCTTGGCGCTTAGCCTTCTCATCGTACTTACTTCCTTGTCCATCAAGGAGCCATCCGAGTTCTCTATTTTTCCGAGCCTCTTATTGATCACTACGATCTATCGATTGGCTTTGAACGTATCCACGACTAGACAGATCCTTTCCAAAGGACCAGCGGTAAATAGTGCGATCATAGATGCATTCGGTTCCTTTATTGTAGGAAGTGAGTCCGGCTTAAGCAAGTACGTAGTGGGATTCATTATCTTCCTCATCTTAGTGATCGTGCAAGTGCTCGTGATCACGAAAGGTGCGACCCGTATCTCGGAAGTGGCAGCTAGGTTCACCTTGGACGCCTTGCCTGGTAAGCAGATGGCCATCGATATGGAACTTTCTACCGGGAATATCAACGAAGCGGAGGCAAGAAAGCGCCGCAAGAAGATAGAAGAGGAAGTGGATTTTTACGGTTCCATGGATGGAGCGAGTAAATTCGTGCAAGGAGACGTGAGAGCGGGACTGATCATCACTGCGATCAACCTCATCGGTGGAGTGATCATAGGTGCAAGCATCCGAGGAGAGTCTTTTATCTCCGCGATCGAGACTTACGGAAAATTCACCATAGGTGACGGACTTGTCTCTCAGATCCCGGCTCTACTAACCACCGTGGCAACAGGTATTATCGTGACTCGCTCCGGATCCGAAAGCGATCTGGCAAAGCAATTCAAGACGCAATTATTCGCAAACTCCAAGGTGCTCTATGTAGTTTCCGCATCCATGGGATTGGGTGCATTCATTCCGGGACTTCCTTTTATTCCGATGGTTCTTCTCTCTGGAGGTTTAGCCTATCTCGCTTACTCCATGGAGAGAACAGTACAAGAACAGCTCGAGGTATTGGAGAAGAAGGAGAAAGAGGCAGTGGGAGATCGCAAGCCTCGGGATTATTACGACGAGCTTAGGATCGAGCCGATCGAGATCGAATTCGGTTATCATTTGGTTCCCTTGGTGGATGCGTCCCAAGGCGGAACTCTTATGGATCAGATCTCGAACTTGCGCGGTAAGTTCGCAAGAGAAAGTGGGATCGTTATTCCCCCGATCCGTATATTAGATAATTTGGAAATACCTCCCGATCAGTTTACGATCAAGATCAACGGAGTAGAAGTAGGCTCGAGCACCATTCGCCCTGAAAAGCTGATGGCAATGCCTTCTGCGGAAAGCCAGGATCTTTCTTCTATCGAAGGAGAATCTTTCCAAGAGCCTGCCTATGGAAGGACTGCGAAATGGATCTCCGCGGATTCCAAAGGAGATGCGGAGTCCAAGGGATTCATCGTGGTGGATGCTTCTACCGTTATTATCACTTACTTAAGAGAACTTCTCGCGACTCATGCGTCTAGTTTGCTCGGAAGAGAAGAAGTCAAAAAACTTCTGGATCACTACAGATCTCAGTATCCTACACTGATCCAAGAATTGGAAGCGGACAAGCCAGGCAACTTGGGAATGCTCCAACAGGTTCTTCAGAATCTTCTGCGAGAAGGTTTGGGGATCCGCAATTTGGTCCCGATACTCGAGACCGTTGCCAACAAGATGTCCAAGTATCCGAATCCTTATGTTCTGACGGAGTTCGTAAGACAGGCGATCTCCAATACGATCGTAAAAGACTATATGGTAGATGGAAAACTACAGGTCATCGTGGTAGAGGGCCGGGTCCTGGATCGTTTGAACAAGTCCCTTGCCCAGGATCGTTTGGAGGGAAGGGATATTTTGGTCCTTCCTCCGGATTTCCAAAGAAGACTACTGGAGTCCGTGGCGGAGATGAACCGCAAGGTCCAGGAAGGCAGAGGATTCCCGATCTATGTGGTGAACAGGGAGGTGCGCATGCCGTTCGCGTACTTCCTAGCAAAGGAATTCCCGCCTCGAAACTTCGCGGTACTGGCTTTAGAAGAAGTACATTCTTCCGTCCCGACCGTGATCGCGGGCGAATTGAGGATCGCTCAGGCTACGGCCGCAGCGGAACCTGTGGAAACGGTTTAAGAAAACGTAATATATTATCTAAGTGGAAAGATAGGAGGATCGCATGGATTTCGCAAAGATTAGAGGCAAGGACTTACAGGACTGTCTCATGCAGATGAAAATGAAATACGGACCGGAAGCTCATGTCATCGAACATCGCATCCTGACCGAGGGAGGAGTCTTCGGAACAGGACTCATGGCCCGCAAAATAGTGGAGATCCAAGTAGGGATCCCTGAGAAAGCAAGTTCTCGGGAGAAGGTAGAAAAGAAACTCCAGGATCTGAAAGAACTCTTGAAACAAAAATCCACGCAGGTGCCTGCTCAGCGCAAGACCCTGGAAGAATTGCCAAGCTGGGAAGAGAGATCCTCTCGTCCTAGGGCTTCTTCTCTGCCTAAGGAGTTAGTAGAACCTCAACTAGAAGAAGAGGATGACGGACTAGGACTCTCCTTTGCCAGGGAATTCGAGACCAAACCTTTGATCTCTCGTAAGCCCGAACAGGATGCCAACCTTTTGAAGCTGAAAGAGAAGCTGATCAAGGAAGGTATGACGGAAAGCTATGTGGACGAGATCGTCTCCGCAGTGGAGTTACGACTTTCTCCTTTGGATCGCTCTCGAGCAGTCGCTGTCCAGGAAAAGGCAATAGAGGTTTTGGCAGAAAGAGTCCAGGCGGAACCCGACCTGTTTAAGGGAACTAGAAGAGGCCAAAGAAAAGTGGTCTTCTTCGTGGGGCCTACCGGTAGCGGAAAGACGACTAGTATCGCCAAACTAGCCGCTAAGTACCATCTTCATATGGGCAAATCCGTGTCTTTATACACAACCGACAATTATCGTATCGCTGCAATCGAGCAGTTGAAGAGATATGCGGATACGATGGAGATGCCTTTCTATGCAGTGAAAGATATCAAACGTTTCCAAGAGACTCTGGCAAGGGACGGATCCGAATTGATCCTAATAGATACTGCGGGTTATAGCCACCGCAACGTGGATCAATTGAGTAAGATGTACGGATATCTGTCTGCTTTTGGTGAAAGGGACAGTGTTGAAAATATCCTTGTATTATCCGCCACATCTTCGTATCATCATTCCCACTCGGTAATGAAAGCCTACGAGCCCCTGGGTTTTCGTAGAATTTTATTAACTAAACTGGATGAAGCAGAATTTTTGGGTGGATTTCTGGAACTAGCCGATACACTTAATAAGGGTTTCACCCATTTAAGCGTCGGTCAGGAAGTTCCGTTCGATATGATCCCAGCGGAAAAGTTCAACCTAGCGGAATGCGCGATTAATCCTGAAAAGATCATCGAGATCCATGGGGAAGTTTTCTCCGCCTAGGATCCGGTGAAAACCCAAGTCCCAGAAAGAGGTTAGGATGGACCAAGCGACTCAGTTGCGGAAACTTACCGAGGGTAATACGAGTTTAAAGCTCGTGTCTTCGACCAAACCTATGACTAAGATTATCGCGATCGCCTCGGGAAAAGGGGGAGTGGGCAAGAGCACTATCTCCGTAAATCTGGCGATCTCTATGGCGAAGGCCGGACAGAAAGTCCTGGTCTTCGACGGAGACCTGGGACTGGCAAACGTAAACGTGATCCTAGGGATCATTCCAAAATACAATCTGTATCACGTAGTCAAGGGACATAAAAGCCTTAAGGACATTATCATCCAAGCTCCGGAAGGAGTGGATATTATCGCGGGTGCTAGCGGTTATTCCCAGCTTGCAAACCTGAACGACTCCCAAAGAAATAATTTGATCAAAGGGTTCGCAGATCTGGATTCTTATGATTATATGATCATAGATACCGGAGCTGGGATCAGTTCCAATGTGATCGGGCTTACTCTTCCTGCGGACGATGTGATCGTGGTAACTACTCCGGAGCCAACTGCGATCACAGACTCATACGGGCTGATCAAAGCGATCGTTTCCCAGAGCAGGGACAAAAACCTGAAAATGGTAGTGAATCGAGTTCGTTCCGCTATCGAAGGAAAAAAAGTCGCCGACAGGGTCATCGACATCTCCGGACAGTTCTTGGAGGTCAGGGTAGAGAACCTGGGCTTTATCTTCCAAGACGACGAGGTAGAGAAAAGTATCCGAGAGCAAAAACCTTATATCATCCATTCCCCTAAGAGTAAGGCTTCTGCTTGTCTGAATCGTATTACATATTCCTTATTAAACCAAGAAATGGATGGCGGAGACGATTCCGGCATCACCGGGTTCTTCCGTAAATTCTTTAATTTCGTAGATGTAAGAGAGAAACAACAGAGCGAGGAAGAGTGAACCTTCAGGCCGCGTTTCTGGGTTTATTTTCTTTTCTAGGTCTCGTTATTAGTCTAGTCTGCGGAATCATGGTCGGAAACTATTTCGGCCATATCGCTTTAGTAACCTTTTTATCCACGGTCGGTATGGCAGGCTTCGGGTTCGGAGTATATTCCGTTCTTGAAATGAAGGTGCCTGAATTCCTGGAATTGCTCCGAAATTTCGGCGGGTCCTATTCCGCCGGAGAGGGCGAAGATTTGGAAGGAGGAGCACGTTCCTCGTACGGGGACCATTCCGATATGGAAACTTCTTCTTCTCACTATGAAACTTCTTCCGGACCGGACGAAATGAGGGTGGCCGCCGCGGGAATTCCTCGCAAGAAGGCGGATAAATTTGGAGATCATATCATTGTAGAAAATATTGCGATCAAGAACGAGCCTAAGCTCATGGCGGAAGCGATCCGGACCATGTTGGCCAAGGATGATACTAACCCGGAGAAGTAAGAAAGATCTTTCTCTGATATTTCTCACCTGTTTCTCTCTCTTGGGTTTGCGAATTTAGCTTCAAATCGGCCCTAAAGCCCAATGAGACAAAAAACTGCTTGATTTCCCTTTTTTGAGACAAAAAATGCTATTGCAAATCGGTTTGGTCCACGACACTCTTAAGCAGGGACCCTTCCCATTCCGGCGTTATGTCCAAACTTTTTGAAAAATACAATAATACGGATGAAACGGAACTGTGGAAGTCCTATCGGGACACCAAAGACCAGAACATTCGCAGTTACTTGGTCGAGAAATATTCCCCTCTAGTCAAACATGTGGCTGGGCGCATCGCTATCGGCATGCCTCAGAACGTGGAGTTCGACGATCTAGTGTCTTACGGAGTCTTTGGACTCTTGGATGCGATCGAAAAGTTCGATCCGGAAAGACAGATCAAGTTCAAGACGTATGCAATGACAAGGATCAGAGGATCCATCTTCGATGAGTTACGCTCCATTGACTGGATCCCACGTTCCATTCGTCAAAAAGCGAAACAGTTGGAACAGATTATCGGCATGCTCGAGAATAAAGAAGGAGCTCATGTCGAAGACGAAGCGATCGCCAAAGAAATGGGGATCTCCGTCGAGGAATTCAATAGTCTTCTTACTAAGATCAGTGGTACTTCTCTCGTATCCTTAAACGATATTTGGTTCCTGGGTGATGAGAACGACGAGGTTTCCTTTATGGAAACCTTGGAATCTCCGATGAACATGAATCCGGATACGATCATTGAGAAGGAAGAGATCAAGAATGTGATCGTAGAAGCGATCAAGACGCTTCCCGACAAAGAAAAAAAAGTGATCGTTCTTTATTATTACGAGGATCTAACTCTAAAAGAGATCGGCGAGGTATTAGAAGTCACCGAATCCCGTATCTCCCAGCTTCACACTAGAGCGGTTGCAAGATTGCGCAGCAAATTAGGCAAAGTGAAGTCTGTCATTAGCAAAAAGTAATCTTCTTCTTTCGGAAAATTTAATATGAGCCTAAGTTCTTTCTTAAAAGAACAGAGTCAGGAACTGGACAAACTGCAAAACGAGCAGGTGGAAGTAATTGCGCCTACTCTCGAAAAATGTTTGCAAATGGCGGCGGCTCATCTTCATAGAAAATCCCACGAACTCGATTATATCGTACTCAAACGAGGCAAGAAGAAGCTATTCGGCTCCGAGCCTTGGCATATTCGCGCTTCCATTATTCCAGAAGATACTTTCTTAGACGAGCTCTCCGAGCTAGATAAGAAGCTTACCGGTGGCACCGGTAAATTGGTTTCCAAAGATCTGAAGGAGTTCCTTCAACCGAAGGACAAGGATTCCAAGGCAGTGGTCCAGATCCTTCGGAACGGAGTTTATCTCACGATTTATCCTCCTATGGGAGACGGGAAGACAATCGATATGGCGGAGGTCTCTCGTAGACTTTCTGTTCGAGGGGTTTCTCCGGTAGAAGAGGACCAGATCAAGAAGATCCTCAAAGAGATGAAGGGAGAGCCGATCTATATTTCCAATATGAAGCCTCGCCAGGGAGCGGAAGGCAAGATGATGCTGGACATCTCTCCGGATCGAATGAGGGCAAAGATCACTTTGGTTCCTCCTAAGCCGGGAGGAAGGGATCTAGAAGTCAAGGACGTAGTCAATTATCTTAGGAATGCTGGCATCAAATACGGGATCAAAGAAGAAGAGATCCAAAGAAAATTAGAGGACGAATACTTTAACCAACCTTTCACGGCAGCTGAAGGCGATCCTCCTTTGAACGGAAAGAACGCACAGATCATCTATCATGTTCGCACCCAGAAAAAGGTCGTATTCCGGGAAGACGAATCCGGTCGTGTGGATTACAAGGACATGGATCTGATCGAGAACGTAGTGGTCGGCCAGCTCTTAGCGGAAAAGATCCCCGCAGAAAGAGGAAAATACGGTCGCACTCTGTTTAACGAGCTTCTTCCTGCGAAGGACGGATTGGATACGGAGCTGAAGCAAGGAAAGGGAACCATCCTCTCCGAAGATAGGACCAAGCTTACCGCGGAAGTAAACGGCCAAGTGGTCTATGCGAGTGGAAGGCTTTCCGTCGAGACCGTTTACAGAGTGAACGGAGACGTAGGGATCAAGACAGGAAATGTCACGTTCTTAGGTTCCGTGATCATTACTGGGAACGTAGAGGACAATTATTCCGTCAAGGCAGCGGGGAATATCGAGATCTATGGAACTGTCCAAAAGGCAAACGTAGAAGCGGACGGAGATATTATTATTCGCCAAGGGGTTTCCGGTAGAGATGAGGCCCGTATCGAATCCACGGGTGGGAACGTGATCGCTAAGTTCATCCAGAATGCAACCGTAGTGACCGAGAAGGACGTAGTAGTCCAAGAAGGTATACTTCACTGTTTCGTCAGTGCCGGCGGGAAGGTTGTGTCTAACGGTAAACGGGGCCAGATCGTAGGCGGAACAATCCGTGCTGCGGAGATGATTGCAGCCAAGGTGATCGGTTCTTCTGCCAACCCTGCCACTGAATTGATCGTAGGAACGGATCCGAAAGTACTAAAGCAGATCTCAGAATATGAGGAGAAGCTTGCGGAAAACCAGGACAAGTTCGAGCAGCTTACTAAGAGCCTCAAGACCCTTAAGGCAAGAAAGGAAAACGACCCGGCTTCCTTTACCCAAGACCACGATCAACAATTGGGTAAGACCGCTAAAGCGGTAGAAAAGCTGGAGGTCCGTATCCGGGAATACGAGAACGAGATCCAAAACCTGCGCACTTATATGGAAGAAAGGGCGGCAAACGGCAAGATCAGCATAGAAAAGACCCTCTTTGGCGGGGTAACCCTGAAGATCCGAAGCGCCGACTTCAAGACCCGCAACGAGATCAAACATAAGACCTTCGTGGAAGAGAACGGGGCCATACGGCAATTGCCATACCAAGATCCTGAGCCGGATAAAAAAGACTGGAGAAAAAACAGATCTAGAGGAAAATAACGGCTATGAGGCTAAACGAACCTCTTTCCGGCTACGGAGCTGCGGGCGACATACTGAGAAGGAATATGGTGGAGAATCCCCATACTCTCACGAATGTGATCGCCCAGAATGAGAAAGCAGTCCGAGAGTATTCCATAGATAAAAAGTATGCGGTGGAGATGTACACCGAGACTTTTGCCCTATCTCCGGAATATAGAGAAAGACTTCGTAACTCGTATACCCAAAGGATCGGAGAAATAGAAAAAGAAATCCGTTCTTTCAAGGGCCCAAGGCCTGAGGGTGGAAAGGAGAGGATCATCTCCTACGATAAAATGGGAAGGAAAACGGAAATCCGAACCCCTTCCCGTTCCACAGTGGACTATATCGCTTAATAAAAAAACGCCTACGGACTCCGAGGGATGTTGTTGGAAATCCTCGATAAGGTAGGGAAGCGATGGAACTATTCACAGTCCTATTCTTAAATATCATTATAGCCGCAGGCTTGTACGTGGGAATTTCCGCACAGGTTACTAAGCGGATCCGTTCTCACATGATCCGAAGGATCAATGAGGAGATCCGCTCTTTGGTCGACGAAGTCCAGACAGAGACGGAGAGTCAGATCGAACTTTTGAATTCTAAGATCCAAGCATATAAGATCCTAGTGCAACGTTCCGACCTGTTGGAAGATAAGTACAAGAGCATATTACAAAAATTAGAAGAACTTCCGGAAAGGATTTACGGAGAAAAGTCGGAAGTGATCGGATCTAGGTCCTTGGGATCCGAGTCTATTTTGCAAGAATCTTCCGTCCCCAGATCCAGTAGAAATGAGGAAGCCTCCTTACCGGAATTCGAGACTTTGGCAGAAGAGGAAGATCAGGATTTCGTAAATGAGGATCTGGAAGAAGTACGTCTATCCGAAGAAGAAGAGTTTAAGAACGAATATCTGACACTGATCCGCGAAAAGCAGAAAGAGCTAAGATCGAACCAACCGAAATCGGTCGATTCCGGAAGAAATGAGTTAGCTGCGAAAGCGGGTGAGGGAGTGGGAAGGCTGTATAAGCAGAACGTTTCGGATTCTTCTTCTCAAAACCCGGCGAAACCTTTCTTGGATCCGGAGAGAAAGAATTCTGTATCAAGAAATTTGAATGAAGAAGAGAAGGATTCGGGGACTCTCGGTGTTCTGAAGACTTTCGGCAAAAAGATCAAGGATGTAATGGGTTGGAAAGACGCAGAGGAATTGCTTGGCCAGGTTTCTCCAACCAGAACTCCTCAGCCTATGTACAATCCGAGTTCAACCTTCGATATTTCTCTAGATGGCGATCCGTTCCAAGAGAATCAGATCTCTTTTCCGGAAGATATCAGTGGAGGCTCTCTGAAAGCGGAGACTTCGTATAGGCCGGAACCTTCTTCTAAAAAGCCGGAACGAAAACCTAAGATAAAAGATAATACGATCCCAATCGAAGAAAATTTCGGAAAGATCCTGGAGAAAAAAATCTCCGGCTATACTCCTCAAAAACAGGATTCGGTTAAGATTTCAACGGAGCTTGCTCTAAAAGAGCTGGGTGACGGTGCGAGTAAGATTGAGAAGGTAGTTTTCCTCTTGAAAAAACATTATTCTCATGAAGAAATTTCAGAAGCCTTGGATCTCGCCACGGGAGAAGTGGATATCATAGAAAGATTCAGGTTGGAGAGGAATAGGAGGATCTGATGTCCCAATTCAGCGTCTTGAACGTAGGCTTCGGAAATATCGTTATGGTTTCCAAGATCGTGGGGATCATCCATTCGGATTCGGCTTCGGCGAAACGGATCCGAAACGAGGCCAAGAGCAATAATAGTTTAGTAGACGCAACCCAAGGGAAAAAAACAAGATCCATCATTATCACGGATTCCAATCATCTGATCCTTTCCAATCTGAGGGTGGAGGCCTTGACTCGAAGAATAGAGAGCCGAGATAATTCCATCGCTGAAGAAGAGGAAGAAAGGGACTGAAAGAGCCTAAGTTAATCGTACTTTCCTCCGTGGCCGGAGGAGGAAAATCCACCCTAATCCAAATACTGAGAGCCAAACATTCCGATTTGGCTTTTTCCGTTTCTTGCACGACTCGTCCTCCTCGCCCCGGCGACAAGGAGGGAGTAACGTATTTCTTTCTGACCAAGGAGGAATTCGAATCCGGAATAGAGAAGGGTGAGTTCTTGGAATGGGCGAGGGTCCACGATAATTATTATGGGACACCGGCCAAATTCGTAGAGAATTGCCTCGCTTCCGGAAAATCGGTCATCATGGATCTGGATGTCCAAGGCGCAGACCAGGTTAAGAAAAAGCTTGGGTCGAAAGTCATTACAATCTTTATCCTTCCTCCTAACGAAGAGGAATGGGAGAGGCGTTTGCGGGGTCGGGGAACCGATTCCGAAGAAAGTATCCTGAAAAGGATCCGGAATGGAAAAGCTGAATTGAAGAGAAAGGACGATTTCGATTTCGCAATCGTGAATGACAAGCTGGATGAGACAGTGGCGGGATTGGAGAGGATTTTGTTTTAGGTGGCCCCCACCCTCATCGGGTGGTGGAGGCGGGTCGCCTAGTGGGAGAGGCGAGCTTTTCCTTTAGCAGAAAATTCCAGATCTGGCAATTCAAAAATTTTGCCAGGATTTTTGTAGGAACTATTTATCTTCGCCTCGATCCGAATTTTCCGTTCGGGATCCATTTTTTCTTGCAAGTCATTCGAAGTGGAATAGAATTTCCGTTCTATATTATTTACGACTGAAAAAGGTTTTATTCCTTTTCTTATATAAGAATAACATTATATGAAAATTTCTCTTCGCTCTCTCCGTTCTCGATTTAAACTCCTCTTCTTTTTTGCGTTCCTTTGCGTTCAGTTCGGGTGTCTATTTCTTCTCCGTCCTAGAAAGGATTTCCAAGAGAGCAAGTCTCTTATGCCTCCCGATTATACGAATTTGGATTTTTGGGCGGCTCACCCGGATAAGAAGGATCCTGCGGATGAGGTACCTCCTTCTTCCTCGTATAAGGATCGTCAAAAGGAAGCTCAGGCTGATACCTTCTTCATTCATCCTACTACCTTGCTTGCAAGACCTAAGTATTGGAACGGGGACTTGAATGATGCCTCCTTGAACGAAAGAACGAATCAAGGGACGATCCGGACCCAGGCCAGCGCTTTTAACGATTGTTGTAGAGTGTATGCCCCTAGATACAGACAGGCCGCGTTGATCGTATTTATGGAAAATACTCCCGAAGGGCAACAGGCCTTGGATCTGGCCTACGAGGACGTGAAAGCAGCTTTCTTATATTATATGAGGACTTGGAATCGGGGCCGTCCGTTCATTATTGCCTCTCATAGTCAGGGGACCCGCCATTCGGTTCGATTGATCAAGGAAGTTATCGCTTCTTCTGAATATAAGAAGAATTTAATAGCTGCGTATTCAATCGGATTTCCGTATAAACCGGAAGAGATCGGCCTTCCAGTTTGCAAGTCCGAGAAGGAGACCGGATGTGCGATCAATTGGAATTCCTACGAGTGGGGGAATAGTCCGAAAAGACTTTCGGAACGTTACGATCCTTCTACCGTTTGTGTGAATCCTTTGACCTGGAAGAAAGACGAAGAATATGCTCCCAAGTCCATGAATCTGGGAAGTATCACTCACAAGTTTGATAAGGTCATTTTGGGTGCGGCGGATGCAAAGTGCGATAAGGGTGCCTTATGGGTCCACAAACCCGAGATGAGGGGTTTTCCTTCTTTAGGAAAAGATGATAGTCTTCATCTCGTGGATTTTCATATGTTCTACGGGAATATCCGTAAGAATGCGAGGGATCGGGCAGATCAGTTCGTGCAGTAGGTTTGTTCTACTACGATGGAAGGCATATCCGTTCTCTTTCCGTCCAGCTCTAGCTTCTTATTCTTTAAATAAAAGCCGCAGACTTCTACATAGGAACCTACCGAGACCCGATTCATTAGGCTGTAATCGTCCGAATCCAAGACGACCGGTTTGCCCGAAAAATGCACTACGAATCGGATCGAGTTCCCTTTGTACAATACGTGAGTCACGCTTCCTGCCACTCGAACTGTCTCTCCGACTGCCTTGCTCGGATTATTTACTAATTCCTCACCGGAAACGTATTTAGGTTTAGGGGGAGTGGACGCCGCCTTCGACTTTTTGCTCTTGGAAAATAAGGAGATATTTCCTGAGAATAATATCGAAACGAGTAATATGGGAATAAGCTTCTTCTGTATCATAAAATCTTAAAGTTCTTCTGATTCGGAACTGGATTCCGGAGCCTTGATCACGTCGGAACGGGACAGCCATTTATTCGTGATATTCGCTCTTCTTTCTGCAGGAAAGAGGGTAAGAAGATAGGTAGTGATCGTCTGTCTTCCGTCCTGCTCCGCGTCCTTATCCATCTGTATGAAAACATCTATAATATCTTTATCCGGCCAGTTGGTCAACATCTGCACCGCATTGTCGGGAGGCATGTTCGCCACCTTTTCCGCCATTACCTTGATCAGTTTGCCTCGGCTATTTTTCTCCGACTCGGCGGATTTCAGTTCGTTCTCTTTGGCCGTAAGTCCACGTTTTAGCTCTTCAATTTTTTCGAGCTCTGCTTCCAGACGCTCTTTTTCTCTTTTGAGTTCTTCTTCTTTTTGAGTGACCTCGTCCTTATCTTTAGCGAGTCTTTCCATCTCTTTGCGAAATTCCAGTTTTTCCAATTCGGAAGGCGATTCCGAATCCGCATTCACGAGTCCAGGTTCTTGCTTTAAGAAGGGAAAGATCTCTACTGCGTCGATGATCTGAAAATAGTGGAATGCGAAGAACCCGATCAGTACTAAGAATATGATGAGGAGAACTAAGTAAACGGCTCTCGCTTTGTCGGTCAAACTTGCCATTTTTTATTACACCCGAATGTCCAATCTGGAACCGGAGATCTTCTTTTCGAGATCTACAGCCTTCGTTTCCAGATGAGAAATTTTATCCTGAAGACTTGCCATGCTTCCTAGTAAAGGATCGGAAGAAGAAGTAGTTTTGCGTACTTCTAAAAAAGGGAGATCATTTTTTGTAACGTTCGTAAAGCTTTCTGAGTTCAGAAAGTCCCGCATCTTCTGCGCCTGAGCGCTCGACGCTTCCCGTATCATAGGTAAATACTTTCGGATCCCGTTTAGATCTATCATCCCCATATGTTTCCTCCCTTTGTTTTCTAAAAAGATCGACTAAGAATTGCTCTTCGGCTAGAGTTCTCTCTGCCCTTCTATACGTATGCATATAGTCCCGAAATCGACTCTCTTTTAATAGTTCGAGCACCTTCTTTTCCTTTCGGGCTTCCGAGACTTCCGATCTCTTCTTCTCTACAGGTTCGTCGAAGGATCTGATCTCGGTCTCCAGTTCCGTATTCCGGGTCAATAACTGGCGCATATATGTTTGCAAATAGGAATATTCCCTTAGGTCTCTGCTTCCGCCAAGCTCGGTAGAAGATAGGGCCTTGATCCTCTCTTCGTTTCCGTCTATTTCCGATTTGCGGACATTTACCTGAGCCACGAGTTCGGATAGCTCTTTCAATTTCTGATCCTCTTGGATCTTTTTCAGTCTAAGCACAGGTTCGAGACGGAATCGGAATCGTTTCATGGATTAAAATTCCTCTTCTTCTCTTTCTTCTTTCAGAATGTCTCTTAAGCCGCTAACCGTCTGTGGGAAAAGACTTCTTTCCATAAGTCTCTGTTTGAGATAAGAATCTATCTTGTCTTTTTTGCGAATCGCAAGATCCACTTTTGGATCGGATCCTCTTACATATGCGTTCAAAAGAATCAGTTCTTCCACCGAGTTATAAGTGGAAATGAGTTCTCGGATCATTCCCGCCCTCATGAATTGATCCTCTTCTACGATGGACTGCATTACCCTGGAAAGAGAAGCGGGGACATCGATCGCAGGATAATGATTTCTTTCTGCCAGTTTTCTGGAGAGAATAATGTGCCCGTCGATATAGCCTCGCACAGCGTCAGCTATAGGATCTTCCATTTCATCCGTATCGGTGAGAATGGTATAAAAGCCTGTGATGCTTCCCCCGGATTTGGAAGTCCCGGAACGTTCTACAAGTTTTGCTAATTTAGTAAAAACAGATGAACTGAAGCCTCTTGTGATAGGCGGTTCGTGATTGGATACGGAGATCTCCCGATTGGCATGAGCGAAGCGGGTCAAGGAATCCATCATTAAATTTACATGAAGTCCTTGCTCTCTGAAATATTCCGCGACGGAGGTAGCGAGTAGGGCGCAGTTGACCTGTTCCATCTTGGGAGCGTCGGAAGTTGCAGCGAACACTACGGATCTTGCGAGTCCTTCTTTTCCTAAGTCCCTTTCTATGAATTCGTTTACTTCTCGTCCGCGCTCTCCTACGAGTGCGATCACGTTTACGTCCGCGTTTGTGAACCTCGCGATCATACCGAGCAAGCTGGATTTTCCCACGCCAGATCCGGAGAAGATCCCGAGTCTCTGTCCTCTTCCGACCGTTAAGATACCGTCGATTGCGCGAACTCCAGTGAGTAAAATGTCGCGGATAATCGGACGGTCAAGAGGGTTGATGCTTTCTCCCTCCGGGGATTTTTCTTCGGAAGTGATGATGAGTCCTTTCTTATCGATGGGACGTCCCACTCCGTTCAGTACTCTGCCAAGAAGTTCTTTTCCTACGGGGACATTCAAACTTCTTCCGGAAGAGAATACGAATGCGTCCGGATACACTCCTTCTACAGGGCCGAGCGGCATGAGCGTATATACGTGATTTTCAAAACCTACGATCTCGCATTGGAGATAACCTTCGGTTCCGGCTTTCTGGACTTCCATGATCTCTCCGATCTTAGAGTCGGGAGGTCCTTCCGAATAGATTACATTGCCGGAGACTCTGACGACTCTCCCGGACTTACGGATGGTCTCCGTTCTGTCCAGGATGAGGAAGTACTTAGAGATAACGTCTATCTTTTCGTGGAACTTCTTCTCGATCATGGGCTGGCATCGAACCTATGAGCATACTCTTGGGAGGATTTTGCTCGGAGTCAAGTGATAATGAGAATATAATAGAATTATGTCTCTTTTAAGGGTAGAAGGGATGTCGAAGATACTACAAAACTTCTCACCTTCTGCTCCGACCAAAAGAAATTTCCCCTGACCGGATCCCCTTCGCTTGGAAAGAGGACCCGGTAAGAGGGTAAGATTGGACGTGAATGGTGAATTATATCGGTTCCGCATTTCGAATGGCTTCTTCGATCTCTTTGAGCTGAGTGGAAATTCTCGCGTCGATTGCTCCCACATCTGTTTCGATAATAACCCCGCCTCGGTCGACTCTGGAGTCTTCGTAGATATTGACCTTGCGAAGAGATTCCATGAGTTTGATAAGCTCGTCTTTGTGAGCGGTAGTGATTTCCAAGTCAGCAAAGTTGACACGGATATCTACACGGTCGCGATCCTTAATGCGTTTCAGGGCTTCTCTAATATTATTGAGTACGATTTCTTTTCTTTCAATGATCTCGTCTTTGATGATCTTACGGGCGATGATGAGGATCATCTCTACCATCTGTTTCTCGGAGGCTTGGATGAGTTCGGCGCGAATATCGATTGCCTTACCGACAATAGTTCCGAGACGGTCGATGAGTCGTCTGACCTCACCTTGGCCTTTACGAAAGCCTACTTCTCGTCCTGCTTCGAATCCTTTTAAGTAGGCCTCGTGTTCGATCTCTGCGGTTTTCATTTCCGCTTCTTTGATCATTCTTTCGGCTTCCATCTTGGCTCTTTCCAAGATCTGTTCCGCTTTGGCCTTTCCGGAATCCTCTTCGAGTTTGATCTTCTCTTTGGAGTCCTGGATCATTTGGAAGGCTTTCTTACGGCCTTCTTCCTCGATCTCTTCCGACTTGCGACGGGAGTCCTCGAGCATGGTCTTGATATTCTCTTCCGTTTCTTCTTTGTAACGGTTGAGCTCGGCCTCTATCTCTTCGATGGAAGGGCCTTGGTATTGCTCGATGATATTCCCTTCTTGGTCTACCTCGAACTCTTCTGCGTCTTCGTCCCTATGGAACTTCTTGTACTTGTCCGGAATCTGTAGCTCGACCTGGTCTTGCATGTCGGCGATTTGGATGGGTTTAAAGACGAGTTTAGCCATAGTCTTAGTTCGTTCTCCGGAACTTGATTCTTCCCGATTCTACGGATTCCTTGAAAATTTCAAGAAGTCCGTTCTGGGCGGTCTCAATTTCAGCAAGCGAGACCGGGCCCATGGAATCTTCTTCTAACCGAATGGAATAGGCCAGATTTGGGTCCAGCCTAGTAAGTAAGACCTGTTTTGTATCCGGTTCGGTACCCTTAAATGCGGTCGCGGTAACGATCGGGTGGATCTCTCCCAGGAATTTATTCAGAGCTTCCCGGCTCAGATCCATCAGGTCTTCCATTCGGAAGAAATGCTTATTTATATTTTCGGCAAACGACTGGCTCTTTTCGCGTATCCGGGAGAATAATTTCTGGGAATCTTGGGGGTCCATTTTTCCCAAAAGTTCCGCTGCCCGCTTTCCGCCCTTATCCCTGGTAGGAACTCCAACATCCGGGGTCTTCAGGACCTCTCGTTTGAAGCGTAAAAAACGCTCCAATGAGTCCCGGAGCCCTAGGGAAGAAAGATCCAGGTTCTTGATGGAGAGTAGGATCTCCTCCTGGGCATCCTCCGGAAATTCTTCTAATACCCGGGCGGAGATTTCTGGATCCGCATAGCAAAAGATGAGGGAGATCCTTGCCGCATTCTCTCCGGCAACGATGCGGGAAAGTTCCTCTTTATTATAGGATTTTAATTCTTCTAGCCAATCCGGTTCGGAGACCAGGTCTTCTTTTAAGATGGTTTCCAACTCTTGGATGAGGGCCAAGGTGTCTCTGTCGATCCCTTCTTTCGGGACCGAAGAGAGTCCGTTTAGGAAGGCTCCTAAAAGTTCTCTCTCTTGGTTTGCTTCCGGCTTTCCCGATTTGTGAAAGCTTTCTAAGAGTTTGGTAGTATCCGTCGGACCTAAGTGACGGAATACTTCCGGGGGAAGATGCTCCCCCAGGATTCGGAGGAGCTGTCCCGCCCGGTTTCTTTTTCCGGACAGGATACTCATTAGGTCGCTTCCTCTTCAGAGAGCCAGGTGCGGAGAAGTTGTGCCACTTCTTCCGGTTTTTCCCTGGCGAGGTTGATCGCGTTTTCGAGTAGTTCTCTTCTGAGTTTTTCGTCCAGAGAGAGTTCGACCTCTGCGCTTCCGTCGTCCATGACCCGGAGAGCTGCTTCTCTCATCATCTGCTGCATTGCTGCGAGTTCTTCTTCGCGTAGTCTGCGGCGTCTTGCGATCTCTTTTTTGATCGCTCTGTAGATGAGGATGGTAAGGATCAAGAATAGCACAATGACCAAGGATGCGATGACCATTTGTCGGATCGCTTTCTGTTTTCTTAATTCTTCGTCTTCTGCTGCGAATTGAGCCGAGCGGTCTTTTGCGATGCTGATTACGGAGATCTGGTCTCCTCTTGCCTTGTCTATTCCTACTGCAGCTTCTAAGTTTTTACGGACTGTTCTGATATCGTCGTCGGAGACAGGGATATATGTTCTGTCATAGCCTGTTCCGTCTTCTCTTTCTTTTTTGGTCCACTGTCCGTCTACAACCACGGAGAGATTGATCTTTTCGATCTTCCAAGGTTGTTTTTGTACTTCGCTTACTCTTCTGTTGAATTCGAAGTTATTGATGTTCTCGGTCTTCTTATATTCTGCTTTTTGATAGTCTGTGTCTTTGTATCCAGGAGGAAGGTTAGGCTCTGTTCCTGCAGGTCCGTCTGGGGTAAAGCCTCTTCCGTTGAATTGCTCGCTTGTTTCTTTGGAGGATACTTTTAAGCTGTACCCATCAACGATCTTCAATTCTGAATATGGGGTATTTGGATCGTCCGGTCTTTCGATCACTGGGGAAACTTGATTGTCTTTATAGGATTCCTTGTCCCAGTTTAGCATGTATTCGAAACGTGTGATATCTACTCTGTCTTCTCCGCCTAAATACCAACGTAGTGTGTTTCTTACGTCGATCAATCTCTGGACCCTTTGTTCTTCTTGGATCCTTAATTTCTCTTGTACGACCCTGAGTTCTAATCTTTCTTTTTCTAGATCTTCTTCGAAGTCGGAGATGATCTTTCCATCCGCATCTGCAACGGATACGTTCTCAGGCTTTAATTTTGGAACGGCTCTCGAAACTAAGTTTACGATACCTTTTACTTCTTTCTTGGAGATCCCTTCGACCCCTGGGATGAAATGCAGAATTACGGAGGCTTTTACGGGAGAAGCGTTCGAGTTGAACAGCTCCTCCTCCGGCATGGCGATGTTTACGTAGGCCTTATCCACAGATCTTAGGGTCATCAGGGATTGCTCGATGGCTCCCTTCAAGGCCCTGTATTTTTTGATGTCCTTGTCGAACTGGGTCTCGGTGAATTTTTCCACATTGAAGAGCTCCCAGCCTTGCACTCCGGCAGGAATAAGGTTCTCTTGTGCGAGCTTAGTGATGATCTCTTGTCTTTGTTCCGGATCCACACTTACGATGCTTGTATCTCCTGTGCTATAGGAATAGCCCATGGAGTCCAGCTTCTTGGTGACTTCGGCAAAATCCTTTGCCGTTAGGTTTTGGAAGAGGACGATTCGGTTCTTCTGAGAAGAAACCGTAGTCAAAAGGCCAAGAGCTACAAGCACTACGATCGCAACTCCCCCTAAGATGAGTTTCTTCGTAGTATCTAAGGAGTTGAAGAATTCCTTGATATTGTTTAGAATCTTTTGTAACTGCTCGGGCATTTCAATTCACCACCGGACAAGATAGGGGACATAATAGATTTTCGGAAACAAAGTACAATCCCTTTTTAAAAAAACTTTAGAATTTTTTTATTTTAGTCTAAATTTTTCTCTTATGTCTAGATAGGAAGCTTCCTCTTCGGAAATTATTTCTAGATGTACATATTTGCAAAACGTATGTTTAGTGTATTTTAATGGCTCTTATCGCATTTTCCAAAGTCATTCATTCTTGGGGGAAGGATCTGTAGTGAAACCTGCATCAGAACATGCAAATTTTATAAACCTCCAAGAAGCGGAGAAGATAGGGGAGTATTTAAGGACCATGATCTCTCCTGCTAAGGTAGAAAAGATCGAAGAAGTGGTCTCTTATCGCACAAAGTACTTAACAATTGTGTTGGAGGATATATTCCAACCTTATAATGCAAGCGCTCCGGTCCGCACATCCGAATGCTTGGGACTTTCCGAGATCCATGTGGTTGAGAATAAAAGTTTATATAAACCTAATGAAGGTATTACTAAAGGCGCTCAAAAATGGATCCAGATCAGAAAATACCAATCGCCAAACAAGGACAATACTAGTCATTGTATAAGTGGTCTGAAGGAGAAGGGTTTTCGGATCGTTGCCACTTCTCCTCATGCATTAGCAAATTCTTATGAGCTGGATGAATTGCCCTTGGATCGGCCAACAGCAATTCTATTCGGATCGGAAGAATTGGGTCTTTCTAAGAATGCAATGGATCAGGCCGATCTTTTTCTAAAACTGCCAATGTATGGTTTTACGGAAAGTTACAATATTTCGGTAACTGTTGCGATCGTTCTTTCCCATTTGGCGTATCGTTTACGAAAAGAAGTCGCGAACTGGGCATTGAGCGAAGAGGAGAAGGTGTTCCTACAAAACGCTTACTACAAGAGAAGCTTGCATAATGGAAATCTCGTGGAGGCCGACCTTTTACAGAGGATCCGAGGTGAGTTGTAGTTCGAAAAGGCGGCCCCCGCCCGGGTTCGGGTGGGGGGAGTGGCCCGTGGGTTTGCGAGTTTCGCGTAGCATGAAATTCTTATTTTGGCAAATAGAAAATCCGAGAGTTCCCTCCGTGTGGGAACTCTTTCCCTAATTTGTAGGAACTCCTGGCCAACGCAGATCCGATTTGGAAAAAAAGAACTGCAATAGTTTTCTCATTTGGCTCGGAGCGATCCCTGCGCCCAGATATTCCCCATCCACCCAAAGTTCGAAATGAAGATGGATATTCTCATCATTTCCCTTTGCTTCTCCGCTCAGTCCAGAGTTTCCTACTTTTCCGATCTCTTCTCCGGACTTGACCTTGGCTCCTACTTTGATCCCACTCTTGATGGAAGAAAGATGATTAAAAGAGGACATGACCCCATTTCCGTGATCGATCCAAACCTGTCTTCCTCCAAAGTCCTTTTCTACGAAAGTGACTCCATTCTTCTGAGCTAGCGCTGAGTATTTTTGGAATTCGGAAAGGGTCATGGGGGAATAATCCAGATCCGCTCGGATAATAGTGCCATCGGCTGGGGAGACGAGTGAGTCATCGAAGACTAGGCGTCTAGGGGGACCGATCTTCTCTCGTTTATAATAAATATCTAATCCTTTATGGATGCCATTCCTGTATTCTCTCGGAGCTCCCGGAAGTTGAATATCCTTGTCAGGAATGAGCCCGCCAGGAACCGGATATTGGTAGCCTGTAAAACGAGCCGGGATGGAATTCAATGCGGCCCCATTCAGTAGGACCTTGAATTCTCCGATGACTATGCTTCTATCTTCTTTTTTAGGAAAATATAATCGAATAATGGATGCATCGATCGGGGGAAGAGTATGTAGATTGACCAATTCTACTTTGCTGTTCTTGAAGATCGTTTTCCAATTCTCTTGGTATAAGATTTGGATCTCATACTCTTCGGCTGCTCTTTTACCGCGAAAGATAGGAACAACTACTTCGACTGCATTGATGAGTCTCTTTGCACCGAAATCCACAATGATCCATTCGGGCTTTAGGTCTGCAGATGAATACCAGTATGTCTTTTGATCCGAATCAAATAGATTGAAAGCGCCGTATTCCTCATGAAAGGAAGAAGAGACCGAATACGAGAAAGGAGCCGCGATCACTCTGCCGAAATCCAGAAAGTCCACTTCGGATCCTAAGGAACCGTAATTTTTAGGGCTCGCTGATACGGTCCAAGAAAGTAATAATAAGAAGAAGATAGATTTCTTTCTCATAGTTAGGACTGGAATGCGTCTCCTGGCTTGGGTCCTTTATTATTTTTTAAGATAGCTTCTGCTTCTTCTAATTTCCAAGAATCAAGATAGCTTGGATCCTCTTGGCTTAGGTCCGGGCGAAGTGCGATCGGTCTTCGGTTTGCGTCCGCATACAATCCTCTTCGGCCAAAAAACCTTCCGGAGGCTTCTTGGGGTTGGACAAGTTTTCCTTCTTCTCCTCTCATCTGGAATGCGATCCTTGCATTTTCCGCGTAGACTTTAAATTCATCCGGATCCGCAGAGATCGTGTGATCCGGGCCCGGAAGTTTTTTATCCAGAGTAAAATGTTTCTCTAATGCACTTGCACCTAAGCTGACTGCGAGCGCTCCCGCAAGACTTCCGGCAGTGTGATCCGAGAAGCCGACAGGTCCTGAGAAAATATTCTGATAGTAACGGATCGTTTGCAGATTCGCTTTTTCCGGAGGGGTTGGATATAAGGATACACAATGGAATAAGAGTAGCTCTTTCACTTCTTTGGATCCTAAAAATTCTAGAGCGCGAACTACCTCGAATCCTTCTGCTGCACCGCTGGAAAGAAGAAGAGGAAGTTTTGCATCCGCGCATTTGTCGAGAAGTTGCTTATTTACGATATCTCCGCTGGCGATCTTAAGGGCCTTCACCCCGATGGAGACCAAAAGATCCACACTTGTGACGTCTAACGGAGTAGAAAAGAAGAAGAGACCTTCCGATTCTGCGGTAGATTTGAATTCTCTATGCAATTTTTCGGAAAGCTCGTACTGTTTGAAGATATCTAAGAGCACCTTGGCTTTCGGGTTCTTCACATCTAAGAAATTTTCAGTAATATAACTTTGGAATTTAACCGCGCTGGCGCCCGAACTCTTTGCGGCTTGGATGGTCCTCTTACCCAATTCCAGATCCGCATTGTGATTTAATCCGATCTCAGCGATCAGAAAAGGAGAAGAATCCGGGCCCAAATCCCATGTATCTCCCAATCGAAAACTCTTTGCAAAAGTCATTCTCTCTCCGAAGGAACTCGTCCTTGTGTCGTTAAAACTAAGATCGGAAGATAGGCAAAAGAAAGGAAGGATTTGTAGGAGTTCCTACAAATCCCTCGGCCAAAAAAACGGTTGTAGGCTCCGGGATTTTCTGGTAAGAGCGAGGGGTACCACCGCTTCGCTCCGGCCCCCACCCAAGAGGGGTGGGGAACACCTAAATCCGGATCCCGCCACGAGCTCAATTCTCCGGAAAGATCCGGTTCGTATTCAGAAGATCATAGCTCAGATTTAGAAACGCCTTCGCCTTCTTCTCGTATTCTTCGCAAATCTTAGGAATAGAAATGCACTTGTCTTTCGATTTTGCCCAAGGCAGAGGCAGGGCTTCTCTCAGCTCGCTTTCCGTGGATCTATAAAGAGCATTCTCGCTTTCGATCCAACCAATCACGCTCGAGAAAGCGAAGTAAGCGGTTGTGGGTTCCTGCTTGGTTGAGAAAAGATCTTTGCCGAATGCGGAAAATTTAACCTTCTTCCCGACGAGGCCAAGGATAGTGGGTAGGATATCCAACTGAGAAGAAATACGTGCATCCACACCAGGACGGATGTATTTAGGGGAATAGATCAGAAGGGGAATATTCCGATCTTCATACGGATTCAGATCCCTATGATGGGTGTGATCTCCAACAAAGATGAAAATCGTGTCCTCGAAATAGGGAGAAGACTTTGCCTTTCGCATGAATTTGCCTAGGGCCTCATCCGCATATCGATACGTGTTGAAATAATCTGAATCTTTTAGGGAGGACGGATAGAGTTCTTTTTGGGTTTCAGGAACTTGGTATGGATAGTGAGTGGTGAGAGTAAGGCTGACCGCTGCGAAAGGAGTATGCGCCTTTTTTAATGTACGATCCAGCTCTTCCAGCACATCGCCATCGTAGAAGCCCCAGGCTCCCGATCGGTATCGATTCTCCTTTGCCATCTCGTCCTTTCCTACGATGGTATCGAAGCCCCAATGCGGGAACAGGAAACTCATATTATCGAAGCCCACATCACCGCCATGCACGAAATAGGTGGAATATCCGACTCCTTTCAATACGCTTCCCAGGCCGCTAAAATTTCCAAGCGCCTGGTGGGTCCTCACTACTGTGATCCCCGGACGATCTGGTACTCCTGTCAATACGGACATGAGCGCGTTAACCGTCCTTCCGCCTGTGGCAAAGAAATGAGAGAAGTATCTGCCTTGCCTTGCGAGTTCGTTGAAGTTCGGCGCCAATTCCCTTCCCCCGACCATTCCTTCTCCGTTCGGTTTTAGGAATTTTCCGGTCCAACTTTCCAGAAGGATCAGTACTATATTGGGAGGCTTCCCTTTCTTGGTTTCATTCGTTTCTCTTAATATAGGGTAATTTGGATCGATAAACTTGGCTTCTGGATAATCGATCTCTTGTCGGACGATCCGGACCGCTTCTTCTCTTTGCATTTGCAATTCCGGAATGATGGATCTGGATTTTAGGTCCATCATACTGGTAAAGACCCCGTTCAAAGGAAGATTGTTCAGGAATCCGTTTTCAGAATGGATTGCATCCGTAGATCTGAGAGGTCTGGATTGCAGGCCTCCTCTGAACAAGAATAGAATGAGCAGAATGGCTATCGGGATCTGTATGAGCTCCTTCATCTTGTTGTCGGAACTGTATTCATATCCATTGTATTTTATGAAAATATAAATTAGTCCGGGAAGTCCGATCGCGATACCGACGAGACCCAAGACCACCTTCAGTGTGTCGTTCTTGATCCCTGCTTCGATCAGGATCAAGAGATCCTTTCCTAAAAAGACGAATCCTTCGTAGCCTAGATGTTTGTCGGCTTCTCCGAAATAGATGGTGTCCCCGATCAAATGCCCGATCATCCATAAAAAGAGGGGAATGGGAAGGATCCCCCAAATGTATCTGTAGGGCTTCCAACGATTCGCATAATGAACGGATGAAAGGATCCAAGAGAGACCGATGGCTATGGAAGTTACACATAGATCGAAACGGATCCCGATAAGAAAGGATTTAACGATTTCCCAAGAGGAAGAGTCCCCGATTTTAGAGAAATAGATGAATAGAAGTGCAAGACGAGCGATCGTAAGAAGAACAAGAAAACAAAGTGCATAGAACGCGATAATGCGCAGGTTCTTTGGGATTTTTTTCATTTTTTTCCTCGGAAATCAATTCCAGCCAAGCGATCGCGAAGCGTGGAACACTAAGAAGGCCGAACAATATGCAAGAATTGTCATGTATGTAAATAAGAAAAACGGCCAGAATAGCGAATTCGTTTCCTTTTTCACTACTGCCAATGTGGACATACATTGGCAGGCAAATGCGAAGAAGATCAAAAGACTCAGAGCGCTAGCTATGGTCCAGATCGGGCGTCCAGTTTCCGGATCCTTATCGTTTCTAAGAGCGCTCCTTAGATTTTCATCTTCGGAATCTTCTCCTTGTACTCCGTATACGATGGAAAGAGTGGATACCATGACTTCTCTCGCTGCGAAAGAAGTGATGATGCCTAATCCCATTTTCCAACCAAACCCGATCGGAGATAGCACCGGTTCCATTGCCTTTCCCATTCTTCCTGCGTACGATTCGGAGATCTGTAGGGATTTTGCCTGAGCAGGAGAGAGTCCTTCCGTTTTAGATCCTTCTACTCTTGGATAGTTGGCTAAAAACCATAGAATGACGGAAATGAAAAGGATTACCTTGCCTGCATTCATTACGAAGGCTCGTATCTTCTTATAAACGGTAAAGAAAAGACTTCGTAGGGAAGGCCATTGGTATCTGGGCAATTCCATTAAGAAATAAGAAGGTTCCGAGAGAAAGAATGTCTTTTTGAATAGAAAGGCCGCCGTCATCGACGCAAGCATTCCTAAGAGGAAAAGAGAGAATAACGCGAGTACCTTAGGGGAGAAGATCCCGAATACCGGACTGGAAGAGAATACTGTGCCGATCACTAAGATATAAACGGGGTATCTTGCAGAACAGGTAATCAGCGGCGAAACTAGGATTGTGGTCAGCCGATCCGATCTGTTCTCAATGGTTCTCGTTCCCATAATTGCGGGAACGGCACAGGCTGCGCTGGACAATAATGGAATGAAGGACTTTCCGGAGAGACCGAATTTTCCCATGAACCGGTCCATGAGAAAGGAAGCCCTTGCGATATATCCGCTTTCTTCCATGATCCCTATGAAGAGGAAAAGCAAACTGATCTGAGGAATGAATACTAAGACTGCTCCCACGCCTCCGATCATTCCTTCTTGGACCAGGGACCGAATAGGTCCTTCCGGCAGGAAGGCTCCCGTCCATTCTGCGAGACTCGAGATCTCTCCTTCGATCCAGTCCATCGGGATCTCGGACCAGGTGAACAAGAATTGGAATACCAAGGCCATGATGGTAAGAAAGATCCCCATTCCCCAAATCGGATGCAGAAGAAGTCTATCTGCAATCCCTAATATTCCTTTTTCTGAATTTTCCGTTCCCGAGATCGCTTTGGAGAGAAGTTTCTTGATCCAGATGGATCTTTGGACGAGCTCGTCTCCATAAGAAAATTGTAATTCAGATCTCTTCCATTCGTCAAGAGCTAGTTGTCTTGCCTCTTCCGGAAGGAAGTTCTGTCCAGGGAGCCCTGTTTGTAGGGTCTCTCCGCTGAATTCCTTCAGGCTATTTTCGACTACGAATCGCAAAGAATCCGGATCGGAAGAAGAAAGCTTAGATAGGATCGAATCGATGACTGCGGATCTTTTTTTATCCCAGGAGAAGTCCGGGTCCGGGATCTGGTAGGTGGAATCATGGCTCAGGGCTTCTTTGAGAGATTCGACGCCTTCTCCCGTTTTGGGATTTACATAGAAGAAGGGCACTCCGAAGGACTTAGACAGGACGGAAAGGTCCAGTTTTACTCCCTTCTTCTCCAAAGCGTCTCTCATGGTGACGGCCACAAACATCGGGATCTTTAAATTAGAGATTTGTAATAAGAATTGGAGTCCTCTCTCTACTGCAACCGCATCCAATACGAATAGTAAACGGTCTTCTTTGTCCCTGGATAAGAGTAGGCGAGTGGTGACCTGTTTGTCTTCGGATTCTCCTCCTAAACTATAGGCACCCGGAAGATCGATGAGGGACAGGTTTCCATGTTCGGTATGGATCCTTCCTTCGGCTTTTTCCACCGTCACTCCGTGGAAATTCCCTGTCTTCTGTCTGAGTCCTGTGAGCTGGTTGAATAAGGTGGACTTTCCGCAGTTCGGATTTCCTGTGAGAAGGATACGGATTGTTTTGGATCCCGGCTCTAATACATTGGAAGGAAATAGTTTCATAGATCAGTTGAGTTCCAAGAGATCTGCCTCTAATTTTCGGATCGCTAAATGCACGAGTCCTAATTTTACGATCATCTTCTCTTGTTCCGGAAATTTTTGTAGCACTGTTACTTGGGTCCCTGGTAAAAAACCCATATCGAAAAGATTACGAACGAGTCCGGTCTTTCCGGTCTCATTCTTGATCCCGGAAATTGTTCCCGATTCTCCTACTTCCAATTGGAATAACAACGTTTTCATCGGATGAATTTTTCCCTGTCTCGGATCAGATCCAATTCCGGGGCGAAGGACTTAATATAACGATCGAAGTAGAGGATCTGTTTGATCAAGAGGCCGAATTCCTTAGGGATCTTGAGTCCGTTTCGATTGGAAATGTCCCGGAACTCGAATAGGATCGCATTCATCTTCTGTTCGTCGAAGGCTTCTAATTCTCCCATCTGGATGTCGAGCACCATCTTACTCATTTGACCGAATACCTTTTCGAGATCCGCAGCGAGTTTCTTTTCATCCACTCCTTGTGCGGTCCCGTCCATTCGTACTAGGCCGCTTGCGATCCTATCGGTGCGATTCAATGCCAATCCTTCTAAAAAGATCATAAGACCATCCCAGACCTTGGAGGAGATCCTACCAACGATCCCGAAATCGATAAAACCAACGCTCCCATCCCTAAGGATCATTAGGTTTCCTGCATGTACATCCGCATGGAAGAATCCAGACTTGGACAGAGTGGAGAACCAGATCTCCAATGCGTCGGAAAGGGTCTTGGATGGATCAGAAGTATATTTGCGAAGAGAGATTTCGTCCGTAATGGGCGCTCCGTAAAATCTCTCCATGGTCAGGATTTTCCGAGTGCTTAAGTCCTTATAGACCTTAGGGACTCTAGCTCTTGTTTCTCCAGAACCTAGTAAGTAAGTCTCGAACTCTTCTATATTAGCGGCTTCCTTTTCAAAGTCGATCTCTTCTAAGATAGAGCTTTGGAACATTCCCACCATTTCGGAAAGTCCGGAACGATTCAGGCCGGGCACAAAGATCTCGAATAGTTTCGAAGCCAAATAAAGCAGGTTCAAGTCCGCTCCTAGAGCGCTTTCTATATCGGGTCTCTGCACCTTGATCACCACATCCAAGCCGTCTTTCGTAACTGCAGAATGTACTTGGGCGATCGAAGCGGACGCCATCGGGACAGGATCGATACTTTGGAATAAGGACATATAATCCCTTCCCAATTCCTTCTTTAAGGTTTTTTGAATTTCGGAAAAGGGAAGAGGTCGGACGGAATCCAAACATTTTTGCATTTCAGTGACAATCTCTTGGGGAAAGAGAGAAGGGGCCGAGGCAATAAATTGACCTAGTTTGATATATGTTGCACCTAACTCTTCAAAAGCTTCCCTAAGGCGTACGGGAATATTCTCGGCTGTAGTACCTCCTACTGCCAGATCTTTCAAGAGAAGCAGGGTCTTAAGAGAGAATACATAGCTGCTTGCGACCATTCTGGCGGCGCTATTTACCCCTTGTTTGATCTGATTAAAAAATCCCGACATTTCAGTTCCAAATTAGAAGATCGAGAGAAGAGGACAATCCAAATCGAAAACCTTTCCCCCGATTCGGGAAAAGGAACCGACCCAGTATCACTCGGGTCTATTCCACAAGCGCTTATCGAAAAACCGTATTTTGGTTTACGGGAGCGGCGAGAATTAGAGGATGGCTCTCGAACGATATATTCGGTCAGTGGTATGAGCGGCGAATCGGTTTTATTGCAAGAATTAGAAAAACTCGAACTGAACGACCTAAAGAAGACCGCCTCTCTCTGGAACATTCCCAAGCTCCCGTTCAAAGAAAAGAACAAGAACGTTAAGTTCCTTTATGATAATTTCCTAGATGAATTCTATCTAAAGGGAGTTCTGGAGAAACTGACCATCCTCCAGGTGAATATCTATACTTCTATCTTGAAGAATAAGAATGTTCTCACCTTAGGAGAGATTTCCCGTAAAGTCAATATTCCTCCGATCAACGTGGAGATGGAGTTAAACCTTCTTCGCAAATATCATCTAGTCTATCAAAGAAAGAACAGAGAAAGACTGACCAATAACCTGGACAAGTACCATGCGTACGAGGAATTGGCGGCTCTTGTTTCCCTGGACCAAAACCTAAAGGGAGACAAGTATAAGGTCTCCGTCGAAAAGCTGTTAGAGCGCAAAAAGCTGACCGATATTTCCGCAGAATGGAAGAAGGCAACTAAGGCTCCAGCCAAGATAGACAGCATCCGCAAATTCATCACTCATGCGACTTCTCCGGAGGCTTATGAGGCGTCCCTTCAATCGTTAAACGAATTGGAAAAGGATACTCTGATCCGCATCTATTTGAGCGGTGGTGCAGCGGACGCAGACGATATTCGTAGCTTTATCGTGATGGGAAGGGGCAAATACGAATCCATCATCCCGGCTCTTGTAGAAAAGGGATTGGTTGTCGACGTTTGTTTCGTAGAAGAAAAGTTCGTTCGTATCTTCGCTCTTCCGGAAGAACTCCTAAAGTATATCCAACATAATCCTATTCTTCCTTCGGTGAAGAAGGGAACCCGTCAGAGACAGGAAAAGATCGCAACGAACGAGTTGGACTTCTTCCTAAATACCAAGAAGCTTCTTTCTTATATCAGCAGAAAGGGATTGGTGCTCGCAAAATCCGGCAAGGTAAAGCAAGCGGATCATAAGCGCACGGAACAAGAACTATTAAATCCGGACATCAGTATTTTCCCGGAGAAGAGTCAGATCTACCAAATGGAGCTGATCCTTCCTATATTAAAACTTTTGAATCTAGCGGATATCAAAGGGGAGAATATCATACTCAGAGGAGACCTGGAAGGATTCTTGGCAAAGGATATCTTCGAGATCATGAAGCTCGTGATCCATGAGGTGAACGAGGCAAGGATGAAACGGGTCAATCCTCCGGAAGTATTCCAGCCGACCGAGATGCCTTTCTACGATAAGATGATCTTGGACAAATGCGTGAACTTGATCATCAAGTCCAAGAGGATCCATCTTTCCGTTATCTTCTCCAATATTATCCGTGAGCATTTGATCTTTAGCCCTGGATTTAGGACCAAGAATTTCCAAACCGATCTGGCTGATCTACGTAAAGAGATCATGAGCGCGATCTTCTATCTGCATCTGTTCGGTCTTTTGGAAGTGGAATATCCGAACCGTTTCCTGAATCTTTCTAAGTTAGGCGAATACTTCTTCCAAACCGGAGAATTGTCCAATGCTACCGAGAAAGGTGGGATCACGATCAACCCAGACTTCTCCGTGATCGCATTCCCGGAGAAAGTATCCATCTATGGAATTCATCTATTAAAGGCGTTCACCGAACTCAAGGACTACGATCGTGTTTACACATTCGTTCTGACCAAGGAAGCGTATCAGCTCGGTATTCTACTCGGTTATAAGACAACTGAGTTCGTGGATTTCTTAAAGGCGTCCAGCAAGGCGGAACTCGCACAGAACCTTCTTTTCTTGTTAGAAGATTGGGGAGGGAATCTACCTGTAGTCGAAGTTGCCGAAGATTGCGTTCTGGTTCGTACCAAGGATCAGAATGTGATGGAACTTCTTCTCGGCCAGATCAAAGGCAAGAAGATCGTTCTGGATGAGATCGGTCCTACTGCGGTCCTTGTGGATAAAACTAGAGTGCAAGATGTGATCACAGTCGCTGAAAAACTGAATCTGATCATTAATTTGACTCGCTAACAAATCTTTTAGTATTTACCCATTTGGGATAAGTTTCCTAACGATCGGCTGACGTTTTCCACGTCATTTTCTCTTTCTCTCCCTGGAGCTGTCTGACTTTTATCCATGTTCAGATACATAAATCCAGCTAGAAACGCTCGGATCAAATTCGTCCTATCTGTTAAGGGATAGAATTGGAGACAAGAAGCAGTAAAAATAAAAAAACTTCCTCGTGGTTGATTCTTGTTGCAAAGATGTGTTTTATAGACAATTGGTTAACTTATTATGGCAGAAAGAGGGAATTTCTTTGATCCTCCTTCTTACCATTCCGAGTTTTAGGTAAAAATGAATCTGTTTCGAATGATTTTCCGACATTTCTGTTTTGTTTTTATCCTTCTCTTCTTCTTTCTCTCTTCCTTTGCCGGTTGCAGGCCGGAAAACCTGCAGAATTCTATTCAATCCGCTCTTCTTCAATTGCTTTCCCAAGGGTTGGGAATCCATACATCATCGAATCCGATTATTCCGGGGAGAACTCTTAGTCTGAATGGAACCCGTGTTCCTCCTGTGATCGGTACTGTTCTGGACCCGAGTAACAGTGGAACTGCCATAGGGATCGCAACGGAGAACGCTTTAATTCCGAATCTGATCTTATTATATAATACGAATGGACAACCTTTTGCAGTAGATGCGAACGGTGACGGTAATTTGGACTATTATATCTGCATCGGGAGCGATGGGAATGTGACCCTGAACACAGGGACCAATTGCACCGGTGGTCAGGTTGTGATCTTACCGACTCACGGGTTTGACACGAATCTGGATGGAGTCGCTGATAATCAGATCTTGGCTGATATCGCTTCCGATTCTACTCTTCCGAGCAGTTTGATCAGTCCGAGCCAAGGTCTGTATGGAGGAGCCCAATCGATTACGATCACCTGTTCCGATAATGTTGCTCCAGGCGATATCGTATATACGACAGACGGTTCTCTTCCAACATACGCCCCCTTAAACGGTAAGGTCACAAATCCTCCGCATGCTTTATTCAGTATAGGCGGAGCTGGGGATGGCATTTATACTGTCAGATATAGATGCAGGGATTTTGCGGGAAATGTGGAGAACGCTCAGTCTGCTACTTATCAAATAAATCATAATATTCCGATTATCTCATTGTCCGGTGCTTTGAGTTCAGCGTATATCAGCACAAATTCCGGGGCGATCAACTCTGCGAATTTCTCCTGGCAGGCGAGCCAGTCCGGCGCGTATTCTATTCGTTTGAACGCAACCGGTTGTTCTGACGGAACGGTCTTGAATTCGGGAACTGCAACGGCGAATTCTACAATTGCCTCCAGTGTATTGGCAAGTCAGTTGAGCCTAGGCTCTAACTCTGTCTATATTTGTGTGACTTCCGGGCTAACAGGTCATTTGGCCTTATCGATTTCCAGAGACGATTCTAGTCCTTCTATTACCCCGAACCCAGGTGCTGGGACTTTCGGTTCTTCTCCCCAAAACGTTCAGTTGAATTGCAATGATTCGAGTGGTTGTAAGGTAGCATATACTTTGGATGGTTCCGATCCAGGAATAGATCCGATCACTGGAAATGTAACGAGTGGGGCTTTGTATTCGGGTTCTTCTATATCTCTTTCGAATGGTTCTACCGAGGTGAGATCGATTGCAAGGGATAATGCGGGAAATGTTTCCTCTATCCAAAGTTCGACATACGTTATTAACTCCGCTGTGGCAACGATAACGGTCAATGCATACGTTCCTGCGAGTAAGGCGATCAATTCTAATTCTTCCGCGACGGTCGAGTTGGATTGGCAATCGAGTGCATCCGGTTTTTATAAGATATATGTGGGAAGTTCGGCTACCTGCAGTTCAGGGACCTTGGCTACGGGGACGAATGTCGGCGGATCCGTAACTGCAAATTCTCAGGTGACTTCTATTTTAGATAATTCTAATTTTGTAAACGGTTCCAATACCGTTCTTATTTGTGTTGCGAATGCGAGTTTGGATCCTCAATACGGAAGCTTTAGTACTACGATCATTAAGGATAGTGTTCTACCTACCGTATCTTCTTCTACTCCTGCGAATAATGGATTGGGGATTACAGTCGCGCCGGCGAGTCTAACGATCCAATTTAGCGAAGCAATGGATGCGAGTCTGATCCCTAATTCCGATTCGAATCTTTGCCCTGCGACGGCTCCTTCTACTCCTGCGACGATCACCGCATATGTTTATGACGGTCTGAGTATGAATTGTACGGATGTTTCCGTGAAATATACTTGGGCAGATACGAATAAAACCAAGTTGGTTGTGGATCTTTCTTGGGTAAATTACCCTGAAAATACCAAGGTTTTACTAACATTCCCGAATAGCTATATCAAGGATCTGGCAGGAAATTCTATCGCTTCCGATGTGAGTATTGGATTTACTACTACCAAGGATCCTAAGAAATTCAAGGTTTTGAAAACGAATCAGATCACTTGCTCGGACATTAATGGGAATCCGGTTCCTTGTTCCGGGACCGGACAGGATGGGGAATATTCTTCCAGTAAGAATTTTACCAGGAGTTACTCTTCACCTACAAGCATAGGTTCCGGCTATATCACTACTGATAATGTAACAGGTCTCGTTTGGAAAACCTGCGCCTTAGGTTGGGAAGTGCAAACCGGTACTCCGGATACTTGCGTGAAAAATAGTCCGTACCCCGGTCCTTGGCCTTTCTATAACGATAATAGCCAAACGACCCCTCTTTACTCTGCGGTGAATGCTTGCTCCGCTTTGAATTCTTCCAATTACGCGAATCTCTCCAACTGGAGATTACCTACTGCAGCCGAGTTAAGCACTCTTCCGACATACGGTTCTCCTGGAAGTATTGCGATCGATACAAATGCTTTCTTAAGTACATCTAGTGCTTTGGCATCTACCTATTGGATCAATTTCTGGACAGGTACTGCGTTCTTAGGAGATCCTTATTACTCTTGGGCCATTGGTTTTGGGGACGGATCTTCTACTACATCCGTTAAGCCTACTGGGGATAGTATCTTCTGTGTTTCTTCTTCCAGTTCTTCTGCTGCGCAAATATCGTACACGATCAATAAGACCGCAAGCGTCAACAACGGAACCGTTACGGATAATGTAACAGGACTTATGTGGCAGATGTGTACGGATGACGGGAGTTCCGGAACAAATTGCGGAACTGGTGCTGCCGTATCATACACTTGGGATATGGCGCTCGCTAGATGCAACTCTTTGAGCTTACTCGGAAAGACTTGGAGATTGCCGAATATCAATGAGTTAAGATCGATAATGGATTACTCAAAGGCTAATCCTTCCATCGATGCAACCTATTTCCCAGGAACATTATCGAATTATTATTGGTCTTCTACGTCTTACGCTCCTTCTCCTTCAAATGCATGGTACATCCACTTCAATCGAGGCCTAGTAAGTGCTTTTGCCGCGAAGAGTTCTAGTAGTTTCTACGTTCGTTGTGTAACGAATTAGCGATTTATGATCTTCTTTCTCAATTTTCTTTCTCGTTTTTCTTCTTATTTACAAAACGGACAAAAATATATTGCGAATAATGCCGTCAGTTTCAAGAGTCTCCCACAAGAGGGTGTTTATTAACGAAGGATTGACATAAGTTATCTTCATTTGGCATTTCTTATTTTGGTTTTCCATTCGAATGAAAGTTTCTCTTGGATTTAAATAAAAATGTCATTCGATGCAAGTGTCCTTGGTTTATTTGGCTGATCTGTCTTTTGATCTCGCTATATTCTTTATAGTATATCGCAGTCGGTTGGAGAGAATACATCGTATCCAATTTGCGAGATCTTAGATTATTTTTGAAGCGATGGTATTGTGTTTGAGGAGCATGGCACGGATTCTTTCCGATAAAGTTTTCTTTCTTCGTGTGAGGAGTCACGCTCGCTTTCTTAGATCTACGAATCGATTTGTATTATTCTCTTTTGTCTTTTTAAGCTATCCAGTATTTTCTGAATCTTCCGCTGCTTTGCCAAACCGTGGGAATATTACCCGGGTCCGTTTGCCTATCAATTTAGATCAGGCCATCCTGATCGGTACAACGAATAATGTGATCCTAAGGACCTTGGATTCTAAGAAAGAGATCTCTAAGATGGTGATCACAGAAAGATGGAGAGAGTTTTTGCCCAAGGTAGGCGTTCAATATCTTGGTCTGCGGAACGTTAATACCGGCTCCATCGACAACCTGTACAACGACGTTCGATTGACTGTACAACAATTGGTTTTTGACGGTGGAGAGGCGGGGCTCCAAGTAGAGATCGCCAAAATGAACGATGTACTGAACGAACAGGATTTTAAGATCAATGCTGCCAAAGTCAAGCTGGAGATCCAAAAGTCATATATGAAGGCTTTGGCCGCCAAGGGAAAGATCCTGCTCGGCCGCAAATCCATCGAGAAAATGGAAGAATCCCTAAAAAAGGCAAAGGTTGAATTTAGCCAGGGACTCATCACAAAAGTGCAATTGATGGAGGCTACGAATAAGATCAAGCAGGCCCAATTCACTTTCCTAAAATACAAGAACGAATCCAATCAATCTCTTTTAGAACTCAAGCAAGTGCTATCTTTGGATTATCATGTGGATCTGGATCTTGAGGAAAATATCTATACGGACATCTCTATCTCCGAGCCTAAGTTCGATGTGGAAGAAACCATTATTCGAGCGATCAATACTAGAGAAGATCTAAAGAAATCCCAGGTCGTTGTTCGTAAACTGAAGAACGAAAAGAAGATCGCGGATAATTATTGGATCCCTAAGATCTATCTAGGCGGTTATGCCGGTAAGAACGGTAACGATTTCCCTCTTCGTCATGATATTTACGGTCTGAATTTTAATTTGGTCATTCCATTCGGAAGTAGCGTTGTTCAGTCCAATGGAAGTTTGGGTGTCCAGAAGGACGGAACCGGTATCCAAACCTATCCAGGGTTCGGTAACCAAACGGTTGGTCCCGGATTGAACGGTTACGAATCTAGCTCCATTAAGTTTTTTGATAATTTGGCATACTCCAGAAAGATCGTGGAGGGCGAGGTCCAGTTAGCTGAGGCTCTTCTGAATTTTAAGAATTTGGAAAATCAAGTGGCGGTAGAAGTACAGAAAAGCCTGGATAGATCGGTAGAGGCTTGGGAACTCCTTAAGATCTCCAATTCCAGAGTGCTTCTTCAATGGGAATCATTAAAAATAAGTAATACTAAATTGAATGTTGGCCAATCCAAGAAGGAAGAACTTTTGAATTCCGAATTGGAGTTTGTTCGCTCCGAGCAGGAACTAACGGATTCTCTCGTTAACTATATGATCAGTTGTTACGAAGCGGCTCATGTTGCGAATCTGGACGTAACTCAGAAGAAATTAATTCGAATACAAAAAGGAAAGGGGAATTCTTTGATCGGTGCCTTATTGCAGAATAAGGATACTAAGTCCGTTGCCGGATTGGACTCGGCGGACCCGATGAAGACTGACTCTTTTCCAGGTGCAAATTGAGAAATTGCTTACGATGCATTTATAGGAAGAGATGGGTATGAGAATATTTCTAATTATTAGTTTGGTCGCTACACTGGTCTTGATCGGTTGCGATTCGATCTCCAAAAATCTTTTGAAGGCAGATCCTTTTGTGGGGGAGACAGAACCTCCTAAGGTGATCTTTAGTAACCCTACGACTGGAGAACAAAATCTTCCTACAAGCCAATCCTTCTCTGTGGGCTTTAGTAGGGTCATGAATATTAATAGTTGCCAACTTGCCTTTACCATTTCTCCTTCTACTCCCGGATTCTTTACGAATACCGCAGGCTTGGTTCTAACATTTACTCCTTCTGCTGCCTTGAATGCCGGAACGTATACGTTTAATCTTACGAAATCCTGTGAGGATCCGAACGGAATGGATATCCAAAATCCTTTCAGTGCTTCCGTGGCCATCGGAACCTCTACCGGCAGTTTAGGCTCGAATCCTACGATCTCCGGTATGTATGTGTATGCGGGAACTTCTTCTGCATGTAATACTTCGAATGCGGCTTTGACGGACTTTTTAAACGGAAATGTGCAGAACGCTTGTATGGGAAACCCTTCTCAAAACCAGATCCTGATCAATTTCTCCCGTCCGATGAATCCTCAGACGACGAATTCGGCGATCACGATCAGTCCCAATGTTCCTGGAAGTTATACTTGGACTTCGAATACGATCCTTACGATCACTCCTGACTCCGCGTTTGCTTTGAATCAACGTTATACGGTGATCGTAGGCGCTCAGGCAACGGACCAGAATAATATAGCATTAAAGCAAGCGGTCCAATCCAGCTTCTATGTAGGTTCCGGAAATGCGAATCCGGGAGTCACTTCTATGACCGTTCTGAGCGGTTCTCAGGCGGGTTGCCAGGCAGGGATTGGGACTGCGACGAACTTCTTAACTAGTACAGTCAATAATGCCTGCGTGGGGAATCCTACGAACAATACGATCACGTTTAATTTTACCACGCCAATGGATCAGCAGAGTACTCAAAATGCGATCTCTCTTTCTCCGAGCATTCCGGGTAGTTTCAGTTGGTCGAATGGGAATCAGACTCTGACCTTGGCCTCCGACTCAACCCTGAATTTCGGGACTCGCTATGATGTGGGCGTTAGCACCTCAGCGCAATCTTCCGGATTGATCCCGATGCAGCAAGCAGTGGTCGGAAGTTTTGTTGCAGGCGCTCTGAATCCTGCACCGATCGTGCAGGCTGTAGGGCTTGCTAGCCAAATTGGTGCTCCTGGTTGTTCACAAACGTACCCCGGAACAGGAAGTTCGACGGGAGGGGATTGGAATCTAGGCTTCTGCTGGTGGGATTCTTCCTTGCCGGTCCTTTCTCCTAGTTCTTATAAATTTAGGGGTGGAGATGATGGTACTACGACTGCTGCCTCCTGTGCCGACAAGACCACTGACGATTTTAGGCTGATCTTCAATAACTATATGGATCAGGGAACCACTGTGAATGCGGTTTCTTTGAGTAGAGTGAGTGGTACTTCTACGGTAATTCGATTGTCTACTTGGAGTTGGAGCGATTGCCAGGTTTCTTATCCTTTCGGTTGCAGGGTTTTAGATCTGAAGTTTGCGGAGATCGAGGCAAGCTGCGGCGGTAGCGGGGCATTCGGTTCTTCGGGCGATTACAACTTAACGAATGCAGGTTTGGATTTCACGAATGCGTATGCTCCTATTGCAGTGGATCCGAACGGTCCGATCTATACGATCTCGGTCAGCAATTCCGCATCGGATGTGAACGGACGCAATTTGAATTCTCCATTCTCCTTCTCTACGGTGAGCCAATAGATGTTTAAGAAGAAGGTTTTATTTATGATCCGTTTGCTGCGCTTACAACTCTTGCTCCTTCCAGTCCTTGTGCTGGTCAATTGCGCTTATCCTTTCTTTTTGAATTCCGGTTCGATCCGAATGGCCACTAAGAAAGAATCGGTTAAGTCCACTTATCTGCTGGGCTATATCGAAAATCGCGACAGCCATTTCGATCCATTCCACACGAAGAACTTATCTAGCATGTTGAAGTTCGAACTCTTGAACGCAGGATACGGCATACTCGTGTTAGACGACTATATCAAGCCTGGCGAGGATATGTCTCCTGGGAAAGAGGCCGCTTCTAAGAGAGGAGAGACGAAGGATCTCCTGGCACAATTGGCGGAAAATGCCAAGATGAGCGGAGGGGGATCTGCGAGTCCGGGAGCTGAGGGCTCCGGATTTTTATCCTCCGATTACGGTTCCAAATTGCTAAGAGAGTCGGAAATCAAGACCGTCCAAGGCGTTACCCATTTCGATTTCTTTATCCAAGGTGCGATCGCGATGAACGATAACCGGAAGATCATCGATAAAACCGAGAATGGGATCATTTTCCTGGAGATTTTCGATAAGTCGGGCAAGTTCGTAAGTAGCATTAATTATACCGTCGAAGGCCGGACATTGACGGAAGCAGAACTATTGAAATCGATTTGCGGTAGGGTGATCGATAAGTTGGAAAAAAGAGAAGACCCTAAACCGTGGTGGAGATTTTAATCGAGTAGCATGCTTTTAAAACGAATTTCATTTTTACTCGTTCTACTTTTTTGCGTTTCTTCCGTTTCATTTTGCGGCGGGGAAGATAAGGCCTTGGAAGAAAAATATGCGAAGGCCATGAACCTTTTCTGGGTGAATAAAAGGGCGGAAGCTCTGAAGTTATTATTGGAGATCTACGATAAAGATTCCGATTATAAAGATACGTTATTGGTAATCGGAAAGATCAACTACTACGATCTCAAGTTTCCGGAAGCTAAGAAGTATTTTGAGAAATTGTACGATAAGAATCCTGAAAACCTGAATGCTCTTCTTTGGATCATTAAGTCCCAGTTCGCTGCAGGTATTCGAGATAAGTCGATTTTTGAGAATCTTCAGACCTTCATGAAGAGGGATCCGAATAATCTTGAGGTATTATATATTAGCGGAAGATTGCTGGAAGAGGCGGGGAAGACTGACCTGGCGATCCAAAGTTACAATCAGATCCTTCTGCAGATCCCTCAGATCGCTTTCGCTCATAAACAGTTGGCCGAGATCTATAAAAAGGCGAATCTTTCCGAGAAAGCCGATTTCCACTCCAATCAATTCCAAGCCTTAACAAGAAAAGAATAGAGTGCAGGGAAGGGGTTGGTCCTTGTCGGAGTGTTTCGCCAGAGAATATCATGAATCTATTAAAGTCTTTATTCGCTAATAAGGTAAGCAGGACTATTTTCCTAGGGATCGCCGGATACCTGGTCCTTTATTTCGTATATGCAAGAATTGTAAGAGGGAATAATGCAAGTCCCTTGATCACCAAACCGGGAAGTGTTATCTTTAAACCGGCGGATGCTGTCTTCGGAAGGGCGAGCATGGATGCTTCTGAAGGAGCGCCTTTACTTGGGAGCAATCTAGAAGGGGCAGGCGACGGTCTTTCTCAAAATCCTCAATCGGTAGAAGCCTTTAAAGTAGAGCAGAGGATGATGTCCCCCAATATAGACGTTTCGGGACTCGTGGACTTTGAGAATAAGGCTGATATGTTCTCCAAGATAGGCGGCCGCTTGGAAAAGATCTTTGTGAAGGAAGGAGAGGAAGTCTCTCAGGGGCAAAAGGTCTTTCAGGTGGAGAGTCTACAAATGGAACTGGAGCTCATGAAGCAGCAGGCTACATTGGAGGCTTCTAGGTCGCAGGCTCGTCTCGCCAGAGAGAAGTGGGAAAAGGCAAAGATGAACGTATATGGCCTTGTCCAAGAGAGAGAGAAGAGCCAGGCTATTTTTGAGAAGGCCAAGGAAGAGTTAGAGAAAGCGAGAGCCACATTCTTGGCGATCGAGGAAGTGTATAAGGTCGGTGGTTTGAGCAAAGAAGAATTCGAAATGGCCAAACTGGGTCTGACCACAAAAGAGACCGCTTACGGCGTTGCCAAAAGAGATATGGAGATCCGTAGCATTGGTCTTACCGACGAAGATATAGCGCAAAACGGTTTTATGGTCCCTCGCTCCAAGGAAGAAAAATTGAATCTTCTTAAAGAGATCAATACCAAGATCGAGAAGGCGGAATACGAGGCCGCAGAAGGGGTTTGCAGATCTCACGAAGCTCAGGTTAATTCCACCAAGACCATGTTGAAAGAGGCTGTGATCTATTCTCCTATGAAGGGAGTGGTTGCGAAGAAGTATAAGACGGAAGGAGAGCTTCTGACCGGGCCTGGCGGTAATCAGGCAGTACTTACGATCATCAATATCGATAAGGTATATGCGGTCTTTAATATTACGGAAACAGAATCTACTATTCTAAAGAAAGGAATGAGAGTGGACTTCTCCGCAGACGTGTTCCCAGGTTCTAAGTTCTCCGGCAAGATCGTTTTGGTGAGCCCTTTAGTGGACCAGAAGGCACATACTGTGGAAGTAAAAGCTCTTGTTGAGAACGTAGGTCGGAAGCTGAAGCCCGGTATGTTTATCAGAGCGAATATCGTCTTAGGGGAGCCTGTCCCGACCATTATTCTTCCTGCGGTTGCCGTTTTAGCCAACGAGGGAGATAAATCTTCCGTGTTTGTGGTGAAGGACGGTCGTTCTTATAGTGTTGAAGTCAAGGCCGGCAAGAAATACGGAGAAGATATAGAGATACTTCAGGGATTAAAACAGAACGATATCGTTTTACTGGAAAAACTTTCCCAATTGCGAGATGGTATGCTCGTTGTTCCCGCATTTAATAGATAATGAGCGCTATCCTTAGGTTCTGCATAAGCAGGCCGATCACGGTCGCGATGATCTGGTCGGCATTGGTCCTCTTCGGCTTTATCGCTTTAGAGAATCTTAAGATCAATCTTATGCCGGAGCTTGAATTTCCCAAGGTAACCATCGTTACCGGTTATCCGAATTCCTCCTCGGAAGAAGTGGAGAGCCTGATCACCAAGCCGGTCTCGGATGCGGTGAGTACGATTGGCGGTGTGGAGTCTGTCCGTTCGGAGTCGATGGAAGGTCTGTCCACTGTCACAGTCCAATTCTCCAATCATACTTCTGTGGATTATGCGATCATCGAGATCCGAGAGAGGATCGATCTGGTACGGGATTCGCTTCCCCAGGACGCGAATAAACCGATCGTGATCCGTTTCGATCCTTCTCAGTCTGCGTTCCAGGAAATCGCGATCTTTCCTAAGGCTGGGATGAAGGAGAAGGAACTACGTTCCTTTCTGACCGACAACGTTAAGGTTTATTTTGAAAGAGTAGAAGGTCTTGCTGCCGTCCAGTTCTCCGGTGGATACAAGAAAGAAGTCTCCGTAGAGATCGATTCGGAGAAGATGAACTCTTACAGCATTTCTCTATTCGATATCAAGAAGTCTATCTCTCTCGCGAATGTGAGCTATCCTGCCGGGACTTTGCCTGTGGGAGATAAGGATTATCTGATCCGGGCAGTCGGTGAATTTAAGTCCGTTGATAATATCGGCGAAACTGTCGTGGGTTCGAATTCGCAAGGGGTTCCGATCCGACTGGGTTCCTTTAGCGATATTCGTGTGGGCTTTAGAGAGCAAACAGGGATTGCCAGGTATAACGGTAGGGATTGCGTTATCGCCTATTTGTATAAGGAATCGGGTAGGAACTCCGTCGAGATCTCGGACCATGTCAAACTGGAACTAGGGAATATTAACCGAAAGTTCGGAAAGGAATTGTCGGCAGAGATCGTATACGACGAATCCAAGTTCATTCGAGAATCCATTTCAGGTGTTACCGGCTCACTGATCAGTGGGATGATCCTGGCATTCTTGGTGCTGGTGTTCCTTCTTCGGAATTTGAAGAGCCCTATTATCCTTCTGACCGTTATTCCGGCCTCGCTTTTCTCTACGTTGTTGCTATTTTATATTTTTGGAATATCCTTGAATATGATGTCTTTGGGAGGAATGGCGCTTGGGATCGGGATGCTATTCGATACGAGTAACGTCGTTTTTTCCGCGATCGAGAGAAATCTATCTAGAGGCGTTCCTATTAAGGAAGCTTCCTTGAAAGGTACTTCGGAAGTTACCGGTTCCGTGGTCTCGGCTACTTTAACCACTGTGATCGTGTTCTTACCGATCATATTCTTTAAGAGTATTATAGGGATCGTATTCGGTGAGATGGCGCTTGCGATCACGATCTCCCTTTTGATGAGCCTTTTTGCCTCTCTTACCCTGATCCCGATGATGACCTCAGTGCTGTATTCGATCTCTTTGGAGCCTAGGTTCTTGACGGAAGTGGTTTTCAAACGTTCGGAAGAATTCCATAGAAATCTTTTGACCAGGTACGAGGCGAGGCTCATTTCCTATATCCAGCAGCCTAAACCTCTTGTCAGACTGATCTCTTTGTTATTCTTCTTTTCCGTTATTTTTCTTTTTATTTTGCCGATGGAGTTCGTTCCGAGAGTGGATACGGGAGAATTCTCCATCTTCCTTAAGACCAAGAACGGATCGGGTCTAACTCATACTTCCGAGGTTGTTTCTTCTTTAGAAAGTGCGCTCTTAAAGAACTCGGATGTAAAGAGCGTGATCTCCAGGATCGGCTATGAGGAAGATCAGTTGGGCTCGAAGAAGAGAGGCAATTGGGGATCGAATCGGGCTATTCTTCGGGTGGTATTGAAGGAAGGGGCCTGGACTTCGTCTGCGGAATTTATCAGTAAATTCAGGAAGTCTTTCCGTTTTTCGGAAGAAGTGGAAGTGCATTTCGAGAATAGCGGGGATGTTCTCGCGTCAGTCGTTTCCGCGGAAGGGAACGGAGTGAGCCTGGAGATCTTAGGTGAGAACCTGAATACATTGAATGAGATCGGGTTGGGATTGAAGGAACAGCTCTCCAAGTTGAAAGGTGTAAAGGATGTCCGGACGAGTATGGAAGATACTTCCGTCGAATACGATCTGAGTTTCGATTCCGTTAAGGCTAGTCTTTTCAATCTGAATAACGACTATCTTTCGAACTATCTTAGGATGGCAAACTACGGTTCTGTAGTCACCAAGATCAAACTTGAGAATCGTAACAGGGATGTTCGTCTTTTCTTTAAGAAGGGGGATGTCGGTTCCTTGGATAAGATCTTGGGTATGAGGGTACAATCCCCTAATGGAAATCTGATCCAACTCTCTCAGATAGGCACGATCCGAGAGAGCCATGCTCCTGTTTCCATTATCCGTTCCGGGAATTCTAGAGTGAATCTGATCACTGCGGAGGCGGATTTCAACGAGTCGAGCGATCCGTACGAAGGTGTAAAGGATCTGATCGCGAAGGCCAAGCTGCCTGAGGGGTATCGGATCCGCTTTGCCGGAGAGCAGGAGAATATCGATAAATCCTTCGGGGATCTGATCTTTGCGTTTGTTCTTGCAATTATTTTAATATATATGCTTCTTGCGAGCCAGTTCGAGTCCTTGACCTATTCTTTGATCATGATTTGCACGATCCCATTGATGTTTATCGGGGTCTTTCCCGCTTTATTTATTTTCGGCAAGAGTTTGAACGTTAGCTCTTTTATGGGGCTTGTGCTTCTTTTGGGGGTTGTGGTGGATAACGCAGCTCTCTATTACGAGTACGTGCATTTGCTCGCTAAGGAGAATATACCTCTCCAGAAAGTGATCGTGGATAGCGGCAAGATCGTCTTACGTCCTATCTTGATGAATAATGCGACCACCATATTGGGTCTACTGCCTATCATGTTGGAATTGCAGAAGGGGACCGAATTCCAATCTCCGATGGCGATCGTTGTGATCATAGGCCTTCTTACTTCCTTCTTCTTTAGTTTGTTTTTGATCCCGGTGCTCTTCTATTATCTTCTTAAAAATCAGAAAAGAGCCTAAGTCGGATGAGCGATCTAAAGGATTTCCTGAGAGAGAGGATCTTAAGCGTTTGCATGCTTTTCTTCGGACTTCTTTTGTTCGGAGTGTTGGCTTTCTTTCAGGTCCCTGTTACTCTTTTTCCATCGATTGCCTATCCGGGGCTTACGATCTCCGTGGATTATCCAGGAGCGGATGTACTTCTTGTGGAGGAACTTTTGACCGCGCCGTTAGAGGAGGCAGTTTCCGGTGTGGGCGGGATCGAGGAGATCCGTTCTTTTGCGGAGAGAGGTAAGACAGAGATCAATATAGAATTCCGGAAAGGTGTGAATATCGATCTGAAGGGTTTAGAGATCCGAGAAAGGATCGATCTGATCGCTAGCGGTTTTCCGAGAGAAGTGCATAAGCCTTTGATCTTGCAGTACGATCCGGACCAAAGACCGGTGATGATCCTTTCTTTGGAGAGTCAGAAATTCGATTTCGCTACTTTAAGGAGCATCGCTGATAACGAGCTTAGGAGATATCTGGAGACTGTGGAGGGTGTGAGTAAGATCACTCCTTCCGGTGGAAAGGTAAGAGAGGTTTTGATCGGATGCGATCTGCAAAAGCTTAGAGCGTACGGTTTGGGTCTCGGAGATATCCAGGAAGTCATTCAAAAGAATAATAAGGACGCTTCGATCGGAGCAGTGGAGAAATCGGGAGGGACGGCGCAGCTTAGGATCTTCGGGAAGTACTCGAGCCTTAGAGATCTACAGAGGCAGCCTCTTCATTCTGCCGAACTAGGTAGGGTCTTTTTTTTGGAAGATGTGGCCCAGGTCTCTTTCGCGTATAGGGACGAGGAGAGCGCCGCTCGGATCAACGGTAAGGAAACGGTCAGCGTTTTCGTTTATAAATCCTCTTTGGGGAATACCCTTCAGATCGCTTCCTCTATCCGTCAAAAATTGGAGGATCTGAAGATCCCGGATGTACGTTTTAATGTGGTATACGACCAGTCCGATTCTATCCGAAAAACATATTTAAATATTCTAATATGCTTTAGTTTGGGAGCGGCGCTACTAGGAGGATTCTGGTATTATAGGAGAAGCAGAGGGAGAGACGAAAACTATATCACTTTGTTCTCCCAATTCCCTCTGAACTTCTTTTTGGTCCAATTCGTTCTTTTTATTAGTAAGACCGATTTCGATATTATCATAGCCTGTTCGATCCTTTTGGGATTTGCGATGTGGCTTGTGGTCTATCAGTCCCTTCCTAAGGAAAAGAAAGCCGGTCCCGGGGTGTTTTCGTTCCGAAACACGATCGGTGATTTTATTTCTCTTGTTGTGATCCTTCTTTCTCTTTGTTTGCCTTTGTATTATTTGGATCCGGATACAGGACAATCCACTTTGAGGCTGGGTGTATTTATCGTTTTGTATCTTTCTTTCTCTTATTTCCTTTTCCCTCCTTTTCATTTGATTTTGAGCAGGTTGAGGGGTTTACTCTTCGGTTCGTACGTTTCGGTCCCGGATCGTGTAGAGGGAGAGGACGGAGAAGAGGATCTTTTTCCAAAAGGGGGAAGCGCGTATCGTTTTCGCTTGGGGAGTGGCAATCTCTCCGAAAAGATCTTTTGGGGTCTGTATCTATTCTTTATTTTATTCGGATTATTTAATCTAGTGAGAAGCGATAAGGAACTTTTCTATTCGATAGAGAATAAGAGGATTATCGGGATCGTGGAACTTCCTTCCGGCTTTAATTTCAGTCAGACGAATGAGATCACTAAGAAGATCGAAGAGAAGATCGCGGCTGCGGAAGGTTTTGTGGAAGTCACTTCTAAAGTGGATCCCGGGCATGCGTTTTTAGTGATCACTGTGGACGACTCCAAGGTGGACGGGGACGATTTTATCCAAAAGGTGAGAGCTTCTATCGGGGATATCAGTCCCGCTTTTTGTTATTTTTCGAGAGAGTCGGAGAATTCCAGGTTCAAGGAAGTGAGGATCGATATCCTGGGGGACGATCTGGACAAGTTAGACGATCTTGCTAAGAACCTAGGAGCTAAGGCCTCTAAGATGAAGGGTGTGGGAGACGTGGTCTTGAACTATAAGTCTCCTAGGGACGAGCTAGAGCTTTCTTTGAATAATCATAAGACTTCGGGCGCCTCTTTGAATAATTCGGAGGTTGCCGGTTTTTTACGGACTGCTATCCAGGGTTCCGTGATCTCCAAGTTCATTTCGGACAATCGAGAGATGGATATTCGTTTGAGAGCCCTGAAGGAATTTCGAGATTCGAAGGAGAGTCTCGAAAAATTCGTAGTGAAGAACCAAGTGGGGAAGTATGTTCCTATTCCGGAGGTGACTTCTCAGAAAGAGGCGCATACTCCTACTCGTGTTTTTAGAAAGAATAAGAAGAGGGTTTTGTCTTTTTCCCTTCGGTTGACTAGCGGTTCGTACAATTCGGTGAAGTCGGAGATCGTTGCGGAACTGGAGAAGGATCTGCCTGAGAATTATTATATAGAGCTTGGAAGAAGCATGGAGAAGATCCTAGAAACGGAGAATCGTCTGTACGGGGTGATCGCTTTTTCTTTGGTGTTGATCTATATGGTGCTCGCTTCTTATTTCGAGTCGTTTCGAGAGCCTCTCGCTGTTATCGGAACTGCAGTGCTTCCGTTCTTTGCTACGCTTTCCGTGATGAGTTTGGTTTTCGGGACCTTGTCCTTGCCGGTGTATTTGGGACTTCTTTTGACGATCTCTATCGCATGCTTTCATGTGATGCGGATCCTGAAGACAGGAGAGGCGATTGGCACGGGTTTCAGAAGAAGGTCCGCTGTGATCGGGATCCTCGCATTGTTTTTGCCTCAGATCCTGTTTTCGAGAGAAGGCGGTAGATTTTTAATGGAGTTCGAAGTGACTCTGTTTGTCGGCTACGGTTCTTCTCTTTTATTGACCGCTTGGGCATTGCCTCATATCCAAAAGTTCTTATCTTCAATCGATATTAAAAGCCTGGTCCCGGCCAGGAAAGGCAGGTAGGTATGATCATACAAATATTCGATTTTCTTAAAAGAGCGTTTTCATTCGTTCGGGAATCTTTCCTCTTCCGAAAGATCGTTTCCTTTTATCAGCCTTTCACTTGGAAGAAGGGTCTGGGAACGTTTGTGGCTGTATTCGTATTGGTTGCCGCATATTATAGGATCTTTGACGACGCGATATGTATCTCGGGGGATTGTAAGAATAGTCTTTCTAAGATGGAATTCCGAAACGGGGATGTGTATGAAGGAATGTTCGTTGACTCGAAGCCGCAAGGGTTTGGGGCGTTTTGGGGTCCTAAGGGGGACTATTACCAAGGCGGTTGGTTTAGAGGCATGAAGCATGGGGTCGGGAAATACGTCTACCCGAACGGTACGGAGTATATCGGGGATTTTGTATTCAATAAGAAGGAAGGGCATGGGATCTTTAAATGGCAGGATGGGACAATCCTGAATGCGGATTGGATCGGAGACCATCCTCAGGGTAAGGGAGTCTTGACCCTGCCGGATTCGAGAAAGCTGCATGGGTATTACCAACGAGGATTTATTTACGATGGGAACGGAGTGTTTATCTATAACGACGGCTCCAAGTATATAGGGAGTTGGAAGGCGGGACAGAGACACGGGTTCGGGGTACTTTTTGCTTCGAACGGAATGGTATCGTACAAGGGACTTTGGAGAGAAGATAAACCGGCTCAGCCTTTCGTAAAGCCGGATGACCAGCCGGAACCATCAGCAGCGGAAGAGGCGAAGGTCTCGAAGGTTTTGAAGAAGAATAAGAAAAAGGGAAAGAATCATGAGTGAGCGTTTGGAAAAATTAAAAGCATTATTAAAAGATAATATTTATACTAGGGCGTTTTGGAAAAACCTGAATTATAATCTCCATCCAGAAGAGGTGTTGAAGGAGACCCCTAAGGAATTTTTGAGAGGTACGATCAAGATCTTTCTTCTCTTTTTGGGAACGTATGTGGTGTTCAATGTCCTGGTGTCTCTTACGAATGCGGCTTATTTGGTGGAGTATGGGGACCAGATGAAGGCTTTTTACGACCAGGGCAGGATCTCCTTGAGCATGTATCTCATGAATTCCTTTCCGAACAGTATCATTTTGCTCGCAGTTTCGTTCTTGGTGTTCCAATACTATGTGGCGGGATTGAGCTATGTTAGCCTGTGGATCCTAGGAGAAAAGGATAGATCCTTTAGAAGGGCGCTTGGGATCGCATTTTCGACCGGGCTGTACGTATTGTTGTCCTTTTTTCCTATATTAGTCATTTTTAATGTGGTTCCGAATAGCTTTCAGAAGGACCCTTTTAAGATGATCCTGTTCTTGAGCTTTAACGGGATCTTCTTTTTCGGTTCGATTGTGGTCCAATCCATCTTTTACGTGAAGATGTATAGGGCGGTGTTCGGCCAAAACCTGGGAAGGGCGCTACTCACTTGGCTTTTTCCTTTCTTTGCGTTTGTGACCTTTATCGTTTCCAATCTATAGGCGAAAGAGCCCGTATTTTAAAAAGCAGGTTCGTTCTCGGCCTCTTTGGTCAGGTCGGCGAGACTTGCGTTTCTAATATGTTCTTTCCAGAGGATGGGAGGTGTTGTGTTGGTTTGGAAGGCCACACAGCGAACCGCGCCCGAAGGAGCGTTGGAAGTCCTGGCGCAGAAGGAATAACGGATGGTGTCCGGGAGTTTTGCTATGCCTTCTTGCAGGGTGGAAAAGTAGTTCACCGTTAGGAATTGGGGCTGGGTAGTAAACAGATTGCTAATATAGGTCCAAGGGAAGGCTGCGAAACTAGGATAGAAGCTGAGTCTTGCTAGGTTCTTTATATGTGGATCGTCGTTGTTCAGGCATTTTTCCACAGAGTATGGGAGACGGTGGGCCGCTCCCATCCATAAGATCTTTGACATCTCCTCGGAACCTCGGGAAACGGTGGAAATCTGGACCGTAAATCTGTCCTGGCATTTTATCTTATTATAATCCACTAATACTAAGAACTCGAGGAGGCCGCCTTTCTCGTCCGTGAGGAGGGAGCCTACCGGGATGGCTGAGACTTTGGCGATATTGGGAGAGTCTGGAGTGCCATTCTTTCCCTTTAGGTCGGAGTCGAGAGTCTTTCGAAAGAGCTGCCCATCTTCCCAAGTAATAGGAGAGGAGATCCAATGGTTGAGTAGGGTCTCGCCGTTTTTGTCCAGCATGGGGTAGAAGATCTGTTTGGTATAGGCCGTTGGGCGGACTAGTTTGTATTCGATGCGGGGAAAGATCTGTCTTGGTGGGAATTGGTTGGGAAGTTCGGAATCTGCAGTGCAGGCGGAGAGGAAAGATAAGAGGAGAATGATCGTAATTCGGATTCCGTTTTTCATGTGTCTTGGTCCTGGGAAGGCAGTACAATAGTATTAGAGATATACGCTATAATTTGCAAGTAAGTAACTTTCTAATCCAGTAAGGGATAAATCGGATATTTTCTCGCTTGATTTTTGGAAGATGTAAGCCATAAAGAAGGTGTGAATCTCCTTCCTAAAATTACGATAGGCGAACTTCAAGGCATGGAAATCGAAGAGCAGATTGATGCTCTTTCTGCGATTTGGGATCAGATCGCTTTAAAAAATCCGGCGATCCAATTGTCTAAAGAAGAACAGCAGTTGTTAGACAAACGATTTATGGATGAACAAAATATGCCAGGGAAATCTTGGGCAGATCTTAAGAAGCAAATCCTCAAATCCAAACAGTGAGTCATTTAGAAGTTCGCATTAAGCCTAGTGCTGAACAGGATATTATCCAAGCTGTTGCTTACTACAATAGCCAAAAGGAAAATTTAGGTTATGAATTTCTATTAGAGATAGATCATTCATTAGAGCGAGTTAGCTATTTTCCCAAAATTGGCCCAATCGTTTATAAAAACTTTAGACAGCTATTGACTCGGCGATTTCCATTCCGAATTTTTTATCGAATCTCAGACAATCAGTATATCGATATTTATGCAGTATTGCATCAAAGTCGCGAATTTAGAAAGTTATTCCTCTAGATACTAACAAGATCCAAGGGAAGTTATCGTTTTAAATAATAATAATAAATGAAGTTGGTAATTTGAATTCCGTGCTTCCTGTGTCTTGGTCCTGGGAAATTTAGGATAAGTCATTGAAAGGAATGGGGAAAAATGCAAGAAGAAAGGGGAGAAAAAAAGGGAGTGGGGATGGAAAAAGACTTGGAAAAGAGGCCACAGGGGCTACAATTAGGGGATGAGGATGGTAGGGGTTCGGGAGCTGAAGAACCAATTGAGTAAGTATCTGCAACTCGTAAAGCAGGGAGAGACGGTGGTGATCACAGAACATGAACAGGTGATCGCAGAGATCAAGAAGCCGTCGGAAAATATGGAGGATCGGGAGAAGAGAGTGTATTCCTATTTAGAAGAGCAGAGTCGGATCGGGAAGCTAGTGCTTGCTAAGAGGGATCGCTCGCAAATAGATAACATTATAAAAGACCGTTCTGCAAGAAATCAGATACCGGATTGGAAGGAGATCCATGAGGATTCCAGAAAGGATCGGACCTGATGGCTGTGTATGTGGACTCGAGTGCCGTACTATCGATCCTTTTTCAGGAGCCGAGCTTAGAGAGATCCAAGGAAATTTGGAAGTCCTCCAGAGTTCGTATCAGTTCCGTATTGCTTGCGGCAGAATGCAAGGTCAGTATCAGACGAATTTATTCCCATCATAAGAAGAAGCTTGGTCCGAATTGGAGAGAGAAACGATTGGAGGAGTTGGATCGACTCTTAGAAGAAATCCATCTGAAGAATTTAGATCGTTCGACTCTGGAACGTTTGGATGACGAAGAGGCTTTGTCCGGTTGTAGGACTTTAGACGCGCTACATTTGGCTACCGCTCTGGAATTTCGCAGGGATCTAAGAGGCGAGATCTCGATCTTTTCGTACGATGTAGGTTTCAATCAGGTGGCAGAGGAGCTGGGCTTTAGGATCTTGTAGGTTGGGGAAGGGCTCGCGGAGGGAGTGATCCCCGGGCGTTGGCCCGAGGATTGGAAAAAGGGAGATTACTGGACTTGGAGTGTAATTTGGTAATTCGGATCTGGAGTACCAATCACAGTGTATTTAACTATGAAGTCGCCAGCAGTTTGTACCGTATATACGTTGCCGTCTGCCGTCTGGTCATCAAGCATAGTGGGAGTTATATCACTGCCTGCAGGCATATTTGTAGGTGCGACTGACGAAGAAAATGGACAACCTCCTTTGAAAGCTTCAAAGGATAGGGTGTCGGTGGCTGGAAGTCCGACAGTGATCTGATCTCCTACTTGCATGTTCGGCAAGAGTGCGAAGCCAATGGAGTCGCTACCCGATTTTTTGAATTTCACATTCACTACAGGGCCGCCTTTAGTTGCGGTCACTTCGGGAAAGACTGTTTTAGAAAAGCCGCCAGTAATCACGACGCATCCACCGAGAAGCCCGGGATCCAAAAAGAGCATGGTCATTAAATTTGAAGCAGTATCGTCTTTGCCGCTTGGACAATTCGTAAAACAGGATATTGTTACTAAAAGGATAGCTAATCTGGTGATCAGAACTTTTTTCATATGTGTTGGATAAACTCCCTTGTTAGGGCCAAGGCAGCATAGTGTATGCATTTCGTCTATTAAAAACGGAAAATTAACTTCGTTTGTGGATTCCTTTGTAAGATTCATATCCCAAATTGTAGATAAGTGTGTTTCTTTAGCAAAAAACGTCATACCTTGTTACAAAAAGTGTTTCTTCTTTAAATATTACAAGGGAGTATGACGGTGTTCACCCGTTCCATGGGTATTCATCTTGTTATGTATGAGGTTTCAGTGATCGTTGCTTGGCGGCCCATTCTCCATTTCACTCGAATTTCCTTTCTTGCACTTTTTCTTCTAGTCAATTGCAGTCCTAAGTCGGCGAGCTACGGTGTTTTGGCTGCGTTAGAGCAGATGCTCTTGGGGCTCGGCGTGGGCAATGGAGGGGGAGGAGGGATCTTTCCTCCGTATACGGGCTCTCATTCTTTCTTGCCTGGCGATTCTGTGAACCTGAACGGGAACTCTGGTTCTGTAGGGAATGGAACGATCTTGGATCCGAGTAACAACGGTTCGGCGCTTGGGATCGCGACGGAAGGTAACGGAGTCCCCAATCTGATCTTTTTGTACCAAGGGACGAATACTACTCCCTATGCTGTGGATGTGAATGGGGACGGTCTGGCAGATTATTATCTTTGCTATCCTTCGGATGGGACTACGACCTTGCATACGGGAACCAATTGCGGGGGGAATCAGGTATTCGTGCGTCCGGGGCAAGGTTTCGATACGAATGGGGATGGGGTAGTAGATAACCCGATGATGGCGCTTTTGGCGTCGGACTTCACCGTGCCGCATAGCAGCATTTCTCCTTCTCCCGGGATCTATGGAGGGGCTCAGAATGTTACGATCACTTGCGCGGATAATTTAGCTCCTGGGAATATCGCTTATACGTTAGATGGGACCACTCCTAGTTTGAGCCCGGCTAACGGACATATTACGAATCCACCTTCTACTTCGTTTGCTGTGGGTGGCTCGGGTGATGGGGATTATACGGTTCAGTACAGATGTCGAGATCTGGCGGGAAGGACGGAAGGGGTCAATACCGCCACGTATCAGATCAATCATGCTGTTCCGAATGTGACCATCTCCACTCCTTTCAGCTCCGCTTATGTAAGCGCGAATTCGGGGGCAGTGAATTTAGCGAGCTTCTCCTGGAAATCGAATCAGACAGGTAGTTATTCCGTTCGTCAGGGCGGGACTGGATGCACGGACGGGAATGTGATCGATTCGGGGCTTGCCTCTGCGAACGCGGCGAATACTTCCTTTGTGCAGGCAAGCCAATTGGCAGTGGGCTTGAATACTCTGTATATTTGTGTGACTGCGGGGCTTACTGGAAGGACTACGATCACGATCACGAGAGACGATACTCCTCCTACGGTGAGCACGAATCCTGGGGCAGGGGCCTATGGAACTTCTCCCGTGAGTGTGCAATTGGTGTACAGCGACGATAGCGGGTCTGCGAGCGGTTTTACGGTTCTTTATACATTAGATAATTCTAATCCTACGATCAATTCGGCCACAGGGGCAGTGGGGAACGGGATCGTTTATAATCCTTCGACCCCGATCAGTTTGAGCCAGACGACTACGATCCGGTTTTTGGCAAGGGATCCTGCGGGGAATGTGACTAGCTCCGTGCAGTCTAGCGTGTTCACCATCGATGAGTCCTTGGCTACGATCACTTTGAATTCTTATTCTCCGGCTTCGAGAGCAGTGAATGCGAGTTCCAACCAGAGCATTGCTTGGCAGTTTGCGGGGAACGGGGCTTCTTATAAGGTCCTCATCGGTGGAAATAAGTGTTCAAGCTCCACGAACGGAGGAACGACTACCTACCAAGCGCCTTCGGGTACTAGTTATAGCAATTTGTCAGATTGCGAGTGTACTAGCGGAACGGCTCTGGCAGGAGGTGCGAGTGCCTTTAAGAGCGGGAATGTGGTGAGTTCGGGCGCCACAGGATCGGATATCCAAGCGAATACCGCTGTGACTACTGTGATCGATAATCTGAATTTCGTAGTGGGTAAGAATTCAGTCCTATTCTGCGTAGCGAACCAGACAAACCAACCGCACTATGCGAGTGTGGTGACCTCGATCTGGAAGGACACCTTGGCTCCTCAGGTGACCTCGACTACTCCTACGGGTGGGTATACGGGTGTGGATCCTACGTTAGGAAGTGTCACCGTAGTATTCAGCGAGCCTATGGACTCGAGCTTTACGCCGACCATGGTGTTCGAGTTCTTTGACGGAAGTACCTGGCAGAGCTTGAATATTACGAATATTAAATATGTTTGGGATAGCAATAATCCGGATACGTTCAAGGCGGTATTGCCTTGGGTGTATTTCCCTGAAAACGCGCTGATCCGTTGGAAAATACTCCAGAATACGATGAGGGATGTGACGGGGATCCTGCTTGCTTCCGATGTAGTGTTGTCCTTTATGACGACTACTTATTCGAACGCTTACGGATATGGGTTCACAGTATTCAAGACGAACGGGAACGACGCTACAACAGGTCTTGGGGTTGCCCATAATTACGGATCCGGACCTGTTGCATTGTCTTCTTCTTATCCGGGAGATCTTGTGACCGGGGATGCGGTTACCGGTTTGAAATGGAAGAGCACGGAAGAATCAGGCACATTTACTTATAATACTGCGGTGAATCAATGCTCCAGTTTGAACCTTCAGCATGGGGGAGTCGGATATGCGGCACTCACAAATTGGAGGCTTCCGACTGTCCAGGAGTTAGAGACATTGTCCATTTATCAGGCTTCGGGATCGGCCAATCCTCCTGCAGTTACTTCGGGAGCGTTTACAAACTTCTCTTCTGCGGAATATTGGAGTTCTACTTTGTTTGTGGCGAATCCGACTAACGCGTGGTTTGTGAATTTTAACGATCCGGATTCGTATTTCAATCTGAGCTCGTCTCTCTATCATGTGAGATGTGTGTCCGGGGTCCCGAACTCTCATTGAGGGAAATTTTATGAAGGATATTTTAAGATCTCTAACAATGAGTGTCATCGGATCGGTCGGGAAATCCTTATTCGCTATTGCGATCTTATTTTTGCTTTTTTCGGAAGTGTTTGCGGATGCTCCGAGTAGATTCGTGCAGGCGAGTACGAGCGATGCAAATGCGATCCAGGATAAGTCCACAGGGTTGTACTGGCAGAAATGTATTTATCCTATGAAATGGGATACTTCGGGTTCTACTTCTCAGTGTAAGGTGCCCACTCCGGCCCCGAGCGGAAATTATCTGAATTCGTCCACAATGACTTGGAGCCAGGCGACGAATGCGACCAAGAAGATCTGTACCTGGTACGGAGCGAATTGGAGAGTCCCTACGATCGCGGAATTGAAATCGCTCGTGGAAAGGTCCCAGTACAATCCCGCTCTGAATTCTATATTCGATCCGGGCGCTGCTGCGGGGGGAAGTTCCGGGAACGGGATCCCTGACTTTTTCTGGACTAGCACTGTGTACGGGGCGGATGTAAGTTACGCGTGGACCGTGAATTTTTATTACGGGTATATCTATCATACCTCGGCCAAAGTGAATAGTTATTATCTCAGATGCGTAGCTAATACTCCATAAATAAATCTAGCAGAAGGTTTTCCGAATGAATCGTATGAAGACTGTGTCCTTAGTGTGTGTGCTTTTCGGATTGGTATTTCCATTTTCAGACAGGGTGATCTCACAGTCAGTGAGTGTGCCGGATCTGAATGTGCAGAGCTTCAGTCCCTATTGGCAGCAACAATTGCAGGGTTCGTATTCTGTTGCGAATTCGATGCAGGATATCACTCATTGGGATGCATTCGTTCTGCAGAGTTATGGGGTGCTTCAATCCCAATGGCAGGCACAGGTGCAGGCACAGATCCAGGCTGCGGTCGCAGGGATCAATACTCAGGATAGTTTTCAGAGCGTTCAAGATTATAAGAGCTATGTGTACGATATGATGGAGAGTCAGGCTGCTACGCTTTTGTCCAGTTGGCAGACCTCCGCAGAGAGTTCGATCCAGGCGCAGAGAAACGCTTTTATAGATACATATTATAACGGAAATGCGGCTCAGGTCGCAAACTTGAAGGGCCAGTTCGATCAGGAATTCAAGGATATGGTCAACGGGAATAGTCCTACGTTAGGTGGGGCTTCCAATTCGGATACCAGCTTCTTGACGGATCCTCAGACTTCTCTCTTGCAAATGGAACAACAATGGTATGCACAGTTCAATTCCAATTTGTCGAACGGACTTTGGAATTATCAGCAGGCATTGCAATCCTTGAATTCGAATTATCAGGACCTATTGGATCAGATCAACAGTACAGAAGCAAAGTACCAGCAATACATGGCTCAGATCCAATCCTATCAGAATAATGTGAAGGAGCAGATCAAGGGGACATTGGACGGGTACCAGCAATTCTTGAATGGGAACGATCTGTTCTGGAATTCTGCGAGTACTTTGTACGATGCGACTAGCTCCAGTTATGTGATCCCCACTTGCGCGTCTACCAGCTGTACGGATTATACATACGACTCGACCACTCAGCAATTCGTGGGAAGTTGTGCGAGCGGGGATACTTGTGTTCAGATCCGTTACGATAATATCAATCATCAATATTTGAACCCGACTTGTCCAAGCGGTCATGATTGCAGTGCGAATTCGAACCATCCGAACGTATCTATCCATACATCCTTGAACGCTGACGGGTTGGCATTTCAGAAGGTGATCAATAGCATAGAGAATGCGATCATCAACGGTAAGTCCACTTTAGCGATCTTTGATAAGACTAGCGGACAGATGCTTTCGTATCCGCAGAGCTGCCTTGCAGATACGAGCAATTGTGTGACGGGCTGGTACGATTCTTCTCAATCCAAGTTTTTGACGAGTGCCAGTTGCCCTACCAACGATACTTGCTATCAGGCAGTGGTGGATGCGACCAATTCGAGTGCTTTAACAGGATTGTATTATGCGAACAATTGTAATTCGTCGGACCCGAATTGCGTAACCTGTCCGATGACCGGACCTTCCCAGGATACCTGTCAGATCCAAAGCATGGATGCTTCTCTGATCTATGCAGCGACCTCAATGTCGAATTTCTTGCAGAATGAACAGGCAATTGCTCAGAATCAGGTGACGACCTACCAGACGGGACTAACTCCGCAACCTCAAAATATTGATGTCTCAATTTCTACTAATAGTTTATCAAATAGCGAAGTCAGAGGTGCGGCCGGATTAGCGCTTCAGGTAATCAACTTACTTACAGGGAAAGAAACTTCAGAAGAAGTAGCGAACTGGTTGATGAATACTTATTCCGCAGGCTTAGTCGGTTCCTGCGGTACAGTAAATCAAGATGCTAATTCAGCATGTTTCCTATCAAGTATTGCAGGTTTATCCCCAGGTGCTACGATCACTTCTGTATCGGCTTTGACAAATGAAACGAACTTGCAGGCAATTAATGATCCTAGTCTCGTTTGTGGTCAGGGATCGCCTTTGCCTACTGGATGTTCCCTGACCTGTCATGATTGGGCGGGTTGTTCTGCCTTTCCGTTTGCTTTGAATACGGTGGCCATGATCGGTTGGGCAGATCCAGGCTATGTAGGACAGGCGTATGGGCAATATTTCAGCGATAATCATACTTGGAATAGTGGTGGTACAGATAACTTTTTTGATTATACAGAATACCAGAACTGGGGGGTATTTGGAGTAGATTACGGTGCTGCCCCTGTAATCGTACAGGCGGATGATATCCGGATTACTTTAAAATACTATACAGTAAATAACAACGCACATGCGAATGCGGCTACTTGGCAGGATCTGAATTTGCAGCTGCAAAGCTTTTCGTACAATTGGACCCAGAATGTGCTGCCTTCGATCGTGAATTGGACGGGACAGGTGAGTTCTTTTGAATCTCAGTATGCGGATTGGCAGAAGACTGAAACTGGCTTACTTGCGCAGGCGCAACAAGACTATGTGACCCAATTGCAGAAGCTACAGAGCAATGAGACAGCCTGGCTTACGCAGATGAACCAATTGCAAAAGGATGCGACTGCAGATTTTACGGCAGCCAACAATAAGCTGAGAGACGGTAAGTTCCAGTCGGATGCTGGGACTTTGGCTCAGGAGCTTTTGGGTAATCTGAAATTGAGTTCTCCGAATTCAGGGTCAGATATTTCGCAATCAGCGACTTTGGATTCGAGCACATTATTTAGTACTCTTTTGAACCAGGCGAAGGGTGTGAATGTGGATGGAGGGTTGCCGAATTTCAATCTTTTAGGCGCATTCAGTAATTCATTCAACACTGCTCTTTCGGGACTCACGAACTTAACTCTATTGTCCTCCACCAATAACGCTCTTTTGAATAGCAAGGCAAGCTATATGCAACAGCTTGCCGATTCTATGGTCAACCAAAGGACTTTCACTCAGAACGGAGAGAGCGATCTTTTAAGACAGCATGGAGATTATTCTACCAAAGAAGAGGCAGGTAAGTCCTATCTTATCAACCAAGATGGGAATTTTGTTCATTGCGATGCAAATGGACAGAATTGTAGCGCCTGTCTAGGCGGCGTTTCTGCAGCAGATTGTCAGGGTGGCGCTACTGAGCTTAGTAATTATATCACTTCGATTTGCGGGCAGAATCTGGATTCGTCTGCTTGCAGTAATTATACTACTTTAAAGTATTCGAATGTTCATGTAGACAATAGCGGAAATATAGTCGCAGACGAAAAAGTCTATAACGGAAATGCAAGTGTTTGTAACGGAGGGGACGCAACTAACGCGGCGGATTATTGCTTTGGGCAAGATACTGCGCATTTGACCATCGGGCCTCCTGCGGCATTCGGCCTAGGATATGGCGGAACATCCCTAGGGAATGTATTTGATTCCAGTACTGAGGCGAGTAACCGGATCAGTGCTGCGATCGGAAGAAGCTTTTCGAGCATGAACGACTTCTTTGTGAATAACGGTTATACGACTGCACTCATGGCGAATGCGTCTGCTTTAGATATGCAAAGTAATCGGAATGCAGGTCTTGCTTCCAATTCAGCTACGCATCAAGCGGGAATGGCGAATTTCCTCGCCGATTTCGTTTCTATGGTCGTTTTAGGTGGTGCGAGCACTCAACAATTCATGGCACATGAAGCGCATGAGATCGTTCAGAACGTGATGACTAGCTTTCTTGTGAAAACATTCAATCTATCTCCGGAAGTGGCCGCGTTCTTGTCGGGTGGATTCTTGGATCATATGGCTTATAAAGAGGCTCAGCATGAGTTGAACCATAGCGGGTTGAACTTTATGAAAGAGAACTTGGGCTTAGAAGGGGATCTACTTTATAAGATCGGTGGTGGGATGTTCTATAAAGAAGATCTGCAAGCTTTGCAGCAATGGAAGAATGATCGCTTTGGAGTTTATGGATTAGCAGTTACCGAATACGGAAAGTCCCAAAACTGGGATCCACAAACGATCCAATTCGCCTCACAGATGGCGACAGATTATATGCGTCAGAGAGATGCGAAGATGGAACTCGGAATGAGAGGTTCCATGTTCTCTATCAGCCGATTAGAAGGAACCATTAAAACTTTCATGGCCTCGATTGAAGGGCCTATCATGGAAGGAGTAGGAGCTTTTGCACAGGCAGAAGCAAGATACCTAAGGAATACAGGAGTCATTTCCAAGAGAGAAGAAAAGGACTTCGATAGTGACTTACGTTACACGATCAACACAGTGAAGTTGAAAGACGATAAGGATGCGATCAAGATCTGGAAAGAGGATCAGGCGCAGACAGCTGTATTTGGAGTAGGGCAATACGGCAAAGAACACGGCTGGACTAAAGATGAAATCAGCCAGATGCAAAGATTCGCATACGATTATGTGAAGAACAAACAGGCTGAACGTGAGTTTGGCGAGACATCTGGCTTTGGATCCTTAGGACGAATAGAAGGGCAACTGAAGCTAATCGGAAGCGATTTTGGCGGAGTCATGGCGGAAGGAGTTGGATCCGTTGTAAAACTCGCAGGCGAGGGACTCCGAGATCTGCACGTGATCACGAAGGCAGATGAGAAACGCTTAGATGGGAATCTAAGACAAGACATAGATGCAACCAAGCTGCGAGAGTATAAGGATGCACAGAAATCCTGGCATGCAGATCAAGCGCAGATTGCAAGAACGGATGTAAGCATCTATGGACACGCGAACGGATGGAGCGACGCCCAGATTGCACAGATCAGCGATCTAGTCGGGAACTATGTAACGAGACAACAGGCGAAGGCGGACATGAACAAGAAGGGAATTCTTGAACTGAATCCGCTCGTCGCCGGCTTTGAGTATTTAGACAAGCAACTGTTCAAGGGCGGGATCACAACGATGATCGCTCAGATCGGAAGAGGAGTGCTCACGACAGTAGCAGATGTGTTTAAGGATGTGGGCATCCTGTCAAAACAAGATGCAAAAGCATTTTATAAACAGACGAAAGATTGGTCGAACGATGTAACGCACGCAGATCTGAAGGCATTGTCGCAACAAGGGAATATAGACAAGCATTGGGTTAAAGAGAAGGAAAGAGAGTTAGTTTTTACTGCTTTAGGTAAGATGTTAGATCCGAACGGATCACCTGAAGAGCAAGAGATGCTTAGTAAGCTACTCACCACTTATTTCGATCATAAGGAACAAGAGAAGCAGGAGAAGAAGGCGAGGGAGCATCAAGCTGAGATGGCTGTCGAACTAGCCGCATCTGTAGTGATCACAGCTGCATCTGGAGGAGCGGGTGCCGAAGCACTTGAATATGTGATAGCTCAAATTGGAGAGTATGTAGGTGCGATTGCTGATGCTTCAGATGTAATAGAAGCTGGAATGCTTTTTGACGAAGTAGCGCCTGTCATTCAATATTCTGTCGGTGCGGTTGACGTTGGAGCACAGACATATTTTGGGTATCAAGATGGTGGCACGAATGGAGCCGTAGCGGGGTTCATTAATGGAGTTTTAAGTGTTGCCACTGCAATCAACAAGTGGCCAGTAACCGGATACGTCTCTTGGACGCCTCATCAGAATAGTAATATCTTACTTGGAGAAGATGGACAAGCAGGTGGCTGGGGCGGAGGCTTAAGTGGTGCGCTTGGCAATTTAAATGGTGGGATCAGTTTTGCACCTGGCTCTGGTGTGGATCTGAATATTAACTACAACTTTGGAGGAGAAGGCAGTTCTTTACCCAAGGGAATGTTTGCCGGGTTTGACTATAGTGCCGGTAGCGGAAGTTATACAGTCAATGGTGGTTATGATTTCAATCCTAAGGGAAATAACCATATAGGTATTACCGGATCAGCAAGTAGTACAGGATCTGCGAGCATAGGAGCTTTTTACAACTATGGTAATGCAGGCAACAAGACTGATGGTAGGAACGGTTTAGGCGGAACGTTAAACTATTCGAATGATGGAACGTTTAGAGCGAGTGGACAGTATAGAGGAGCGGATACCTGGTCATTAGGATATAATACAGAAACGCATAAATTCGGTAAAATAGAAGCGAATGAGAATTTCCAAAGAGATTTCAATACTTCGATTGCGCAAGAATTTGCAGGAGAGCATAAGTCAGTTGCACTGGAGACGATCATTCGTGGTGTAGGGGAACACTTAATAGCGAACGGAGTGATGAGCCGTGAAAAAGTGACTGAGATTATGGCTAAGGGTGAAGGAGAACATTTACTTAGTGAGTATCAAAAACATAAAGAAGAGATAGTTTCTCAGAAAGACGGAATGCAGAAGCTTACAGCAGAGATCCGTAAAACTTCGGAAGCATTATCACAAAGTACCGAGCGTCCAATGGAAGCGGTTGTAGGAGGCAAATCGGCAGAAGGGGTGTTCGAGAAGCTCTGGTCTAATATCAAGGGTGAAGCAATGCTTGCCTTTGGTGTAAAAGATACTGGCGGTATTCGAGTCAACGAAAAAGGTCAATTGGAGTTCGATACTTGTTTCGTAGCTGGGACATTAATCAGAACGAAATCAGGATTCACCCCGATAGAGAAGCTTAAAGTGGGAGACTATGTATTATCTCACAATGAGAAGACAGGGATCCTCTCTTATAACAAGATCACAGAGACATTTATTCATGATGTCCCAGCAATCTACCAGATCACGTATACAAATGGAACCAAAGTAGAGACAACCTGGAACCACCCATTCTATATCAAAGGACAGGGTTGGACTCAGGCTAAGTTCTTAACCAAAGAGAACCGCTCTGTTACTCTGACCAGTATTCAAAACGCAGCGATCTTGCAAGAGATGAGTCATAGACCTCACATGAATATTTCATTGGTAGCTCTGAATAATAAGGCCTCTGTTACGCCATGGAACGAGTTATACGAGGGAACTGCTGGGATTGCTAAGATAGAGAGAGTGATCCGTCCAGAGAAAGTGTATAACATAGAGGTCGAGGGAGATCATAGCTACTTTGTGACCAAGAATGGGTTACTGGTGCATAATTATGATGAGAAGATCCGAGGAATTATGGCTGACACTTCTTTAACTCCAAATGAGCGAATTAAGAAGATTTATGAACGCACAGAATTTGTTCATGAGGGCAAAAAATGGATTAGAGAAGAAATTGTTGTAGGAGAAAAAACTCTGAAGAATGGAACCAAAGAGCAAATTAAAGGTTTTTCATTCTTCACAAAAGAGAATCAGTTTGGAAGAACGGACCGATTAACATTTAAGGAAGTGGATTCGGGATTCAAAGACTCACATGGTAAGTCGATTAAAACCATTGAAGCGGTCCAGGTGCAGTCTGAAAATACAGATTACCCCGAAACTAAAACCTACGATAGATATTTCAACTGGAAAGGGGATACGGATAGGGTTGGAACATTGCCAACATTGAGCGAGAATCCACAGTTGCATAGAGATTACGCAATGAGATTTCTTGAGCAAAGGGGCTACACCGTCTTAAGAAACGAAGATGGCAGCCCGAGGATGGCTCCTGATAAGAAGTCAATATTAGTAGAAGGTGGAAGAGTTCTCTTAGGTTATGCGGATCGGACACAAAGGGATGTTACTTACAAAGGCGATGTGGTAATTCATGAATATCCAGATCACAAGCAAGGAGATCTAAAAGGTGGCCATATCTGTCAATCATCTGCACCAGCACTCATTTTAGAAGGAATGGGCTTCAAGATGACGCACGAACAGGTGCAAGAATTCGGAAGATTGAATGTAATGTTGGCGAAAGAGAACGCAATATTTGGCAAGGAATTAGACAATTTAAAACCTTCTCAAATTGAAGTGGAAGACTTTGTAAATAACACTTTCCCTGCTCTCGGGTTTACAGGTGGTGAGGTGAAATTGCGTGAAGGCACTTTTAAGTTAAAGGAACCAGACAGATCTCAATTCTTATCTGAAACTGAATACCAGAATGACTTGTCGAATTATAATTTAGCTAAAGCTCAATTTCAGGAACAGAAAAATCAGCAATTTAAAGAATGGGTAAAGAGCCAGATCGATCAAAATAAACCTGTAGTTGTTGCTGGTTCCTTTGCAGGTTTAGGTCACGTGGTGGCAATTGTAGGCTATGATAAGAATGGCTGGGTCATCCATGATTCCTATGGGGATGCAAATAGTGGTTATAAAGGTGGTGATCAGAAAAAGACTGGTCAATTTGTTAACTATGGCTACGATAAGTTTCCGATTAGTGTAGGCTATACTATCGCTCCGAGAGAAGGTGGTCCTTTAAATCGATCCCAGATGAAGGAAGTCAATGAAGCACGTTTTGCTTGGAAGGAAGCTCAAAACGATTTAAATGGCCTAAAGCCTGGCGTTTCTGCTAGTAAAAGAAAGGAATACCAGCAAGCAAGAGACAATGCAAAAAATAATTATTTTGAAATTACGAAGAAATATAAATTGGGAATAACTTGGAAATGAAATACAAGGTTTTATTGTTATCTGTTTTTTTAGTAGCCTTAGGTTTATCAGGACAAGAGGAAAAGCGGCAGTCTAAGGATTGTCGTAAAGTTAAGGATAATGAAGCATTACGAAATTTAAAATCATTAACGCTCGGCGAGGTTTTTCAAGGTGTTTTTAAAACGGCCGGAGGAGACGATACCGATTCGTTACAATGGGCTTCCTCTCATCTTCAAATGCCGAAGGCTAGCGGATGCTCTTACTCAGCGTTTAGTGTTCATCCGTATGCTGCAGGTAGCACTTGGTGTGAAGGAGTGGCTTCGGAAGGGATTGGGGAAGTGGTTCTTTCTTATATTGATGGCGATAAAAACTTTTTTTATATTCAGCCAGGAAATCAATCTTCAAAGAAAATATTTAGTGAACTGGCAAGACCAAAAGAAGTAACTATTTACTATTTAGTGCCAGATGAGATTGCTCATGAGCAACAAGGAGCGTTGGTATTTCGTCTTCCAGAGCTATCCGGTAAACAAAAGGTGACTTTAAAGGACGAAGTGGGATTTCAAAAAGTGATTATTGAAAATTACGATGCACTTAAGAAGGCTCTGAAGAAAAGTCGACTTCAAAAAGACTATGTACTTGTTGCATTGGAAATTAACAGTGTATATCTCGGAGAAAAAAGTGAGTATAAAGATATAACTTGCGTCCGTAACATTTCTAATTCGATGGAAGAGAAATATTACAAACAAGTTCCGAAGTGATTCATATATATTTATTTTGAAATTCTCATTAGAGCGTAATTCATTGAAAAACGTTAACAAGCTATTATTACTTCTTCTTTTAGTTACTTTTAGTGTTGGGTCAATCTCTGGATATTTTTTACTAAAGAGTACGAAACTACAAGACCAGATTGAATTTGATAAACTTGGTATTGGAACAGTCAAATCAGGGAATTCTCTCTCCTATCTTATAATAAAACGCCCTAAGAATGTTTTCGGCGGTCATTACTATTATTTTGGCGCAAGAATGGGGAAAGAGAATATTCCTTTTGTTCAGAAATACTCCCCAGTATTGGACTCTGAGATAAATAAATTCGACAAAATAGAAGCACTAGACGAATGCGGGCAAGATACATACGTGGTAACTTTGAAATTGAATGAAACTGACAGTTATATAAAATTCAATATATTTGATAAAGAACCTAAGCAAGTAGATGAAAAAGCACTGCAATCTTGTAAAAGGGGGAGAGGTTGAAGATTAAGAGATTTAGAATAGTAGCAATTATACTTTTTAGCATTTTGCTGTTAACATGTAAGAGTGGACAAACTCCATCGGCGTCAGGATCTTCCGATCCAAACGAGGTTCGAGGAATTAAGTATTCGAATTACGCTGAAAATAAACTTGATGGTGGCGCATCGATTTTAGTCCCTTCAGACTGGACAGTGTTGAAAAGAGACATGCCCAATTACGGATCTACTTCTTACGATTTTGGTAAGGATGGTAATTGCGGAAACGCGTGTCTTACGCACGTATTGACAGTCTACATTGTGAAAGATAAGAAATTTACTTTCGAGAGACTGAAGAACGAATCTCCAATAATGAAGCTTGTAAAGTTACCGGAGACTATCAAATCGGTAGATCTGTCGAACAACATTCACATAGAAATTCCGCCGAATGTTAAGAAGAAGCGTCTTCATATGGTGATGCTATCGTTTGGTATTGCCCAGGAGCTCACATATGAGTTTAAAAATGGCCAAGTCGTGATATTGGAAGCGTTTATAGCTGCCTCTCCATTTTTGAATGAAGACGAACTCGGTACTGTTCTACTGAATACGTATGGGATGTTTCAGTCATTTAGATTTAATTCATGATCCGCGCGCCTATCTCTCAAAAAGCCAAGAAAACCCGCTGTTGAAGCGGGTTTTCTTGTATATGAGGAAAATAAACTTTTCCAAATTTGGATGGAATAGAGGAAAAAATAGTTCCTTTGCATTAAAGATAAAGAATTATTTATAAACAAAAGCGGAATATAGATTCCGCTTTTGAAGATATTTTGCGCGAAATAGCAATTGGCCATGGACACTTGTAAGCGGGGTAAACCATAGATTATAATTAATCGTAGATATCTCTTCTATGCCCAATAGCGATAACTTCGATGATAAGGAGACGATCACGGATTTCATAGATAATCCTGTAATCACCTTTTCTAATACGGTAACCTTCTCTACCTTTTAACTTCTTTACTCCGTGTGGTCTTGGATTCTTCGCAAGAGTTTCGATCACTTCGATCAAATTACCGGCTATGGGATCTGGAAGTTTGTCAAGTTGCTTGGTTACAGTTTTTGAAAGAAGAACAGAATACTCAGGCATGCTTCCGTTTGTTCTTACGGTTTTTTAAGTATTCCTTTAAAGGAACAGATGCGTCATTCTTTGCCTTAACTTCATCGTAGAGCTTAATGTCTTCAAGCTCTTCTGAATTTTCCAATAAAGCCTTATATTCTTTAACCGAAAGAACTACTGAAAGTTTCTTTCCTTTTTCGTCAGTGATGAATTGAGGATGTATTGACTTCATTATTTTTCTTTAGCGGTTTTTTGGGACGCTACCCTCTTGCACTTGAACACAATAATTCATGTTCATTAATCATTTCCCGACATAGATACGCAAATTTAAAGAGAAAAATCCATCCGCATCTATGCATTTCGCAAAATCTTTTTGAATACGCAGTCAAATGTTTAGTAAATTTTAGATTGCTTTGGATAATAGGATGAAAGTTAAGAAATAGCTCCCTTATTTCACTTTATACCGAATTCGACGCCTATCAAGATTTCGAATCTTAAACAGTATTGATGAAGAAAATAGTTTTTTCCAATTTTAGATGGATCGTTCTGAAAAATAGTTCCTTTATACTAAATAATAAAGAAATAGTTATAAACGAAAATAGAATATTTTTCTTGTTTTTAGCGAATGCTTGTAAGTGGTAAATGAAGAAAATCGATTTGAATAAGGTGTTGGAATCTGTCCTTAAGGTTTATGCAGGTTTGCAGGTAGAAAAGGCCTTGAACTCTAATAATCTAATATTAGAAGCGAATCGAGAAATTGGAAGGATTCTTGCCAACGCAGAAAAGAAGGTAACGGAAGAGGAGCGTAAGAGTGGCCGTTGGATGAGAACGATTTCTGAAGAACTGAAGGGGAAGTTAAATAAAGGATTTTCGGAGAGATCATTATTCTACGCTCAGAAGTTTTACAAGTGCTATGGTGATGTAAAACTTAGTTCTAAGTTAAGCTGGAGTCATTATAGGCTGCTCTCTTCGATAGAGAATATTGAATTAAGAGAAAAAATAGAGAAAGATGCTATCGAGAACGCCTGGAGTAGAGATGTTCTTTGTGAAAGAATTCGTGAAGTGTCAGAGTCTCGGAAGTCTCCAACAATACAATGGCGGCGCCCGGAAGGGGTCTTGCATCATTTCAAGATAGTAAAGAAGAATGAAACCCTCCTTTTAGATCTTGGATTCTATTTTTACCAAGAGCTTTCCAATACAAGCAAGTATAAGGAAGGAGATATTCTGAAATTAAAGCAGAAGGGCAAAATCACCTCATACGAAAGGGTAGAGAGTATTACACCCTCTTATCTCTATTGCTATCCTGGTATAGTCGAACGAGTTATAGACGGGGATACGCTTCTTTTACAGATCGACTTAGGATTGAAGCTAATAACTAGACAGCGAGTAAGATTGCATAATGTATGGGCCTCTGAGCTAGATACAGAAGATGGTAAGAAGCAATTTCGTTCTTTGGAGAAACGACTTCCCAGTGGGAGTGTAATAGTGGTTAAGACCCGATCTAAAGACATCTATGGAAGATATGTAGGTGATGTACTCTATTTACCGAAGAGAGATTCAGATCCCGAAACAGTTTTACGGGAAGGGAAGTATTTAAACCAAGAGCTTGGTCAATTAATTGAAGCGGAATAATGATTCAATATTCACTAAATTTCCAAATTCATTTGACATATATGTAGTGAATTAGAGAATTTATTATCTCCCAAGAAGAGAGGTATTTGCCTAAGACTGAGATTCGCTGCACCGGCGGTGCAGAGGAGAGAAGGCAAAAGTTCTTTTACAACGATTTTCTAACGAATAGGGATTGATGTTAGAAGAGATGGACTCTTGCATTCGAAAAGCGACAGGGATACGTAGGGCTTTAAGTCCCGAGCTAACCCTTACGAATAGGTAATAGCTTAAAGCGATAGCAGCGAAGGGATGAGCGAATAGCGAACCCGGAGTTGTCCTAGTCCAAAAACCGTCGTATGTTAAGTGGAGTTCATCTTAAGCGACGTTTTTCCAAGAGTAGATATGATGTAACCCACCAAGAACCTTGCGTTTGTTAATCTTGGAGGAGGCAGAAGGAAAAGAAATCGATCTTCCGGCAGGTGAGTCTTTGTTCAAGGAGAGATGAGGTCTCCAAAAGTTGTAGTAATTGATGTATTCGGAAACAACCGAGTGTGCATGATTTATGGAAAATATTGGGATATGATCTAAACATTCCCTCCGAAGAGATCCGTTCCATCTTTCAATATAGCAGTTATACCAAGGAGAAGCGAGGGGAGTGTGGAGAGGAATGATCCCTAAATCTTGCAAGCCGCTTGCGATTAATTTTCCAGAAAATAAAACATCATTGTCTTGTATGAGAAAGAAGCAGTTAGGAATGGAAGCCTTGGCTTCCTGTATTTGTTGTAAGACCCATTTTCTAGAAGGGTTTGTAGTGATATTACAATGAACGATCTTTCTGGATTGTATGTGAATGAAGTTCAGAGCGAATAAAGTATTTCCAGTTAATGTATTGATTCTACAAAAGTCCATTGCAAGAGCATATTCACCGATATGCTCGACCATTTGGAACCAAGAAGAGACTCCTTTCAGTGGATCCGGTAGATTTCGAATACGATCCAGAATTCTTTTAATAGTAGATAGCGAGACTTTAAAGCCTAACAATAGAATCTCGGCATGAATTCTTGTCGCTCCCCAGAGAGGATTCTCTCGTTTCAAATTGAGAGCAATTGGATAGATCATCCAGAAGAGAGTTTTCTCTCTGCCGTGTGATTTCTTTCCGAAGAAGCTCTTTAAGGCACGAATGAGATCTTTTATGGAACCCACAGCGACTGCCGGCGGGAATTTATTTGCCAAGAATAGAAAAAGATTTTGAATAAGGCAGGTCCAGAACCAGAAATCGAAGAGAAAATCCATCGAAACTCGATGCTGGTCAACTGAGAATAATGGTCTATTGTAAACTTTTCTAAGAGTTTGAAGAACGCAAAGGCCGACTCTCATCGCTGAGAAAGCGGTTTTGGATGCTCCGGAGTTGACTAGGTTTGCGTATTCCTCACTCCGGAGAGACTTTGATCTTCGTTTTGAATTCCCATTTGCGGAAAGGGGCTAAAGCCTGCAGTCTTTCTTCGCTCACGAAGAAGAGGCCTTCTCCGAATTTGACGAGGCCGCCCTTGTAGTGGGCATACTTGGTTTTATGGTCGATCAGGCCGATTTCTTTTACCTTATTCCAGTCGTCGCAGGTCTTCAGGGTCGGAACTCTTCGGAGATACAATTCCTTGATTGAACCGTCCCGAACTGAGTCCCGTAAAATCTTTTCCCATTCCATATAAGCGCAAGTTACAGGCGTTTCCTTAAAAATCAAGGAGATTCTGAGAATTTATGTTTCTTACCCCCGAAGACGAGGATTCGGAGAAAAAGTCTCTTCTACTCTAAATTGTTCTCGAGGATGCACTAAAAAATTCTTCTTTTTCATCGGGAGGATTACTACAAAGGGTTAGGGGAATCGAGCTTGGCCGAGAAAGAAGATCTGAAGATCGCATTAGTTGGGGACATTCATGGCTTCTGGAATTCTTCCGATACTCGATATTTTTCCGAAAGCGATTATGATGCCCTGATCTTCACCGGGGACTTGGGGCGGATCCCTGCGCGGAGCTCTCTCCCTGTTGCCAGAAGGATCTCGAAGGTCCAAAAGCTAGGCTTTCTTATCCCTGGCAATAACGATGGCCCTTCTATTTTAGCTAGACTCTTTGAAATGTTCGGTGGGAGTTCCTACGAAAACAGAGTTAGCCTTTTTCTTTTGGAGCGAAGGATGAGATTTCTCGAGAAATACCTGGCTCCGATCCGGACCCTGGGCTATTCCATCCAAGAAGAAATTCCTGGGGTCAGTCTTTTGGGTGCAAGACCTCTCGCCATGGGATCCGGTTTAAGTTTTTTTCCATACATCCAAAAGAGATTCGGGATCTCTACCTTGCAAGGATCGGAACGACTGCTTCTTTCTCTCTCGGAGAAGATCGATCTCGGAGTCAGGGATCTGATCGTTGTGGCGCATAACGGACCGAGTGGGTTAGGTGTCCGAGCAAAGGATATTTGGGGATGCGACTTCAGGAAAGAAGCAGGCGACTTTGGGGACGAAGACCTGGGCAATTTCGTTTCGGTATCTTCTTCTTTAAATAGAAAGCCTAAGGTCGTGATCGCAGGCCATATGCACCATTCTTCTCGTAGTGGAAAGATACATTCCAGGATCTGGAAGGTAAGAAAGGATGGGATCTTATTCGTGAATGCAGCCAGGGTTCCCCGGATCTTTCAGGACCAAAACGGGAATACTTGGCATCATCATGTGGAACTGACTAGAAAGAATGGAAATTGGGAGGCCGAGGCCAGGTTCTTGAGAAACGGAATGGAAGGGATTTTCCCTCTCCCTGATTTCTTGGAGAGGGAAAAGAGGAATATCCTGGAGATCTAGGCTATTCCGTAAAGGAATCCAGTTTTTGCTTCACTTCTTCGTTCAGAGGTTGCTTTCTGTGGAAGTCGTTTAACAATTTTACTGCATCGTCTCGTTTCCCCATATCGGAATACAATTCCGATAGTTCCACGACTGGACGAGGATCCATCGGGAATTTCTTGTGAAGGTCCAAATAGATCTCTTCGGCTTTGTCTCTCGCTCCCTTCATCTTCAATGAAGAGGCCTTTCCGAGTAGAGCGAAGTAATCTTCTCCTTCCGAAAGAATACGGTTGAAGCATTCCAGGGCCTTATCGAATTCTCCCATTCCTCGCAAGCTATCCGCATAACGATTGATGATGAGTTTATTGTCAGGATCGAATTCCAGGATCCTTTCCCAGAACTCGTTTGCCTTACGGAAATCTTTCTTGCCTCGATACGATTCTGCAAGACCGTACAGGGCGAAGAAGTTCCTTGGATCTAGATCTGCGGCTCTTCTATAATAACGGATTGCCTCATCGAAGTCCTTGATCTTACGATAACTGTTCCCGATCTCCGTAAGGATCTTGATATTATCCGGTTGGATGACTAAAAGTTTTTCCCACCAGCTGATCGCATCCTTGTATCTTTGGCAGGCAAAGAATAAATGTCCTAGACCGACGATCACATACTGGTCTTTTGGATTGATCTGTAAGGCCTGCATGTAATACACTTCGGACTCTTTGAAGTTTTTGAGTTTTCGATGAGCGTCTGCAACTCTACTTAAAATAGAGGCGTCGGTAATGGTGATATGTCTATATTCTTCCGCTACTTCGATGACCCGATTCAATAAGTTCATCTCTCTATAGCAATTCATGAGACCCATGAGTGAGAATTTATTGGAAGAGTCTTCCTTGATACAGCGATTATAAAATTCCAGTGCCTGTCGGAACTCTTTGCGTTTGAAATGCAGATCGCCCATTCCGACTAAGCCGTAGGTATTGGCGGGCTCCTTCGCGAGCAGTTCCTTTAGTTTGGACTCGGCCTTGTCCCACTGTCTGCTATCTAGAAAACGGTAGGCTTCTTTTGCTAAGCTCTTGATCTGAGCAAAATTCGAATCTTCTTCTTCCTTTCCGGCTTGGGCTTTTTCGATGGGTTCGTTCATAGGACCGAAGGTTCCTTTTTAAATTTATAGCATGGTGGCCCGGTAGTGGCCTTTACTCAATTTTTTATTTAATACAGTATTTTGACGGATGAGTAAAGGTTTTCCTTGGTACTAAATCCGTAAAGAAAATTTGAAATTGCAAAAAAATCGTGAATTTGGTCGCTTTGCTTCCTGAAATAATGTGAAAGTTATAGGGAAGATCTCGACCGAAGTGTAGAACCTCCCACATGCGATACGGATCTAGTACTTTGCACTGCAAGATGGCTCGGATCTTTCGTGTCAGAGTGTCGCCTTGTCTGAAAGGGGAACCTCCTTGACAAGGCCCTTCCTTCGCTTGGAATGGATTCTGACGAGGAAAAGATGCCGAAAAGTGAAGCAAAGATCACGGGCGCTCGATTGATGGTCGAACTCCTGGAAGAATACGGAGTAGATATCGTTTTCGGATATCCAGGCGGCGCTATCCTACCTTTTTACGACGAACTATATAAAAGTACTAAGATCAAACATATTCTTGTTCGCCATGAACAAGGAGCCATCCATATGGCCGAAGGCTATGCCCGTTCCACCGGCAAGCTGGGAGTCTGTATCGCTACCTCCGGACCTGGCGCAACCAATCTTGTGACCGGCTTAACGGATGCTAGACTAGATTCGGTTCCCATTCTAGCAATCACTGGTCAGGTAGCTACGAACGCGATCGGTACAGACGCTTTTCAAGAGGCGGATATTTACGGGATCACGATCCCGATCACCAAGTACAACGCTCTTATCAAGTCGGCGGACGATATCGCAAGGCATTTCGAGGAGGCCACCTTGATCGCCTTAGGTGGAAGGCCCGGACCTGTGCTCTTGGATTTTCCGAAAGATGTACAGACCGAGCTCACGAACGTGCGCAAGTCCTCTAAATTAAAGATCAATCCTCGGCATTACCAAAAACCTCCGATCAGCGGGGATCTAGATTCGTTTGCTGCCGCATTGAATAAGGCAAAGAGACCTCTTCTCTATGTGGGGGGAGGTGCGATCAACGCGCATGCCTCTAAGGAGATCCGGGAGCTTGCGGAGAAGGGGAATATTCCGGTTACCACAACTCTTATGGGGATCGGCGCCTTTCCCGGGACTCATAAGCTTGCAGTCGGAATGCTCGGAATGCATGGGACCGCGTACGCAAACAAGGCTGTATTAGAATGTGATTATATTCTAAATTTGGGAGCTAGATTCGACGACCGGGTGGCAAAGCCTGGAGAATTCGCCGAAAATGCAATAAGAGCTCATATAGATATCGATACTGCCGAATTCAATAAAAGGGTTTCCGTGGATCATATTCTACATGGGGACTTGAAAGAAGTCCTAAAAGTACTCATCCCTAAAGTGGAGAAGGTGGATCGTTCTCCCTGGTTGGAGTATCTGGATACGATCAAGAAGAACCATCCTCTCGAGTTCGATGATTCTTCCGATTCCATCAAGCCTCAGGCGTTCTTGCAGAAGTTATTCGAGAAGAGTAAGGGAAAGGCAATCGTTTCCACGGATGTGGGGCAGCATCAGATGTGGGCCGCACAATATTATCTTTTTGACGAAGCGAACAAATGGCTGACCTCAGGCGGACTGGGCACCATGGGTTACGGACTTCCTGCCGCGATCGGAGCGAAATTCGGAAATCCGAATAGCACAGTGATCTGTGTGTCGGGTGACGGTTCCATCCAAATGAATATCCAAGAGCTTGCGACCATCGCAATGTATAAGAAGGGAGTGAAGATCCTTATCTTCAATAATAACTTCTTAGGAATGGTCCGCCAATGGCAGGAATTATTCTATGAGGAAAGATTCTCCGAGTCTGAATGGAATTATAATCCTGACTTCGTAAAATTAGGCGAAGCATATTCCATCAAAGGAATGAGGGTCGCAACCAAATCCGAAGTGGAGAAGGCGATCGACTTCTTCTTAGAAGGAGATGAGGCAAGGATCCTAGAAGTGATGATCCCAGCGGAAGAGAAAGTATTCCCTATGATCCCAGCTGGAAAATCGCAAAAAGACATGATCGAATTTTCGGACACACTCCGGACCGGTAAAAAATGAAACATATACTTAAGATCTTGGTGAATAACCACCCAGGTGTGATGAGCCATGTCTCCGGCCTTTTTACTCGAAGAAGTTATAATATAGACTCTATCGCTGTCGGGGTCACGGATAATCCGGAGATCTCTAGCATGGTAATCGTTGTGAAAGGGGACGATTCCGTAGTCGAGCAAGTCAAGAGGCAGTTACTGAAATTGCCCGATGTGATCGATGTGGAAGATCTGGCCTATCATGATTGTATCAGCCGAGAATTGGTTTTAGTCGTAGTTCAATGCTCCGATTCAAACCGGACAGAAATTATTTCCATCTGTGAGGTCTTTCAGGCTAGGATCGCAGATCTTACCAAGACCACGTTTACGATCGAATTCTCAGGCAATACCAGGCAGGTGAATCATTTCATAGAGATGATGCAAAAATACGGGATCGAAGAGATTGCTCGTACCGGTCAGATAGCGCTTCGTTATAGATCCTAGGGTTCGCAACTCCTAATCTTGGTCCTTAAGCGGGTTCTTCTTCTTGGATTTTAGAGACAGAAGACCCGCAATCGATTTTTCCCGTTCTCTCCGGATCGCCGGTATTTCTTTTTTACAATTTCGTATCCGAAAAGCGTTTTTTTGTTCCTTATTCGAGTATCTCCTATTCTAATTCCCTCCTATGAGTATCCGAACTAGAATCTCCTTATATCTTTCGCTCGTACTCTTTTTAGGCTTCGCGGTTTTGACAGCGATCAATTCCATTCTCTCTTATAGAAGCCTTCACGCTGAAATCGAATCCGGTTCCGCATTGAGCGCGGAAAGATACACATTCGAAGTGAAGGATTATCTAGATAGTGCGATGGGAATGGCAAGAGGCTTTCGTATGCTTCTCATCTTCTCCAATCCGAAGCGACAGGAAGTGGTGGATACGATGAAGGAGATACTGAGAAGGAACCCCAAATGGTTCGGTATGTGGGCAGTATACGAGCCGAATGCCTTTGACGGTCTTGACAATCAGTTCAAGAATGCGAAGGGGCATGACGCTAGCGGAAGATTCGTAACCTACGTACATTCCGTGAAGGAAAGCGGAGAAGCGGTTGTAGAACCTTCTACTAATTATGAGAATACGGACGCCTCAGCGGATTTTTATCAGGTCCCTAAAAAGACTCTAGAACCTCTAGTTACCGATCCTTATCTTTATCTTGCCGGTGGAAAGCAGGTGCTCATGGTCTCACTTTGTGTGCCGGTTAGTAATAACGGCAAATTTTGGGGAGTCTTGGGAATGGATATCACCACTGCTCAATTGCAAGAGACAATGGGAAATATCAAACCCTTCCGAGGTGAAGGCTATCTTGCATTGATCTCTCCCAAGGGAATCTATGCGGCGAACGGTGGAGATCCTTCTCTTGTGGGGAAGGCGATCCCGAATCAGGAAGAATTCAAATTAGTACAGGAAAATTCGGAAGGCCATAGCCGTTTTGTATACGAATCGGACGGCTATACTCATCACTTTTTTCCATTCAAGATCGGCAAAGGACAAAAGCAGTGGGTGATGCAGATCAGCATTCCAGATTCAATATTTACCCGAGAGCTCGTAAGTGTTCTTTTACAAAATGCGATCTCATCCTTGGCGATCGTTAGTTTGATCGTGATCGTTTTACATTTTATTTTCCAGAGACTGATCTCCGCAGGACTACTTCAGGCGATCGGTTTCTCCGAGGAGATAGCAAAGGGAAATCTTCTGGCATCTTCTTCCTATCAAAGGAAGGACGAGATAGGGGCACTCTTGTCCGCTATGAACCAGATGAGGGAGCACTTATTCAATGTGGTGTTGGAGATCGGCAGCTCCACTTCTAAGTTAGCCGGAACAGCCGAGAAGATGGCGACCTCTTCCAGGAATTTCTCGGATGTTGCCCAGACCCAGGCTTCGGCGGCGGAAGAATGTTCTGCAGCTGTAGAAGAGCTTGCTTCGTCTGCACAGAATGTGGGGAAATCCATGCAGAAAGCGGTCTCTAGTATGAGAGAGATCGATGGGAACGTGATCCTACTTAAACAACAGATCGCTAGTATCAATTCGGAAATGCAGGGACTCGTGAGCCTGGCGGCTTCTTCTAAGGAGGAAGCTGTGACGGGAGAATCCGCGATGAACACTTCGAATCAAGCGATGGGAGCGATCGGGGACAGCGCCTCTCGGATCAATGAGATATTATCATTGATCACAGAGATCTCGGAGAAAACGAACCTTCTCGCCTTGAACGCAGCCATCGAGGCCGCGCGTGCGGGAGATGCAGGAAAGGGATTTGCGGTAGTAGCAGAAGAGATCGGAAAACTCGCCTCCCAAACTTCTAGTAGTGTGCAGGAGATCGGCGGCTTAGTGAATTCTACGAATAATGCAGTGATGGACGGAAATACCAAGATGGGCGAAGCCGCGAGTATCCTGCAGAGGATCAAAGATAGAGTAGCCGAATTCGATAAATCGGCTAAGGCGGTTCTCGTTTCTGTCAAGACCCAGGAAGATAACACGAAAGAGATCGCTGAGAGTGCAAATACTCTTATGAGTTTCAGCCTTCAGATAGAAGAGGCAGTAACCGAGCAAAGACGCGCAACGGAAGAGATCACTAAAACGATCTTAAGCATATCCGGAGGAACTCAGGAGATCGCCAACGGTGCGGATGACCTGACTACTTTCTCAGGCGATATGCATGGTCAATCGGAGCAGTTGTCGAATTTAATTGGAAGGTTCAAGGTAAATTAAAATAAGATGAGCATTCGACTTCGGATTTCTCTTTATATTTCCGTTATTCTATTCGTTGCGTTTGCGATACTCGCGACTTACAACTCTTACTCCGCTTACCAAAATCTAAGGGAAGAGGTGGAGCAAAGCTCGGATGTAACTGCAGAGAGATGGAGTTATGAGGTCATGGAGCAGTTGAACACTCTCATGGGGCTGATCCGAGGCGTTCGTTTTCCTTTGCTGTATGCTGCACCTCCTAGGGAACAAGTCATCCAAACTCTAAAAGAAGTACTGAAACGAAATGAGGATTATTTCGGGATGTGGCTTTGCTATGAGCCGAACGCGTATGACGGAAAGGATTTCTTATATAGAAACGCTCCCGGTCACGATGGAACTGGTCGTTTTATTCCTTATGTCAATCGGGCCAAGGCAGTCGACAAGATCGATCTGGAACCTGTGAAAGATTATGAGAACACGGACGGCTCCGGAGATTTCTATCAAGTCGCTAAGAAGACTGACAAGCCTACGGTTGTTGGTCCGTTTAGTTATACTGTGAACAATAAGCCGGTCCAAATGATCTCGCTTGTTGTGCCGATCAGTATGCCTGGACATTTTTATGGCGCCGCTGGAATGGATCTAGACCTTCAATTCTTACAGGAGAAGCTAGGAAATAAGAAGCCCTTCCGGGGCAAAGGATTCATTGCGCTCATTTCGCCTGTAGGTGTGTATGCGGTGAACGGAGAAAACTCCGACTTACTGGGTAAGAAGATCCAGAGCGCTGAAGAGTTAAAGATGTATTTGGAGAACGTGGAGAAGGGAAAAAGATTTACCTTTGAAGAAGGCGGTCATACCGGCTATTATTTCCCTTTTCATATCGGAAAGGATCCCAAGCACTGGTCGCTCTTGGTTAGTATTCCAAATTCGGTATATTATGAAAGCATTGGAGAGATTATTTTCGAGACGGCGCTTTCCACATTGATCATACTGTTGGTCGTCCTAGTCGCTTTGAACCTGATCTTTAAACAATTGGTAAGTACCGAACTCTTGAAGGCGATCGGTTTCTCGGATGAGATCGCAAAAGGAAATCTAGTCGTCGTAAACGATTATCCTAGGCAGGACGAGATCGGGACATTGTTCACTTCTATGAACCAGATGAGAGAGAATCTCTTGAATGTGGTTCGAGAGATGAGGACTTCTTCCCAGAAGTTACAATCCAAATCGGAGGAGATGTCCACATCCTCCCGTAATTTTTCGGATATCGCGCAAGCGCAGGCATCTGCGGCAGAGGAATCTTCCGCTGCGGTGGAGGAACTTGCTTCGTCCGCCCAGAATGTGGGGAAATCCATGGAGAGGGCAGTCGAGAATACCAAGGAGATCGATGGGAACTCGATGCGATTGAAGGAGCAGATCGCAAGTATAGACGGAGAGATGCAAGGCCTAGTTCATCTTGCTTCTGAATCCAAAAAGCAGGCAGTGACTGGAGAGAATGCGATGATCGCTTCTACAACCGCTATGGGAGAGATCGGAGAAAGCGCCTCTAGAATTACGGAAATCTTATCGATCATTACAGAGATCTCGGAAAAAACGAATCTTCTCGCGCTGAACGCCGCGATAGAAGCGGCTCGTGCCGGCGAGGCAGGAAAAGGTTTTGCAGTGGTCGCAGAAGAGATCGGAAAGCTTGCTTCTCAGACTTCGGCCAGCGTACAGGAGATCGGTGAACTGGTGGACTCCACGAATGATGCCGTGACGAACGGGAACGCGAAAGTAGAAGAAGCCTCTCAGATCCTGAAGCGCCTAAAGGGAAGCGTAAACGAATTCGAGACTTCCGCCAATAAAGTGCTCGGTTCCGTCAAGACCCAGGAGTCGAATACGAACCAGATCCAAAAGAGTTCCAATACACTCATGAACTTCAGTATCCAGATCGAAGAAGCTGTGAATGAACAGAAGAATGCAACCACAGAGATCACTAAGACCATCATCAGTATCTCGGAAGGGACCCAGGAGATCGCAAGCGGTGCAGACGACCTAACTTCATTCTCGGAAGAAGTGAAGATGCAAGCGGAACAGTTAGCAAAACTGATCGAGAGATTTCGAGTCGAGGAGTAGGGTGGCCCCCACCCTCATCGGGTGGTGGAGGTGGGTCGCCTAGTGGGAAAAGCCTGCGTTTCCTCTATCATAAAATCCTGATCTTTGCAAACGAAAAAAGATCAGGATTTTCATGTGGGAACTATCGTGAAATTTCGAATTTAGATTCCTTATTCCGTTTGAGCTAAGTCCAAAATCTCCGAATCCAAAAACAGGACCGCCTCCTTATTCCATTGGAAAATATTCCCATCCAGGGAACATTTCCCTTCGGAGGCCTTTACTTTAAGTTTACATAATATTCTATCTTTCTGATCCGGAATTAGATCTAAAAACCCACTCAGATCTACTGGCATAAAGATCCTGAATAGAGAAACTAAAAGCTCTTCAAATATATCTGGCTTTTCGTAAGGATCATATTGGATTTTCCTTAAATAGGTATTCGTATTCCGAGGATTGGAGTATCTTCCGCTAGGTAGGAAGCCGTGAGCTCCAGGGCCGATACCTAAATAATATTCGTATGTCCAATACTTCATATTGTGTCTGGAATAAAGTCCCGGTTTGGAATAATTCGAGACCTCGTATTGCAAGAAACCACGATCGGCCAGAAAATCAGGAAGATGCATTAGGATATTTTCCTGGACTTCTTCCGTAGGAGGAGGCACGGTCCCTGCAGAAACCTTTCTACTATATTCCGTTCCTTTTTCTACAGTGAGAGCATAAATACTGATATGGGAAACACCTGCTTTCAGAACCTCTTCGGCATCGGAATAAAACTCCTCTTCGGTTTGCTTCGGAACGCCGAACATCAGGTCCGCACCGAAATTTTGGATGGGAGAAGAAGTTAGAGCCTCCAGGATCCTAGGGTAGGTCTCCGGATCATAGTATCGATCCAGGAATTTAAGATTCTTAGGCAAGAAGGACTGGATCCCCACATGTATCCGATTGACGCCGGCATCGTGCAGTCCTCTCAAATATTCCGGACTAATATCCTCCGGATTGCATTCCAGGGTAATTTCCGAATTTTCCGAAAGTTGAATATTCTCTTTTAGGAATTTTATAAAATCTGCATATCTTTCCGGAGAGGCTTTGGAAGGAGTCCCTCCACCAAAAAAGACAGTGTCGAAGGTCATGTTTTTGTGATCGGGAAATTTTCCTATTCTTGTAAGGAATTCTTCCTTATACTTTGCAAATAATTCTCCTTCTAAAGGAGAAGGGGCCAAGCCTATCCCTTCGGAAAAGAAATCGCAATAGCTGCATTTATGAACGCAGAAAGGATAGTGTACATAGATTCCCGGTCGGTTGATCTTTCGAATGGCCGGGAATCCCGTTTCCAATTAAGGATCTACCTTCGCCGTTTCTTGTTCCGTTTCCGTAGCCGAGGATTTTTTGCTGGGCTTCAAGATCAGGTCCACCACGGGGATTTCTTCCTTTCTCTCCAACACGGAATATAATAATGCCTTTTTAGATTCGGGTGTCGGGGAGAAGGAGAATAGGATCTTCAGATTTGGGGTCTCCGGCAATTCCAAGAAAGGAGTCCCATAATGAAGAAGTACGAATTCCAAATTCGGATACCTCTTCGCTAAGGAAGAGGCAAGATCCAATTCGAGTTGGGTAAAGGAAGTCAGAACGACTCTTTTTCCTTCCTTCTTCTCTAGTTTCTTTTTTAAACTAGCGAGATCCAGATTCGTTAAAGAACGCGATTTGAGATCGGAAGAAAAGTCCTCGCCCTTTAGAGCAAACAAGGTGTCGGAAGAAGAGATCTTTTCAGGAGAAAATCCTTTCGGGAAAGAGACGATGGACTTTCTGCTTACATCCCTGTTTAAGAATTCCGAATTGTATTCGGAGAAGGAGAGATCTCTCTTCTTCTCTTGTTCGATGAAATGGTTTTGCAACGTTTCGGAGAATCCTTTCGGGAAGATGGAGGAAGCCTTTCCCTTTTTTTCCTCTTTGGAAAATTCCCAGACGATCCCGTACTTAAGTTTATGTAGGATCTGGCGTTTGACTGCTTCTTTTAGAACGTCCTTTCCTTCTCTAATTAAGGAACCTTTATTATAAGCCTTTAATATTTGATCTCTCATGGCTTCGGTAGTCTTACCCCAGCTTGTCATGAGAATGATATCGGCTCCCGCAAGAAGAGCTAGGACGCCTGGATCTTCTTTTTGGTAATGCTCGTCGATCGCATCCATTTCCATTGCGTCTGTGATGATCAACCCTTTGTACTGAAAGTCTTTTCTCAGTACATCTTGCAGGATCTTAGAAGAAAGAGTGGCAGGAAAATTAGGATCGATCTTAGGATATACGATATGCGCGCTCATCACCGCGTCCGCTCCGTTTTCGATTGCGGTCTTAAATGGGATGAGTTCGAACGCTTTCAATTCATCTAATGTTTTTTCTATTTTAGGGAGTCCTAAATGACTGTCCACATTTGTGTCCCCATGCCCTGGGAAATGTTTGATAACAGGAATGGAACCGCCGGATCTAGCTCCTTCTTCGAAAGCGATCCCCGCTTTTAAGACTGTTTCTAGATTGCTTCCTAAGGATCTGGTGTTGATCACTGGATTGAACGGATTATTGTTGATATCTAGATCGGGAGCGAATAGGAAATTCAAGCCAAGCTTTCTGAGTTGGTAAGAGGTTACGAAACCAACTTTCTTTGCTAGATCCGCATCTTTGGTCTGGCCTAAGGCCATGGCTCCCGGAAATTGTGTGACCCCGTCTTTGACCCGGATCACTCTTCCTCCTTCTTGGTCGACAGAGATGAGAAGAGGAAGTCCTGTGTTTTCCAATGCGCTTGTCTGCAGAGCCGAATTCAAAGTCTTGATCTCTGACTGAGAACCTAGGTTTCTCCCGAATAGGATGACTCCACCCGGTTTGATGGTCTCGATCTCTTTCTTAGCGATCGGATCCAAGGTAGTCGCAGGAATGGCGACATGGATGACCTGTCCTACTAATTCTTCCGGACTCAGTTTCCCGGTAATCTCCTCGGCTTGACGCAACATTCCGTCTTGGATTTCCTGGGCTTGTAGTTCGCTTCTATATTGGCTTATCCAATGGAAGAGAAAGAAAACGAGTACGGCAATGAGGCCGGTCAGTAAGATACGCTTGAGCATACATACTAGATCCTAGTCGTGTGCGGTTTCGTAAAGCAGAACTTACTCTTGGATTTTCGGGACCGATCCGCAAGTAAGAAGGTCCGATAGATAGGAGAAGCAATGAGCCGTTCGTTAGTATTCCATTCAATTTGTGTTTTGTTATGTGTATTTTTCCTGAGCGAATGCAAACAAGAGTCGTCCGAAAAAGATGGGGGAGTATCGCCTAAATTGGAACAGAAAACTTCCGGCAAACGGATCTTATTCTTCGGAGATAGTTTGACTGCGGGTTATGGATTGAACGGGCCCGAGGAATCCTTCGTTCACTTGGTCTTCGTCGAATTGAAAAAGAAGTATCCGGACCTGGAATATGTGAATGCCGGGGTCAGCGGCGACACCACTTCCGGAGGCCTCGCTCGTTTGGATTGGGTCTTACATTCTAAATTCGATGTATTCGTTTTGGAGTTAGGGGCAAACGATTCTCTGAGAGGTGTTTCTCCTAAAACCACGGAATCCAATTTAAGAGAGATCATTCGCAAGACTCGGGAGAAATTCCCCTCTATTAAGATTTTATTAATTGGAATGAGAACCCTCCCGAATATGGGACCTCAATACACCAAGGAATTTGCGGCAGTCTTTCCTAAGGTTGCCAAAGAAGAAAAGGTGACCCTTATGCCTTTTCTGTTAGAGGGAGTTGCCGGAAACCGGAGCCTGAACCAGAACGATGGGATCCATCCTACTGCCGAAGGTCATAAGATCCTAGCGAAAGACGTATTACCATACGTAGCTAAGCTATTGAAATAGACCTTTGAACAACAAATAGAAAATAGTAAGAACTGTTTCCATTTCAAATCATTATTTGTGGGAATGTTCGCAATTTACGTTAATCCGATTGTAGCGTACGTACGCAGTGTTTCATTTCATTTTGCTACTTGAGATACTTTTGGTCTGATGAAAAAAGGATATGAATTCTTAATACCTCTCTCCGGTCTAGAGGAACACGAAAGAAAGGAGAAAATGTCCGAGTTTATTCTGCTCGGATATGATATATCTCCGATCGTTAAACCTGCAGATTGGGGCTTTATCGTGAATCTTTTTGACGATGATCCGAATTACAAAACTAAACTTGCATATTTATTCGATCAAAGAGAGATTAATGGACCAAATCCTATAGTAGAATATTCAAAAAATGAAATGGAGAATGCGGATTTTTTCCTTGTGCGCCTTTTTCCTTCTTTGAGATCGGATTGGCCGATCCCACATCCGGATTATGACTACTGGTGGGATCAGCTTCTGCATTACAATCGGAAGCTTCTGGGATTGAAAAACTTACCGGAAAAAAGAATGAACTACGATAAGATCTTTTATGATCAGGGATTGCAAAACGAAGAGAACGCTTTTCAATTGCTTCAGGTCACGGATCTTTCGGTAAATAAGGTTTCTAAAAAATTAAAGGGAATTTTTGGTTTAAGCCAAGGTAATGTTGCGAAGCATATTCTCGCAAATCGGGATCTGTATGAGAAACATATAAAGCCTTTAGGTATCGGATCTCGTCCGATTCTGGACAGAAAGCGACAGAAAAAAATCGAACATGCGGTTCAGCTTGTACCTCAGGAAATTTCTCAGAAACGTTTAGAAAGTGGTTTCGAGTTTAAGGTTTTCGGTAAAAATAAGGTCTATATTCAACACCCGCATATTCCGTTTTCTGGATATTCAAGAGAGATCGGCCTGGATTATTTCGAGACTTCCGAACTGTTCGAAGATCGGATCTATGGAGTTTCGTATCGTTTACCGGTTATTTCCAGAAAACTCTATGATATCTTGCTTTCATATGAAAGTGGCGGAAATATATCTTATATTCCATTCTTACAAAGCTAATAATTAGTTCGGATATCAAATTAGATATTCGGAGTTTTTTCGGAAATGCTTGCTTTGGGATCCCAAATCGAGGATAACAATCCCTCGAAGGGAAGAGGCAATCATGGTCCGACAACATTATCGATCCTGTACTTTATGCGAGGCTATGTGTGGTCTCCGGATGGAGATTGAGGATGATACGATCGTCGCAGTTCGAGGCGATAAGGATGATGCGTTTAGCCGAGGTCATTTATGCGCCAAGGGACCGGAGCTCAAGAATCTTTATGAGGATCCGGATCGATTAAGGTACCCTCTAAAGAGAACTGCAAATGGTTGGGAGCAGGTGGATTGGGTATCCGCCCTAAGCGATATCGCTAAGAGACTCGTGGAGATCCAAGGGAAATACGGAAACGATTCCGTGGCAGTATACAGCGGAAATCCTAGCGTTCATAATTATGGATCCATGCTCTTCGGGCAAAGATTCATAGGCCGCCTAAGAACTAAGAATAATTACTCGGCCACTTCCGTGGACCAACTTCCTCATCAATTGCTGTCCTATTGGATGTTCGGGCACCAACTCATGGTCCCGATCCCTGACATAGATAGAACGAATTTCTTTTTGATCCTGGGGGGGAACCCATTCGCATCTAACGGAAGTCTGATGACGGTTCCCGATGTGAAGAAGAGACTGAAAGAGATCCAAGAGAGAGGAGGAAAATACGTAGTCGTCGATCCTCGTAAAACGGAAACGGCAGTGCATGCGGACGAACACCATTTTATCCGTCCCGGCACAGATGCGTTCTTCCTATTTTCCATTATAGATATCTTATTTAAGAAAAAATTAACAAATCCGTCCCCATTCGTAAATGAGGAGGATCTGCGCGAGTTGGAAACGTTTGCCTCCAAATATCCTGCGAAAGAGACACAAAAACTTACCGGGATCCCGGCCGAGACCACCGAAAGGATCGCATTAGAATTTGCGAATGCGAAAGGAGCGGTTTGTTACGGAAGAGTAGGCGTATCCACTCAAGCTTTCGGAGCGCTCTGCCAATGGCTGATCAATTCCATTAATGTGATCACAGGGAATATGGACTCTATAGGAGGAGCGATGTTCACTCTTCCTGCGGTAGATATGATCGATCCGAAAGGAGTCATGAAAAGTTCTCCCGGAAGTTTTCACCATTACGGATCACGCGTTCGGAACCTACCCGAGTTTAACGAAGAACTTCCTGTTGCGGCTCTCGCAGAAGAGATCTTAACCCCTGGAGAAGGTCAGGTAAAAGCATTCGTGAGTTCGGCAGGAAATCCTGTGCTATCTACTCCGAATGGAGCCCAATTAGAAAAGGCGCTTTCCGGTTTGGAATTTATGGTGAGCGTCGATTTTTATCTGAACGAGACGACCAAACATGCTCATTATATTCTTCCTCCTAGCTCTGCTTTGGAGCACGATCATTACGATCTAGTATTTAATATTTTTGCAGTCCGAAATACTGCAAGATACAATCAGCCTGCCTTCGAGCCGCAAGAGGGAATGCTCCATGACTGGGAGATCTTTTCCGATCTTACAAAACGTATCGAGTTATTGAAATCCGGAAAACCTCTGCCAAGCGAACTCATTCGCACAAAGATCACTCCATCCGCCATTTTGGACCATGCATTGAAGTCCGGACCGTACGGAGAAAAGTCCGGATCGTCCATCGAGATGAGCCTGGAATTATTGAAGAACAGTCCTCATGGAGTGGATCTAGGAGCATTGAAGCCTTGCTTTCCGAATCGACTCTGGACGGAAGATAAGAAGATCCGACTTACCCCGAAAGAAGTGGTCGGAGATCTAGATCGATTATGGAAGCATCGAGAAAAGTTACTCGCAGAAGCGGACCCTCGGGATAATTTCCTTTTGATCGGCAGAAGACATTTACGAAACAATAATTCATGGATGCATAATCTTCCTAAGCTTATGACAGGAAAAGATAGATGCACGATCATGATCCATCCCGAAGACGCAAGTATCTTAGGAATTGGAGAAGAAGAACTCGTGGTCATAGAATCTAGAGTAGGTAGGATACAACTTCCTGCAGAACTCACGGATGAGATGATGAGGGGAGTGGTCAGTATTCCTCACGGATTCGGTCACGGAAAAGAAGGAACTTCCATGAACGTAGCTGCAAAGTTTGCCGGCTCTAGTATCAACGATCTTACGGATGACCAGGCCTTGGACGAACTTTCTGGAAATGCCGCATTCAGCGGTATCCCGGTCTCCGTAAGAAAAAAGACCGCCTAAGATTCGTAAGCCTTTTTTAGAGCCGCAATGTCTATCTTGCTCATTTGCATCATAGACTGCATTACCTTTTGGGCCTTGGTCCTATCTTTGTCCCTTAGGAGTTCCCCAAGGATGCGGGGAATGATCTGCCAGGATAATCCGAATTTGTCCTTTAACCATCCGCATTGGGATTTTTCTCCTCCTGCGGAAAGCTTTTCCCAATATTCGTCGACCTCTTCTTGGGTGCTACAGCTTACGAAAATAGAGACTGCTTCCGAGAATTTGAAATGAGGTCCTCCGTTTAACGCATAGAATTCCTGTCCTTCTATTTGAAAGGTGGCGGAGAAGATCCCGGAATTTTCTCCCATGCGGGTGATCTCGCTCACTTTCATATCCTTGAAAATGGAAGAATAAAAATCCACTACCTCTTGTAGATCATTATTGTAACATAAGAACGGGGTGATTTTCGACATGACAACCTCAGGATCAGTAAATTTTTATATAACCAATAGGTTATATTTTGAGGAAGAGCAAGTCTTTTTTAGATTTGAGCGCTCGTTGAGCGGAATTTTTATAAAGGATCGATCCGCATTTTAGATCGGACTTTTCCGCGTGGATGATCCAGGCCCTATCTATCGTCCCTTCCCATGATCATTCTGACTTCTACGCTGTTACCTTCTCCCTGTAGGATGGGGCATTTTTTCGCAATGGAAACCGCTTCCGCAAAATCCATTGCTTGTACAAAGATATAGCCTGCCAGTGATTCCTTATCGCTTACATAGGGCCCGTTTTCGATCTTCGAATTGGACCGAAGCACCTTTCCTTCGACGGAAAGACCGATCCCTCCCTTGAATTGGCCCTTTGCCACGATCTCTTCGATCCAACGATCGTACTCTTTCATATATTCCTGCATTTGCTCGGGAGAAGGCTGGGCCTCTTCGCTTAAAAGATCCAGGCGCATGAGGATGGCGAATTCTTCCATATAGTGTTACTCCTTAATGCAATATTACAATCTAAGTCTTACGAAGTCTTGATCTGTTCTTGTCTCAATACTCTTCTTCCTCCTTGGAGGGAGTAAGATTTGAATCCTTTTTCTTGCAAGATCCTTGCCGCTCTCTTCGAGCGCATTCCCGACTCGCAAACCGCAATATAGATCTTATTCTTGGAAAAAGGGGAGAAGTCCGCATCGTCTATCTTAGATAAAGGAAAGAAGATCGAGTTAGAGATAGGAAATTCAAGGGTTTCCTTTAATTCACGAATATCTAATAGAACCGTATTCGGATCTTCTTGCAGCGAGATCCATTCAGAAAAAGTAATTTCCTCTTTGGGAATAGAGGAAGTCGTTTTTACCTCTCCACAAACGGTGCAATGGGGATCTGCTTGGATTTCCACTTCGTATACAAGAGGGGATTCCCATTCTATTTGAAAGGAAGATCTTGTAGGAGATCTTTCCGGAAACAGTAGATATTGGATGGCAAGAGAAGCTTGGTACATTCCTGCAATTGCAGTTTGTATTCCGAGAACGCCTCCTTCCGCGCAAGAAAGAAGGTCCGATCCATCTAGATCGGGATAGAGGCATTTATAGCAAGGCTTACCTTCCGGAGAGAAGATAGATATCTGAGCGCTTGTACGAAATACCGAAGCCGTTACGAACGGTTTTTTCTTTCGATGGGCGAGTCGATTGATCGCATATTTAGCAGGGACCTGGTCTGTACAATCTAAGATAATATCCCAGGCGTCGAATCTCGCCTCGTCTATGGGATCTCCAAAGACCTCATGGAAGATCTCCGTCTTCAATCCGGGAACTCGAGCGGTTAGGAATTGTGCAGTGATATCCGTTTTTCTTTTTCCTAGATCGGAAAGAGTAAATGCGGTTTGTCTATGAAGATTACTTAATTCTATCGTATCGAAATCCCAGAGGCCGATTTTTCCAATGCCGGCGGTTGCTAGGTGCAGACTGGCAGGAGAACCTAGGCCTCCTAATCCGATGACTAGGGCAGAGCTTGCCCTAAGTTTTTCCTGTCCGGGTTCTCCCAAAAAAGGAAGTTTGATCTGTCTAGAGAAATACTTTCTTTCTTCCGGATCCATAGAAGGATCATTGAACCAATTTTAGATCCGAATACAAGGAATTTTGCACAAGAGTACCTTCTTTCCTTGAAAAGCAAGAAGAGTATAAATTCGCTTTCTTTGAGAATGGACTGTGATAATCTGAGTTCTCGTGGATGCGTACGCAAGAAAATTCGAAGTGCTTAGAGTAAGTGTGACTTCTCTTTGCGGATTCGGATGTATGTATTGTGCTCCGGGAACCGCGGCCGAGTCCCAAGTTTCTGTCCCTGCTTCCTTTTTGAGTCCCGAACTATTTCAGAGGAATCTGAGCTTATTGTCTAAGAAGCTCTCGATCCAAGAGATCCATTTGACCGGAGGAGAACCTACTCTTCATAAGGAGTTGCCGGAACTCGTTCGGATCTCTAACAAAGAAGGTATCCAGGATATTGCAGTGACCTCAAACGGTTTCTTTCGGGATGGACTAATCCGCGATCTAAAGGACGCCGGGCTGACTCGAATGAATTTTTCTCTGGATGCGCTGGAACAGACTGCTTTTTCTAGGATTTCCGGCAAGAACCTTCCCCTAGATCGGCTATTGAACCGAATAGAAGAGGCACTCTCTTTCGGTTTGGATGTAAAATTAAATTGCACTGTATTAAAAACTTATAATGAAGATCAGATCCTTCCCTTATTGCATTGGACGGGAGCAAGGAATATATCGATCCGGTATCTGGAACTCATGAAAATGGGACCCTTGCAAGAAAAGCATTCCGAATTATTCTACTCGGCGGAAGAGATCCGAGATCGATTGAGCTCCGACTTCGAATTTCTTTCCGTTCCCACTCCTTTGGAGTCCACGGCTCGTTATTATGAGACCAAGGAAAAGTATAGATTCGGGATTATTGCCAACCATACGGAACCGTTTTGCGAGGGATGCAACAGGCTTCGCATGGACTCCCGAGGAAGGATCTACGGATGCTTGAGCGATTTTCGCTCCTTCCCGGTTTCGGAAGACGGTACCGAGTTAGAGGCTTCTTTACATGCTGCCATGCAAACCAAGAAAAACGTGTTTACTGGAAGCGAGCTTTCTATGAAATACATAGGCGGATAAGATGGTTGTTCAAATTTTATTCTTTGCTGCAATGAAAGACTATTTTCCTTCCCAGGATAGATTAGAGCTTTCGGAAAGTACGAATGTTAGGAGTTTGAGAGAGACCCTTGCTGAAAGAAAGCCGGAGGCTTCTTCCCTTTTGAGCCTAAGCAGGTTCGCCGTGAACCAAACCGTAGTCAATGACGATCATATTTTGCAGGAAGGGGTGGTGATCGCTGTTCTTCCCCCATCCAGCGGAGGTTAGAGTGTCGGTCTTAGAAACATTCGCCCATATTACGTTTGAGCCGATCCCTATCCCCACGAAATTGCCCGAGATCCCTGAAATGGGAGCGTTTGTTTTCTTTTCCGGAATTGTGCGTAACGTAAACGAAGGAAAGAAGGTGACCCATCTAGAATACGAAGCCTATGTACCGATGGCGAATGAGACCATTCGCAGGATATTGTCAGATGCAAAGGAAAAATGGGATCTATTGCATGTGGATTGTACCCATAGATTAGGGAAATTGAATATATCTGAGATCGCCGTAACTGTTGAAGTGGGTTCCATGCATAGGGCAGAAGCATACGCTGCAAATCGATATATCATAGACAGGGTCAAACACGAGGTACCGATCTGGAAGAAAGAATTCTATTCGGACGGTTCCTCCGAATGGTCGCAAGGCTGTTCTCATGAAGCGGAGCACTGAAAGTTCCGGTATCTTACTCGCAGGCGGCTTGAGCTCCCGAATGGGAAGGGACAAGGCACTTCTTTCCTTACGGGACGAGACCAATTTTCTGCAGAGATCCTATCGCAAACTTTCTAGACTTTGTGAAAGGGTATACGTTTCCATTCGGGAAGAACAAAGACAGATATATTCCGAGTACATTCCGAGCGGATCCTTGGTTTCCGATTCTATGGAGAAGGTGCAAGGACCCTTATGTGGCATCTTAAGTGCGTATTCCCTAGCAAGAAGCGAAGGAAATCCTAGTTCTTTTCTGGTTTTGGCAGTGGACATGCCTCATCTAAAACCTAAGACCTTACTCAGGCTTTTGGTCTATGGAAAGGATTCGAAAGACGGAGCCTTCTATCGGACTGAGGCCGGGATAGAGCCGTTATGCGGCCTTTATCGGTCCGAATTTCTCGCTTCGATTCTGGCAAGATCCAGGAAAGAGGAGGGGATTTCCTTTTCTCCCAAGGAATTATTGGAAGAAGCGGACCTCTCTTTATTCGAAATACCTGTTCGAGAAAAAAGGGGATTTTCCAATCTGAATACCCCTAAGGATCTGTTGGGTTTTTAGGCAAAAACCGATTTACAGGGGGTCTCGGAGAGAAATTATGGCTCTACCAACCAATGCGGGAATAGCTCAGTGGTAGAGCACCTCCTTGCCAAGGAGGGGGTCGCGGGTTCGAATCCCGTTTCCCGCTTATTACAGAGGAAAGCCTGTCCGCCCTCTGTCTTCTGAAACCATGGAATTCAAGACAAAAAAAAATCAAAACGCATCCGTAGAATTAAAACTTACCTTCGACAAGAACGATCTAGAAAAAGCGTTCGAAAAGGCTTATAAAGAAAAGCAGAAGGAGCTAAAGGTTCCCGGCTTCCGCCCGGGCAAGGCTCCTCTGGACATGGTCAAGCGTCATCTAGGCGACTCTGTCGCAAACGACGCGATCAACCTTCTTCTTGTAGAATCCATCAGCGATCTGTCCGCAAAGCTGGAACACAAGATGGTCCGCTTTCCGAAATTTACCGTAGAGGACTATGTTCCCGGTAAGAGCTTGGTTGCGACTGCAGTATATGATTCCGAGCCGGAAGTCACTTTAGGAAAATATAAAAAGATCAAGATCAAACTTCCGGAAGTCCAAGTTACGGACGAGGATGTTCTGGACGAATTGCAACTTGTTCGTAAGCAGTTGGCCCGTAAGCTCTTGAGAGAGCCTCAAGAAGGTTCCGAGGCTGGCGATATCGTGGACATGGAGTTCGAAGTGAAGGAAGAGGGCAAGGAGCCTACCAACGCTAAGAACGGTTCTTCCGATTACAAATTGGGAGAGGCAAATAATCTTCCTGGTTTCGACGATCATCTCTACGGAATGAAGACCGGAGAGCTAAAGAACTTCTCCTATACGTATCCTGCTGATTATGGGCGGGAAGATCTCGCAAATAAGACCGTCGAATTTGCGATGACCCTCAAGGCGATCTATAAGGAAGTATTACCCGAGTTAGACGACGATCTGGCAAACGAGTATGACGGATCTACTTCTCTGCAAGCATTGAAGGACAAATTCAAGGAAGAACTCACCAAGAATTATATCGAAGGCGTAAAATCCAAGAAAATGGAAGAGATCTACAAGGAACTCGTCGAGGATTCCAAGTTCATCTTCCCAGATTCGTATGTGAACGAAGAGTCGGAGCATGTATACCAAGGTATGATGCAGGACATTTTGGGTAGAGGCCAAGGGGGAAGGATCCCCAAAGAAAGTATTCCGAGTATCGAAAAATACGCAGAGATGGTCGGAAAGCCTTTGGAAGAGATCAGAAGCTCTTTCAAGGATATTGCGGAAAACCGACTTAAGGGATACTTCGCAAGACAGAAATTGGCCGCAGCCGAGAATATCTCCCTAAGTGACGACGATTTCGATAAGGAAATTGGGACACTTGCCTCAAGATACGGTATGTCCGACGCCGATTTTAAAAAAGAGTTGGAAAAAGGTAAACTAATCGAGACTTATCGGGACAATTTTTTAGCAAAAAAGATCGACGATACCCTCTTCCAGCTTGTAGAAAAGAAATACAACGAGAAGATGAGTATCCGTCAGCTAAAGGAATTCCTTTCGAATAAGGAAACTGGAGGAGTATGAGCGTAATTCCTGTCGTTATCGAACAAACGGGTAGGAGTGAAAGATCCTATGATATATATTCCCGTCTTTTAAAGGACCGGATTATTTTTCTTGGGAACGCAATTTCTGACGAGTACGCGAATGTTGTGATCGCACAACTTCTATTTCTAGACGCGGAAAACCCCGACCGAGATATCTATTTATATATCAATTCTCCGGGAGGATATGTTTCTTCCGGGCTTGCCATTTACGACACTATGCAGTATATTAAGGCCGATGTTCGGACTCTTTGCGTAGGTCAGGCTTCCTCAATGGCGGCGCTATTGCTGGCAGGAGGAGCGAAAGGAAAACGTTCCGCTCTTCCTCATTCCAGGATCATGATGCACCAGCCTACCGGAGGAGCTACCGGCCAAGCTTCCGATATCGCGATCCAGGCAAAGGAAGTATTGAAATTGAAGGAAGTCCTGAACGGACTCTATGCAAAACATACAGATAAGACCGTTGAGATGATCCAAAAGGATACGGAACGAGATCTGTATATGACTGCAGAAGAAGCGCAGGCCTACGGGATCATAGACTCCGTCATTTCAATCGAGCGCCAGAAGAATTAATAGGGGGATCCCGTGGCAAAGAAACCTACCGGAACCAATAGTAAGCAAAAATTATTTTGTTCGTTTTGCGGAAAAGAACAGGATTCCGTCAAACGGTTGGTCGCCGGTCCCGGTGTTTATATTTGCGACGAGTGTATTTCCCTCTGTAACGAGATCATCGCCGAAGAGCCTGAGCAGGAAAAAGAACGCACAGAGCTTTTGGGCGAGGTCCCGAACCCAGCCGCCATCAAGGCAATCCTAGACCAATATGTGATCGGACAAGACCATGCGAAGAAGGCTCTTTCCGTTGCGGTCTACAATCATTACAAAAGAATTTATCTCAAAGACAAGAAAGCCGATATCGAATTAGAAAAATCGAATATTCTTCTGATCGGGCCTACCGGTTCGGGAAAGACCCTTCTTGCACAAACGCTCGCTAAGATCATCAAGGTCCCTTTTGCGATCGTGGACGCTACCGCACTTACCGAAGCCGGATATGTGGGTGAGGATGTGGAGAATATTATTCTCAAGCTCATCCAAAATGCGGACAACGATATCAAAAAAGCGGAGATCGGTATCATCTATATAGACGAGGTGGACAAGATCGCACGCAAATCCGATAGCGCCTCTATCACGAGAGATGTGAGCGGAGAGGGAGTGCAACAGGCTCTCTTAAAGATCATAGAAGGTACAGTGGCCAATGTCCCTCCTCAAGGCGGAAGAAAACATCCTCATCAGGAATATCTGCAAGTAGATACCAAGAATATCCTTTTCATTCTGGGTGGAGCCTTTGTGGATCTGGACAATATCATCAAGACCAGGACAGGTGTGAAAACCATCGGTTTCGGTAGCGATGAGAAAGAAGGAAAAGTCCTCCGAGACGAGTCCAAGGGAGAGATCCTAGCAAGAGTGATCCCAGACGATTTGATGAAGTTCGGGCTGATCCCTGAGTTTATCGGTCGTATGCCTGTGATCGCGACTCTACAGGATCTGAGCATCGAAATGCTAAAACGCATCTTCAAAGAGCCTAAGAACGCAATTTTACGCCAATACACTAAGATTTTGGAAATGGAGAATGTGAAACTCTCCTTCGAAGAATCTGCCATAGACAAGATCGCGCAACTTGCGATCGAAAGAGAATCTGGAGCCCGCGGTTTACGAGCCATAGTCGAGAATTTGATGTTGGATCTGATGTATGAGATCCCTTCCCGTAAAGATGTGGAAGAGGTCATTATTACCGAAGACGCGGTTAACGGACTCAAACCTCCTAAGTTAGTCTTGAAGAAAGAACCTAAGATCGCTTAATCCCAAACCCGACCTACAGTCAAAATTGCCGCCTTCGAAAGGCCTTTCTTGCCGGTTTCGGCTTCTAGGAATCTTCCGAAATCTAAGGTGAGATCTCTGGAATTCTTATACTCTTTATTAGAGCTCCAATTTTGGAGTTTTGGGAAAAAGTGGGTTTCTGCGTTCCCGCTAGAGAGTTCCAACAAACGATCGCTCAGAACGACGAGAAATTCTCCTCGCTTTAAAGAGACTTTTTTCACATCTCTTTGGTTGCTTCGAAAATCATAGAAGATCTGTTTAGAATTCGGTAATACGTTCGTATTCCCATTCCTGTGAATGAATGCAGGAAGTTTTTGGTATTGCAGGATCCCAGCTTCTCCGTTCCTGGTCTCTAGATAAAAGAGGGTCAAATTCAAATAAGAGATTGGTGTGGAGCGAATGGCTCTATCAATTTTATATAATAGATCTTCTCCACGAAGCCCTGTAGTTTCTTGGGCAAGCGAGATCATTCCCTCCAGTCGGACCTTCAAAGCGGATTCCAAGGCACCGTAATTCGGGAAACCTGCGATAATCCCTAGGCAACCGTCCGCGGTAGGAATGATATTGGCGTAATCGTTTTCTGCCTTCTCCGAACTGCGAGGAAAGACCGTTATATCCAGATTCTTGATCTTATGCAAACGGACCTTATGAAAGAATTTCTGGATCTTGTCAGAAAGCTCCCTTTCCTTTTTGCCCAAAGCTTCTTGGGATACATTTTCCTCTTTCGCTTTCCTTTGATAGAGCGCGATCCGGAAATGTCTGGCCAGTTCTCCTAACTCATCTTCTCTTTCTGCCTCACCCGAATCTTCATATACGTCCTGGGTCCAGTTTTGTAATAGCTGGGTGAGAGAACGCAAGGATCTGAAATTAAACTGCAATAGATAGAATGTAAGAACTCCCAATATTCCGGAGAATAGGAATCCTACTAGGAGCCTGAGCCAAACAAAATGCCTGAGTTCCTTTCGGATCTCTTCCCCGAAAAGAAAATCGTCCAGGAGTAAATATAATAAAAATAGAATGAAAGAAGCGGTGAATGCTGCAAACGCCAACCTATGCTTGGATTGAATCTGGGAAAACATGACTACTTCCTTTCGATAATTGCGATCAAGACGAGAGAGATCGCGAACAAACCCAAGAGAGGGATGAAAAGCATAAGCATGGACATGATATCCGGTCCGGGAGAAAGTACCGCTGCCGCTACTGCCAGACCTAGGATCGCTTCTCTCCAATGAGAAAGTAGGAAAGAAAGTTTTAATATGCCAAGAGCAGCAAGTAATACCATGAGCACGGGCAATTGGAATGCAAGACCGAAGATCAGGTGTATATTAAAGAATACGTCGTAGTATTCGTCGATGGGAAGCTTTGTTTCTATATCCAAAGGACGAAAGGTGACTAGAAAGATCCTAAGAAAATTCTCGAAGGCTTGCGTCCAACAGAGCCATACTCCCAGCCAAAAAAGGATTGTGGAGAACGCGATGAGCGCTTTTCCGAGCCTTGCCGTCTTAGGTTCGAGCGCAGGGGCCACAAATCCCCAAAGAAAGACGAGAGTGAAGGGAAAACTCACGAGCACGGAGACCATAAACCCCGTTCTCAGATAGACCATGAACGGAGCCATCAGTTTGATCTGGTAGAAGGTGGCGCCTTCCCCCAAAACATTTTTATAAGGTCTCGTGAATATCTTATGGATCTCTTCCCCAAAGAACAAGGACGCTACAAAGAAGAAAGAGAACACAAAGATAGTCCTTAAAAGAACGCTCCTTAGTTCCTCTAGATGCTCTCCCAGGGTCATGAATTTTTCCCGCTCCTGTGTGAGAGCGTCTGGATCCGGACTGAGTTTCGGGGATTCTAGGTGTTTTTCTTTTAGAGGCTTTGTTTTTGAGGCCATAGGGTAAGAATGCAAATCATCCGAGAGGAATTTGCCCGAGAAAAAGCTCGGGCGATTCGATTACGCGGATTTTTTGGATTTCTTAGTGCTGGTTGCCGGCTTTTCTTCCGGTTCTTGGATCTTAGCGGATTCGCTATCGTCTCCTGAGAGGGACTTCCTAAAGGAGCGGATTCCGTCTCCTAAATCTTTTGCCAAAGAGGGAAGTCGCTTGCCTCCGAAGAGGAGAAGAGCTAAAAACAGGATAATGAGGATCTCCGGCCAACCTAAGTTTCCTATGAATGCAAGGGGTGAATACATGGATCTTCCTCCTTTGTTAGGATTTCGCGTCTGCAATATATGTCAAATAGTTAGTGGTAAAGATCCGATAATTCTATTAGGACCAAGGTCCTAATAGAAGGGTAAAGGAACCGAACCGGTATGAGAATAGAAACTTCTGCCATAGATTCGATCACAGTCCCCCTTCCAGTACAACAGCCCGGAAGCGAAGCGTCTATAGAAGAGGATCGGAAAAAAGAGGAGAATACTCCGAATTCCGATTATCTCTATGCACTTTCCGTTGGTAGCTTGATCAATGTGCAGGTATAAACAATGGCTCTGACAAAGGAACAAAAACAGGAATTCCAGGAGAAACTCGTAGATTTTCGGGCATTTCTGGAAGATTTGAAAAAGGAAGGAACCCTTCTAAAGGCTCAGTCCAGAAAGGAACCTAAGATGGAGCCGTACTTTAATGTGGCTCTTTCTCTCAATGCTATTAAGAATATAAATACCTGTCTTTTGATAAACGAAATCTCCGTGGCTGTCTTGGATCTGAAATCGGATACCTACCTGAACCAAGGACGGAAGGAAATTTATAGCGCAATTTCTTTCATGGAGAAGGTCGTGGGCACCGACTTTGAGTCGGGTCTTGCCGAAAACAAGGATCTGCTCGCTAAGATCGAGGAGTTCAATCCGGTCCAAAGACTGAATTACGTAAAGGGGCTTCGCGTATGTACCACGAATACGATAGAGGCATTCGGTTCTAACTCCAAATGGAAATGGAGCTTTCCCGAGATCCATTTTAAAATCGCCATACTTAGTAAGAATCTTTTTGACTTCCGAGCTTTTGAGAGGGAAAGAGACTTAGAGAATCCGTATTATTATCCCAGACAAGAGCATTATAATTTGATCCTGGAGCTTTGTAACTATGCGGCCCAGGAATATCGGGCAAAATTCGATCTATCTACCCAAGACGCGGGAGATCTGAAAAAGTCCATTTCTCTCTTGGAGGTAAACCGCAAAATCTTACAAACTACGGGCGAAACTGAGGACTTAGGGAAGACAAAAACCCTGATAGAATCCTTAAAAGAAAAGGTAGAAGCTATAGAAGCGGAGAAGGAAAAGAAGAAAAAGAAGAAATAGACCCGTCCAATTTGTTATAAAGAGTGGGAAAAAAGGAGAAAATCTAGCTCATGGCATTGACCGAAATAAACGACTCTACTTTCAATTCCGAAATCACTGAGGGTATGGTCCTAGTGGATTGCTGGGCCGAATGGTGCGGACCCTGCAGAATGGTTTCCCCGGTTTTGGAAGAACTTTCCTCGGAGTTGAACGGTACCTTAAAGATAAAGAAATTGAACGTAGACGATAATCAGGACACCGCTCAGAAATTAAATATACAATCCTTGCCGACACTTTTACTTTTCAAAGACGGCCAATTGGTGGATAAAATTATTGGAGCCCTTCCTAAGGCGCAAATCAAGAGCTTCATCGAAAGGCATAAATAAGCTTTTTCTAAAAACAAAAACACTGCGGCAGAAATCTCATGCTAAAAGAACAAACCAGGGGATACATTGAACTTCCTAGAGGGGGCTATCTCGTAGATACGAGTGAAGGTTATTTCCAGATCGGCTCTCCTCCCGAAACCATCAAGGACACGATGGCGGAAAAGAAGACCCCCCTGGTATTCATTCTACCGAACAAATTCTTTCATGTAGAAAAAGGGATTAGCACTGCAGAGCTTGAATTTCCCATCTACTTTAACTTCTTCTTAAGACAAAAGAAAACCACCATTATCTGTACTGCGGAACAAAAAGACCAGCTGATCACTGTATTAAAGGAATCCTTAATGGGTCCCGAAGAGATCAACTTGGAATCCGAGTATTTGAATGGGGCAGAGTCCTACGGCTTCCCGGATATGAAAGCGGAAATGGGATATTTCCGAGGATACAAAGGACTGAACGATGTAGTTGAGTTCCTAGTATTCGATACGGACAATATGGTGAACCTGGGCAAGGTGCTGGTTCGCAAACTTCCTTCCGGAGATTTCAGGATTACGGATGGTACCAAAGAGACCGAGATCCCCGGAGAAGTGGGATTCAATATCAAGTATGAGATCGGTCATAGGTTAGAAGAGCCTTTCCAGGCTCCTATATTAGGAATTACTTGTTTAGGACCTTCTCATGGGTTCGATCCTGAGGACAATACTTCGGGCTTTATTATCTGGTTGAACCACCAAGGGATCATGGTAGATCCTCCAGTAAATTCCACGGAATGGCTTCGCATGTCGAATGTGAATCCTAAGCTAATCAACCACGTTATTCTCACTCACTGCCATGCCGATCATGACGCAGGAACCTTCCAAAAAATCATGGAAGAGACAAAGATCACGATCCATGCGACTGCGACGGTGATGGAAAGTTTCATTCGTAAATATTCCGCACTTACCAAAATTCCCCGTAAAGAATTATTGGAACTATTCAATTTCCAACCGATCATCATCGGAAGACCGGCAATGATCAACGGGGGAGAATTCAATTTTCATTATGCACTTCATTCGATTCCTTCCGTAGGATTCGAGTTCTTCTTTCAAGACCAATCCTTCGTTTATACTTCGGATCATTTGAACGAACCCGAAGTTCACGAGAAGATGTTCCAAAAGGGAGTTCTTCCTGAATCTCGTTGGAAATTCCTGAAGGAGTTCCCTTGGGACAGAAGGATCATCTATCATGAGGCTGGAATTCCGCCGCTGCATACGAGAGTCAGTTACTTAGCGAGCCTTCCTCCGGACATCCAAGAAAAGATCACTGTGTATCATATCGCCAGAACGGATATGCCGGAAGGCACGAAACTGAAGCTCGCCCGCTTTGGGATAGAGAACACTGTTTATCCAGAGATCACTCCTCCGAAGCATATGGAGGCTTACAACCTTCTGGATATCCTAAGCCAGATCGATATCTTCAGCGGTTTTCCGATCGAAAAGGCGAAGGAGTTCCTACTGATCGTCCGAGAAGAGAAATACAAGCGCGGAGATCAGATCATTAAGAAGGGAACTCCGGGAGATAAATTCTATATCATCGCTTCCGGGAATGTAAAATTCGAAGGACTACTTGCGAACGCAGAGATCGGACCGATCAAACGCTACGGGCAATACGAGTATTTCGGCGAGGCTTCTCTGGTTTTAGATCTACCAAGGGCCGCAGACGTATATGCAGAAACGGATGTAGTAGCTCTTACAATAGATAAGAACAAGTTCTTACAATTTATCCGTAATACGGATCTCAGACAAAACCTGATCCGACTGAACAGCATTCGCGATAGCAATTCTTGGAAGACCCTGATCGATTCCAGACATTTCAAAGGACTGACTAGCCATCAGGTCACTCAGCTTGAGATGATTATGCGACTTTCGAAGGTGAACAGGGGTTCAGTGCTCATCGCGGAAAAAGCGTTTTACCACGAAGCATATATCATTCGTCATGGAAAAGTAAGCGTATATCAGGGAGGCAAAAAATTGGCCGAACTGAGCGACGGAGACTTCGTGGGAGAGATTTACGCGATATCCAAAAAACTGGCATCCAGCTATACGTTCCAGGCGGAGTCGGAAACGGAATTGTTTTCTATTTCACAGAACGAACTAATCCAGTACATCAAACGGAATCCCGGCGTTTACATGAGAATGAATACCGTCTACTAAGCGGGGGGATAGAAATGGATAGAGTCCTACAATTTACCGAAGAGCATGAAGCTTTTCGCGACATGGCGCGCAAATTCTTTGAAACGGAAGTTACTCCTCACCACCATGAGTGGGAAAAAGTGGGAATGGTCCCCAAGGAGCTTTGGAAAAAAGCAGGAGCGAGTGGACTACTCTGTCCAGATGTTCCAGAAGAATACGGTGGCTCAGGCGCAGACTTCCTATATAACGTTGTTGTAATAGAAGAATCTTCCAGATCCGGGAATAGCGGATTTTTTGTTTCCCTCCACAACGATGTGATCGCTCCTTATATCTCCGCTTACGGAAATGAAGAGCAGAAAAAGAAATGGTTACCTGGCTGTTGCAGCGGGGAAAGCATTTTAGCGGTCGCTATGACGGAACCTGGAGCTGGTTCTGATCTTAAAAATATCCGCACGAGCGCCGTTGACAAAGGCGACCATTACTTAGTGAACGGTCAGAAAACATTTATTTCCAACGGTCAGCTTGCAAATCTGGTAATTACTGCAGTTAAGCATGAAAACGGAACGATCTCACTTGTTATGATAGAAGAGGGAATGAAAGGCTTCGAAAGAGGTCGTAACCTCGAGAAGATCGGGCTCAAGGCTCAGGATACCTCGGAGTTATACTTCAACGATGTCGTGGTTCCTAAGGAGAACGTCCTCGGAAAAGGCGGACAAGGTTTCCGTTATCTGATGATGAAACTCGCGCAAGAGCGTCTTGTATTGGCGATCGCGGCGGTGGAAGCTACCGCTCTAGTCCATAGAATGACGTTAAAATATATCAAAGAAAGGATGGCTTTCGGGAAGAAGATCGGATCTTTTCAACACATCAAATTTCAAATGGCGGAGATGACCACGGAACTAGAGATGTGCCGCACCTTCGTCGACAAAGTGGTATCGGAGCATATCGCAGGAAAAAAATTGACCGTAGAGGCTTCTATGGCTAAATATTATTCCACCGAGATGCAAAAACGTCATACCGACCTTTGCCTCCAATTCTTTGGCGGTTACGGTTATATGATGGAATACCCGATCGCAAGAGCGTATTTGGATGCTAGAATCCAGACGATCTACGCGGGAACCACCGAGATCATGAAAGAAATTATTGGTGGAAGTTTAGGTCTCTGAAATAATCTCGAAATTGCCCTCGTCCAAGGTAAAGATGGTACGAATGGCTCCGAAAACGAGTTTTCAAGGGCGGTGCGTGCGAAGCGCCGCCTTCATTATTTTAGGCGTTAATCTGTATTTTTTCAATTTCTCGCCTGTACAAGCCCAGGTGACTTGTACTCCTCCTACCTCCGGAAATAATGTATGTAGTATTATTCCGGCTTCTACTTACGCAGAGTTCAACGGATTAGAACAAAAGATCAGGACAGATTATCTGAACGAGATCACCAAGTCCATGGCGGACTCCGCAGTTCTTTCCAACTTGAACGCCTCCATGATGGGACCTGGAACGATCAATCGTTTCCAAGTGGGTGCGGGCGTTACCTTGGCTGGAGTAAAGAGAGACGATATCAATATCCAATACCAAGACATCTCCATTCCAAAATTGCCGAATGCGGGTGCTTCCTTGAACACAAGTGCTATGGCAGGCGTGAACTTGGGATGGCTTCTGGGTAATGGAGCCTCGGACCAAGACGCGGAAGCGAGATCCTTTCTACATCGTATCAATATCTATGCACATGGTTTCCAAGGAAAGATCGGACAAGGAGATCTTAGATCCGTAAGTAGCTCAGTCTCTAACGATCTGACGGTGAATGGAAGCATCAATAGTTTTGGGGCAACAGTTAGATTCCAACTCTTGAGAGAGAGATATACTCGATTGGATTTCTTCGGATTTACCGGTTTGAATCTTGGGATAGGGTTCCATAGGACTTCCGAAGACATGAACTTTAACTATCATCCGGGAGTGGCCAATGCGGTAAAGGTGGCCTTCGGACCTGCTACAGGTAAATGGGATGGGGATGTGAACTTCGGATACCAGTCCAGAGTGCAATCCGTTCCAATCGATGTCCGCACAGGTGTGCGCTTGTTTTACTTCTTAACCGTATTTGCTGGAGCAGGAATGTCGAGTAATTCGGGCAATACCAAACTGAACTTAAACATTTCCGGACCAGTGTATCTGGCCTTGGATCCAAACGCATCCGGCCTTCCTCCGCAAGCGATCCAACAATTGAATGGGAACGCTTCCGGAAAATTGGGCTTAAGAACGAGCGGCTCTGCTAACGTAAAAGGCCAAATGAACTATTTGATCGCCGGCTTTGAGATCAATATACTTATGTTTAAACTACTCGCAGAAGGAATGATGACTGACGACAAAATCTACTCTGCAAACGTAGGCATTAAGTTCGCCCTCTGATCTCTTTGCAAAACCGCTTTTTTATTCGGTTTCTTTAGAAAAGGGCACGCCTTTTGCATTAAGTAGATTAGAATGCAAAAGGCGCTAGTCTTCCTGGATAGTTTGTTTAGGAATTCAGCAAATAGCATCCAAGGTAAGAAATGATCACCACTCCTGGAAAACCGCTACACCTTTCCTGCATCCCCCGAGGGGATGCATATGCCTTAAAGGTCAATATTTCCAAGAACGAAATTGGGATTATTTATAGGGTTACTGCGGTTCTGTATGTCCATGGTTGGAATATAGAAGAGGCAATCGCGGAAACTTCTACCGACGGTTATATCCAAGACATCTTTATTGTTAAGAGAATTGACGGAAGTCCTATGACGGACGAGCACTTGAGTGCCATCCACGCGGATCTAAAGGAGTTATTTTACGGAGGAATGTCCGTAATGAATTACTTAGCGCAACATCCGGAAAAAATGGAAACTCTTCGTTCCAAATTGGAAACTTCTCCGGAGATCTTTCTATTCAATTCTGAGATCAGCGATTCTACCGTTATGGATCTTAGAATGGAGGATAGGCCGGGGATCCTATTTGAGATCTCTCAGATCCTATTCTTGTTCGGTGTGGATATTCTCTCTTTTAAGGCTGTTACTGATTCCGGACAGGTGAGAGATACATTCCTTTTGAGACTCGAAAATGGTTCCAAGCTGGACGAGAACCTTCACTTCTTCCGATTGAAAGAAGCTTTGAACGCAGTTCTTTAATTTACTTCCTCCAGGCCGCAGATCTTTTTTCGGATAAATTCCTTTTCCACTTCATTCTGGGTGAGTTCGAGAGCGTCTCTATAAGATTCTTTTGCCTCTTGTATTTTCCCCATTCTGAATTGGATATCTGCCTTGGCTAAATAGAAGGGTGCGAACGCTTCTAATTCTATTCGGATCGAGTCTAAGATCGCGAATCCTTCTTCCAAATTACCTGCCATGGAGACTGCAACCGCATAGTTCAATCGGATAACAGGGGTATCTAGGAAACTCAGAAGGATCCGGTAAAAGTGGACGATTTCCTTCCAACTTGTATATTCCGGACCAGGGGACTTAGCGTGAAGAGCGCTAATCGCCGCTTGGATCTGGTACGGACCTAGATGGCCCATATAAAATGCCTTTTCCACCAGACCCAATCCTTCTTGGATCTCGGACGTGATCCAGAGAGTCCGATTTTGTTCATTCAATAATTTTAATTCTCCATTGTGCCCGAGTCTCGCATTCCTTCTGGAATGGTTCAGGAGCATTAGGGAAAGTAAGCCCAAGATCTCGGAGTATTGCACAGTAGGGATGTCGATCTTTGTCGGACTGCTTCGAACCAGCAATTCCAAGACTCTACAAAGACGAATGGCTTCTTCGCATAGATCTCCTCTGATCAGTTTGTTGCCGGTGGTGGACGCATACCCTTCCGTAAAGATCAGATAGAGTACGGTAAGAACCGAATCCATTCTTTCTGCCAATTGTTCCGCAGAAGGAACGGAATATGGTATCTTCTCCTCTTTGATCTTTCTTTTTGCACGAACCAGTCTTTGGGCGATCGTAGGAATGGGAACTAGAAAGGCAGAAGCAATTTCCGCTGTGCTCAATCCACCTAATGTATGTAATGTGATTGCGATTCTCTGTTCTGTAGAAAGAGAAGGATGGCAGCATGTAAAGATCAACTTTAACCTTTCGTCTGGGATCTCCGCGTCATCTTCTTGAGATTGCTCTTCCATTTTGATCAGTCCTTCTAGAATGCTCGGATCTACGGAGTCCGGTCTTTTTTTCCGGAATCGATCTATGAGCTTGTTTCTTGCAACTGTGGTCAGCCATGCACCGGGCTTTCTAGGGATCCCGTTTTTTGTCCAATTTTCTAGAGCGACCAGGAATGCATCCTGCAGTACTTCTTCTGCGATGCCCAGATCTCCTGCCATTCCGACGAGTACAGAAAGTATCTGGCCGTATTCTTTACGGTGCAGTTCGTCTATTCGCGTATGTACTTCATTCATTTTCGAAATTATAGAATAGAGGAGAAACCTGTCGGAATTAATTCTCCGACAGGTTTTTCTTTTATTTCATTGCTACGATCGGGCGAACTTCGACTGCGCAGCGTTTGGCGGCAGGACATTGGGAGGCCCACTCGATCGCTTCTTCCAGGCTTTTGCAGTCTATGATATAGAATCCTCCGAGTTGCTCTTTGGTTTCTGCAAATGGGCCATGGGTCGAGACTATTTTGCCGTCCTTGCTCCTAACGGTCGCAGCGGAAGAACTCAAATGAAGTCTTTCCCCGGATACAAATACGGAGGCCTTGATCAGATTCTCCGTGAAGATCTTATAGTCCTCGGAAGTTTGTGTGAATTCGCTTTGAGGGATATCCGCGAAATCCTTTTCATCCACGTAGATAAGCAGTTGGTATTGCATGTTTGGCTCCTTAGAGGTTCTTAACCTCTGCAAGACCGACGCAATCGGTATCTCGAAATCGACATACTCCCGAAAAAGTAGGTCTTCTTCCGAAATTTATCGAGGTTTTAATTCTTAGGATTTGGCTGTTTTACGAAGAGAAACAAGCCTAAAAATACGAAGCTTAGGATCCCTGAAATTAAAAAGGAGAATTGGGGGCCTTTTTGGGAGTATAAAATACTGAATAAAATAGGGGAGAGTCCTCTTCCCAGAGAACCTAAACTCCTCAAGATCCCTAAATTCTTTCCTTGTTCGTCCGCAGCAGAGAATAAGGAAACGATAGCGGAGATAGAAGGGTTTAAGAACGCACTTCCCATCGCGAGAAAGGTCAAGGCAGCAAAGAGTATGTACTTGGATTCCTCGGGTGTTAGTAAAGAAGCGGTGTACAAGAGTGAAAATCCGATCACTAAGAAGAAGGAGGCGAGGAGGCCAACTTTCTTTTCGGGGACCTTGCCGCTCATTCTTCGGATCACTCCGCCTTGGATAAAGACGATGATCATTCCGATATAAACGAAGGTATATCCGATGCTGATCGGTTTGAATCCTAAAAACTGATCCAGATAGAAGTTCAAAGAGAATTCGAAACCGGAAAAGAATAATAGGAAAAACAAATTTAGAAAAGCGATATATAGGATTTCCTTGGAGCCTAGATCGAACACTCCTAATACGGGATGCATCCTTCCTTCTCTCGCTTTTCTTAAGTTATGAGGAAGCGTCTCCCTGAATCTAAATAGTACAAGGAGTAAATTCAATAGAGAAGCGCAGGTCGCCATCAAAGCAACTGCGGGAAAGATCGTCATTTTTTCCCAAGGGAAAAATGGGAAAAGATAAGAGGGATCCGTATGTGCTAAGATCCCACCTAGAGAAGGTCCTGCGATGAAGCCAAGGCCTATTCCTGCGCCAATCATTCCCATTCCCTTACTTCTGTCTTGCTCTGTAGTGGAATCTGCGATCGCTGCCGTTGCGACCGAAATATTCCCACCCATCAAACCGGTGATCAGCCTGGAGAGAACGAATAAGGAAAAACTACCGGAGAAGAGCCAAACCAAATAACCTAAGAAACTACCCGTGCAAGTAAAAACTAAAACAGGTCGTCGTCCCGTGCTGTCGGAAAGTTTTCCCCAGATCGGAGAGAATAAGAACTGAAGAATGGAATAAAGACTCGCTACGATCCCACCGAATAAGGCCACGAAGAGTTTCCAATCGGCAATCCTTCCTTCCAGGATCCTGGAAGTGAGACCTGCCAAAAGATCCAATACAGGGTCTCCCGCTTGGGCCAGAAAATGATTTAGTGTTTCAGGAAATACAGGAAAGATGAGAGAGAATCCCATCATATCGATGAAAACTGTAAGGACTAGGATAAGGGATTGTTTCCTCATGGGCGGGTCAGATGTATTACCTAATATTCGGGACCCAGTTTCTTTGTCCCGAATTTTTCTCCGCCCTTGAGAAAGGGAGACTTACTTCTTGGTGAGTTTTTTCAATTCCTCGATTGCTGCCTTTGCCTTTGTTTTAATATCCTCTGGTAGCATTTCGTCTATCTGAGTTGAGATCTTGGCAAAGTTTTCCTTGAGCTGATTTACGACTGCAACAGAGCTATCGTTCGCAGTCTTCAGTTTCTCCTGCGCGTCCCAAACGGTTTTTTGAACCAGATCCCGGAGTCGATTTGCTTGTTCGGATTGGTCCTGAGATCCCTTAGTTTTTAGTTCTTGGTAGACCTTGTCCAGGTCTGCTAAACTTTGTTTGAGTTTCCCTTCTCCAGATTGAAAGAGTGCAATGCCGGCGTTTAGAACGTCCATAAGTGCTTTTTCCATAAGCGATTCCTCCGATACAGGGAACCAAGATTATAATAAAGAGTCGGATCGGTCCAGCGACTTGCGGATCATACTTGGAAAAAGCCTGATTTTATTAAAGCGCGCTCTGGTACCGCTGAAGGATCTTAGATTTTTGGTGAGAAAACAGGAAGGAATTAGGAGGGATTCTCTAGAAGTTTGCGGATTTGGTCTCGGATCTTTGCGGCGGTCTCGTAGTCCTCAGCCTTGAGAGCGTTGTCCAGGGAATCTTGTAGTATCTCCAACTGGGATTTAGGCAACTGGGAGATCTTTTCCTTTCCGATCGTCTCTCCTGGGATCTCGTCGTCTTTCATGACGATTCCCGCCTCTTCGATCACCTTTTTTGCCAGATAAATGGGAGCATTCGCACGAAGCGCCAAGGCAATGGAATCACTCGGACGAGCGTCTAGAACGATGAGTTCCTCGTCTTTTCTCAGAGTGATCTTTGCGTAGAAGGTATTGTCTATGATCTCTTCGATCGCGATCTTTACGATCTGCACTCCTAGAGTAGTCAGAAGGATCGTCATCAGATCGTGAGTCATCGGCCTAGGAGGTTTTGTACCTTCCAAGACAGAAGTAATGGAATGAGTCTCTAAAGGGCCGATAAAAATCGGGACCACCCTCTGATCCGAATCGTCCTTCGCCTTTAAAAAAACAGCGAATCCGACATTGGTCAGAGAGATATTGTATATGGTCGCTTCCAAGAGATCCATTTCCTAGTATTCGAACCTACCTTCGATTCCCGAAATGTCAAGCCTTCTAATCCTGGGGCTCAAGTCGAGTTTAATCCTTTAATCCAGGTGTCGATTTCGGCGCACATTTCTCTCACTACAGGCATATGAAAAACGATACCTAAGTGTCCCTGTTCATAGGTAACGATCTTATTCTTTTTGTGAGGAAGTGCAGCTAAATCGTTCTCGATGGTTTCGCTCGGGACCACTTTGTCCACGGAACCGAGAACGGAAAAAAGTGGGACCTGCAAATTTTTCTGTAGAGCGGTGTAATCCAGAGTTCCGTCATAAGAAAGGAAGGATCGGTCTTGGCTCAATTGAGATCTCAAAAATTGTAGAACAACCTTCGTAGACTCTTCGCAGAAAATATCTTCGATCAGAAAATACCATTCTGGAGGAGAGATCTGTTTGTATCCCACGAAGTCTCTCAGGTTGACCACCTTCGCGTGTAAGTCGAACGAGACGGCACGCAAAGAAGAATGAAGTCCTAGAAGGAACTTGAAGAATTTATTCAAGTCAACGGTAGGCAGAGTAGTCTGCAAAGAGAAGGAAGTAAGATCGAACAGAAAATCGGAAATCGTTTTAGAAGGAACCAATTTCAAGCCCATCTTCAGAATATCCAAGCCGGGGATCTGCGCTTGTAAGCGGATGAAATTGGGAGAAGTGATGGATACGATCCCTGCGATCGTTTCTTCCGGATTCGGAAGTGTTATGCCGGAATTGGATTTGCGTTTTACGATCTCGTCATATGCGGAAGAGTAGAAGCGAGGGATCATTCCCCCCATGCTATGACCGACTACTACGAGTTTTTCATTCGGGAAATTCTCCCGTATCCAAGCAAGCACCGCTGGGAAATCCTCTTGGATAAAATCGTCCACAGTCCAGCCTTCTCTGATCCCGAATAAGGGAAGCGTCCTTCTGGACCTTCCCCGCATATCCATGGAGAAGACCCTATATCCGTAACGAAGGCAGAGTTCTCTTGCCACCTTGTCCATAACGGATCTTCTGCAGAAGAATCCTGGGATAAGTAAAAGGTTTTTGCCGGAATCGTTCCTGTCCTTTGGCTCGAATCGTTTCAAGCTAACGGAATAACCATCTCCCGAAGGGATGATATAACTCGCATCCAAACGATAGGATCTTTGGTAGGTATGAGAATCGAATACGATCGTTGTGACCGGTTCCGCTTGGCCAAAGCCTCTCGTATAAAAGAGATGCTTAGCTCTGGAATGAAGGTCCGATTTCTCTATATTCTTTCTTGCGTAATACGGATCGCCTTTGACCCCCATTTCCTTGGAGATCACGAAGTCCACGATATCGTAGAGGCTGTACAATTGCTGGCGGACTTCTTCTTCCTGCTCGGGAGTCATATTGTCCCTGCGGATCCCCCAAAGCATTCCGATCGGAAAGCCTTTGATAAACAGAGGAATTCCCGCTGCATAGTTCATTGTCTTGGTAAGAAGCTGCTTTAAATTGGGATGCACTCTTTCGTCGTGCAAGCTATGGAAATAGACATCCGGTCTCGCCTTTTTCTCGACGGAGACAATCGCCTCTCTCAAGTATTTGGCGGAAAGATTGTCCGGATCCTGGATGGAAATAGGGATGGTAGTCTTGATGAATTCTTCGATACTCTGGACCCCGATCCTTTCCGTGACCTGTTTCATCTTAAAATGAGTAGAAGAGGCAACGATCTTGAGATCCTTATCCTGAATGGCCTCGAAAATAGAATATTGGAATACTGGCTTTCCGTTCGGAAGGGTCATGGAGACCATCTTATTCACGAAGGCAGTCCATACTTTCTGTAGGAACAGATTCGTGCTCTCGGAGAGAGGGAAGATATAGATATCCTCGGCTCCTACGGAATACGAGCCGCCTTTTCTACGGGGCTTGGGGTTGACCTTTCGGGCTAGGGTCTGGTCCATTGTTTAAGTTTCCAACCGGCCCTTTTGGCTGGCAATCTGGAATTCTATAAGAATTCTCGCTTAAAACGCGGATTTGAGAGAGATTTATCAAATTTTTCTGGATCTAGTTTAGAAAACCTGGATGGATCATTCCCCTACGCAGAGACGAATTTGTATTTTCTTCTCTCCGTTGAATTTCCAATGCAGATCTCCTTTCATTTGGGTGACTAACAATTTTACCAGTTTGAGACCCAGGCCCTCTGAGGAATCCAGATCGAAATCTTCTGGGAAAGGGACACCGTTATCGGAGACTTCCAAATTCACAACTGTTCCTTCTTTGCGAAGAAGGATATGCACCTTACCTTCTTTGTTTCCGGGAAAGGCGTATTTGAGAGTATTTGTTAGAAGTTCGTTTACTACCAAACCGAATGGGATTGCCGTCTTTGCATCCATCTCTAAAGGCTCCAGATCCTGGAGCAGGGAGATCCGATTCGTATCCTGATGGAAGGCGTTAAGTAGGGTTATGCTGATCCTGTCTATGTACTTATCCAAGCGAACTATGTTCAATCCTTTGGAGGTATAGAGCATATCGTAAAGATTGCCTACGGAATGGATACGATGTACAATATTTGCAAGGGAATGCTTAACGTTTATTTCGGAGGAATTCTCCGCTTCGATCTCGATGATACTACTGATCATGGTCAGACTATTTTTAGTCCTATGCTGCAATTCCTGAAATAAAAACTCTCTTTCCTCCAGATCCTTGGAAAGGGATTCAAGAAGATTGCATTCCTTAGAAATATCACGAAAAACTAATACTGATCCTATGGTATAGCCTCTTGCCGAACGAATAGGCGCAGAAGTCTCTGAGATCCTGTATTCAGCTCCGCTTTTGGAAAGAAGAAGGGCCTCGTTCTCCAAACCCATGATCTTTTCCCGAGAAGTTACGTGGTCGATCGGATTTCGGATCCTTCTTCTGGTCCTAGCATTTACGATCTTAAACACCCTTTCGATCGGTTCTCGGATCGCATCCTCCGCTCTCCAACCAGTCAATACTTCGGCAACATAGTTCATATCCGTAATATTGCCTAACTCGTCTGTGGAGATGACCCCGTCCCCAATGGACCTAAGAGTGGCTTCTAATAATTCTTGGTTCTCTTTTAGAGACTCTTCGCTTCTTTTTAGACGAAGATGTGATTCATAAAGCTTGAACGCCATCTTGATGGACGCGAGAAGAACGGTTTCCCCCGAATTCTTTACCACATAACCGTAAGAAGTAATCTTTTCCGTTTTTGCTACAACTTCAGGCTCCGTATGACTGGAGAGGAATACGATCGGAATTTCCCGTAATTTAAGGATCTTTAATGCAGTATCGGTGCCATCCTCTTCTTCTCTGAGATCGATATCCATTAGAATGAGGTCGATCGTATAATCATTCGTTGCGATTCGGATGGCCTCTTCGGCTGAATAGGCAGGAATCACCTTGTATCCGTTTTTTTCTAGCCTCTGGGTTTCGGAGAAGGCAATGATTGCCTCATCCTCCACGAGAAGGATGGTCTTCTTTCTCTCCTCTTGGCCTGTAAAATTTTCCTTAAAGATACTGGCGACTGTCTGGATCATTGGATTTCTCCTAACGTAAATTGTGTCAACGGTTGAGATGTTATCTATATTTTGACACAATTTCCCACGGGAGAAATTCCGAGGCAAGCAAAACCGGAGAAAATGAATTTTTTGGAGCTAAAGTAAAAGGAAACGAAAACTAGATCGAAGGATCTAGTTGGAACATAATAAAAACGTTATTCTGTCGCATAACAGAAGGACTTGCCGTTTTGCAGTTTGCCTTCCTGGCAAACTTGGCTCCACGGCGTCTTTTGCACTCGCTTTGCCATCCTGGCTCGCGGCGCAATCGTTTACGCTTCCTATGGGGCGCTACGATTGCTTTCGTGCAAAAGCTTCAAGTCCTACTGGGCTAAGCTTTATGAGATTTTTGGATTTGATCTGTGAATAAATGAAGAAGATATTTTGGGCCCAGAAGGACTTGAACCTTCGACCCGCAGATTATGAGTCTGCCGCTCTAACCAACTGAGCTATAGGCCCGAGAGCCTCCAGTTTTTTGGAAGCTCGATGCGTTTCAAGTCGATTTTGTTAGAAGTCATTTTGTTTTCAGGTAACGACTCGGATTTCCAAACCATTCTTTTAGATCGGCTCTTTCCTTGTAGAAGGCAATGTAGATCGTGTAGGCCTCGTCTCCTTTTCTGATGAGATAGAATAGGATCTGGAGAGGATTCCCTCCGGAGTTATCTTCCTTGGTCCATTGTAGTATCTCCGCGTTTTCTAGTTTTATTTTTTCCGGAGAATGATTTGGAAATACCGCTTCCAAAGCCTGGATCCCGGTTTGTTCCTCTCCGGTTCGGTCCAATTTTCTCCAGATCACGAGCCAGGCCCTGTCCTTGAGCGGAACGGCCCTCCATCTTTTTCTGGATTCGGTACGGACGAGCGCCTTCTCCGGAAAATCGATTTTCAGGAAATTTTCCTGAAAAAGTTCTCCCGGTTGATAGACTTTCTGGTCCGGATCCAGAGGGACTGCGAAGAGAGCGCCCGTGACTGGAAATAGGATCAGATAAAGAAGGGCGAAGGCGGAGAGGAAGGTAAAAATGGAATTTTCCCTGATCATGGAAACGGAAGGAATACGGATAAGACTGCGAGAGAAAGAGATCAGGATGGAGGATAGAGAAAAGAGTAAGCGACGAAGAAGAAACAACAGTTGCAAGAAGATCAAAAAATAATCTCCTCCAAGATGAGTTCTCTGTATTTCGTGAGTTGAAAGACTGGAATGGATTGCTTTTCCTTACGATCGGCGAGTGTATCTTCTCCTTTTTTCTTGAATTTGGAAATGGTCTTATTCTCGAAGACAATGACTCCCATATATTCTCCGCTTACCTCGTAAGGTGCTCCTCCAGCGAGTCTGGAAACGTATTTTCGTAATCTTCTATCGAATTTGTTGTCTCTATATTTATAATATACAGTGTGCCCGTTCCAATCGTAAAAGACCGCATAGTTTCCTTGCAGTCCTTGGAAGAACAGTTTTAGGTTTTCCGGATAATTGGGAGAAGAATCGTTTAGGCGATCTTTTAGGTCTAAGGCTCGGGGCTCCTGGAGCGAGATTGTGCCTCTATAGGTGTTTCCGGCCGGTTCTGCGAGTAGATTAGAAATACTGAATATACTAAGTAGGATCCAAACTAGACCGAATGAAAGGCCGGAGAAACTCACTATTCGCTCTCTAGATCTTCGGATTCGGGAGGTTTTCCGCCCCCGCCGCCACCACCGGAAGGAGGTGACCCGCCGCCGGGTCCGTCCCCGCTAGGAGCTCCTCCGCCCGAAGGGGAGGAATTCGAGCCTCCGCTGAGAGGAACTGGACTCGAGCCATCTCCTCCGCTGCTAGGACGGGATCTTCTGGAGCCTCCCGTTCTACGAGGCCCGGTCTTGGAAGTTTCCTTTTGTTCCACTGTGGGAGGAGTATAGGTCGGATCCAATTTTTTTCGAAGCTGGTCTAGTGCCGCCTGAGCCGCTCTCTTTACTTTCTCACTCGGATCTCTTTGAGCCTTATATTCTAGGATCTCTATGACTGCGGGATCTTCCGTTTCCGCCAAATGCTTGATGGCTCTCAATCGCACGGTAGCATCGTCGTCCCTGGCAAAAGAATATAATTCTTCTATAATGTCTTTATCGCCTAAGGAAACAAGAGCGGTGATCGTATGTATCTTTAGGGCTTGGTAGTCCTGGATATCATTCTTGGATTTTAGATTTCTGATCTTATCCAGCAATTCTCTAAGCGGTGCAATGGCAGCTGTGGATTTGATCTTTCCGAGAGCGTTTACGGAATAGGCTCGGATCGTGATCGGTTCCTTCTCATCTTTGACCGTAGTGATTAGCACGTTCTCGATGGAAGAGTTCTTTACCTTTCCAAAATACAATGCGATCTGGGCACGCACTTCCGGATCGTTGAATTTCTCCTGAAATCTTGCCTCCAAAACGGAGAATGCATCGTGCGCTTCCGGAAATTCTCCCAGAGCGTCTATGAGTGCGATGAGGAAATTGGAATTCTTAGTGAAGTCCTGAGCCTTTAATAGCTCGGTCATGGTGGAAATTCCGGAACTCAACTTGAGTTTCTTTACCACATAGACTGCTTCTTTCTGCACATCTTGTTGGTCGTACTTGAGTAATGCGATGATCTTGTCTTCGAATTGGGTGAGACTCAGGATCCCGGAGATCCGAAGGGCATAGATCCGCATGGACCAATCGGGGTCTTTGGCGAGGATAGATCCTACTTGGTCGTAGAGTTCTCCCGCTTCTTCTTTCGGAAAATCTTCCAGTTCTCGGATGGCAGTGGCTCTTTCCTTGGTAGTTCCGTATTTCAGGACCTTGGAAAGGACTTCTCTTTTCTTGCGGATCTGTTCTTCCGTATATTTGGGCTTAGGCGGAGCTTCTTTAGCGAATAAGAGTCCGGTCTCGCCGGAAAGGCAAAGAGTTAGGCAGAGGATCCAAAGGTACTTGGGAGAGACCCTAGGTCTATTCTCCTGTTTGTTGTAATTTGCGGTTTTCTTCTTCAAGGTCCTTAATTCGTCTATTGAGTTCATTGACTAAGTGTTGGTTCTCCAGATTCTGCCGGAACTTTTCTATCAAAGATCTGATATCTCTGGTTAGATCCTCTATATTCCAAGGTTTTTCCACGTATCTGCTTAAACCGCCGAAATTAATCGCATGAATGGCCGAATCCAGACCCGCCTGTCCGGTAAGCAGAATTTTGATCGAATCAGGGGACCGTTTGTGGACGGATTCCAAGAAATCCGCTCCCTTCATTCCCGGCATGACCTGATCCGTAATAATGACTTCGATCACAAAGCCGGAGGACTGGATCTCCTCTAAAAGTGCTAAGGCTTCCTCAGCGCTTCTAGCGGTCTCGATCTCATGAGTCTTACCGAACTCGTTATGAAGTTGTTCTTGGAGAGTTTCCAGAACCGACACTTCATCATCGACACAAATAATATAACCTTTATTCATAATCCTGACCAGGACCGGCTTCCCGGAACTATAGAGTCTTTGGGATTTGAGCGAGAATGTCAAGAGGAAGAATTCTTCCTCCATTACAGCTTAGAGCTTGTTTCAGTCCTTTGGGTCCAAGAGCCGACTCATATTCGGGACGAGCTTTCTGATCTCCTGGGGAAGGTCAGGCACTTGTTCGCAGAAGGATCTCCAGTTCTTTCCTGTCCCAGGAAAGGGAGAATGAAATTCCTCTAGGACCTTCTCCCAATCCGAAAAAGAAGGAGTATCTGCAGAGAGTTCTGTTTCGATCCGGATCGGGCTCCAACTCTTAAGAGAATCTAGGACGACCGTTCTTGTTTTCCAACGGGATTCCGGGGAATATCTGGCAGAATAGAGACTTCTCTTTCTGTTTAGAAAAAAACGATCGTATCTTTCGTATCCACTCGCTCTGCAATGAGTCTTTCCTCCTTCTCGAGTAAAACCAAATCCTTTGAGTAGAATTGCCTCTGCTCCCAAATTCTGGAAAAACGAGATGGCCAGTCCGGAAACATTTAGGCTCGGGTTCTCCAGGATCGGAGCCTTGGGAAAGAATCTGGCTCTGAGGATCTGGTCCAAGGGAAAAGTGGAAAGATAGATGATCTTGGGATTCTTCAGTTCGAAGATCCTGGTAGATCCTCCAAACCAGGTCAGGATGGGAATGTCCTCCGGCACATTTTGTGGAAAATGGTAAGAAGTCCCGAGCCCGCTGTCTATAGAAAGAACTGCGTTTGGTCGGATCCCGCTCTCTAACAAGAACCCGAGAGAAGTGTCCGAAGAAAGTAGAAATACTTTTTCTTTGTTTGCAAGGATCCAATCCAGTTCCTTCTCCAAATTGGGAGATGCGCCTAGAAAGCAACCGATCCGTTTTGGCTGGGTGGGAAGGGAATGAGTTAGGATTTTGTAGTAACTTCGACGTTCTTCTACATCTTTCAAGTGCTTGAAGAAGTTTCTGACCCAAAGTCTTCCGTATTCTGCCTTGGCGGCCTCATTCTGGGATCCTGATTTCCGGGTTTGGAAGAAGGAAAGGATCTCTCTACAGATTTCGGGATAACGTCTCTGGTAGCTGGGATGTACAAAGACCCGGATGGAACGGATCTCGGGACTCAGCCAGGATCTGAGATCCAGGGACTCAAACTTCTTCCAATCGAAGAAGATCTTCGGGATCTCCGTTTCGGATCTTTCGGAAAGAAGACTTTGCATTTTAGGGATCCACTCCGGAGCGGCAACGGATTCTAATTCCCCAAAAGGCTCCAAGAGAAGAAGGGGAGAAGGAACCGGTCTTTCCTTCAGATAGGAAAGAAGATGATAGCCGCAGCCAATCCCGATGAGTACGAGTAACTCGTCTTTCTGGAGATCGGAGGGAATTTGGCGAGAGATCCTCTCGCCTTCTTTTTGTGGGTCTTGGGTGGAATGTAGATAAAAGGAGGAAGACTCCTCCTTAAGATTGATAGAACCGTCGGATTGACGAACTAACTGAAAGATAGATCAGTCCTCGTCTTCTTCCTCATCTGAATCGTCTTCTTCGTCCTCGTCCAGATCGTCATCCTCTTCTTCCTCATCATCGGAATCCTCTTCTTCATCGTCGTAGGATTCTCCCTCTTCTCCATCTTCCATGTCCATAAGAGGTTTCGCAGCCTCTTCTGGGATGAAATCCTCTTCCATATCTTCTTCTGCGATAGGAGCTTGAGGTGCTTCGAAGAGTCCGTTGAATTGGGAATAAGTAGCTCCGCCTGCTTGCGCATTCTCTTGCTCGATAGCGGCTCTTTCTTCTTTCGTTACGTATTTGTATTGTACTTCTTCGTTGGCGAGTGCGAACATCGCTTGGACTGCGAGTTTGCGGCCTTTTATTTTCTTAGGCAGTTCTAACCTTTCGATGCGATCCAGAATTTGGAAGCCGGCAACGGCTCTTTCATACTTGTTTTTTTTGGCCAGTTCAATTAATGTAACAATATCGAATTCTGAGTTCTGATTCTGGGTCATTTTTCGTTCCTGTGAAGGGGATGAGGCCTTAGAATCTACCATGATTCTCGATTTCCCTTCTCTGTCAATCCCTTATGTCTTCCGTTTATTCCTTGAATTTCAGGGGGAATCTCGGATTTTGGTAAACGCCCATGGATTCTCAGGCCAACTCCGATTCCAGGCTTAGTTACCCTCGTTTCCGAGGGATTTTCTTCCGCCTAAACATTCTTTTTATAACGGCTGCCCTAGCAGTCTGTGCTCCTTCCGAACAATCCAATTTAGGAGTGCAATCCTTTGAGGGAATTACCTTGGAAGGAAAGCCCATCCGGATCTCCGAGATCCCAGCAGAAAGGGTCGCTCTCAATGTGTACGGTCCGAACTGCATTCCTTGTGTGAAGGAAGTTCCTGTTTTAAATTATCTGCATGCGGAATTGCAAAAGGATCCTCATATCAAGTTGTACATGGTCGTAGATCCTACAGTTTTCTTTGATAATCCGGAGACTCTTTCGGAAGAAGAGTTACTCAAGCAGGCTTCCGTTCTTATGAAGGAAGAAGTAAGGAAATTCGGGATCAAGCTTCCTGTCATTATCATGAAGAATCCTTTTCGCATTTCTCGCAGCGAAGGCTTAGTAACCGGAACTCCGGAAACTCTCCTATTCAAGACCAAGCCATTAGTACTATATTATAATTTTATAGGTCCCATCAGCGAAGAGGCGGATGCTGCCAAGATCCCGAAAGATATGAAAGTGATCTTCTTCAAGAGAATGGCCGGTCAATCATGAGATGCCTTATCGTTCGATTCAAGGATTGCGAAGGACCAGGCACCTTATTAGAAGCAATCGAATCAAGAAATTATAAAATTACCTATCTGAACGCATACGACCACAGGGTGCACTTGATGCCAGGTGCGCACCAGATGTTCGATCTAGTAGTTCTTCTGGGCGGTCCGCAAACTGTACATGATCCTGCGCAAGGGAAATTCTTTCGTCCTTGGTTAGACCTCGCGTCCAATCTGATCTCTATGAAGGACAAGAAAGTGATCGGGATCTGTTTAGGTTCTCAGATCCTCGCTTCTGCCTTCGGTGCGAAGGTTTATGTTGGGGAGAAGGGACCGGAAGTCGGCTTCTCCGATGTAAAAATAGAGAACTCCTCTCATCCTGCTTTTAAAAAACTTCCCGGCAAGACTTCCTTTCCTGCATTCCATTTACATGAGGATGTATTCGAACTTCCAAAGGGAGCGAATCGCTTGCTGCAAGGAAGCTTTTATCCGAACCAGATGTTCGAGTTTGAGAACAGGATCTTTGGCATCCAATGTCATTTGGAAGTAACAGAAGCGATGCTTTCTACCTGGAAGAAGGTACATGTGGAGTTTATCCAAAAAGCAGGATGGATTCCTGGACCGGAAACGGAAGATCTGAGGTCTCAAATGGAAGACGCCGGAAAAGCCTTATTCGAAGGGATTTTGGATTTATAATATTCTTTGACGAAAGGCTTCGGTGCGATTCCGAAGCGATATACTGAATTGAAACGATTGATGGTGCATACATGATACAGAAAATTCTAAGGGTCCTATTCGGAAGCAAATACGAAAGAGACCTGAAACGACTTACTCCGATAGTTCTTCAGATCAACGCTTTGGAAGAATCCATTCGCGCGTTAAGCGACACTGATCTGGCTTCCCAAACTAGAAAGTTCAAGGAGAGATTGGCCAAAGGGGAAACCTTGGACGATATTCTTCCGGAAGCATTCGCGACTGTGAGAGAGGCCGCTCTTAGGAAATTGGGCATGCGCCATTTCGATGTGCAGCTCATGGGAGGGATCGCTCTTCATTGGGGAAATATCTCCGAGATGAAGACCGGAGAGGGTAAGACCCTGACTTCCACGTTAGCTGTCTATTTGAATGCTCTTGCCGGTAAGGGTGTTCATTTGGTCACAGTGAACGACTATCTTGCCAGAAGGGATGCCAACTGGATGAAGCCGATCTACGATTTCTTGGAATTAAGCGTAGGTATCATCCAGCACGATATGGAGCATGATGAACGAAAGGCGGCTTATTCTTCGGATATTACCTACGGAACGAATAACGAGTACGGTTTCGACTATTTAAGGGACAACATGGTCTCTCATATCGACCATAAGGTACAAAGAGGACATTACTTTGCGATCGTGGACGAGGTGGACTCCATCTTGATCGATGAGGCTCGGACTCCTCTGATTATTTCCGGACCTTCCGACGAATCTACAGACAAGTATGTTCGAATTGATCGCATCATTCCTAAATTGATAGAAGGCGAGGATTACGAGAAAGACGAGAAGGCTAAGAACACTCTTCTTACTGAGAAAGGTGTAGCTCATGTCGAAGAGATCCTTCAGATCGATAACTTATACGCGCCTCAGAACGTGGATCTTGTGCATCACGTTCATCAGGCATTGAAAGCTCATAAGATCTTCCAAAGAGACGTGGACTATGTGGTCCAAAATGGGGAAGTCATTATCGTAGACGAGTTCACCGGTCGCTTGATGTCCGGAAGAAGATACTCCGACGGTCTTCACCAAGCCTTAGAAGCGAAGGAAGGGGTTACGATCGCTCGAGAATCCCAGACTCTCGCGAGCATTACTTTCCAAAATTATTTCCGTCTGTATGAAAAACTTTCCGGTATGACGGGAACTGCGGATACGGAAGCGGAAGAATTCCATAAGATCTACAATCTGGATGTGATTGTAATTCCTCCTAACGTTCCGGTTCAGAGAAAGGATTCCGCCGACAGAGTATATAGAACCGAGAAGGAAAAGTTCACCGCCATATTGAACGAGATCAAGGATTGCCAGGCCAATAAGCAACCTGTGCTTGTGGGAACTATATCCATCGAAAAATCCGAAGTTCTTTCGAGGCTTCTTACTCAATCCGGAATATCGCATAACGTATTAAACGCTAAGTTCCATGAGAAGGAAGCGGAGATCATCGCAAATGCCGGAAAACCGGGAGCTGTTACCATCGCCACAAACATGGCGGGTCGAGGAACGGACATCGTGCTCGGAGGAGCTCAACTCTTTAAGGAAAGTCTGGAATCCTGGACGGAATCCGATCCGGTGATCAGCGAATTCAAGGAAGCTACAGTAAGAGCAGACTTTGATAGAGCGGGAGAGATCGCTGAAAAACTGGATTCTCAGAGTAAGAGATCTAGAGCGAACGAAATACTTACAAGCGCCAAGATCTGGAGAAAGAACCATGAGGACGTGCTTAAATCAGGCGGTCTGCATATTCTGGGAACGGAAAGGCACGAGGCGAGACGGATCGATAACCAGCTAAGAGGTAGGTCCGGTCGCCAGGGAGATCCAGGTTCCAGTCGATTCTATCTTTCTCTCCAAGACGATCTAATGAGGATCTTCGGATCGGATCGGATCGCAGGCATCATGGAAAGATTGAAGATGCCGGAAGGACAGGAAATCGAACATCCAATGGTGTCTAACGCGATTGCCCGAGCTCAGAAAAGAGTAGAGGGCCATAACTTCGATATCCGTAAACATCTACTCGAATACGACGACGTGATGAACCGCCAGAGGATCGTCATCTATAAGATGAGAAACGAGGTCTTAGAAGGCGGGGATGTTACTGCTCTTGTGAAGGATTTCTTAGAAGAGATCATCGAGGCGCAAGTGGTCCTTACCTGCGACAGCGGAAACCCGAACAACTGGGAATGGGAAGCTCTGCAAGAATGGTTCGTGGGACTCGGACTTCCTTGGGAAGTGGATCAGGACGAGATCAAGAAGGCGAAGAATGCGCAACTCGCGATATTCGATTCTTTGAATCACACCGCTCAGAAATTTTATCAGAACAAAGCGGACGGCATTGGACCGGACGTTTGGAACTTACTAGAGAGAAACATCTTCCTGGATATTTTGGATCATCGCTGGAAAGAGCATCTCTATTCCATGGACCATCTCCGAGAGGGGATCTGGACCGTAGGATATGGAGAAAAGAATCCATTAGTAGAATATAAACTACAAGGGTTCAGGATCTTCGACCAGGCCATAGAGAACATGAAGTACGAGATCGTAAGCTTCTTGATCCGAGTGGAAGTGACCGAGAAGACCCAAATGCCGGAAGAGAAGAAAGAATATAAAAAAGTCGGTCAGGAAATTACAGGTGGCTTCCAAGAGCTAACCGATTCTAAGCCAAGAAACAAGGCGTCGGAAGCCTTGCCTGTGGCTTCGGGCGGTGGCGGTTCGGAAAGAAAAACCAGTCGGAGAAAACGTAAATGAAGACAAGATATCTAGTAATCTTCTCTTTCGTATTCCTCTCTCAATGCGCCTATTTCTTGGGCGATACAAGCGGCGGTAGAGAGGCGAAAACCCCTAAGCAATTGTACGCGGAATGTATGACCACATTCCAAGACGACGCGAAATGCAAGGAATTCGTGCTCAAGTCCATTCCGGACGCGGATGTCACTATCTTAGGGCAGAATGCGAATCCTACCGTAGATCCTTCTTCTCTTAAGATACGCGCGGATCTGATTAAGTCTCTTTTGTATCAAAATAAGATCTATGTAAAAGAGATGATCGGAGAGCCGGATGAAAAGAGGACGATCAATAATTGGGCTCCGGGTATGGAGGAATGGGTGTATACAAGACCGATTACGAAATACGCAGAAGGATCTAGGCCGGACAGAGAGCTAAGACTCCATTTCCAAAAGGGAACGGTAGTCAGAGTGCTTCATACTCCTCCATCTGCTGCACGTTAAGCCGAATTCCAGTTCTTTAATAGGTTTTTCTATCGAAGAGAGACCTTCGCTTTTGGCATAGTGAATAGTTGACGAAATAATCGTCTATATTCTTGTGGCATAATAGTGCGGCGCATATCTTACATTCTGCTAGTTTTACTACAGGTCGCTCTTGTTCTATTTTCTTCCTCTCTGGAATGGATGGATAAGGAAGAAGAGAGCCATAAGATGGCTCTATCTCAAAATAAGAAGACTGCCGCCGTATTTATCGAAGCCGATCTGAAAGACTCAGAAGGCTTGATCTACACCCAGGCCCGCGAACGAGACACGAAACCGGTCGAATTCATTGCGGAAGCAGTCTCTTCTAATCCTTGGACTCCTTATTCTTTTATCTCTAAGATCGTTTTCATAAACGGGCAAATCAGACCAAAAGAATTCCTATCTCTTCTACTCACGAATCTACCACCCCCAAGCCTCGTTTAATTCCATTCAAATTCGAGGAGGAGCCAAGCCTTTTCAGGGGCGAGCTCTAACTTCAGGAGTATTCAAAAGCAAAAGATCATCTTTTGGGATAATTTCGTACATATATGATTAAAAAGGTGCTAACATTTCTAATCTTGGTTTGGGCCACAGGCCAAACCGTTTCTCAAGAGCCCCAGCCTTCTCCGAATAACGAGAATGGGACCCAGGGAAGCGGAGAGATTTTGCAGTTAGAGAATAGAGCTGTATCCAATCTCTCGAACGAAGATAAGGAAAGGACACAGATCCGGATCGAACTTGCGAAAGCGGAAGAACTTCTTTGGAAGAACAATCTTCTCTTGCTCGCTTCAAAGTTCAATATTGACGCTAAAAAGGCGGGAATTGAACAAGCAGGGCTCTATGCGAATCCGAACATCTTCATCGATCAGAGTATTTTTGCAGAGCCGACCCAACGTTATTTCGACTTTACCCGGTCCGGACAAACGGTCGTTCAGATCCAACAAGTATTCCTTCTTGGAGGAAAGATAGATAAGAGGATCCGAGTTGCAGAGCTCACAGCAAAGATGAGCGAACAAGAGTTTTACGATCTCGCAAGAGCGTTGATCACGAAGCTCCGTAGGACCTTCTACTTTATTCATTATTATAGGGAAGCGATCGCTTTCTACGACGGCAGCTTGGCTGCTTTGGAAAAGACTGTTTCTTCTGCCGATCTTGCCTATAAGAGAAGGGCAGTTCTCCAATCGGAAGTTCTGCGTCTTAAGGCTCTTCTATTCTTCTTAAGAAAAGAAAGAGAGGACTTGAGGATCAAGGTACTGGAGAAGGAAGCGGATCTACGAGTTCTTTTGAACGAAGAATCGTACAAAGCTGCAGATATAGCACTGGTTCCCGTTCTGGATATTGATTTCGTAGAAAAGCTGAGTATCGACGGTTTGAAATTGGATAGTATGCTGGGTAAGGCCAGAGAATACAGACCGGACCTGAAAAAGGCTGTGCAAGCATTACGATACGAAGAAGCGAATCTAGAATTGCAACATGCGAACGCGATCCCGGACCTGGCCTTCGGTCCCATGTACAATAGAGGGGGAACTGCGTTCCAGAACTATTGGGGGGTTACAGCCCAGTTGAATATCCCGATCTTCGATAGAAACCAAGGGAATATCAAGGCTGCGGAAAAATCCATTCTAGTTAGAAAGCAAGAACTGAAGAATCTCATTCTAGAAGTAGAAAACGAAGTGAATGTTGCTCTTGCTACCGCCAAGGCGAAAGACGGTTTGTATCGTAGGTTTAGGAACACTTACACCAAAGATTACTCGGACCTGGCACAGGATATGATCCTTAGTTATGAAAAACGTTATATATCGATTTTGGAATTTGCAGACTTCTTCGAAACATATCGATCTAGCATAGTCGAAATGCTTCGCCTTCAAACGGACAGAATGGAAGCGATTGAAGGAGTGAATTACTCCGTCGGAACAGGTTTGCTAATACCAGGCTCGAAAACTACCGGAGAATCCGGTAATACCCAAGGGGGCTCGAAATGATACCATCCTCAAATAAATTCAGAATCCTACTCATCGTTATAGTCGCGGCTCTATCGATCTCCATCGTTATCTTTGGCTTCAATAAGCACTCCAAGAAGAATCCGGTACATCCTCAGAAAGCGATCGTTCACGATAAAGGGGAACGCATCGAATTCAAGGAAAATAGCCCTGGATTGAATATTATTAAGACCGCACAGATCGGAAAAGAAGGCGAATTTGTAAATGTAGAAGCGCCTGCCCGATTGATCGCTACCGCAGCTCCTTCGGTTTCCGAAGGAGAGCATATCGTGCTTTTCGAGTCGGCGGAATTGAACGATCTCTACGTAGGCTATATTCATTCTAAGAACAGTTTAAATCGATCCCGCAAGAATTTGGAACGTATCAAGGATATGTTTAAACACCGTGTCGCTACGGAGAAGGATCTGATCGAGGCTGAAACGAATGCGGATAACGATGAGGCGGAACTCGCCGAATTCGAAGGAAAGCTGAGAGCGGTTGGATTAAACCCAGCGCAACTTGGAAAGTCCTCCAGCAAGAAAGCTTGGATCATCTCCGACGTACCCGAATCCCAGTTAACTAATTTAAAAAATGGTAAAAGAGTGATCGTTACCTTCTCCTCTTTCCCGAACCAACAATGGAAGGGAACTGCAGAAGCGCTTGGGGACAACGTCGATCCTTTCACAAGAACCGTGAAAGTGCGTATCGCTATCGAGAACGAGGGTCATAGATTAAAACCCGGGATGTTTGCGACCGTTCAATTCCCGGAAGAAATGAACGGAGAAAGTGTGGTTATCCCGTTCAATTCGGTAGTCACCGTCGAGGGTAAGAATTACGTTTTTGTGGAAGAGGTTCCGAACGAATTCTTCCGCAGAGAAGTAGTCCTCGGGATCTCCACAAGAGAAAGAGTGAATGTTTTAGAAGGACTGACCAGGGGAGATAAGGTTGTAGTAGAAGGGGCGATCCTTTTGAAAGGCCTTAGTTTCGGATTTTAATTCTTATGCAGAAAAGATTACTCAGCATAATCTTCGCGGCTTTGCTTGTTTGTTCTTCTTCTCTATTTTCTCAAGAGAAGTACGATTCCAAGCAACAAGACGTGACTCCTGACTGGAGTCCCGATCCTGATAGAAAAAGCCGTTTCGGAGACGATAAGAAAACCAAGGATGAGGATCCTTCTAAGCCACTTCCCAAATCCACTAATTTCTGGGTGTATGGAGCGACAGTAGGTTCTCCGGGAAGCATCAACTTCAATGTAGGTTATTATTATAAGGACCTTGTGTTCCGTGCTTCAGGTGGGAATTGGAAGCCTCATTGGTGGGGTTGGCAAGCGGACCTAGGATTTAGTTTTTGGAAAACTCCAACGATTGCTCATAGTGTCTCGGTAGTCATCGGCCAATTCCAAGTGGATCCATATTCTCCGGATCTAGGGCACGGAGGTCAGAACCAATATCCTACGAATGTAAACGTTCCCGGTTATGAGCACAAAAACCCTACCTATGAAGATACGATCATCCGTTCTTATATAGCGCAACAGAACCCGAATCTCGCTACCTTTCTAGAATACCAGAGTAGGGATAATCGTAAATTGCATTTAAGCCAGAGATACATTGGATTGACTTACGATTTTCTTTTAGGGAACTTTTTCTTACAATTAGGCGGTGGTATAGGCGCCGGGGATTATAAAAATCCTCAGTTGCTTATTCAAATCGGTTATCTATTCGATACGAGGTCTTCGGAGTGATCAGCAAACTAATCGAGTCCGTTCTTAGATTAAGGGTCCCTACACTTATCGGGGCGTTAGTCGCCGTATTATTGGGAGTTTGGGCCTGGACGGATATCCGAAAAGAAGCGTATTCGGACATCGCGGACACTCAGGTCCGTTTGATCGCTAAATTCCCTGGCAAGGCCGCTGTAGAAGTGGAGGAAAGGGTCACTCTTCCTATAGAAAGGGTCTTGAATGCCATTCCGAAAGTTGCGGTTCGTAGATCCAGGACCATCAACGGTCTAGTCGTCTTTCAATTCGTATTTGAAGATGGTACCGACGATTATTTCGCTCGTATGCGTTTGATGGAACGGGTTGCAGATGCGGATATTCCCGACGAAGTGGAACCGACTCTCGGACCGATGAGCTCTCCTGTAGGTGAGATCTTTAGATACGTTGTAGAATCTTCCGGCAATCATACTCCAATGGAACTCAGAACGATCCAAGACTGGATCGTTATGCCCAAGATGCTTTCCATTCCTGGGATCGCAGACGTGGTTACCTTCGGAGGTCTTCCGAAGCAATTTCACGTAGTTACTTCTCCCGATAAATTGGTACGTTATAAATTAACGATAAACGACGTGATTGAGGCGATCCAAGCCAATAACTTGAATACGGGAGGAAACCTTCTTCTGCAAGGGGAGCAAGGATTTCCGATCCGGTCATTGGGTGCGATCCGTACTCCGGAGCATATAGAAAATATCGTCGTAAAAACGGTGAATGGGGTTCCTGTATTCATCCGGGATCTTGCCACAGTAGAGATCGCGCATCCTATTCCGAGCGGGGTACTGGGATATAGCGTTCGTGTGGATGGGAATGTAGTGGATGTGGATTCTTCCGTGCAAGGTCTAGTCGCTATGAGACGTTGGGGCGATCCGAACGAGATGGGAGATCGGATCCGTGCTAAGGTTAAGGAGATCAATGAAAATTATCTTCCGGACGGAGTGCAACTTCGGACTTCTTACGATAGAAGCGATCTCGTAAACTATACTCTACGAACTATCGGCAGAACTCTCTTAGAAGGGGTTTTCGTTGTAAGTTTGGTTTTGATCTTCTTTATTGGAAGCGCTAAGGCTTCGTTGGTCGTTGTCGCGACAATTCCATTCGCACTTTTATTTGCCTTCCTTCTCATGGATCTAACAGGCATTCCTGCGAGTTTATTATCTTTGGGCGCGATCGACTTCGGTATCGTAGTGGATGGGGCAGTCATCATGGTGGAAAACATCATGAGAAGATACAGGGATGCAAGTCCTGTGGAAAAGAGTAGGGGGATCATCAAGCTCACTGCAGAAGCTGCTTCCGAGGTCGGAACGGAGATCTTATTTTCCATTTTGATCATCATTCTCGCATATTTGCCTATCTTCTCCTTTGAAAGGATAGAGGGAAGATTATTCAAGCCGATGGCTTTCACGATTTCTTTCGCTATCTTTGGGGCCTTACTCTTCTCCATGACGGTAGTCCCTATCCTGATGACATACATGTTCCGAGGATACTTTGAATCGGCAAACCCGGGACCGATCGCTTGGGAGAACCCGATCTACGGTTGGTTGGAAGTACGTTATAAAAAGTTAATATCTTTCTTAGTGGATCGATCCAAGAAAGTTGTGATCTACTGCTTCAGCGTTGTGACGGCTCTCTTGATCGTTGGCGGCCTCAAGCTCGGGACTGAGTTCCTTCCTGAGATGGACGAGGGAGGATTCAATCTCCGTATCTTCTTCCCGGTAGGGATATCGCTACCGGAGGCGAGAAAGTTCATGCCTAAGATCAGAGAGATGATCTATAGGAACGAGCAGGTGAACGTAGTACTTTCTCAGCTGGGAAGGAACGACGACGGAACGGACCCTCTTCCTCCAAACCGTTTGGAGGTACTCGTTGGTCTGAAAGACTACGATGATTGGAAGGAAAGGATCACTAAGCAGGAATTGCTTTTAAGAATGAAAAACGAACTGGAAGCGGGACTTCCGGGCGCAAGGGTAAGTTTTTCTCAGCCTATCATGGACAACCTTTCCGAAGCGATCATGGGAACGATTGCTGACTTAGCCGTATTCGTTTCCGGAAACGACTTGAAGATCATGAGAGGTCTTGCGGAAGATATCCTGGAAATCGTAAAAGAGATGCCTGGAGCGAGCGAATACGGTATTGAGCAAGAGGCAGACAGCCCTCAGTTGACGGTTCGGATTGACCGAGAGGCAGCAGCTCGCTATGGGATCAATGTAAGCGATATACAGCAAATGGTGGAAGCGGCGATCGGAATGCAGAGGATCAGCACATTGTATGAAGGTCCTTCCGATGTTCCTCCTAAGACACCGGCAAGATTCGGGATCGTAGTCCGATTCTCTAAGGATTATAGAGCCTCTATGAGAGCAGTCGAGGCGATGCCGATCATTTCTCCAAAAGGAGAAAGGATCCCTCTCTCCCAATTAGCGAAGATTACTTTAGAAGACGGACCGACTATGATCTTCCGACAAGAAGGAAGAAGGACGATCACAGTTCGTACTAACGTGCGGGGAAGGGACCAAGGCGGTTTCGTTACTGAACTGAGAAAGAAGATCCAGCAAAAGATCAAGCTTCCGGAAGGGTATGAAGTCAGATACGGTGGTCAGTATGAGAACTTGGCGCGAGTAGGTAAGAAACTTGCACTCGTAATTCCGATCACCGTGGCGATCATCTTCGGAGTATTATTCTTACTTTATAGAAATTTGAAATACGTTTATGTGGCTCTTGCCTGTTTGCCACTATCCTTAGTAGGAGGGATCTATGCTCTTCTCTTACGAGGATACTACTTTAACGTATCCAGTGGTGTCGGGTTCATTTCCCTTTTCGGGATTGCCACCATGTCGGGCGTGTTATTCGTCTCTAGGACCAATCACTTGCTTCATGAAGAGCCTACGATCAGCATTAAGGAAGCGGTAAACCGTGCAGCTGTGATCCAACTTCGCCCTATGCTCATGACCATGCTCTTGGCGTTGCTTGGTCTGATCCCTGCGACTCTTGCGTCAGGGGTTGGGTCGGATGTGCAGAGACCGCTTGCTACTGTGATCGTAGGGGGATTATTCTCCGCTTTACTCCTGGTCTTAACCGTTCTTCCGTCCCTGTATTTGATCGTAGTGGGAGAGAGGAAAGGGTTTCTTTCCACTGGAACCGCTCCGGGCAGCGATCTTTCCCTTCATCCGGAAGCATATATCTCTCTTTATGAAGATGATGAGGAATCTCCGGTCCCGAAGAGGAATGGAAAAAAATCGAAGCCGATCCTCTCCGGAAAGAAACGAAAATAACGATCCAATCGGGATCCTGAGGGCCGCCAAGCGCGGCCCTTTTTATTCATTCACGATCACAAGAAGGATCTAAAAACGGAATTGACTTAAAGGATCCAGAGAGTATGCACTATGCCGGAAAAAAGGAACGGGTGGTGACACATGAATTTCTCCGAAAAAATCCTGATCATCGCAGGAGTCTTGAATTTGGCATACGGAAGCCTAACCGGGTTCCCGTATGCTCTCGCTAGGAAGAAGGCGGAATTTCCTTCTAGATATTTGCAAGCGGCTCATATCGGTTCTCTGATGCAGGGGGCCATGCTTCTTGGGCTTGCGATCGCATTTAGATATGCGGCGGCTCTATCCGATTCGCTTGCGTTGACTGCTGCTTGGGCCTTGGCAGTATCCTCTGCGTTTTTGGCCTTGAAGGATACGGCGAATTGGCTCCAAGGAGTTAAAGATGAATTCCAGGACAATCCTCCTTTAGGAAAGGCTCTGGGCGGCATCGGTGTGCTCAGCAATTTGGTCGGGATCGCGATTATTGTTTATGGAGTCTTGATTTCCTAAGAACTATAGCTTTGCTTGCTAGGATGATAGAATACAAGGGCTTTCGGGGGCCGCACTTGGTCTTGTTGGCGACTTTGGTTCTATCATCTTTATGCCCATTCTGTCGACGAATTCGTGTTCCCGAATTCATCTAGGATACTCCAAAAATCCAAGCCGCTTTTTAAAAAAGAGAGAACAAGAACCGAAGAAGAAGGCCAGCGCTTTTGCAATGGGATGGGCTTTTTCTCGTCTCTTTCTTTTAGAGGGCCAGGGGAATGAGCGAGAATTTAAAGTCCAAATTGGAGAGATCACACAAGAGAGGTTTCTTTAGTAAGGCATTTCGATCTCTCTGGAACCTTCTTCCTCATCGACTCAGAATGAGCCTTGTGGCCATGTCAGGACAATCCGATCTGGATTTCTGAGTTCTCGTTTTTCGGGGTTTAAAGATAAAAAAAAGAGCGCTCTTTCGAGCGCTCTTTCCATATCCAAAGAAATCTTTACTAGTTCAATTAGAACTTAGCAACAACACCTAAGGTCAGACCAAGTTGGTCTTTTCTCTTGTCTCCATGGATGTCGATGAATTGATAACCGGTTGCCCAGTCTCTTCTCAAATCCAATTTGATCAATAGATTTTCAGTAAAGTTCCAAACCGGGGTAACGGTGAAGGTTCTGTACTGTCCGTAGTTAGCTGCTGCTCCGGAGTAGTTCTTGTAGTTCTTAGGATCGATAGCCGCAAGGATCTGGTTGTCCGTTAAACCAGCGAAGATCGGGTTGGATGCCTTGATTGCTTCTGCAAGAGCAGTGTTGATCTGCTGTTGGTAAGCTCCCAAGTAGCCGTTTCCACCGTTTACGCTGGTGTAAGTAGGATCGCCGCTGCTTGCGTTCGGTCCGTGAAGGATACTGAAGGTGTTCAACTGACCGTTGTTCGCCTTGTCGTTCAAATACTCAATACGAACGTTCACTCCCCAAGTTTCAGTAATTTTGAATTTGGAGAATACACCGTAAGATTGGTAACTACTCTTGTTGTGAGAAGTGTTTACTTGTCCGCCAAGAACAGTCTCTGCAGTATAAACGTTCGCAGAGTTGTATTGTTGTTGAGCCAGGTTCGCGTTAGCCATAGCTCCGGACTTTTCACTCCAGGTATAGTCTAAGTCGATTTGGATCCTGTCGGTCGGAGTGATAGACAAGATTGCATGGTTCATGAACCAATAATCCTTGTTATACTTCATTCTTTGACCGGTAGGAAGAACTGTTCCAGCTCCGTTCACGCTTCCTGTTTCCAAATAGTTAGCGACTAACATTTGGCTAGGATCTACGACTCCGGTGTATCCAGAAGCGAAACCATCACTGGAATACAATGTGTTCCAGGTAAGGGATAGTTTATCTTCGATCAGAGTTCCTTTCAACTGAGTACCGACCGCTTTGTGTTCGTTCGAAGACTCGAAGAAGGAGTTCGTAGTCGTGCTGGTCAAGTTGCCCGGAGTAGGGCTAGTGTAACCGGTACCACCACCACTGTTGTACAGATAAAAGGTTCCAGCCCATTTATCGGTAAACTGAGTAGTTAAGCGAGCACCGGTGTGAATGAATGGGATCGTGTTTTGGAAGATGGCCCCTATCGTGTAGTTAGGGTTGTTCATCGACTCAAGCACCTCGTAGCCGATATGTGTTGCCATCTTTCCGATATCCAATGTCATCCCTTTTAAAACCGGGAAATACATACTCACGTATGCTTGTTTCAGCATGTTGTAGTTGTATACCTGGTTAGAAGTTGTATAGGGAGCTTCCTGATACGCGTTGTTCTGACCGTTTTGGAAGTCGACTCGGAATCCCCAAGGACTGCCTTTCTCGGCCGTTTTTTGAATTGCAAGAGCTGCGGCGTTAACACCGAAGTTTTTGTTGCTAGTTTCGAAAGCGTGAGTCGCGTCGATTGCGTTTCCTTGCAGTGGGTTGTTATTGTACATGTAGTACACATCCACGAATCCGGAAAAATCGACAGCTTCATACCATTTCTTTTCTTCAGGCTCGGGTTCTGCAGCCTTAGCAGGCGCCGCTGTTACCTTTTGATCTGGAACCTCTTTCTTAGCTTGGGCAAAAACCGAAGAGGCGGTCACCAGAGTAAAGGTAGCAATGAGGCTTAATGTCTTTTTTCTCATCATTCTCCTAAATCTCCTATGCTGATCTATATGCAACTAGCGTGCCAAGAGAATAAAAATGAGCAAAGAGACTAAATTCGGCTTAAAAACGATTCTAAATCACTAATTGGGTGCTTAGAAAATACCAGTTTTATTTGCTTAATTTTTAATAGGGACAATATGCTTATTTTTTAAACATATTATGGTTTGCACAGTTTTTGGGCAACAGGCGGGGGTTGTAGTATCTTCGACAAGGAGAAACTGTCCGAATACTAAATCGAACGGTCTACTTCACCTAACATCTCTAGATAAAAGTGCTTCTTTACTTAGCTTTGGAAGGAGGAGCGAATGAGTTCCTGCAGCTTCTCTTGAGAGTTATAGTCCGGTTCCATTAGAACCTTCTCTAAACAGAGGCGCAATGCTTCGCCGAGCATTTGAGGGGGAAGGTTCGGAAATTCCTTTCTGATCCAATTTCCATCGATCGCCAGATCCGAAAGAAGAAGCGCCGCGTCCTTCTTCCATTCTTCTTCTGCTTGGGAAAGCCAGTTAGAATTTCCAAGATGAGCCTGGCTGAGGCTAGCCAGTTCCCGGCACCAGGTGAGGAGTTCCTTCTTTCCGGAGTATTGGGCAATGGGGTGAAGGACCCATTTCCGGATCGCAGAGGCATTTTTCAGCAGAGAAGAGTATTCCTGGATAGAATCGAGGGTCCTGGCCAAAAACTGGGAGTCCTTGCTCCTTTGGTTGGAGAAACGTAGGTCCTTGAAGAACCGAGTCGATTCCGCGGACAGTTCTTCTTTAGCAAAATGAGTGAGTAGGAAGTATGCAAGCCTCGTCCGATCCGGTTCCGGCTCCAGGTTTGCAAAATGGGAAAGTTCTTCTTCCCATTCGATTTCGGTGAGAAGTCTAGTGCCGGCAACCCTCGCGTCATTTTTGTCTAAGGATCCCTTCTCGCTTTGGGAAGGCCTAAGATTTGCATATAGTTTGGATTGGGTGAATAATTCCAGGATCCCGTATTTTCGGAGGAGAAGGAGAGATGGTTTTGGGTCCTTGCTTTTTAGTAACTTTAGAAATTCATCATGTATCCTTTCGGGGGAAACTTTCTGTGTAATGGTTTTGCATTCTAAAATTGCCTTCTCCGTTTCGGGATGGATCTTGAATCCTAAGATAGAGACAAATCGTATCGCTCTGACTGGGCGAAGTCCGTCTTCTGTAAATCGTGAGATTGGATTTCCGATCGTACGGATCAGGGAATTCTGTATGTCTTTGATCCCTTCGTGTTCATCCACAAGTTTCTCGTTCGCTAGATCCAGGGCGATCGCATTCATAGTGAAGTCCCTTCTCTTTAGGTCTTCGCTCAGGCTTACACCGAAGGTGACCGTTTCGGGTCTGCGTCCGTCCACATAGTCTTCGTCTTTTCGAAAAGTCGTAAGCTCATAGGATCTGTCTTTGAGTAGGACGGTTATTGTTCCGTGCTTGATCCCGGTCGGAACCGTTCTTCTGAATATCTTCTGCACTTCTTCCGGTGGAAGTGAGACTGCCATATCGTATTCGTGGGGGATCTTTTCCAAAAGAAGATCTCGTACACTTCCTCCTACGAGATAGACCTCTCCATTCGCGTTACGCACTGTCTTGGTGATCTCGAGTAGATCCTCCAGATAAGGAGAAGGGATCTTTCGAATGAGTTCCTTCGGATCCGAGTTCATCATTGTTGGACGAATTTCTTCCAAAGAGGAAGGTATCTTTCTTTCAGTTGTGGATTTTGGGCGAGTATATCTTCTACTTGCTTTTTGGTCTTCGCATCCACGGAGACTCTAAGAAAGGGAAGGTCAGCTTGCTGGGAGAGGATCTTGTCGATATTTCTCTCTGCTTCCTGCCAGGCAAGGTCACAGATCTCTTTATATTCCGTCTCTTTGTGCTCGTTGCAGAGGAGAGCGAGCTCCAAGTATTTTCCTTCTTTCTTTAATTGGAGCATCTTGTTCAGGATATCTCCCTTGCAGTCGCAGAGAGTTAGCGCTAATAGGCTGAGTACGGCGAATAGAATGCTTCGATGTGGAAAAGGCATCGAAGGAACTGTCTTGTGGATTCCCTCTTTAGGAAACCTTTTTTTAAGATCTAAGATTCGAATGCAAGGTTTGCGAGCTTGTCCGCTCTTTTGTTCTTCTCTCTAGGAACATGGTAGATGGAGAACTGTTTCAGCTTAGAGCTGAGGGCTTTTGCCTTCTCTTTGGCTTCTTGCAAATGAGGGGATTTGACCTTGTATTCCCCCCGGAACTGTTTTACTACGAGCTCCGAGTCCAGATAGGCCACGACTTCTTCGGCTCCCTGTTCCAGGCAATGGTGAAGGCCTGCTTCGAGAGCGGCCCATTCCGCCATATTATTGGTGCCGTCAGAGATCCTACGGGAGATGGAATAGACCTCTTCCTTCTCGGAATATACCGCGACTCCTATAGAAGAAGGCCCTGGATTTCCCTTGGAGGCCCCGTCGCAGTAGATTTCCAGTTTTTTCAAGATCAGTCCTTCTTCTCTTTGTTAGGAAGAACGAGGGAGAGCGGTCTCCAGACCAGAAGATATCCGAGTAAGATCAGACAAGATGCGAAAAAGGAGATCGCTCCTAAAAGTAAGGATTGCGTGTTTCTATACCAACGATCGAATTGTATGGGGAAGAAGAGTCCTCCCAAGAGGCAGAGAAATCCTGCGAATATGCTTGCGAATTGGATCCAGGGCTGGGATAGAAAATAAAAAATATAACTCAAAGCGGCGAAACCGAATGCGAGTTTATAAGCGCTCCAACGTACGAACTGATCCATAAACAATCTGAATACCATTGATAGTCCTATCCTTCGGAGGCTTTGGTTTGGCAATGGAAAAATAACAGGTGGCACCATTCTAATGCAGATCGATTATTTTGAATTTCTGGATTCTCTTCCGACTTCTCCTGACTCCGCTTGTTCGTATTATCCGGAGAGAATTTCCAGGATCAAAGGCTTTGCTTGGAAGGAAAAGATCGCGGCTTCCGTTCTGGACTTTCTATTTAGATTCGGTTTTAGAAGATCGGGAAATTTCTATTATAGGACGGATTGTCCCAACTGTTCTCATTGCTTGAGCTATAGGATCCCGTTGCATACGTTTTCTCCCAATGCAAACCAGAAGAGGATCCAGAGAAAGAACGCAGATCTCAGGATCACCGTTTCTTCTCCTGAGATAAATTCGGAGAAGAAGAGTCTGTATTCCAAATACCAAAGGTCCAGGCATGAAGGTTACTACGGAGACTCGGAAGAAGAGTTAGTACAAGCAATGAGGATGCAGATGTATGACGGTTCCGGAAATTCAAGAGAGATCCAGATCCATACGGAAGAGAGACTTTTAGGTTGGATGCTTTTAGATCTGGGAAAAGAAACGGTGTCCGCATTGTACTCCGTATTCGATCCGGAAGAAGAGAAAAGAAGTCTCGGGAATTTTCTGATCTTATCGGCCATCCTTTGGGCTAAGAACAACGGGTTCCTAGAATTTCATTTGGGTCTGTATCTTCCGAACCACCCTAAGATGGATTATAAGAGTAAGTGGAAGCCGGCCGAGATCTTGGAGAAGAAGACTGGGGTTTGGGAGAAGTCGGAGATCTTTCTTCCGAAATATTTTGACTTGTATGGAAGGGAAGGCAACGGTCCGACCAAGGGATAGATTTGTAACTTCTTTCAGGGGTAAATCAGACTTGTCATACTAGGTCCCGATCCGAAAAAGGTAGGTATGGCTAAAAAGATCATCGTTGTAGGCGCTTCAAGCGGTATTGGAAAGGAAATCGCAACCCAATTAATCGCAGAAGGTCACCAAGTCGCTGCGTTTGCTCGCAGGGAAAAGGAATTGAAGAAGATCGCTCCTTCTTCCAAGACAAAAAATCTTTTCGTTAAACATGACGTAACCGAATACTCCAAGGTTCCTGGAGAATTTTCCAAGGCAGTCAAGGCATTGGGTGGTCTGGACGAGATCTATTACGCTTCCGGAGTCATGCATCGAGTCGGTCCCGAAGAATTTCCGGTACAGAAAGACTTGGAAATGTTAGAAGTGAATCTTCTAGGTTGTGTGGCCTGGTTGGACTCCGCTGCGGCTTATTTCCAAGAGAAGAAGGCAGGCAAGATCATCGGGATCTCTTCCATCGCCGGCGATAGAGGAAGAAGGGGAAATCCAGTATATAACGCGTCTAAGGCGGGAATGTCCACTTATCTGGAGGCATTACGCAATCGTCTTGCAGTGCAAGGAATACAAGTAGTCACCGTTAAACCGGGTATGATCCAAACGCCTATGACGGAAGGTCTTTCCGGGCTCATGTGGCTTATTACCGCAAAGGAAGCCGCTCAAGTCATATTAGCAAAAGTGAATGCAGGTAGGGAAGTCTTCTATGTTCCGGCTCGTTGGGCCATCGTTTCCCTTATCATTCGTCTCATTCCTTCCTTTATTTTCAGAAGGCTTTCCGTTTAAGGAATATTAGGTATTTTGAATGGCTACTGCCGCTAAGAAGAAAACCGCAAGCAAACCGGCTGCGAAGAAAAAATCCGGATCCAAATTCGATACTGGCGCTTTCGAAGCCAGACTGACCCCGATCCAAAAAGTCGAAACCTGGGGAATGAACCATTTCTCGGAGAGCCACGTGTTCCAGCCGGAATCCGTGGAGGATTTCAAATCCTTATTTGCATATGCAAACGCTACAGGAGCAAAGATCGCTTTCAGAGGGGGCGGTTGTAGTTACGGGGACGCGGCAACGAACGTAAAAGGGATCGTAGTAGATATCCGAAACTTCAACAAGATCCTTTCCTTCAATCCAAAGACGGGGATTTTGGTTGCTCAGTCCGGAGTCACGATCAAACAACTCTGGGAATTCGGCATTGAGAAAGGGTTCTGGCCTCCCGTAGTGAGTGGGACCATGTTCCCTACCTTAGGTGGAGCTCTTTCTATGAATATCCATGGAAAGAATAATTTTGCAGTCGGTCCGATCGGGGATCATATCCAAGAATTTACTTTTATTAGTCCGGAAGGAAAAGAGTTCGTTTGTTCTCCGACTAAGAACTCCGATATTTTCTACTCCGCGATTTCCGGATTCGGAATGCTCGGTGCCTTCCTTACTGTAACCATTAAATTAAAGAAAATTTATGCAGGTAAGATGAAGGTTTGGCCGGTCAATACCTCCAATCTGCAAGAGATGTACGACTACTTCGAGAAGGAATACAAACATTCCGACTACTTAGTGGGTTGGGTAGATTCCTTCGCATCCGGTAAGGGCTTAGGAAGAGGCCAGATCCATAAGGCGGTCCATCTAAAAGAAGGAGAGGATCCCGGCTTTCCTGAAAATTGCAAAGTAGAGAATCAGATCCTACCTAACACTCTGCTTGGAGTGATCCCTAAGGCTTGGATGTGGATCTTTATGTATCCGTTCAGCAATAATTTGGGAATGAGATTCGTGAACCTAGGAAAATGGATCTCCGGTTTTATCGGAAATAATAAGCCTTATTTGCAAGGACATGCGGAGTACGCCTTCCTCTTGGATTACGTTCCGAACTGGAAATTTATGTACAAGCCGGGCGCCATGATCCAGTACCAAAGTTTTATCCCTAAGGAAAATGCGGTCAAAGGTTTCGAAGAGATCTTAAGTCTCTGTCAGAAGAGAGGGATCGTGAACTGGCTTGCGGTGTTCAAGAAGCATAGGCCGGACAAATTTCTTTTAACACATGCTGTGGACGGATATTCTATGGCCATGGATTTTCCGGTGACCAAGAGGAATAAGGAAAAACTCTGGGATCTCGCAAAGGAAATGGATGAGATCGTTCTGAAGAACGGAGGAAGATTCTATTTTGCAAAAGATAGCACTCTTAGACCCGAGATCTACAGAAGATCCATGCCGAAACAGAATCTGGACAAGTTCAAGGCAATGAAGAAGAAGTTGGATCCCAAGAATATCCTGGAATCCGATCTTTTCAGAAGGGTCTGGGGAAAATAAGCGATCCTCTCCATCAGTCCGAGGTAAATTCGCTTCGGACTGATTTGGTTCAACTTTTCGAATATAGCTCTTAATATCACTTTTTCGCTTCGCTTCTTTTTTATCTCAGTTTAAAATATTACGACTTACTTTTTCCGGATCTCGATCGTTTCCATATTGATCGAAGGACTTTGCTTGAAGTCTCGATTCACAATCTCGAATTTCTCAGAAGAAGGGACCAGCTTCTCTCTCGGATACGCGTCCTTGAAGCCAATGATCGTGAGTTTATGAGTTCCAGTTTCATACAGTTTTTCTAATAGAGGATCGAATTGTTCCGGTCCATTGATCTCAAACACCGCTCTTGGCGTGCTAAAAGAATCTGAAGGGAGGAATACGGAACCTTTTCTATACACTACAGTCTCCGAAGAGAATTTGCTCAACTCGGCCTGTTCGACAACTACGGATCGAGTGAACTTATGGTACAAACGATCGAAGATCAGACCTCCAGCGATCGAATAGACTAAGAGTAGAATGGCGGCACCTTTAGCGGGCTTGGAAAGACTCTCCCAGTTTTGGTCTAAGACACTTAATAAATAAACTAGTATAAAGGGAAGGACGGTCATTAGGAATCTAGGTCCGAATAATACCCCCTGCCAAAATCGGGTCGAGGTCAATAGTCCGGAGAGAAGAATAAAGACTAAAATCCCGAGTAAGATTTGGCTGAGAGAATTGATCGTCCTAGGTCGAAAGCGGATGGCGAATAATAGAGCAGGGTAGGCTCCTAGTAGACCGAGAGATCCCTTTCCCCAAAATACCAGTTGGCTTAAGTAGATCAGTTGAGCGACTAAATCATAGTTAGAAGAAGACTGAAGATGCCCTCGTGAACCTAGAGGATGCCCAACGACTGCGATATTGATCCCAGCCTGGACGAATAGGAGTAAACCGAAACTAAATGGAAACGCTACCGATGTACGTTTTTGGTATATTCTAAAAAACTGAACAAGAGAGATCCCTGCTGCGAGCAAAATAACTTCCTGCCGGAAGAATGCAGCGAACCCGAACAGGAGCCCGGCGAAAAGATAATTCTTAAAACTGGGAGAATCTTCTTCCTTTAATAGGAAATAGATCCCTTCTGTGACTGCGTAGATTGCAATTACGGTCTCGGAAAGATCGGTCGCAAATAAACTGAATGCGGAGCCTAGAAGCAAGACGGCTAAGAAGGAACTTCTCGCTTTTTCGCTCAACTTTAAAAGGAGAGAGATCCTATAGAGAGAATAGAGGGTCAATATTCCGAATAACAGGGAAAGTAAATAGCTACCGAACCTTCCGAAGAGCAAAGCAAAGGGATATTGAATTGCAGTGTAGTAAAAAGGGAATACATAATAGCACTTTCCATTGTACACATGGGTCATCGTGGACCCTTTCTTTAAGTCCAAAGGTAGGAATTGGAAATCAGGATCGAATTTTGCTCCAGAGTATCTGCAGGAAAAATCCGGGAACCCGTTATGAACGAGATCCGCTAATTGCTGTTGCTTGACTGCTCCATCTCCTACCCGAAAGCCGGTTTGGTACTGCCAAGATAAAAAACCGGAAAGGAAAATAGCTCCTATCAAAACGAATCCGTAGGATCTGTTCGAGAAAGATAAGGATCTGGCGAGTAGGTTAGAAAGCATTCTGATAGAAAGATTTAGAAAAGTCATCGGTCAAGTAGAAATCCGGATCGAGCGTTTCTGTGATTTTCCGGCTCTAAGAATTCTGAATGACAATCTAAAGATACACAGGTAACTGGAGGAAGTCTTATCAGAAGAGAACTTAAGTGCCTTCTAAAATCGGATCTATTCTAGAATTCTTTCGACGTCCCTTACCTAAATATCTTTTTCCGATCGTTGGATTAGGATTTGCGTATGTGATCTTTGTAAACTCTTGGGTTTGCGACGATGCCTATATTACATTTCGCACGGTAGATAATTTCCTGAACGGATATGGTCTGCGATGGAACGTGCAGGAAAGGGTACAGGGATATACCCATCCTCTTTGGCTCTTCGGCGTCTCCTTTCTTTCCTTTTTTAAGATCCCAGTATATTATTCTTCTTTAATTCTTTCTTGGATCTGCGTTGCAAGTTTGGCTATACTTCTGATGAAAAGGATGAGGGAGAAGGTGAGTTCGATCTATGAGACCTATTGGATCCTATTTTTACTTCTCTCTTCTCGTTGTTTTATCGACTATTCTAGTTCCGGATTAGAGAACCCACTTTCTTTTTTGCTAGTTTTGCTTATGCTCCAGACCGGTTTGAACTTACAAAAAGACTTCCGTTTTAGATCCTTCTTCTTATTCTCCGTTCTCGCTTCTTTTACGTATTTGAATCGTCAGGATGCTATTTTATTCGCAGTCCCTTTCTTCGGATCCTTCTTCTTTTCTAAGATAAAAAAGCCTGTTGCATTCGTGAAAACACTTGGAATTGCAACCCTTGGCTTTTTGCCTGCAATCCTTTGGAGCCTTTTTTCCCTTCTGTATTACGGATATGCATTTCCGAATACCGCGTATGCGAAATTGAATACAGGGATCTCTACAGATATTCTTTGGCTGTATGGGATCTCTTATTTGCAGAATTCTTTTCGTTGGGATCTCTTCTCTTCTCTGTTCATCCTACTCGCGGTTGCTATCCTTCCCTTCCTATATTGGAAAAAGAGAACAGGTCATCTTTGTATCAGTCTTGGGATCCTTCTTTATCTATTGTATGTTTGTAGCATCGGCGGGGACTTTATGGCGGGAAGGTTTATTGCTCTTCCTTTTGTGATCTCGGTTTTTCTAATTTCGGATCTTTTCTCTCCGTTCTTGCCCAGACTCGCCCTGGTGTTTTTTGTCGCCTTTTCCGTGTTAAACCAAAACTCACTTCTTTACGTGGGTAAAGATTACCTGAGGGTACGGAACGATGGTGAGATCCAAGATGAGAAGGGGACCTATTTCCGTTCTACGAATATCTTGCGATCTTTCTCCGTTCCTGATTTCCCGGCTCACGGTTGGGCATCTGCCGGAAAGGAATTCAAGAAGAAGGAAGTAAAGAAAGATGTAGCATGTGCTACGCTGAATATAGGCTTTTATGGTTATTTTGCAGGACCAGAAAGAAGGATTGTAGACGTATTTGCACTCACAGATCCTTTGCTAAGTAAACTACCGACAGTGAGCAATTGGAGGATCGGTCATTTCGCTCGGAACATTCCGGAAGGTTACATGCAGTCGGTTTCTAACGGAGAGAATCTACTAGAAGATCCGTACCTCAAAGTATACTATGCGAAATTGAAATTGTTAACCGAATCGGCAGATCTCTTCTCAAAAGAGAGACTTGCTGAAATTTTGCGCGAGAACTTGGGTGAAAATCGTTCTTTGCTATCTCATTTAAAGACAAGATCAGACTGGAAAGGAATTCCGGAAAAATTCCACTGTGGTTTAGGGCCAGGTTATTAAGTAACAGCAAATTCAAGGGACTGATTCTTCTTTTATTTCTTCTCAACTCTCTTTCCATTAAAATTTCTTGATCCTGTTCGCAGGGCATTGATTTTGTTGTTAAGAATGAATGAAGGAAGAAGTTCTTGGAGCGCATCCAAATGGAGGGAATGGTTTTCCGAAGGTGAGATCGTCCCTTACTTCCAACCCATTCTTTCCGTAGAGAAAGACTCCATCTACGGATATGAGGCTCTCGGCCGTTTCGTAGGAAAGGACGGAGAGGTCCACAGCCTCGGTCCCTTCTTCTTATCCGATATCCCTCACTCTTTTTCTCTGTCGGAAAGGGAGGAATTTAGGGCCTTCAAATTAGAGATCGATAGAGAGCTTCGGAAAAAAGCTGTAGAAAGGATCAGTAAGGCAAACGGAGTAGATCCTAAGGCAAAACTTTTCCTAAATATCTCTCCTTCCTTCATGCAAGATTATCTTGTTTCAAGATCGGAAGAAGATCCGTTTACTCTTCAGATCGCAAAGAGTTCCAATTTGGATCCAAAACGGATCGTGATCGAAATGGTAGAGGAGCATTTTTCCGGAGAGATCGATCAACTCAAACCTTTGATCAATCTGTACAAGAGATCCGGCTTTCTGGTCGCGATCGACGATCTAGGTTCCAAATCCTCCAACCTGGATCGGATCGGTGCATTGCATCCGGATATTATCAAAGTGGACCTGGGACTGATTCGTAGTTCTGTTGCCTCCAGAAATTTCCAAGAGATCCTATTTACTCTTTCTAGATTGGCGGAAAGCCTGGGTTGCTCTCTTCTTTTTGAGGGAATAGAGACCGAGACGGAACTCTATAATGCTCTTACCTACGGCGCAAGATACTTACAAGGTTTCTATTTTGCGGAACCGAGCCCCGAGCTTTTGGATATTAGCGGGCTTAGTATTCGTTTCTCTCAGCTCCATGAACTTTTCTTTAATTACAAAAAATACCAATTGCTCCGACGGATCAAAAAGGAGAAGGAACTGGAGGATAGATTAGAGTCCTCCGGTATCGAAGTGATTTCCAACGGAGAGGAGAAGGTAACGATCAGTTTAAGGAATTCTTATCTTCTCGAAAAATCGGTCTTTAGGATGTATGTTACGAATCATGAGGGAAGGCAACTTTCTCCGAATTATTCCGGGATCTCCGAATCAGGGATCTTAGAAGATGATACATTCGTGGGTCGCAACTGGAGTTGGAGACCTTATTTTCTGGAGCAATTCTATAAGAATGCTAAGGATGCGGCTAGCGGATGGATCGCAAGCAATCCATACTACGATCTGGAAAGCAATTTGCTTTTAGTCACTTATTCCAAACGTTTAGAAGAAGGGAATGTGATCTTTGTGGACGTGAGAATGTGGGACTTTCCGTAAAAGTCAGTTCGGATTGACTTTCACTCCGGCGTCAGCTAACATTCTATTTACATTGTCTATGAATCTCTTCTTCTCTCCCGGCCTTGCGGAGTTTCCTTCCAGAGACAATCCTATATACAAATTCCCATCCACGTCTTTTGCTACGGAACGAACCACTCCGTAGGCAGTGATCGGAGATTGCATCTTAAAGAAAATATCGAATGTGAACCCTTTTCTTCTAGGGATCTCGCTATTCAAGTCAGGATGATTGATCTTCACTCGGAGACCGCCGGTGGAAAGATCCAGAACGGGAAATCTTTCCTTTACTAGGATCGTATTGGATTCGCGGATCCTGTCCACCATATCGAAGGTAAGGGTCTTGATCTCCATTACTTCTTCTATACCGATCTCTCTCGTCCTATTTTGGGCATGCACATAGCCGATCGGTATGGCCTGTTCGTCGTGGTTGATATAGATGACGGGAACGATCAGTTCCGATTTGATCTTTTGGTTGGCATATTCTATGATCTTCTTGCGAACATCGTCCTCATCTCCGAGTTCCTGTTCGTAATCTATAAACCCGTCAGGGTCCGAGGACCTGTAACTATCAGGCTTTTGAGTATTAGGAATAAATAATATTTTTCCCGTTTTCTTGACTAGGTCGAATTTATCCCCTATGGAATTGAAAACGTCTATCTTAACGATATCGTACTTGGGCTTTAAAGTCCTTTCGGTGTCAGCGAAGTTCACTTTTACGGAAGTAGGTATATTGAATAAGTTCGCATCTATAGTAGTGCGACTCGTCCTGAGGTTCGTGATCCAAACGCTGCCATCGGGTGGTTTGATCCTAGCGAATTTTCTCTCTCTACTTGCTATGGACACGGCGTCCACATTCATTACGTACTGATTATTTGGTCTTTCTTCCAAGACCTCGCATTCTAGTTCGACGTATCTCGCGAGCAGTTTGTATAAAACAATATGAGAATTGAGTTTAAATTGTTCGGTCATTCGACCTTGGACTAGGATCTTTGTGGCGTCTTTGCTTACGGAGAGCAATTGAACGGAATCGTGGCCTTCCGTGTCCCTTACGAGCAGCTCGGTTTTTAGAAGAAATTTTCCAATGAGATGGAGCTTTTTTCCCTCTTCAGTGATGAACTCTTTGTCTCTTTGCTTCCTTTGAACCTTTTCCATTAAATTCCTAGGTCGATCGGATTCCGGCGGAAATTTATCTTGATCCCAGCCTTTGGCTTCGTTTTGATGTAATAGGTAAGGTACACTAATGTCAAACCAATCTTACCGAGACTCCCAATTTTTAGACGGCCTATCCGGCGAAGAACTCTTCAGCATGCAAATCGGGCTTACTTACCGGGACTTTTTAGTCCTGCCCGGTTTTATCGATTTCAATCCATCCGATGTCGAGTTAGAAACTAGATTCACAAAGAACATAAAACTCAAACGCCCTTTCGTTAGTTCGCCCATGGACACTGTTACCGAGTCTTCCATGGCGATTGCCCAAGCCCTTATGGGAGGGATTGGGATCATCCATTACAATAATACGATCGATGAGCAAGTATCCGAGGTCAGCAAGGTGAAACGTTTCGAGAATGGATTCATCTCGGATCCTGTGGTGCTCGGACCTAAGAACACTATTCACGATCTGGACCATATCAAAGAGACGCAAGGATTCACCGGAATTCCGATCACCGCCGACGGAACCAAGTATTCTAAGCTGATCGGGATCGTTACGAATAGAGACATCGACTTTGAGAGAGATAGATCTATCCCTGTAGAGAGGGTCATGACTACCGAGGTGATCACCGGAAGAGCCGGGATTACCCTGAAAGAAGCAAACGATATCATTAAAAAAGAGAAAATCGGAAAACTTCCTATCCTGGATAAGGACGGAAAACTGGTCTCCCTGGTCAGTCGCTCCGATCTGAAAAAGAACAAGGACTTTCCCGATTCCTCCAAGGATGAGAACAAAAGACTGAGATGTGGTGCAGCGGTTTCCACACTTCCCGAATCTAGAGATCGAGTTGCCGCACTCTACGAAGCCGGAGTGGATGTGATCATCATCGACTCTGCGCAAGGGAACTCCATCTACCAGATCGAGATGTTGCAATTCATCAAATCCAATTTCAAGAATTTGGAAGTAGTCGGAGGGAATGTGGTCACTCGGGGGCAAGCCGAGAACTTGATCCGTGCCGGAGCCGACGGACTTAGGATCGGAATGGGACCGGGTTCTATTTGTATTACCCAAGACACAATGGCTGTGGGCCGGGCTCAAGCAACTGCAGTCTACCAAACAGCGGCTCATGCAGCGAAATATGACGTTCCTGTTATCGCAGACGGAGGAATTTCTAATATTGGGGATATCGCAAATGCTTTGGCAATCGGAGCATCTGCTTGTATGATGGGATTTATGTTTGCCGGAACAACTGAGGCGCCCGGCGAGTATTTTTATGAGAATGGAATTCGTCTCAAGAAGTATAGAGGAATGGCAAGTATTGAAGCCATGAAGGCCGGCGGAGATAAGAGATATTTCAACGAAGGCCAAAAAGTGAAAGTGGCCCAAGGTGTAAGCGGTTCGGTTGTGGATCGTGGTTCCATCTTGAATTTTATTCCTTATTTAAGTTTGGGCCTACGACTTTCCTTCCAGGATATGGGTTTTAGGACCGTCCAAGACTTGCATAAGGGATTGAGAGAAGGTAAACTTCGTTTCGAAAGAAGAAGTGAATCCGCTCAGGCCCAAGGTTCGGTTCACAGTCTTTACTCTTACAGTGCACCGAGTTTAAGAGCAGAATAAAGAAGGGAAGTTCTCACTTCTTGCCGGGAAGGGAAGGTTTTTGAGACAATTTCGATCGATTCTAGTGATCCTAGTCTTACCCGTCCTACTCGGAGGGGAGATTACCTACGCTCAGGCGCCGGAAAAGGCCCGGGTCGCTCAGGAATTGGTCGCTCGATTGGACCAAGCCTTACTCAAATCGGACGGATTGGTAAAGGCCAATTTAATCCTGATCAAAAGAACCGGAGATTCCTGGACCTGGGACATGAGCGTTTTCCGTAAGGGAGAAGATTCTCTTTCCCTTTTCGAAAGCAAGGGCCGAGGCCTGGAATACAAGATCCTATTCAAGGAAGACGGAGAATTGATCTACGCCTTCAACGCACTCTCTAGAAAGATCTTCCGAAAAAACGACGAAGAGAAGTACGAGAACCATTTGAATACAGGTTTTAGTTTCGTGGATCTGGCTGGGACTTCTTACCAAGCGAACTATAATCCTATCGTGCAAAGCGATCTGGACGTGGGTGGAAAAAAGATGAAGAGGGTCGCTCTTCGTCCTATCGTGCCCTATTTCTATTCTAAGCTCATTCTTCTACTAGAGCCGGATACTCTTAGGCCGATCCGTTTGGACTTTCACGATAAGGACGGGATCCTGTACAAGACCATGAACATCAAGTATGGCCCCGTAAAAGTGAAGGCCAAACAAAAAGTGGGCAAAGAGGATTTGGCGAGCCGTTTGGAAATGTTGGACCTGAACACAGGTGCTATCAGCGTATTGGAATACGTGGAAGTGGATCGGGATGTAAAACCGGATCCTTCTCTTTTTGAATTAGATAATTTGAATCGACTATAAGATGTCCACGGAAGAGATCGTTTTCTTTCGACCAGGATTTCTTCCTTCTGCAGAGCTAAAGTTAGAAGGCGAAGAGATCTCTCACTTAAAAGCGTTCCGCGTTTACTCCGAAGAAAAGGCAGTGATCATCAAGGATGGATCCGGAACGAATTCCTATTACTCTGTTCCTGCTTCCTCCAAGTCGGGTTCCTTCTTAAAATCTGAGAAGAAAGAAAAACCAAAACAAGCCTCTTGTATCGCGACTGCTATTCCGAAAGGAAATCGATTGGAGTGGTTGATCCAAAAAGGAACGGAACTAGGGATCACAAAATTTATTTTCTTAGTATTCGCTCATTCCGATCGTAAGGACTTGAATCCGGAAAGGCTTTTGAAGGTGGCCGCAGAAGCTTGCGCCCAATCCAATCAGGATTTCTTACCTGAGATCCTCGGACCTTTCTCCCTGCAAAAATTTGTGGAGTCTTATTCCGATCCGAAAGATGAACTATTGTTATTGGATCCCAGATCGGAAACGAAGATAGATCCGAACTCGATACGGAACAAGACGATACTGATCGGACCGGAAGGTGGCTTTCGTTCCGAGGAACTGGATTTTTTAAGGAAGAGCTCCGTGCCAGGAGTGAATGTAGGAGAATCGATCCTAAGAATAGAAACCGCAGGGATCTTTGCGGCTTCTTTATTCCGTATCGGAAATTGGGATTAGTTTATTGGCCTACGCCGGAAAGACCTAGGATCAGAACGCATTCGTTCAGATAGCTCTTGCAGTTACTTTTGCAACCCTGTTGCATCTGAGCGCAGAAGGTAGCAATACTACAGCTAGTGGCGCAACCACTGATACAAGTGTTCAAGAGAGCCACATTGTCCGGGTCCACAGTGCTTCCATACTTATTCTCGCAGGAATGTTTGCAGGCAGTATAACCTCCACCCACACAGTTCGCAACATAAGAAGAGATGGCATTTCCTTGCACGTCTCTCTGATGGTCGCAGGAGATCAGTCCGAATACTGCAAAAGCGAATAAAATAACAAGGAAACGGGTCATATAGGTAAATCGTTTTTGCCCACGGCGGAATGGCAAATCAAAAAACATTCGACTTACAATGCTTGGGGAATGGAATGATTTATAATCGACCGTGGTACATGAGAAAGAAACGACCAGAAATTTGGAAATCACCTGCGTTATACCCGATCCTAGATCTAGAATACTGTTCTAAATTCCAAAAAAATCCCCGTGACTTAGTGAATCTTTGGAATGCAAACAAGGCATGGATCCCATTCTACCAGCTTAGAGCCAAGAAAGAAGAAATTTCCAAGGTCAAAGAGATTTACAAAAGTTTGATAGAGGAATTTTCCGAGTTTCCTTTGATATTGAACGATTACTGGAAAGAGGCCCTGGAATGGAATTGTTTCGGACTTCATATAGGGAAGGAAGACTACCAAGCCTTACATCCTAAAGAGAAGGAACTGGTTCGGAATAGTTCTCTGTATCTGGGCACTTCCTGCCATACTTGGGAGGATGTGGCGAGTCTAGAGCCGGAGCTTTGGGATTATACCGGGCTAGGACCCATCTATTCTACGGATTCTAAACAGACCGAAGACCGACCGATCGGCCCAAATGGTTTGCAAGATGCTCTGCGATATGCTAAGATCCCGATCGTTCCTATTGGTGGAATTGGCCCTAAGGAAATAGGTGAACTGTCTGCCTATGGGCCTTTTCTATACTCAATGATCGCAGGAGCCTCCGATGAGTTTAAGTTTCAAGAAGTCTTAACCGTATTCAGGGAATTGCCTCATCTTTCTTCAAAGCCTCCGAACGTTTAAATCTAAGTTTCAATTGACTCACAAATTATGTCCAATAAGATGATCCCTATGAAGCAACCAGGGGAAATACGCCATCTTTCCGCCAAAGATGATCGCGATTATCTTCTAGACTACCAGACACTGAACGTGGATGATCTAGAAAAGGCTCCCATCCTAGGAGTGCCTTTCGACAACGCTACCTTAGACGAAGCTGTCGCAAAGATCTATCACCTCATGGAGGAGAAGGAAAAGTTCCATCACGTTCTTCTGTTGGACCCGATCAAGACCATGGCCTTGCGTAAAGGCAAGAAATTGCATCGGATCGCCCAAAAGGCCAGCCTAATTCTTGCCGAGGGTGCAGGACTACAATGGGCCGCTAAGAAACTAGGCGGCGAACTGAAGGAAAGAATTCCTACAATTGCTCTCATGATGGACCTGGTCCGTCTCTGTGAACTCAGAAATTATTCCATCTTCTTGCTCGGCGGAAAAGAAGAGATCGTAGAAAAAGTATATTTTAATCTTTCCAGACATTTTCCCGGAGTTCGGATCGTAGGAAGACATGCAGGCTATTTGAATACTCAAAGAGAGTTGCTAGTTAAGGAATCCATCCGTAAGACCAGTCCGAATATTATATTTCTTGCAATGGATTTTCCGGAGCAAGAGATCTGGGTGGAGAATAATACCGCTTTCTTTGGTCACGCTGTTGTGATCGGAGTTGGTGGTGCGATGGATATTCTTTCCGGAAAAGTAAAGAAGGCGCCTAATTTCTTTAAACTGAAGGGACTGACTTGGTTCTGGAGGATCATTGTTCGTCCTTGGAGACTGATCCGCATGTCGAGAATGTTCGGATTCTTTATTGTGGTTTGGATCAAATCCCTCTTCGTTAAGAAGAAAAAATAATTCTATAAAGCAAAAGCGAGATCCGAGATCGCATTGATCTCGCAAAATTTGCATCCGATTACAAAATTATATTTCAACAGGTTCGATTTCGTTTTATGAAAGAGAGAAAGATCTTATTATTTGCGAACAAGATCCTTGATCGATTCCAAAGTAGGAGAGACCCAATCTTCCAAGAGAGGTTCTCTTTTTAGAGCGTCTTTCTTAAATAGAAGATCCTTATTCGATAAGGAGATCTCGCTCGCTTCGTTGATCTTACGAGCAGTTTCGATCGCCTTCCAATAATTCTGCAGAGCTTGGGCCGTATAATTTTCCGATTCTTGGACACCCGCTTTCTTGGAGAGATTCTCGTAGCAGGCGCCAATATTATTATAAGCGGCTATTAAGGTCTGATATACTTCTTGGTGGTATGGATCTTCGGTCTTAGGAGAGCTCATTTGAGGGAGCTTCTCTTCCATATCGTCTTTTACTCTTAAGAAATATCCGAGAGCAGTCTTTGTCTGTCCGGTATAGAAGAAAGCGTTCCCTTTTCCCATGAGAAGAGTAGCATTATAATATTCGTCCTTGTCTTCGAAACCTGTCCAATCCGCAAGTGCCTTGTCGAAATCGGAATCCATATATTCTACCCAACCCTTGTAGAATTTCATTTCTCGAAGAAGACTGGCCGGAAGTTCTCTTCTCCATTTGCGAATGAGGTCGAATTGAGGTTCTTCTGCATCCACAAGGTTGAATTCTTGCAGGGAGTTACGAAGTTCGTTCCTGCGATTTCGTTTTTCTTCCTCTTCTTTCAGGACGGAAAGGCTTTTGCCGTCCGATTCGGAACGAGAGCGGAAAGGATAGATCTTTCTGCCTGGAAATTCTTTTAAAGATTCTTTCTCGGAGAGCCCAGCTGATAGCAGATAACGTATCTTTCCTAGATCGAAATGGATGCGAGCAGGATTCCCCTCATATAAGGTCTCGTCCTCATCCTTGGAGCCGAACCAGCGCATGCTCGCTTGGTAACGCGCGTCTGCTTCTTTTAATAGATCCTTGGCTTCTTCGAAATTCCCGACCCGGATGGAATGCTCTGCAAGTTCTAACACTGCTAACCAGTGTTTTGGATCCAGAGTGGCTGCCTTTTCGAAGAACCTTCTCGCTTGGATATTTTCCTTTTGAGATAGATAATATTGTCCGCGTTGGTAATAACCTTCCGCGTAATCCTTTCCTTCGATCTCCGTACCGGTCCTTTCGTCTTCCATGGATCTTCTGTAGATCGTATCTAAGAGTCGGATGGCGCTTTCTTCTATCTCTATTCCGGAAACTTGATCTACCGGATTGATATTATATTTGATCCTGAGTTCCTGAGGATCGATGGTCGCGTAAAAAGAAGCTAATTTGGAAAGAGTGTAGAAGGGGAGTTCTGACTCCATATCCAAATTATTCCTAAGCAAACGGTGATGGTTCAGAACGAACTGAGGATCTCCGCTTTCCTTCCACATCTCTAGGTAAGTGGAAATAAGTCCCGATTGACCTGGAACACTTTTGGGATTTGCTTCTACAATTCGGTTATAGAAGGATGCAGCCTTTCCGAATTCTCTTCGGTTATAATAGATCTTTGCGATCCCGGCGGTAGAAAGCTCGTCATATGGACTTTCTCCGTCCGTAAATACCTTGCTATAATAATCCACGGAGAGTGCGTCGTTCTTGTATCTGCCTTTTTTGCCCTCGCTAGGTTCTGCGAAGTCCGGCATGATCTGAGAATGGAACCAGCCTAGATTCCTATACGTATTATTATCATGGGATTTATCTCTCAATCTCATGACCAGGAAGGCGCCGGGGACCACAACCTTTCTTGCGGTCTTTTCTTGGTCTAAAAGGAATTTGACTCCTTCCTTGCCTTGGTTCACCACAGTGCTTGTCTTGAATTTCTTGTCGTTCCAAGACTCTCCCTGAGCTAAGCGGACTAGAGGTGCCTGTTCTCTTTTATTCCAAGAATCTAATGTTCCTGCTCCCAGATCCGGTTCTATTCTTCCGAATAGTTTTTCGAAAGAGAGTTCGTATTCTCCGGCGCGGCTGTATTCCACACCGTAGAGATTCATGTACTTTAGGTTATACGGATCAATATCGAAGCCCTTATCATAGGAATCTTCTATGCTTGTAAGATACTTCTTACGATCCTCTTCGCCCAAACTGCCCGCGAATTTCTTCGCACCCATTTCACGGATCTGTTCCAGACCTGCTTCGTAATTTTGGGCGGCCTGTCTAGGAAGTATGATATGCTTGTATGTGAAATACCCGCCAAATCCAAGGAGAAGGGCGGCGGCCACTGCGTAGAAGGTCCTACGGATCTTCTTCCTTCTCTCTATATAACCCTCTCTGGTATAGATCGGATCGGAAGTAATGATCGGAACTCCGTCTGCGGAGTAGGCGCCCGTTCTATCTGTTAGGGTTACCGGAACTCCAAGAGCGGAGGAAAGGAATGCAGCTACCTCGTCCGGAGTACTTTCTACTTTAATGAGTTCTAATAGATCTCTTTGCGCCTTTTTGGAAAGACGGTCTTGTACTATGGACTCGATTACAGTTTTACGAAGAAGAGGAGGATAACGTAGGATCTCCTTCTGGATGATTGCAAGTTCTTCGTCTGTGAGGGATTTATCTATGTCCTCTTTTTCTTCTCCGCCTAAGGATCTGAGATCCTCCTCGAATGCTGCGGCGCCTAGATCGGAGTCTGAGTCGGCGTCCAGATCCGGAGAGAAGCTTGTAAAGTCCGCCGATTCCGGGACGGATTCCAGTTCCATTTCTCCAGCAGGTTCTGCGGAGAAGTCTGCAAAAGGATCGGATTCAGGAACGGAAGTTGCGCTAGATAGATCCGAGAATGGATCATGATCTCCACCTGCTACAGGGGCGAAATCCGCAAAAGGATCGCTGTCTCCTGTAGGAGCTTCGTCAAAGGAAGCTCCCGAATCTGCTGAGGAGTCGTCAAAGCCACCCAGGTCTCCGAAATCGCTTTCTCCGGCTGGCGCGGCTCCAAATGGATCGCCTTCGCCTAAACCGAATTCGTCTCCTGGGGAATCTTCCATTTCGGAGGCGTCAAAATTTGCGAATGGATCTTCTTCTGTAGGAGGTTCGGCGCCGAAATCTCCCAGGTCTTCGGAAGCCGCAGGAGAATCGTCTCCTCCAAATCCTGCAAATGGATCCGAATCGGAATCCGCAGGCGATCCCAGATCGTCCATATTGAAATCGGAAGAGGCTCCAAAATCGTCCGAAGCGGCAGGAGGATTTGCATCAAAATCTTCTAATGGAGAGTCTAGGGTAGGAGCGGAGTCCAAACCTCCGAAAGGATCGTCTCCGCCTCCGAAACCTGTCGTGTCCGGAGAAGAATCCGCCGTTTCAGGTACTCCAAAATCGTCCATTCCAGAACTTGCAAATGGATCTTCTTCGGTCTGTGCAGGTTCAGGGCTTCCAAAATCTCCGAAATCGTCGGAGGCGGGAGGGGTTTCGTCAAAACCTCCGAATGGATCGTCTCCAGCGTCTATACTTGGGGTAGATCCTGCGGCGGAAGGTTCCGTTAATAATTCGTCTAGATCAATATCGTCCTCTTCCGAGAAGGAAAGAGGTTTTGGCCTTTGGGTTGGTTCGGGCGCTTCTTCTTCCTCTCCGCCCAAATCGAATGTATCTTCTTCGGGAGCCTCGCCAGAATCGGAATCCTCGTCTTCAATATTGATAGGAACCCCATACCCCATCTTCTCGCGAAAGGTGGAGAGCATCGGATTTAGATCTTCCGAAGTTTCCGGGTTTTTACTCAACGGTTCCAAAATGGAGCGTATCTGCCCCAGCTCTTGATCCGAATAATTAGAAGGCTCGGCCATAAAGTCCTTCCAATAGTATCGGCGGATCTCTGAAAGATCAAAGATTTTTTCCTTATGTCAGATGTAGGAGTTCCTACCAGAAATGCGCTTAGGGTTTCCGGGAAATCCTACGACAATCGGTTTAGTATATGATTCCGGTAAAGAAAGCCAAGGCTATCGCCTTACTCACCCTTGTGCTGACCTTCGCACTCGCCGCAGAGGAAGCGGAGGATTGGATCGGCGCGTTCCGTTCTGTGGATTACGAAGAAGGAGAGGATTCTCTCCCTGAAGAAAAGATCTATTATTTCTGGCAGTTGGAGAATTTGAGAAAGGCAGTGCCCCCCAGATTCATCCGTTTTGTGGATACCTCTACCTCTTTCCGGACAGGAAAGCTTCTGAACCGAGGGGTCTTATTCAGTTATGAGGGATTATCCAATGACGAGGTAAGCGTTTGCGGAGAATTCAATCATTGGCAATGCGTTCCCTTAGAAAAGAACGATAAGGGAGTCTTTTACGGCATTGTTGATATAGTAGGGGACGGGCTGTATGAGGCTAAACCTGCTTATGAATACAAATTCAAGGTGGATGGGATCTTTACCCATGACCCGGAGAACTCTGATACGGTAGAAGATGGAGAAGGTTCTTTGGTTTCTAGGATTGCCTACCGCCAAGGCGGAGCCAACAAACAGACGAGCACCCGCATCCTGGAAGATTCGCCATACGAAGAAAAAGAATTTCGCACGATAGAATTCCGGATTTATCAACCTCAGGCTGAGTCAGTCAGTCTTGTAGGAGAATTCAATCATTGGGATCCCGAAGCCGATTTTCTAGAAAAAGAAAGGAATGGAGTCTTTCGAGTGATCAAGAAATTAAAACCAGGCGAGTACCAGTACAATTTCATCGTAGATGGAAAGATCGTTCTGGATACCTATAACCCATTGACCGTCTTGAGAGAAGATACCGGGGAAATTTCTTCCTCTCTGGTGATACCGGATCGAAACGGTGTTCTAGAAAGAAAGGCTAATTAGTTCCCACAGGAAAAAGTCCCCTCCCTTTTTCCCTTGTCGAAGAAGGGAGTTTATGATATAGAGGCAGCGAGCCTCTCCCACTGAGGACCCACCTCCACCACCCGATGAGGGTGGGGGCCACCTTCGCAATTTCGCGTTCCTTTCTATTCTCGCGATTCACTCGAAAAGCTTCTTGCTTGATCACTCAAACACCCTTCGGGAATCTCGCTCCCTACGGGTCGCACGATTGGGTGGGGGGCTACCTTCAAAAGAAGGTTGACCCACATAGAGGAGACCGGATTCTTTAGGTCCGTCCATGGAAAAGCTTCGCACTATCGTATATTCGGCGATCGCAATCATAATTCTTCTGATCGTTTTCACTCTTCTGAAGAGCTGGTTTGTGTATGATCGGGGGATTGAGATTGCGAAGACTTCGTCTAACAAGACCCAAACGGTCTATGTGGAGCCGGACGATGATCTGGTGGAACATTCTGCCGTTGCCTGGGGAAGATTCCTGTTTTACCCTCTTGGCCTAAACCGGGACCGAGAGAATTTCGGTGCTCGCAAAACATTAAATCATGCGCAAAACCTTGTCTTCGTCGATCTGCAAACCGGAAGGAATCGCAAGGTATTCACAAAAAGCGTTTATGTTTGGGATTATTTCTACGGAGGAGAACCGGATAAGCTCTCTTCTGACGCGGAGAATCCGGAACTTCTCTATGCGAATATCTTCCCCGGTTTAAAGACTGGAAAGAAATTCGTGATCGTTGGAATGCCCGAAGACACAAATAAGGACGGATACTTAAACCAAAAAGATTCCAAAAAAGTATTCGTATACGATCCAGGATCCGAGGAATTGATCCCTGTTCTTCCTAAAAAGTATTATCTGGAAAAGATCCTGCCGGATTCTCCCGAAAACAAATTGGTTATGATCGTTAAGAAAGAAGAAGAGCCGGGCGGGAAGAAGAAGCCGAACCTTCCCACATTATTTATTTATGATACCGCTCAGAAAAGAGGGCAAATCGTCGAACGTCCCTAAAGTTTCGTGAAGCGGAATATAGACACTTTGGGTTAATTTAGAATATTTGAATATTCTATGAAAAAAGAGGCGGTTTCCCGCCTCTTCTTCTTTCTATTCTTCCTGGGATTCTAACCAACGTTCCGCTTCCAAGGCTGCCATGCAACCGGAACCTGCGGCAGTGATCGCTTGTCTATAGACCCTGTCTTGCACATCTCCCGCAGCAAAGACTCCTTCTATATTGGTTCTTGTAGTACCGGGAACGGTTTTAATATATCCGGATTCGTCCAGATCCAATTGTCCTTCGAAGATCTCTGTATTCGGCTTATGACCGATCGCATAGAAGAGTCCTCCTACAGGAAGTTCGGTAACCTTTCCGGTATTCACTTCTTTTACGGAAAGAGAAGTGAGTTGGTTTCCGTTTCCTTGCGCACCTTCTACCTGAGTGTTCCAAATGATCTGGATCTTAGGATGAGTGGTTGCTCGTTTCTGCATGATCTTGGAAGCTCTAAGGCTATCCCTTCTGTGGATCAAATACACTTTGGATGCAAACTTGGTGAGGTGGGCCGCTTCTTCCACCGCGGAATCTCCTCCGCCTACAACCGCTAGTTCTTTATTTCTATAGATGGGAAGAGCTCCGTCGCACACTGCACAGGCAGAAATTCCCTTTTGCCAGTAGGAATCTTCTCCTGGGATAAACATTCTTTTCGCAGTAGCGCCGGTTGCGATGATCACAGTTTCTGCTTCGATCAGTTCGTCGTCGGACCAAAGGCGGAAAGGTCTTTTAGAAAAATCTACTTTTGTAATGGTTTGGGTGAAGATCTTAGTACCATATTTTTCGGACTGCTCTCGGAAGAGCGTAGTGAGCTTGGTCCCATCCACTCCTTCTGGAAAGCCCGGAAAATTCTCTACTTCGGTCGTTGTGGTCAGCTGGCCGCCGGCTGCAATCCCTCCGGCCATAAAGCCTTCGTACATGACTGGGTTCAAATTCGCTCTGGCGGCATAAATGGCCGCAGTATGGCCCGCGGGCCCGGATCCTATGATAACTACTTTGTGGGGCATGGCATCCTCAGGTGTTTAGAATGATTCTAAATTGAATTTATTTTTAGACGGACGAATTGTAAAGTAGATCTTTTTTTTCTGAGAGAATCATCTCAGATTCGCTCCCAGTTTTAACGAGCGAATTGGCTTGTCACCCTGGCCTAAGTCTAAATTCTTTCCAGTATTCATGGATTTTGCGAAAAAAGCGCTTCTGGCCCTGCTTTTCCTTGCAATCGTCTTTTTCGGAACAGAAGCGGGCCTAGCATTCCTACGTAGCCCTTCCTTACAATACTACCGGGACCTGAAACTCATCCATAGCTTTCATCCGGAATATTACGTGGCCTTGGAACCGGGCGAATCCAGATATGTAAGGCATTTCGCAGGAAAATGGGAAGGTCAGTTTACCGTAAATTCCTTGGGACTACGGGGCACAAAGGAAGCGGTTCCCGGAAAACCGAAGCTTCTTTGTCTGGGAGATAGCCTTGTCATGGGTTTCGGGGTCAGCGACTCGGATACATTCTGCCAACTCTTGGATGGGATCTCTTTAAACGGTCAAGAACGCCAAGCACTCAATCTAGGAGTAGATGCATACGGATCCAGAGGCTCGTATTTCAGACTCAAGGATATCAGCGCCAAGCTAGACAATGTAAAGGAAGTACTATTCTTTATCTCTCCTAACGATTTTGATATGCCGGAAGCCTTGGCGGAGAAGGGGATACTTCCCGACGATCAAACGGACGCTCTTCGGGAGAAGGATCCGAACTACGCTCGTAATTTTAAATTACAATTTATTTTAACAAGGATCTCTTATACACTTCAGGCATTGAAGCTTGCCTGGGAACAGATCCAGGTTACTTTCGCAGTTACAAAGCTAACAGTAAAGAATGAGATCAAAAGTGCAGGTCTCTCTAAGGATTCCCTTCCACAGGAAAATCTAGGATCGTACTTGAAAGGCTCCTTCTTTAGATCGGTAAAAACGCCTGACTGCGATCCTTTATCCGCGAAGAAGGAAGAACCTGTTGCGAGTATCGGACCCATCTGTCCTGAACCGATCCCTTCTCATGTTAAATGTGTGGATATGATCCCGAGTCCGGAAAGTCTTTCCCCACTACCGGAGCTTACCCAATCATATTATCAAAAGATGATAGAGCTTTCCAAGGAAAGAGGGTTTAGGCTTATTCCTGTAATCCTTCCTATCCAAATAGAAGAGATCTATTGCTATAATAACGGTAAATATCATCCTTTGGAAAATTATGCGATCCGAGCCTCTGCTTTCTTTGAAAAGAGGGGAGTGAAAGTGCTTCGTTTCAAACCGGAGACGGCAGGCATGTGCGGAACAGATTCCCAAGGAAGAAGATTCGGTATCCTGGATCATTATATTCCGGAAGACGGACATTTTACGAAACGTGGAAATTACTGGGCGGCCGAAGCCTTGAGAGCTAAATTGAAGGAGTTCCAACTTGCTCTTTAATTCCCTGCAGTACTTATTCTTTGCTCCTATTGTTATCTCGGTTTATTTCCTAGTTCCTGCGAGATTCCAGCAATTCTGGCTACTGGTCACGAGCCTTTATTTTTATGCGGTCTTCCGCGTGCCGTTTATATTACTCCTTATCTATTCCATAGTGATCACTTATTTTGCAGTGGTTTGGATGGACAGGTCCCAGACCAGAGCGGGAAAATTATTTTTTCTGAATATAGCTATCTTCGGGAATTTACTTCTTCTCTATTTGTTCAAGTATCTGGATTTTTCTTTCACGGTCTGGAATACCGTTTTGGGGCTGGAACCTTGCGAACCACATTATGCAAATCCATCGGGGATCTTATTGCCCATGGGGATCTCCTTTTTTACTCTACAGGCGATCGCATACGCTGTGGATGTATATCACAAGAAGGTAGAAAGAGCACAGAGCTTATTCCAATTCGGGCTTTTCTTGAGCTTCTTTCCTCAGCTTGTGGCAGGACCGATTATCCGGGCCCAGGATATGCTCCATCAATTCCTGGAAACGTACAAATTTAAGAAGGAAAATCTTCTTCCTGGGATACGTCAGCTTGCTTGGGGACTTTTCAAGAAGACATTCGTAGCCGATCCGATTGCCGCAGTTGTAGACCCGGTGTTTGCAAATCCTATGCATTACGGTTGGGTTTCTCTTGCTATTACCGGATCTCTCTATATTATACAAATGTACTGCGATTTCTCTGGCTATTCCGATGTTGCGATCGGGACGGGAAGGATTATGGGATTTCATATCCCGATCAACTTCAGGCAGCCATTCCTTTCTCAAACTGTTTCCGAGTTCTGGAGACGTTGGCATATATCCTTCAGCTCTTGGCTTCGAGAATACGTATATATTTTCCTAGGTGGGAATAAGAAGGGGATCCCTAGGACTTACTTAAACTTATTCTTAACTACTTTCGTGAGTGGGATCTGGCATGGAGCCGACTGGAATTTTATCGTCTGGGGTTTCACTCATGCGAGTTTAATGGTGATCGAAAGATTCGCCTTCTCCTTTGAAAGAGTAAAGAATTTCTGGGACAGGATCCCGAGTTTTATCAAGGTAGCCTATCCGTTTACCATCTTCGGACTTTCCATGTATTTCTTCCGCGCTAGACCGGTCGAAGGGGTCGGAAATAGCGTGGAAGTAGGTTGGGCTATGGTGAGTAGAATGTTCATGGGAGTGAGCGGGGATATCACTGTTTCTGTGCCTCTCTCCGTTCTTGGGACAGTATTCATCCTAATGTTCGGAGATTATCTCATGGAGAAGGAGACTCCTTGGGCAAAAAGACTCTTCGAGAATAAACTCTGGGTCTATGGAGTTTCCGGAGTACTCATCGCAATCTGCTTTATTCTATACAGTGTGACAGTGAGCCAGCCTTTCCTCTATTTCCAATTTTAAGGATTTAGGATATCTTTCGCTAACTGGGTCGAGATGAATCTATACAGATCCTCGTTCGGATGTCCGTCTAAGGGGAGAAAGACTTCCTTTCTCTCCTTCTTCCAAAGATCGTAGATCTCTGTTTGCAGATCCAAAACCTTCGTGTTTGAGTCGAGTGCAATTTGCCTGACTTCTTTTACGAGTTCCGAATCCACGAACGGTTCATAGTTTTCTCGGGGCTCCGGCAAGAGTACTAGAACCAAAGGAATGTCATTCTCTTTCGCAAAGGTAAATAGGGAAATAAGAGCAAGTCTATGAGGATGTTCTTTGTTCAAAACAGATCCGGAGGAGGGAATGACCAAATTGTCTGCGCTTTCGGGCTTATACTTCTCGTACAATACTTTCAGAGAATTGTAAACCGCGCTATATCTGGACAGATAATAGGAGATCTGGACCAAAATCCTTTTCTTTCTGGACTTAAATAAGATCTCCTCATGAAAGGAATCCGTAAAATCGGAAATATGGTAGATCCAATACGCAGCCTTAGGAGGTTTAGAATTCTTTAATACTTCCTTGAGTCTCTCCTGGATGCCAAGACTTCCGACTGCGTCCACAGCCAAATTGCGGACTAAAAGATTTTGGCCCTTCTCCCGAAGAGAAGATTGTAAAAGCCAAGGTAGGCTATTCTCGTCTGAGACCAAATAGCCCATGGCAACCGAATCCCCAAGGATCCAAATTTGTTTTTTGGCTGAAGTTTCTTTGGCCTGAACTTTCGAAAAAGCGACTTCTTTGCTCTGAGAAGCGGCCGTATGCTCTTCTCTCAAGATATCTAATGCTTGCCGATTCTTTTCTAACCCAAGATCGGAAAAGGCAGTATCCTGATCCTCCGCAGTAATTCTTTCTCCGAAGGAATTCGTTCGTACTCTGTACGTTCTATTCTTCTCCGGATGAAATAGAGTGATATCCTGGTTCGGACAGAGCCTCATCCAGGGAATGTATTCTTCGGAGAATCGATGCAAGAAACGAAGAAGGGGATATTTTAGAGAAAAGGAACGGGATGGATCTTTCGACGAAAAGGGAGCGTACGCAGTTGAGGACAAGCAATGCAATTGTTTGTCTTCTAATCTGAATTCTACGGAAGGAAAATGGAGTAATCTAAGTAGTACTTCTAAGAATAAGAAGAAAAGAACGCTATATGATGAAAATCGAATCAGCCAAAAACAGAAAGATCCCTTGTGAACGGAGAGATCCTTGGTGGTTCTCATTTTGGATGGGATTCCTCATACACTTTTTCTTCGCAGAGTTTGAACAGTCGAGAGGAGGCTGGGTTTGAGGCGGGTATCCGATTCTCTTGGAATCTCTTTCTTTCCGAAGGATTCTTCTTGGATTCCAGAATGCAAGAGGTCAAGAACTGGGCGAGACTCTCTCTATCCTTGTCCCAACTCTCCGAAAATCCTTTCAGGACCGAATCTGTCTCCGCCTTGGAGCCTGCTTTTAAATAAATTTCCAAAAGATAGAGAAGTATTTCCGGATTTTTCGGATCCTTCTTCAAAGCTTTTTCTAAATAGAGAGCCGCAGAGCCTGGGGCTTGTCCGCTTTCTGCGAGTAGGATCCCTAAATTTTTATTCGCAGTAAAATTTTCAGAATTTTCTCGGAGGGCAAGATCGTAGTAGTAAAGTGCCTCAGCAGTATTGCCTTGGGATTCTTTTTCTCTCGCTCTACTTGCTAATTCCCCAGAAGAATCGCAATTCAATGCAATCTGGGACATAAGTAAAATTATGGCGTATCGGAACTTCTGTCTCATTTCCGTAGTTTTTTTTCCCTTACGGGATAAGAAAAAGGGCAGTTTTTGATTGGTACCGCCCGTCGAATTTGTACAATTTACGGGCCTTCTCATACCGCAATCTTAAAAAAAGTTTCAATCTCAGGGGAGAATTTGTCCGAAGGATTTAGTACTGTAATACTCGGAAGCGGGACTAAGAAAGTGACATCTTCTCATAAGAATCTACTGCAAAATTTTCAAGAATACCTCTCGGTTGAGAAGGGTCTCAGCGACAATTCTATTTACTCGTACGGATACGATCTAAACAAGTTCAAGAACTTCCTGGAAAAGGAGCATATCGATTTTCTGGAAGTCCAGGCAAACGATATCGTTCGTTTCCTGAATGAGGAACGCAACCGCAAGATCTCTGCAAAGACGATTGCGAGAGAAGTGGTTGCCATAAGACAATTTTATAAATTCTTAAAAGACGAGAAGAAGCTGGATTCAAATCCTACGGAGAAGATAGAGACTCCGGAAGTGATGAGATCCATCCCTGACTATTTAACTCAGGAAGAGATCGAACAATTGTTCACCGTGATCAAGGAAGATAATCTTTACGAGCTCAGGGACAAATGCATCTTCGAGTTGCTTTATTCTTCCGGCTTAAGGATCTCTGAGGCATGTAACCTTAGACTTACCGATATGGACATGGCAGGAATGACCCTGACTGTGGAAGGTAAGGGAGGAAGACAAAGACTCGTTCCTTTCGGAGAAAAATCCTTAGACATCCTCAATCGTTATCTGAAACAAAGCAGACCTTATATCCTGAAGAACAGGAACTGCGACTATCTTTTCGTTTCCAAAAAAGGATCCTATATCAATAGGAAATCCGTTTGGAGACTTCTGAACCATTATATCAAGCGCACTGACATCAAGAAGAAGGTAACGCCTCATACTCTGAGACACTCCTTCGCTACTCACTTGTTGGAGAACCATGCAGACTTGAAGTCGGTTCAGGAATTACTTGGACATATCGATATTTCTACCACTCAGATCTACACTCATATGGCAAATAAGACTCTGAAGGAAGTTCATAAGAAGTTCCATCCCAGAGGATAATCGCTTAGGTTAGGCGTGGCCGATACCAAACAAGCTAACTATTCGAATCAGTTTCGGATACAAATCCCGTCCCATCCGCGTTATGTAAGCGTAGCGCGGAATTTCGTTTATAACTTAGCGAGAGAATCCGGTTTCTCCCTGTACGACGCAGCCGATCTGAAATTGGCGGTGGGGGAGTGTCTTTTGAACGTGATCAAACACGCCTATTTAAGCAAACCGAATTATCCTATTTTTATAGAGATCACCCTTCTGGATAATAGGATGGAAGTTCGCATCCGTGATTTCGGGATCCAGAAGAATATCTCCGAGATCCGAGGATACGATCCGGGAGATTATAGGGAAGAAGGGATCGGGCTCTATTTGGTGCGAAAACTTACTGACCATTTCTATATAGATCAGTCCGGCAAGGGAAATCGGCTCATTCTTACTAAGATGAAATAGTCGATAAAAATTTCTTTCCTGAAAATATTCCAAAGATAACGACTTGCAGAATATTCCACGGGTGAGTCAATTTTACCTATTCTATAGGGTTTCTTTCGCGATTCCCGAAAAATACTATTACGAAAACTAGAAATACTTCCATGAGAACTTCTTTCTTACTCTTTTTGATCCCTCTTTCGTTTATTCTGGATTGCAGAAAAGGACCTTCTCTTAGCCGGGATGAGGTCAAGGAACTGAGCCAAAGCTATATTAGGGAATTATGTAAAAAAAATTTGGAATGTTCGGCCGAATACATCGAGGCTCTTCCTTCGAAAGAGCAGGATTCTGCTAAGTCGGGATTTTCGTCCTTGGATCAGTGTATGATCGATCAAAAGGATCAGACGATTCTCCCGGACGACTATGAAAAGGTTACGGACGATCAGATTGCTAAGGTAAAACGATGCATGGATGATCTACTCAAGACCCCTTGCACAGAAATGGAGCAATCCGGCGGGATCCCTTCTTGTAGGGAATTATTTCCGGACGAGGGCTGATCAAGGGATCGAAGGATTTTCCGTTTCCGATGCTTCTTCTTGCAATAGGCCTAGGCGTTTCGGTTTTACCTTGGAATGGGCGATCTGTCCATCTCCGCCCAAATACAGATAAGAGGGTCCCGGGATATCCTTTAATTTTACGCTGAATTTCTTATTCCTGCCCAGATTCACTTCTACTCCGGGATAGATCTCCCTTTCCACTTCCACAAAGGAATTTCTGTCCGGGTCGAAGGATAAGATCGCGGACTGTTCTTGGGCGAACAGATTCTCTAAGATAGAATTGTATTTTTGTCGGATCGCCTGTAATTTTGGAAGGCTATCCTTTTCTTCCGGAGTTAAGGCTCTTCTTTGGGAATCGTCGTTGAGTTTTTGGATACTCGTGTCCACTTTCTTCAGGATGTCTTGGTTTTTTCGGATCTCCGATTTTAGTCCTTCCAATTCATAAAGAAGTTCTGGAGGCATTCCACAGCTAAGGACAGTCTTCGTTTCTACAATGGCGCCTAACTTAGAACAGGTGATTGTCTTTCCGGAAACACATTGTCCTCCTATGATCTCTCCTCTTCCTCCTCGAACAACTATGGATTCACCGGCGATCAATTCGGAATGCATGGCGGCCTCCTCTATAAAGATGGAATTCTTTGCCTGCATCTTTCCTTGCTCCACGAACTTAGCATAGATGTCTGAACCGGATTCGATCATTCCTCCGTTCCTTCCCATAAAGCCTCCGGAGAGAACAATATCTCCTTTTGCTTTCAGGAACACCTTACCGACAGATTTCTTTACTATGATGGAACCGTCCGTTTCTAAAGTGAATCCGTCTGCGATCGATTCTTCTACTATGATGGTTCCCGGAAAATTGATGTTCCCAGTGGAAAAATCCACATTCTCCAAGAGGCAAACCTCATCCACTCGGATGATCCCGAATCTATCTATGATGGGTCTTCCGTCTATCAAAGCGAAGATAACGTTTCCGTCCTCTGAAGTCTTGATATTCGGACCGAGTTTCCATTCAGCAATCTTGCCTTCTTCGAAGTCCAAGACTTCTCCTTTTACGTTCTTACCCGCTTTTCCGGGAGAAGGAGAGATCTTTTCTGCTAGCTTCTGGTTCTTTTTCACACTTTGGATGATCTGTATATTTTTGAAGTCGACTCTTCCGAATTCGTCTTCTTCTAGAGTTGGTGTGCCCGGATGTTGGAATAAGATCCGAACATCTCCGTCTTTTCCAGGGACGGGCTGTTCTCCGTTTGCGACGAGTATTCTTTTTCCGTATTCTTCCGCCTCGGCGATCTTCTGGACCGCTTCGTCTATGATTCCGAATATTACCCCTTGCGAAGTAAGCTGGGAGAGTATCTCGTCCCTGGTCAGAAGTCTTCCTCCGAATTTGGGAGGATGTAGGATCCCAAAGACCTGCATTTTATCTTCGGTGATCTTGAGATCCAAGCTAGAAGGTTCCGGTTTCCCCGGCCATTTTCCTACCAGGTGAGGTTCCGAGTCTTTTGTCTTCAAGATCCTCTTGATCTCATCTTCGGAGACTCCGCTGATCTTAAAAACGCTCAATCGCTTTAGGATTTCTCGATATTCCACTTCCTTTCCCTTTTTTCCTGCGGGAAAGATCGTTAGGTAGGCGAGGCCATCTAGGTTTTCGATTTTAAAGAACCCATTCTCATTCTCTTCTAGATCTTTCAAAAAGGATTCTGTAAAATTACTGATCGAGTCGCTCATCCTGGGGGGCCGTTGTTGGAGAGTAAGTCCCATCCTATTTTTTACAATCGAAAAGCAGGGAAAAGACTTTAGGGTTCCCGGAGAGAAAAACCGGGATTTCTTGTAGTATCTCCTACAGTTCAGACTGGATTCGAGATTATTTCGGTCTTTTTTCTAAAATTATGTCCTTGAAAAAGGCGAAAAGACGACCGATGATCCTAGAGAAACTATGGCATTCAATCCATTCTCCATTCTGACCAAGGTTCGGGAATCCATTGACGGTATTTTAGGAAATCTTCCCCCGAACACAGTGAAGCTGATCGGAAGAGCAGGGCTTGCACTCGCTGTTTTGATCGGAGCGGTCCTGTCCTGGTTCAGTTTCCAGAGAGGTTTGGCCCTCGCGGGAGAAGAAGACCAGGCAAAAGAATTGGATCGCAAGGCATTATTTTTAGAAGATATAGAGAGAGATTATAATCGAAAGAGAAAGGAGATCCGCTGGAGCGATCCAACGTATTCGGATACCGGATCTTCTTCTTTGGATTTGGAAAGATACTCTTTAGATAAACCGAAGGAAGGACCGAATTCTCCCAAGCCACAACTGGAAGAAACGGACACACTCGGGAATTCTCGCCGTAAGGATGGAGATTCGAAAGTATTTTTTCCGACTGAGAATGAAAGACCTCCTAGAGAGGATTTGGGTCGTCCAGGCGCAAGCGATAGCGATTCTCCAAGATTGGAACCCAGTACCCAAAGACAACCAAGCTTAGAGACTAAGACCCAGCCGGACGATTCCAGATTGAGTCGTCCTCCTCGGAGAGAACAAAAACCGAAGATGGGCGAATGAGAATGAAACGATCTCTAACTTTCGTATTTCTCTTAACGTTCTTTTCTTTCGGGAATATTGATGCGGATTTTCCACTTCCTTTTCCGGAGAGAGCCGATCTCTCGGAGGGAACACAAGCCTCGAATGCGGAAGCTATAAGTCCTACTGCATCTTTAAATTCGCCAATAGAAACTTCTAACCAAGAAAATTCTTCCGGAACTGCCGCTGCCTCTCGAAAGTCTAGCTCATCTGCGGTTATAAGCGGAAACGCTTCCGATCAAACTACAAATTCAGGCTCGGGTCCGGACACTTCCAGTTCTACTGAAATGGCCACTGCTGGCCCAGAACGTACGTCTCCTTCTTCTGAAAGAAAAATAGGAGAAGAGAAGAAGTCTGTCGCAAAAGAGAAGAAGACCCGGCTTCCCAATCTTTCCGAAAAGAAGGAAAAGAAAAACGGCAAGAAGAAGGATGCACAGGATCCGAGTCAGGCCGCATTTGACAGAGGACTCCTACGTTTACGGAACGGGCAAAAGGACGCCGCCAAAGAGGAATTCAGTAAGGCTGCGACCACAGAGGGGAGCGCAAGCGCCCAAGCAAAATTAGAATTAGCTAAATTAGAAGATCAGAAAGCTCCGGAGGCGGAGGCTGCGGGAGCGGAAGACGATTCCAGATGGAAAACCTCTCTGGAAACAGCAAGATCCTTAAGGGCCCAAGGAAAGAATTCCGAGGCAGAATCCATTCTCTTAAGAGTCGCCACAGAAGGGAGCGGTGAATTCAGATCCAGAGCTCTCCTGCAATTAGGGGACATGCTATTTCGTTCCGGCCGTTACAGCGATGCCAGAGGTTATTTAATGGATTTCTGGAATCGCTTTGGAAAGACTTTCCCGAATGCGGAAGATCAAAACTCCAGGGAATTCAAGAGACAGAGAGAGGAAAAAGAACTGGGCGCCTATTTGCTTTTTAAGACCAGCTACAAAGCCGGAGAAGGGGAATGGGCTAAGAAATTCTTACGAAAATATCTAGAAAAGACCGTTTCCGAATCGGAGGGAGTGTATTCCCCCCTTCGTTCTGAAATGGAAACTCTCGCAAAGAGTAATCTTTAAGAAAATCTAATATTTAAGTTAAGGAAACGTTTACTTCCAATTTTCCGAATTTGGAAAATAGGCTGATCCCAAGCGCCTGCTTTTTAGGGATCTTAATCGTTTCATTCTTTGCATCAACGATATTCGGCGCAGTGATCTCGATCGACTGACCTGCGGTCGCGAAGATATTCATCGCGTTACCTGTAGTCATGTTCGCGATCTCTCCTAGTATATCCTTATATTCGTTCTTGATATCGTCGTCGCTCATACCGGGCATGAGTTTTTTCGCGATCTTATAGGCCGCGTCATAGTTCAGACCGTACACTACTTCGCCATTGAAAGTTCCTAGAACCCCGATGATGATCGCGAGTTCCAGAGTGGTTTCGGCTGTGTCCTTGATCCCGATCTTACCGCGGATCAAATCTGTTTGCAGTATGTCTCGGAAAACGATGGTAGCCGCTTCCAAGAACGGATTCACTAATTCGGCGCGGATTTGCATTATTCCTCCGAAGCGGACCTCGCTAAACGTTCTACGGTAATCTCATTCTCTAAGGATTGAGGGATTTCCATTAGTATGCCGCTGACAACACTTGCAGAATCTCTAATTCTCAAGAAAGAAGGATCCGGTGCTCCGAATTGGAGCTTGGAGAAGGCTACGATTGCGTATTTATCTCCATCTCTGTACGGTCCTATATTCTTCTTTTGCGCAAGCCCAGGAGTGCTTAGATCTTGCAAGAACTTAGAATCTGCCAATAAAGAGAAATTGTCCTTGCCGGAACTCATTTTCTTTAGATCGGAAAGAGGTCTGTTTCTCAAAGAGATCGGGGCCTTACCTAAGAATTTCGCGATTTTTTGTAAGCCGTCAGGTTCATTTTGTAAAGCGATTAGTTTCGCTTTTACGGATTCCAAAGCGTTTTTACGAGCTTCTACCTTGTACTTTCCTTTTAAGACGGTTTTTCTTTCTTCAAAAGGAATAGGTTTGCCGTCTTTTCCTTTAGGAGAATTCGGATCAGCGATCTCTTTCTGGTACAGTTCCTGTAACTGAGCTTCACTCGGTTCTAAACTTTGTTCCGCCAATTTGGAAATATCATCTTCCGAATAAACGACTGCATCCAAATCGATCTTAGCTCCGGATGCCTCGGATTGTACTTCTAATTCTCCGTCTGTACGACGCAGATCAGTTTGCAAGAAATTCTGCTGAACGTTTTGTTGCACGGTGGCTTCTATCCGAAAACGAATCGGTGCTTCTTGGAGGAGTTGACGGTAAATTTGCTCCGGTTTCTTCAAATCTTCTTCGGAATATCCCGCTCCACGGTAGGAATTCTTAGAATTTTTTTGCGCCTCGTCCCAGAGAGCCTGTCGAATTCCTTCTTCCGAATAAGTGTACCCGATCCCCCGCGCGAGTTTATTCAGGATATAAAATCTTTTTAGGATCATGAAGGCACATTCGGCTAATTGACCTTCCGAACCTTGGCCACCGAAATACATATAGCATTGTCTTCTTGCGGCGTTGAAAAAATCCATCGGAACGTCGGAGCCGTCTATTCTACCGGCGCTGATATTTGCTTTGCCTGTGAGCATATCCAAACCTGCCTGTTCCACATCCGGCTTTAAGAGCATGATGACCAACATGAGGACTAGAATGCCTAGGAAAACGGCGGACCCCACCTTGAATAATAGATCTTTGATTGAAATTCCTTCTGGCTTTGTCATAAAACTACGTTTCAAGGAAGCCTCACCCGCGCCAAGAATCTGTAAAGGAGAAAAACCCACGAAAAATGCTTCAGAAAGCCGCGATTTTGATAGATACATATAATGATGCTCTATATTGCCTTAGCTCTGATTTTGGTGGGAATTCTCTGCTTTATTTACGTATCATTCCAACCCAATTCCAAAACGGAGTCCGGATCTAGCGGATTTTCCAGAGGGAATTCTGTTCCTTCTTCTAAGGAGAAAAAAGTCTCGCAGGACGCGCTTGCTTCTATGAAGAAGGGCGGGCGCTCCGAGATGTACGCACAAATGGATCAGGCATTTGCGGAAGAGAGAAAGATCCGTCCTTATTCCCAAAGACAGAAAGAAGAAACATTTTCCAGGGAGCCAGAGGCCTTCGAGACGGTTAGCCAAGAAGAGATCGTTACTCGCCCTTTGGAAGAAGAGCGTAAGCCGGAGATCAGAGAAATACATACGAAGCAGGAAGAAACTCATGCTTCTCCTAAGGAAGAAGAATGGTCTATGGAAGGGATCCTCTTCCTGGACCTTTCCGGGAGACTGCCTTATGAATCCTTAAAAGAAAAATTAAGACCGGAAAGCTTGAAAGGTTTTAGGAGAATGGGTAAGGGAATTATTCGAGAGATCCCTGGCGGATTTAGGTTCCAGGCTAGTAATTCTGAGTTCAGTTATAAGTTGAGCGAAGTAGAGAAGATCATATTCTATGATGAGGGATTCGCTCTTCTTCCCTTAAAGCGGGAATATCCTACGCCCGTATTTCTCACGAAAGACAGCGAGAAATTCAAATCGTATTTGGAATATACGGCAGGCACTTAAAGACCTGCCGAATCTAGAATTATCTTCCTTCGACCTGCAATAGCTTAGTGGTCTTGACTAAGACTCGAATGATCGCGTAGAAAGCTGCTCCCGCTCCAAACGCCCAGATCTGAGGCTCGGTGATCGCCTCCCATGGTTCCTGCCAAGAGAAGAATCCGTTCAGAAAATTCGCTCCGAAATCGAATAACACGAAGATGACAACGATCCCGAAGAGACTAGGATATTCTCTTTTTAGGATATTACGGAAAGAGAAACCTAATTTCGGTTTTACGTATCCGGAGAATTTCGGCAGGAAAGCAGGGATCTGATTGGCCCAGGAGAGGTAATCATTCCCGAATTTATCTCTTAGGAATTTCTCCTCTGCAAACATTATTCTTTCATAATAGATCGCGAAGAATAAGCAAAATACAAGAGTTAGAGGCACGTCCCTGAAATAGAGAACAGGGCCGAGATACATGAGGAAATTTCCCAAATAGAGCGGATGGCGGACCAAGGAGTAGATCCCTTCTTGGTTGACCAAGTCGGCGACTTGTTCCTTTGTATTTCTTCCGGAAGTACGGGCAGGCGCATAACCGATCACGAAGCAGCGCGCTGCGAGGCCTAGTAGGCTTACTGCAAAGCAGAAAGCCACATAGTATAAATTCGTTTCGTAAGAATCGTTTAGGAATTTAAAATCTTTTAAGGAATATAAGCAAAGAAGCAGAATGAAACCGGGGATATAGGATCTCCAACGAAATAGAAAATTTCCTTGTTTATCCAGCTCTTCTATCAGTGCCATATGATTTCCTTTTTGGGAAAGATGTATTAAGGAAGGAAACTTTGGTCCGGTCTATATGTCAACCCATTGATTTGGCTTCCATCTAAGTAAGGAGTTAAAAGCCCTTATTTGTAGGGAGAGTGCGGGTCGTAAATTCGGAGAGGTCTTTTTGCAAGATCGGCTCTAGATTCCAAGGATCCAAAACCAATTTGTATTCTAGATCCTTCTTCTGAAAAATAAAGCTGCCTAGTTTTGTGACTCCGATCGGATGTATCGTATAATGATCCGTGCTTGTCTTGATCTCTATTTTAAAATTCTGTTTAGGGGGAAGGGGACGGATCTCTTCGGTTCTATCCAGTAGGACTTCGTCTGCATTCAATTTCTTAATGGCTTGGATGAATGTTTCTACTTCTTCCGGGTTTGCTTGGATCTCTTGGCCGGAGACTTTGACGATCCAATTCTCTCCGTCTGCGAGCAAAACAAAACCTTCGTTTCTGGACGCGCTTGTAACTGATACTTCCAATACGAGTTCTCTGGACGGAAAGTCAGGGATTAAATTTCGGCTGATAAAGAAGTCCTGCTTTCCGGCGCCTGTGACCAATTTTAAGTTTTCTTTAACTAGCCAGATGCGGTTTTTTTCGTCCATTACATAAGTTCCGGATGCCTTAGGAGCTCTCGCTCCAAGTAGGATCTTTCCAAGGGAATTTCCGGAAACGTCCTTGAATTCCAGCACAGGTTCGTCTCCATCTAATCCGAATTCCTCCAAAGGAGAAGGATGAGAATTGGAATCCGACAATAGAGTGAACCTTCTCATGGAAAGACAGGTGTGGATCAGTTCTTCTATCCTTGCCTTGTCTCCGGGAGCCTTGGTATCCTTACCCAAACGCACTGTCCATCCATCCAGATCCCGATTGAGAACGCTCTCTTGGCCCTTTCTTCCGCTGATAATGGTTTGGATCCTTTCGGGATCGATCTCAAAGAATGGATCCGCATTCGCATATGTATTCTGGAATTTTCCGAACGGATCCCTTACTAAGAGCAGAAGTATTCCTAAGATCAGGTTGAGTAAGAATAACCCGATCCCGGGATATTCTCTGATCTTTTCTATTGCTTGTCCGAACAAGAGAGTTCGTTTCATAGAACCTGCCTATTTCTTTTGCGAATTCTTCGGAACGCATAGAGAGAGAGTAAGGCCGGGATCCCTAAAAGATGAAAAAGGCTGATCGCAGTTTCCCAACCGAACGAGAGAGGTTTCATTTTTAAGATGGCTGACTGTTTGGATCTCGCCTGGATGAGATCCGTTTCGCCTCTGAGTAGGTCTATAGAATTTAATAAAAACGGAATATTTGAATTCTTTAAAATTTCTACGAATTCAGGGAACGCCAAAAGATCAGAGACTAGGTATGGGGAGCCGAAGACCAGTATCTTGGAAACTCGATCCGGTTTGGTTTCCAATAATCCGTTTGAGGATCCTTTCGGGATCAAATTCTTTCGATCCACGAAATAGGAACTGAATTTTCCTTCTGCCAATGCGGAAAGAATAAAGGGGCCTCCGTTGGCGCGAATGGGAGCGGAAAGGATCTGCTTTTCTCCGAGAGAGATCGGTTCTGTCCTTGCTTCCGCATCGGGGCCGCTTTTTGCTAAAGCCTGTAATTTTACGGCTTTTTGTTTTTCCGGAAGAAGAGTAAGACTAGAGGACCAAGGCAGTAGAAGACTTTCTTGGCTCTTGGTAAATGGGCTGTCCGGATCCAATGTGTTCGTTTTTCTTTCCGAGACGATCCAAGGAGGATAAGGGTACTTTCCTAAAATTCCAGGTTCGATCTCAATGATAGAACCCATAGGAAGGGAATCATCCGGATCTAATATGATATCAGAGTTGATCCGAATTCCATAATGTTCTAAAAGTCGGATGAGTTCCTCCGATTCTGGGTCCTTACCGGCGAGCCCTGCCGATAATTCGCCGTTCAAGAGCCCAAATCCTCCTCCCTTCTTTCCAGTCTGGAACTCCATACTCTTGGCAAGAAGAAGAAGACTTCCTCCTTTCATCAAGAATTGGTCTATCCTCCATGCGGCTTGGTTGGATAAGGGTCCGGAACCCGCCCAAAGAAGAAGGTCGATTCCTTCGGGAATTTCATCTGTCTCCGGATCGATCTCTGAAATGGGTCCATATTCTCTTGGTAAAACCTGATGGAAAAAAATCCCGATCCTATCCTTGGGAGAATGATTCTCCTGGAGAGATAGGGATCCTTTCGTTCTCAAAATCGCGATCCCGGAATCCTTGTCCTGTCTTTGCATTTTTTGTAATGCGTTTAATATTTGGTATTCTAGTTCTTCGGTAAAGAAAGCTAACGAAAGTACTTCTGTCTTATGACCGAGGGTTAAAACGATTCCTAGGAACGCTTGCTTGACCGAGGCGGAATCCCGGGAGGTTCTTTGTAGGATCTGGGGTTCTAATCCTAATTCGAGGGCCTTTCTGGAATCTTCTTCCGAATGATCCGGATCATGAAATCTAAGAGATACGTTTTCTTTTCCCACGGCTGCGATCTCTTTCAAAAGGCCTTTCGTGAGTTCTAATCTGGATTTGTATTCGCCCGGGATCTCCGAAGAATAGAACGCGTCTATGTACAAGGTCGAATCCAGATCGCTCAAGACCTTCTTCGTGCTTTCCGTGATCTGAAATCTACCGGAACGAGATAGATCCGCTTTGCATCTAAAGGAAGAAACGATCCCATTCAAAAGAAAAAATAATACGATCCCGTTTAGAAAAAGGAACCAAGGGCGATTCGCTATCCTGAATAGAGGCTCTAATAGTTCTCTCACGGATAATCCCTCCGGAGGAGGAATACGTTCGAGAATAGGTTCGCGAGAATAAAGCTGAGGAAATAGAATGCATCCCCACCATCGACTAGCCCCAATCGAAAGGATTCGAAATGGGAACCTAGGGAAAGAAAGGAGGCAAGGCCTGCGAATCCTCCGCCTAGAAATTTCAGTACTGGTTGGGTTCCTAAGAGAAAGAAAAACAAACAGACGAATAGAGTAAGAATATAGGAACTGATCTGGTCCTTTCCCAGAGAAGAGAGTAGAGTTCCTAGGCTCAAGTAGGCTCCTCCTAAAAGATAACAGCCTAGATATCCTGCAAATACGATCCCTAGATCCAGATCGCTTAGGGCCCAGATAGAGAATGGAATGGGTAAGGTGAGAGATAGGACAAATCCTAAAAAGGCCCAGGCAGCCAGGAATTTTCCGAATGTGATCTCAGATTTCCCTAAGGGTAGGGTAAAGAGTAACTCCAAGGTTCCGGATCTTTTCTCTTCGGACCAAAGCCTCATGGTGAGAGCTGGGATGAATACTGTGAATAGAAGAGGGGTCCAGATAAAATATTCTTCCATTCCGGCGACTTTTCTTTCCCAGAAGGATTCCTCTCCTAATCCGTAGAAGAATAGAAAGGAAGAAAGGAAAAGATAAAAGATCGTAAACAAGTACCCGATCTGAGTATTGAAATAAGCAGACCATTCTTTTCGGAAGACGGATGCTATGTTCGAGCAGGAGTGAAGAAGGTTTCTAGAAAGCATTAGTTGGAAACAAGCTCCTGAAACACATTTTCTAAGGAGCGTTTCGCGATCTTAAATTCTAAGACGGGAAAGGACGCGGCACGCACCATCTCAAAGATCTCCTCGGGAGACAAGTTGGGAGATTCCAATTGGAATTCGGATCCTTCTTCTGATCGAGAAAGAAGTCGTACCTTTATGTCCTTCTTCTCAAAGATCCTTTCTAGTGTTGTTAAATCGGTTTTTGCGGTAAGAAGGATAAAATTCCCTCGCTTCAGCTCGGTAACGGGAAGGTCAGCGATCAGGCTCCCTTTATGCAGTACAAGAACATGATCACAGATCTCTTCCACCTCGGAAAGAATATGAGTGGATAGAAGAAGAATTTTATCTTTTGCTAATGTACGAATGATATTCCGGAAATGTTGGATCTGTATGGGATCTAGCCCGGAACTGGGCTCGTCCAAGATAATGAGCTCCGGATCATGCAATAAGGCCCCAGCTAAAGCGAGTCTCTGTTTATAGCCTTTGGAGAGAATGCTTGCAGGAGAATGCAGTTGTTGCTTAAGATCGCAAAGCTCCAATACTTCTTTCTTTCTTTTTTTGAGAGCAGTAGGATCCAAACCTCTTGCTTGGCCTATAAAATCCAAATACTCGGAAGCGCTCATGTCCGGATAGACAGGGGCAGATTCCGGAAGATAGCCTAATCTTTGCTTAACGAAGATGGGGTCTCTTTCGAGAGAAACCCCGTCCAAGGATACGGAGCCATTGTCCGGTCGAATGAAACCCGTTAGGATCCTAAGAGCAGTGGTCTTTCCGGCACCGTTTGGTCCGAGTAGGCCCGTGATCCTGTTTTTTGGAATTTCAAAATTGAGATGGGAAATAGCGATCTTTCCCGAATAGGTTTTGGAAAGATCCGTAACTTGGAGAGAAGCCACGAAAGTTATCCTCTTAGGACTTTCGCCTCCTGCAAGTTCTTTTCCCGGAGGTTAGGCGCGAATGCGAAGCATTGCGTCTACTTTGAATTTTCTGAGAACGTCTAGAAGGCCCGGTTGCAGATTCACCACTTCGAATTTCACTCCGAAATGATCTAGAAGGTTTCTGAGTGTGAGAAGTTTAGCGACGCCGCTGGAAGTGATCTTCTTAGTGGGGGTCAGGTCCAGAGTCAGATTTTGGATATGGGCTTTAGATGCCTGTTCGGAGATCTCGTCGAAGACTTTCTCGTATCCATCCAAAAGATGGTTTTCAAAGCGAACGATTCCGTGTTTATTTTGTATCGTTAATTTAGCCATAAGTTTCGGCGCTAATAGGAGAGACGCCGAAAACGGGCTCTTCCCAACAATAAATCCTCTTCTTTCTAGGGTTCGGACTGTTTCGGCTTTTACTTAGAATTTTTTTTGCAGAGGAAGTTCCAATAATTCGCCCTAGAGGATACCTTCCAGGAAGAGTAATCGGATCCGATGCCAAGGATCTCAAAGCCTCCCTCTTTCAGAAGGGATTGCCAGACCTCCAACGGATAGGCCCGATGAAAATGCTCTTCCACTCCCGAGATCTCTGGGCTCGTGAATTGCAAGCTGGTCTTTAGGATGCTCGATTTAGGATCATATTCATTTTCCCAGACCAGTTTTGTGTCTCCATGGGTCTCCTTGAGAGTCTTCCCCTGAAAATTTTTTTGAAAATTCCGGTCAGTGCTAACATCAAAGAAGAAGATCCCGTTCTCGGAAAGAATCGCCGAAGTTTGGGCAAAAATCCTCGCGATCTCTTCTTCTTGTAGGAAATAATTCAGGGTATCGTGGACGGAAAAAACCAGGTCAAAGGTTTGTGGTAAAGGGGGGAAGGAGAGTAGGCTTCCCTGGATCCGATTGCCTCTAATTAGCTTAGAATCGGCGATTTGAAGCATTTCATGAGAGTCGTCGATGCCCCAGAGTTCCGACTCTAAAGGAAGAAAAGCCCAGATCTTGCAAGTGCCGCAACCCATGTCGAAGATACTACGAGGAGGAAAATTCCCCGTCCCAATCTGGTATCCTTCCAGGATCATGGAGGCCCAATCAGAGTACGGGGCCTGCCTCATGACCCGGTCATAAACGGCCGCAAATGCGCTATAAGGCCTTTTTTTGGGGATTTGAGAAATAATTCTTGATTTATTCCCCTGGTTTCGAGTATTCCTATCCATTTGATGCGACATAATTCTATGAAAGGATTTCTTCACAGAATCTTCTAAAAACTCAAAGTATGGGCCTAGAACTCCTTTTACCTTTTTTAGCCAGTGTAGGCATTACTATCCTCCTTCGCAGGATGGACAAGTCGAATTATAAGCTGAGCCAAATCAAACGTTATACCGGCAAACTACAAGAAGAACTGCAAGAGATCGCATTAGAAAAGGTCCAGTCCGTAAAGGATTCCGGAATCGAATTAGAGATCACTCTTAAGCAGACCCGCAAACTTGCAGACGATGTGAAGTCCTTAAACGAAGAATCCAGGCAGTTACTCGAGACAATTCGTTCCAATCGGGATTTCTTGAACGCAGTCACATTAGATCTGAAAGAAGTAGTGCATCTATCTTCCGATATTCGCCAAGAGTCCCAGGCAATCCAAGATGGTTTGGGTAGATTGGAGCTTGGCAAGAAAGAAGTGCATGCGATCGGTTCTCGGATCCAAGAGATCCGCTCCGAAGCGGAGATCCTTCTAGAAGCATTTCAAGAAAAGCTAAACTTCCGCTCGGACGATATTTTACAGTCCTTGGCTTCTAAGATCGTAGAATTAGAGGGTCTTCTGGAAGTGAAAGCGGATCGGATCGAGTCGGGCCTAAGCGAATTGGGAGACGCGTACAGGCAAAAACTGGAAATCCAAACCAAGTCCTTATTTAATGATACCGTTGCTAAAGTGGATCTTGCAAGAGAAGAAGTACGTTCCCTTCTCGAATCTGTAGAGGCAAAAGAAGAAGATCTGGATGCAAGAACCGATAGAATGCAAACCGCATTCTTAACTGTTTCCGAAAAACTGGATCGTCTTGAGACCAGAGTAGACGAGAAAGCGGAACTCGCCGACCGCAAATTAGAAGAGACATTCGCTAGGAACGAAATGGCTCTATTACAAAAATACGATCAAGTATTAGAGCAAGTCATTCATTCCAAGGAAGCATTCTTAAACGGAGTCCGTATCGAGATAGAGGCGATCCGAAAAGAGATAGAAGGCATGAGCCTGGAAACTCTTACCAGAAGGGACGAGATCCTGAACGAGACCCGTAGACAGGCCGAAGGCATCAACGACTCTATCAATATTTTCCAAGAGAAGTATCTAGAGGCCGAAAATAAACTCTTAAAGCAGGCCGATTCTCGCAAGGCCGAGCTCATGCGTCAGATCGATACGTTCGAGGATGAGTTCAATCGGATCAGTAGCAGTCTTCGTAGCGAAGCGGAAGATCTGAGAAAAGAGATCCTGACCGGGCTCAAGGAATTCCATTCCGCATTAGAAGTCTCTCGTTCGGACGAAGAAAGGAAATCCAAGTCCCGTATCGAACAGATCCGCGAATCCCTCGAAGAAGAATTAGGAAAACTACATGCTTCCAATTCGGATCGTTTCCGCACTGAATGGGAAGAGATCCGAGAGAATATCAGAGGATTTAACGTACAAGTCTCCACTCGAATGAAAGAGATGGACGAATACGTAAAAGGAGTCCGTTCTTCCTTAGAAGAGGAACTGAGAGCACTCCACGCTTCCCACTCGGAACGCTTTAGAGGAGAATGGGAAGAGATCCGTGAGAACGTGAGAGTCTTCGACGTACAAGTTTCTACTCGTATGAAGGAAATGGATTCTTATGTAAAAGATATCCGAGAAGCCGTAGAGAGTTCTGCCGCAGATATCATTTCGGAAGCGGAGTCCAAGGTAGGGGATATAGGCGGAATAATAGAAGAAGAATTCCGCAAAATGGACAGAAGGTTCGAACATTTCTCCCGTTCCTGGGAAGACGAAGTCCAATCCCAGAAGGGCCATACCATGGACGCGATCCGTGGTTTGGAAGAAAGACTGGGGCAGATCCATTTCAAGGGCGCGGAATATCTGGAGGAATTCTCCAAATCCTATGCAGAGCAAAAGGATAAGATCGAGGAATTCGTTTCCAAGTATAAGACGAATTTCAAGCAAGATGGGGACGAGATCAAAGAAGAACTCCAGGTCCGGTATCGCGAGCTGAAGGCCGAAGCACAAAATGTAGTGGATTCTGTAAAAGTCGAATATTCCGCAGTTGGGGAAAGATTGGAGAATCTGATCCGCAAGAACGAGAAGATCCTAGAGATGCAAGCGGATCGGGTCCGTACTTCCACAGAGGCTCAATTGGAAAAAGCCTCCGATCAAGCTAAGACTGTATTAGAAAAACTCAAAGAATCGGGTCAGGAATTCTTCGAAAGACAGGAAGAGAAGATCGATCGTCTGAACGACACAATAGATTCCAAGATCAATAAGCAATTATCCGCACTCTTAGACAAGGGCCAGGTCCAACTAGGCCAACTAGAAGATAGGATCGCAAAACATCTCGCCGACGTGAAACGAAATCTAGAAGAGGCTCTCTCTTCCGGCTTGAAAGAAAGCGAAGGTCAGATGAAGGACTTCCAAAACCAGGTGAAGGGTCTTCTGAAAGAGACCCAAACTTCTTCCGAAGAATTCCTGCGTTCCGGAAGAGAAGAATTCCAGATCGCCCAGAAAGAATACAGGATGCTGCAAGTGGATCTTCGCAAGGATCTAGAAGAGATCAGAGATGCAAAGCAATCCTTGTTTACAGAATTAGAAGAAGAAGCCGACAAATTACGTTCCTCCGTAGACGAGATCTCGGAGAGAATGCAAGAAGCGGAAAAACGCTCCGCTCTCTTCTTAGAAGTAAAAGAGATCATAGAACGTTCCGAAGAATTTGTTTCCCAAATGAAGGAAGGATTAGAAGACGCAAGTCAGACCGAGAGGATCTACGAGGATCTGGATACGAATATGACTCGTCTTCGCAATTTACAGGACAATCTAGAGTCCCGTATTTCTAAGGCGGAAGAAAGAGAAGTGGAAATACTTTCCATCGAAGAAAAGGCAGAAGTCCTGAAAGAAGAATTCAGCCGTATGATGGAAGAATCTTCTCAATGGAAGGAAACACATCGTCAACTCGTGGAAGCAGGAGAGCGAGCTTTCGAGATGGAATCCCGCTTCCTGGATCTGGAGGATCGCTTAGGTAGAGTGATCGCAGTCAGAGAAGAGATCCGACAACTGGATGAGGATTCACAGGATCATAAGGAAAATGCAAGTAAGGTCGCTCAAAAGATCAGAGAGATGGAGAAGGATATCTCCGTTCTGGAAGCAAGAGAGAAAGAAGTCGGAGAGACTTTACGCCGCACCGACGAAAGACTAGAAGTACTTGCAGGAAGAAAAGAAGAGATCCTTTCCGTAGAAGCCAAGTTTGACAAGATCGAAGACCTCATGTCCGAACTAGGGGAGCGCCATAAGCAGATCAGCACTCTACAACAGAGACTGGACGATATGAAAGAAGGCGCTCTCAGTATGAAGGAAGACCTAGAAGGATTGTTAACCGAAGCGGAAGATACCTTCGAAAAACTTTCCGCCTTCATGGATGTGGTCCAGACGAATATTTCCAAGTCAGGAAGCGGCAAGTCCGGAAAGCAAACAGAGAAAGATCCGTTAGTAACCCGCAAAAAGGCAACTGTCTTAAATTTATTTCATAATTTCCATTGGGCTCCCGAGACGATCGCGGAGAAACTAGGGCTAGAGACTTCTCTAGTGCAAACGATAATTCAGAATGAGGCGGTCAAAAAGGGATGATTTTTTTCTTGACCAGGGATTTTTTCCCCAATATGTCTCGTTCCCACTTGTATCATACGATATGCAAATAGTTTCATGGAGTATAGCTTTTCATTATTAAGAAAAGAATGAAATTATCGAGAGCTAATCCGAAAATGATTCCTTTTTTCGAGGGGTCTGGAAATGTATCGTAAGTCAAATTCGATACGTTCCGGAAAGTCTCGGGATGGAGAAAAAGGAGAAGCTCCCAAAGCTCGTTCGTATGGTACAAAAAAAGAAAACTACTGTTAAGAGGAAGAATTCCATGGCTCAAAGCGCTGAAAAGGATACCCTCATCGTCGCAAGCAAGGTAAAAGCTTACATCAAATCTAAAGGCTTTATGACTTCCGGAGACGCAGTCGACGGCTTAAATGAAAAGCTGTACGGGCTGATCGACGATGCACTGAAACGTACCGAGGCGAACAAACGCACTACGGTTAGACCAACCGACTTCTAAGAGATTCTTGATCTACATCAAGAACAAGACTGAAATCGAGAAAATGAGGGCGGCCGGCAAGTTAGCCGCCGCACTTCTGGACTACATATCCGGGTTTATTAAACCTGGAGTTAGTACTCTCGCTATTAACGATCTCTGCGAAGAATTCACGAAAAAACACGGGGGAAAATCTGCTCCCCTGGGCTACAAAGGTTTTCCGAAATCTGTTTGTACTTCTATTAACGAAGTAGTATGCCATGGGATTCCCAAGGCAACGGACATCTTGAAAGACGGGGACATCGTGAATGTGGATGTTACCCCGATAGTGGATGGTTATCATGGAGATAGCTCCAGGACCTTCATTGTCGGGGGCAAAGCTGCTCCCGAAGTAGAACGTCTTGTCAAAGACGCGGAACGTGCCATGTGGATCGGGATCGAACAGGTCAAACCTGGCAATCGGGTCAGTGATATTGCAAACGCAATCGACGACTATCTTACTCCGAAAGGATATGGTATTGTTCGAGACCTAATGGGTCATGGGATAGGCCGGGGATTTCATGAAGAACCTCAGATCCCTCACTATCGTTCCAATCGTAAGCTCACAAAATTAGAACCAGGAATGACCTTCACTATCGAGCCGATGGTGAACCTAGGAACCTGGGAAGTAATCTTCTCCAAAAAGGATGGTTGGACGGTAACCACTCGAGATGGAAAATGGTCCGCTCAATTCGAACACACGATTCTCGTCACAGAAAAAGGCTATGAAATTTTAACCCTGGCGTAGTAAGCTGGCGGGCATGGATTTCGTTTGGAAATATCTTTCTGTCCTAGGAAAGGACCTGGCCTTCTTCGGTTTAGGTTTCTTCATCTTTTATATCGGTAAGAAGATCAAGGACTGGACGGAGCCTCGTAAACTAGACGAGGAACTGGTAAAGTCCGATAATAGCGCCTTGGCCTTAAACCTTTCCGGATATTATCTAGGGATCATCGTCATCTTTATTACTATCGTTTCTCATCCAGGCGGAGGGAACGACCTCCTCGGCGATCTGTTTCAGGTAGGTGCATTCTCTTTCTTGGGAGTGATCCTTCTACTTATCTCGCAAAAGATCAACGATGGATTGATCTTGGGCGGAATAGACGCACAAGAAGAAGTATATGAAAAACGTAATATGGCCGTGTCCTCCGTGCTTTTCGGCGGGACAATTGCGAGCGCGTTCTTTATCACCGCCGCTCTGAATGGGGATATAGGGGAGAAAGTTTTTCCGAACGGACTCGGCCTTGCAATCTCTCCCATGTTAGAGAAAACGATCATAGGCTCGATCCTATCCGTTATATTTTTTTCGATCGGACAGATCGGGATGATCCTATTTTCCTTCTATTATAAACTTTGGATCCCTTATAAACTTAAGGTAGAGCTGGAAGAAAAACAGAACCTGGCTGCGGGAGTTGCATTTGCAGGAGCACTTCTTGCCATTGGCATTTTATTGACTAGAGCCTTGTTTAGAGAATTTGAGTCCCTTTGGCATACTGGGACCCTTCTTCTTTTGGATCTGGGACTTTCCTTCATTGTGATCCCGGTCCTACATTTCTTTGCGGACTGGGTCGTATTGCCCGGTTCTACTTTAAAGGAAGAGATTGAAAGGGATCAGAATTTCGGGGCCGGCCTTCTGGAAGCAGTGGTTCTCGTCTCCTTCTCTGCGATCTTATTCTTTGCGGTTTAAGCTTAAAACAGATCGTGGGACGAATATAACTTCCATTCTAGGTGATACACCTTCTTGATCCCGAAATTGCAGGCCTCTTGTAGGACCATTTTTTCGTTTGGCTCTTCGGAGAGAAAAGTATAGACTTCTGTAAGCTCTTGCACGATCTCTTGGAAGATATGCTTATGCGTAGGAAGAAAGGGAGATAGCCCTCTTTCCGAAAAACCTCTGAGAGCGCCTAAGAGTCCCGCAAGAAGGATACGGCCCAGAGGTCTGGCTCTTTCTTTCGGAAGATCCAAACCTGCTTCCTTGGCGGCGGCCAAAAGCTCAGTGAGTGGGATCCCTCCTGAGAGGGAAACGAGAGATGTATCTTCTCCTTCCTGCATAAAGAAAGTGTACGAGTATGGTCCTCGAAAGTAAAGAACTTCTAGACGAACTTCGACCAATCGCATTCGCAAACGGATTCCAATTATTCGGTGTGAGTCCTGCTCTTGTTCCTTCGGTGGATAAGGAGAATATTCTGCATTGGGTACAAGAAGGCCGCCATGGAAAGATGGATTGGTATCCTAAGAATATGAATCTTAGGCTAGAGCTCGAGGGTCTTGGTTTCAAACCGGAATCGGTGATCGCGCTGGGCGCTTTATACAATGATCCGGAATACGATGCTCTGGATCTTCCGTATCGTTTTTCCAGATATGCTATGGGAGAAGATTATCATTCCGTTCTGCGTAGGAAAGCTCTATGCTTATTGGATTTCTTACGTACTAAATATCCGAATCAAAAATTTAGACAGGGAGTGGATTCTCTTCCTGTTCCTGAAAAAATTTTAGCCAGAGAAGCCGGCTTAGGTTGGATCGGAAAGAATACGAATCTAATTCACGAAGAATACGGATCCTTTTTCTTTATCAGTTTGATATTCACGGATCTTCCTCTTCAATTTGTGGCCTCTCCTGCGAAAGATAGATGCGGCACCTGTAGAGCCTGCATCGATTCTTGTCCGACGGGAGCCTTGGAGCCGTATCGTATCGACGCTCGTAAATGTATCTCGTACAAGACCATCGAAGATAGATCGGAAGATGTGGATTCCTTGCACGGTTGGGTGTACGGCTGCGATATTTGCCAAGAGGTCTGTCCCTGGAACCAAGTCAAGGCCCGCAAGAAGGGTTGGAAAACGGAGATGGCAGAATTTAAGATCCGGGATCTATTCAAAAAAGATAAACTATCGGATCTCAATGAGAAGGAATTCCAAGTTTATTTTCAGGATTCCGCCGTGAGTAGGATCTCTTACAAACAGATGAAACGGAATCTAAACACGTTAGGCAGAGAGTCCTCCGGATCTTAACGTTTTAGAAGCTTTCACTTTGAGATCCGGAATGAACAAGCGGCAGCGATGCGTAGATCTTTAGTCCAGGCTTTTAGCCTGGATGAGCGTAGCGAAATCGAAGCAGCGCGGCCCGAGGGACGCGAGGGAGCCGCCCAAATAATTTGTAGGAATTCCTAAGGATCTGATTCGAAAAACTCCTTTTCTCCCTGGAATAAAAGGCTTGGATAGTCAGATACATGCCCGCAGGTCTGAAACAAAAAGATCCGATTCTAGAGATCCAAGAGTTCGATCCTAAAACGAATCTTAAACTTAGGAATTGGTTCTTGAAAGAAAAAAGAGACCTGCCTTTCCGTAAGAACAGGACTCCTTATTCTACTTGGGTGAGCGAGATCATGTTGCAGCAAACAAGAGTTGCAGCTATGCTTCCCTTGTACGAAAAGTTCATGGCTCGCTTCCCGAAGCCGGAGGATCTTGCCTCTGCAGAAGAAGAGGAAGTCTTTCGGTATTGGCAAGGTCTTGGATATTATTCCCGAGCTAAGAACCTTTTGGCAGGGGTTCGCAAACTAGTAAACGAGTTTCGTGGAAAATTCCCTGAGACTCTGGAAGAAGCGCTTTCCCTTCCCGGGATCGGTCCTTATACTGCCCGGGCCATTCTATCCATTTCTTATAATTTACCTTTTGCCGTTTTGGATGGAAATGCAAAGCGAGTCCTTTCCCGTCTTGCGATGTTCCGAGAGTCGGGACCGAAGGCGGATCCGATCTTGCAAAAGATCGCAGATTCCTTTTTGAACCGGGACTTTCCCGGCGATCATAACGAAGCGGTCATGGAGCTTGGGGCCAGGATCTGTATTCCAAAACCTTTATGTACCCAATGTCCTCTGCAAACGGATTGCATCGCCTATCAAAACGGGGTCCAAGAGAGCATTCCGGAAACGGAGAAGAAGAAAAAGGAAATCCCTTTGGATATCCGATTCTATATTCTTAAAGGCAAGCAAGGCATTCTTCTTGTCCGTTATCCTGAGAGAAGATTCTTCAAAACCATTTATTCTTTGCCATTTTCCTTTGAGGGGAAAAATCCCTACGAGCCGGATCCTGTTTTGGACTGGGACTTAAAGACTTCGGATCTAGGGATCAAGTTTAAGCATACGATCACTCATCATAAGATCCAAGGTTTTGTTTCAGAGACAGAATTGGATGCTAAGAAGGAAAAAAGGATCCTGGAGGATTTTCGTAAAGCCCGTCCTTCGATAGAGATCAAATACTGCCATTGGAGAGATCTGGAAACAGAGTTTCCTTCTTCTATTGCTAAAAAGATCAAGCAGACATTGGCAAAGAATGGAGCCGTTCTGCCCGGTCTGGAAAATTAAACTTTTATTAAAAGGTAAACTATGAGTATCCGATCCACAGCCGATTTCGTAAAAGAACTTTCTAAGAAGGGTGAGCTTTTGGAGATCCGTGAAGAGGTGGATCCCATTTTGGAGATCGCGGAAATCCAAAGAAGGGTGGTTGCCAAACGAGGCCCGGCGCTCTTATTCTCGAATGTAAAAGGTTCTCCTTTTTCCGTGGCTACGAATCTGTACGGCTCCGAGAATCGGATCAAGATCGCATTCGGGGAGAATCCGGAAAAGTTTATTCAAAAATTAGCATATTCCGTAAAACATCTTATGCCTCCCACTCCTAAGAAAGTATGGGAAGCGAGATCCTTGGCTTGGACCGCCCTTAGAGTAGGTCTTCGTAAGGTAAGCAAGGCTCCTGTACTAGAAACAGAATTAGAAGATCTGAATATTCTTCCCGCATTGAAATCCTGGCCGAAAGACGCCGGAAGATTTATTACTCTTCCCTTGGTGTATACGGAAAGTCCTAAAACCGGCAAAGGGAATCTGGGAATGTATCGCATCCAATTTCACGAACCGAAGCTGACAGGGATGCATATCCAAATCCATAGAGGGGGAGGCTTTCATTATGCGGAAGCAGAGGCCGAAGGAAATTCCCTTCCCGCTCATATCTATGTAGGAGGTCCTCCCGCTCTTACGATCTCTGCAGTGGCTCCTCTGCCGGAAGAGATCAGCGAATTCTTACTTGCTTCTCTATTAATGGGAGAACGCTTGCAGATCACAAAGAAGAAGGGAATTAGCACGTTGCCGATCGTGGCGGACGCGGACTTTGCACTCATAGGAAAGATCCCGCCTAAGATCCGTAAACCGGAGGGTCCTTTTGGGGATCATTACGGATATTATGCGCTGAAACATGACTATCCCGTGTTCCAAGTAGAAAGGATATTCGCTAGAAAGAATGCGATCTGGCCAGCCACTGTTGTCGGACGTCCTCCCCAAGAAGATCATTGGATCGCCGAGTATTTGCAGCATCTTCTTTCCCCTATGTTCCCGATCGTAATGCCTCAAGTAAAAGGTGTTTGGGCGTATGAGGAATCCGGAGTGCATTCTCTCGCTGCCGCCATCGTAAAAGAAAGATATAAGAAAGAAGCGTTTATGGGAGCTCTTCGCATTTTGGGTGAAGGGCAACTGTCCCTGACCAAATTCCTAGTAGTGACGGATCAGGAGATCCCTCTCCAGGATTTTAGAAAGACCTTCCTTGCTGCGTTAGAGAGATTCCAACCGGAAACGGATCTGCATATCTTCTCGAATATTTCTCAGGATACCTTGGACTATACTGGGCCCAAGGTGAACGAAGGAAGTAAGGCAGTTCTTTTAGGTGTAGGACCTAAGACCCAAAAATTGAAGGAAAAGATCACAGGGACTTTAAAGAATTCTAAATTTAAGAATCCTAAAGTATATTGCCCCGGGGTCTTGGTCGTTTCCGGACCCAAATTTAAAAGAGGGGACGGGGTAGCAAAGGCTCTCTTGAAAGAAGGGATCGTAAAGGATTTCACCTTTGTTTGTATCGTGGATAATTCGGAAGAAGCGGTCCGCTCCGATCACGATTTTATCTGGAACGTATTTACTAGGTTTGAACCTGCTGCGGATATTTATGGGAACACGGAAACGATCCGAAACCATATTTCGTTCCGCGGACCAATCGTTATAGATGCAAGATTAAAGGACTGGTACCCTCCCGTTTTGGAAGAGGATCCTAAAATCGCGAAGCAAGTGGATACTAGATTTGGTAGACTAATTGATTCGCTTTAATCGAATGGAGAGAGTATGTCGATGAAACGAGTGATCGTTACCGGTGGAGCCGGCCTGATCGGAAGCAATATCGTTCGCCTTTTGAATGAAAAAGGAATTTCGGATATTTTGGTCGTGGACCATTTAGGTACTTCTTCTAAATGGAAGAATCTTAGAAATTTGGAATATTCCGATTATCTGGAAAAGGAGGAATTCCTCCAGAAAGTACAGAAAGGAAAGATCGTAAAGGATTACACTCATATTTTCCATTTGGGTGCTTGCTCCTCCACTACGGAGACGGATGCTTCTTATCTGATCCGAAATAATTTCGAATATACCAAGATCCTGGCAGAAGAGTCCTTGAATCGGAAGATAAAATTCCTGTATGCCTCTTCTGCTGCTACGTATGGGGACGGGAAATTTGGCTATGACGATCAGGCCGATATTCATCCTCTCAAGCCTTTGAATATGTACGGATATTCCAAGCAGATGTTCGATCTATATGCTCAGAAGAAGGGATTCTTACATAAGATCACCGGTGTGAAATACTTCAATATTTTCGGTTTTGGAGAGGCTCACAAGGGAGATATGAGATCCGTTGTCTTGAAAGGTTACGATCAGATCCTGACCGAGGGAAAGCTGAGACTCTTTAAATCCTACAAACCGGACTATAGGGACGGGGAGCAGAAGCGGGATTTCCTATATGTTAAGGACGCCGCAAAGATCAGCCTCCATCTATTAAAGAAAAATAAATTTGGTTTATATAATGTGGGAAGGGGAGTCGCGGAGACCTGGAATGACCTGGCTGGGGCACTTTTCAGCGCATTGGGAAAACCTGTGAACATAGAATACGTGGAAATGCCGGAATCCTTGCAGGCAAAATACCAGTATTTTACGAAGGCGGAGACTGCGAGATTGCTAGAAAGCGGCTACCAGGAAGGTTTTACCGACTTGAGAACGGCAATAGCGGATTACGTTTCCTTGTTAAGGAAGGAAGAAGAGTAAAAGGGGTTCTGTCGAACCCCCGCAGTTCATGAATTACTTAGAGAAGATCTGAAGTAAGGATTTTGCAAAAGCTTTGAATTTTGCGTCTTTGATCGAGTAGAAAACTTGATTAGAGACTTTCTTGCTGCCTAGGTAACCGGCTTCTTTCATTTTGCTTAAATGTTGAGATGCTGCCGATTGGCTGATGCCTAACGCATCAACTAACTCGCCTACGCTGTGTTCTTTTTTAGAAAGATGAAGTAATATTTTCAATCTGTCCGGATGCGCTACCGCTTTTAAGCCGCGGATAGTAGAGTCCAGATGAGTTTTCTTAATGTCTAACTTTTGGGCTGCCATAGTCTGCCTTCTGTTGTATTTGAATCCATTCTACTATATCTTAGGAAATTTACAAGGATTTACGAATCCAATCTCAAATTTTTGTAAAATTATCATTCGTGTAAATTATGATATAATTATGGAATTCGGAACAAAATAATTTATTACCAAAAAGACGTTATCGAATGCCTGCTCGAGCGCTTAAGATAAATATAAACAGTCGAGTTTTATTATATTTTCATATTTCTTATTCGTTCCTTTAAAAAAATGAAAAATTCTATATTCTAATGTTCGGATAGACTTCGGGGATTATTAGATTCTTTGAATTTATTAAAAAGATAATTCAATGTTAAAGTTAGTACGAGGCATGCTCCTATTTTCGAACGAGTTAAATTAGAAAAATTGAAAATTGAAGGCAAAAGTATGGAAGAACGGAAGCAGAGAGGATTAGGGAATCGATCGATTCCCTAATAGGAAGCGTTAAACGATTTAGATCTTCACGCCTCCGGATATTTCTAGAACTACTCCGTCCACCAAATCATTCTGAGCAATGAATACAGCAGTACTAGCAATCTCATCCGGCCTTCCTAATCTTCCGATCGGGATCTGAGCCTCCCATTTCTTAAGAGCCTCCGGATTCATATCCTTCATTACCATTTCCGTAGCGATAAAGCCGGGAGCGATCCCTGCTACTCGGATCCCGTAACGGCTGAGTTCCTTGGCCCATAAACGGGTCATAGCGGCTACTCCCGCCTTAGCAGCGGAATAATTGGTCTGGCCCGGGTTTCCGTGCATAGAAACGGAAGCGATCGGGATGATCACTCCCTTGGTCCCATGATTTACCATTTGAACGGCCGCTTCTCTACCGGTTAGGAATACACCTGTGAGGTTTACGTCTATGACGGATTGCCATTCCGCCAAAGAAAGCTTGGAGGCTACCTTTCCAGTCTGTTTATCCGCTTTGATCAGAAGACCGTCCCTGAGAATGCCGGCATTGAGCACGGCAATGTCTACGGAGCCAAAGGCAGAAACCGCATCCTGCATGAGTTTCTCGGCGTCTTTTTCCTTAGAGACGTCGGTTTGCACTGCGATGACTTTTGCGCCCAAGGCCTCGATCTCTTTCTTAGCGATCTCTAATTTTTCCCCGGAGATATCGGATAGTACGATATTGGCTCCCAATTTGGCGAAATGGATCGCCATTTCCTTGCCTAAGCCTCCGGCCGAACCGGTGACTACAGCGGTCTTATTTGTGATTTCCAACTTGGTTGATTTCCTTACTTCTAATGGTTACGTATTTATCGGTGAAAGGGATCTCTACTCTGGCGACTGTTTCCGAGGCCTGGGTTTGGATCCGGAATAGGTTCGGATCGATATTCTCGCTCTTGAGAAGGATCATAATAAGAGCGATCCCAAGTCCGGCTCCTTCCGTATTGTCCATATTGTCCATATAGAACTCGGCAATATCGTTGTACTCCATTGCCTTTCTCATCTTCTCCCGCATACGAGCCTCTTCGATCTCGATTACGGGAGTATTATTTACGACTTCTACTACCAAACCTTCGGTTGCGTAGATGATATTGATCTTAACGAATACTCCTCTCGCTAAACAGCGCTTTCCGTATTCGTCTGCCATCTTTTCGGAGAAGTTCTCTTTGAACTTAGCAAGACCGCTATCGTAATGCTCCGCGTTACGGATATCTAATCCTATGTCTTCGAAGAATACCCGTTTCTGATTCGCCTTCACTCCGTTGATCGCCATCTCTTTCGTGATGGTATAAAGCATTTCGATGTATCTGGACTGTCCTAGTTTTTCCAGAACTTCCGTCAGGATCCTCAGTACATACTTCTCCAATTTGGAGTTCATGCGAGAGGATTGAACGGAGATGCGGGAACGATTGCGGATATAGTCAGAGAGCTGGGCGTCTAATTGTTTAAAGCTTTTTGCCATGCTCGTCCTTCGGAGGAGAAAATCGAAACCTATTCTTTCCTCTCGGACGAATCAGGCAATCAAAAATCCGATTTCGCCGGATTACAAGCCTTCTCAGAGCGATTTCGTCCTTTGCATTCTATTGGAAACTTGTTTGTAAAGTTTCTTTAAAATACTCCTTCGCAACTCCGATCGGAGCGGAATGAAATTTATGAATACTATACAAAAAAATAGTTTACAAAAATTTATAAGTAAACGAATATTAAGGTATAAATAAGGGGGCTCTATGCTTCAAACGCTTTCTATTCGAGATTTTGCTTTAATCGATTCTGCTCAAATTGATTTGAGATCCGGCCTAACTGCGATTACAGGAGAAACCGGTTCCGGTAAGTCCTTACTCTTGGATGCTATATCCTCTCTTCTGGGGGGAAAGAGTAGTGCGATGGATATTCGAACTGGTTCGGACAAGTACTGTCTCGAAGCCGCTTTTGATATTTCCAATAATCCGAGTGCAAAGCAGTGGATCGAGGAGCATGGATTTCCTCTCAACGGTCCCTCTCTAGTGATCAGAAAGGAATTTTCTCGGGATGGAAAGACCAAGATCCAGATCAATCATTCTCTTTCTTCTGTTCAGGTGCTTCGAGGATTGGGCGAATTGCTCTCCGAAGTACATAACCAGAACGACCAGATCCTACTCTTGGACAAGACCCAGCAGTTGGATATACTGGATTCCTATGCCGGGCTCGTTCCTTTGAGGGGAGAGGTGCGAGAGGGCTTTCTTACCTATAAGAGCCTCAAAAAAAGGCTAGAAGAATTGGAGATGAACCATGCGGATAAGAACCGCAAGAAAGAGATCCTACAGTACCAGATCGAGGAGATCCATGGCGCCAATCTGAAGGAGGGAGAAGAAGAGGAACTCTCTAAGGAAGAGCATCTTCTTACCCATGGCGAAAAGTTGGCAGAGAACCTGGATCTGATCACCGGGTATTTGCATGAAAGTGAATCTTCTATTTTGGGATCCTTTCCTAAGATCTTGGCCGCTTCCGATAAGATCAAATCCTTCAGTACTTCTTTAGAAGAGATGGATTCTTCATTAAAAGATGTTTATGTAACCATTCGAGAGATCAATGCCAGTGCCCAAGACCAAAAGGAAGAGGTCTTCTTCTCTCCGGAACGTCTCTCTCATGTGCAATCCAGACTGGATCTGATCCAAAAATTAAAGAAAAAATACGGTTCTTCTATTTTAGAGATCTTAAATACGAAAAAGAAGGCAGAAGACGAACTGGCAGCTCTAGAGCAGAATCTGGATTCTAAAGTATCTTTAGAGAAGGAGAGGAAAAGAGCGGCAGACAAATTGACCCAATTGTGTCTGCAATTGTCCAAGGCAAGAAGAGAAGTCTTAAACCGCTTCGAAACCAAATTGAAATCTGAATTAGAAGTGCTCGGAATGCAAGGTGCCGGTTTGCAAGTGGTGCTTCGTTGGGAAACAAGTGCGGAAGGAGAAGTAGAAGCACAAGGAAAATCTTATTTAGTAAATGAGTATGGATTGGATCAGGCAGAATTCTACTTCAGTCCGAATCCGGGCGAAAAACCAAGGCCTTTACGTAAGATCGCTTCCGGTGGAGAGATCTCCAGAGTGATGTTGGCCATAAAGAGCGTATTAGGTTCCAATTTTGATGGAAAAGTTTTAGTTTTTGACGAGGTTGACTCCGGTCTGGGTGGAGAGATCGCTTTGGATGTGGCAAAGAAATTAAGAGTCTTATCCAAAACTCATCAGATCATCCTAGTTACTCACCTGCAGCAGATTGCGGCGGCGGCAGATCACCATCTTTTAGTGAGTAAACATATAAAAGACGGTCGAACAATCTCCGAAGCAGAATTCTTAGGAATGGAAGAGAGGACGTTGGAACTTGCGAGGATGATCTCGGGTCAGAACATATCTAAAGGCGCTCTGCATCACGCAAAGGAATTGCTGAAAAAAAAGGCGGTATAAAAAACCGCCTTTCTCGCATTTTTACTGAGTGGATTTTCCATACGGTCAAAAAGAAGGCATTCCTTTTAAAAATCGTTTGGCAGGGACAGCCGAGTTGGAAACCCTACTCCTTGGAGAACCTAAGCCGACATGATCCTTGCTAAAACAGATTCTTTGGTTTCCATTATTCCACCGGAAACCATCCCTATTTTGATCCTTCTTGTATCTATTATAGGATTTACAATTATCATTGAAAGGCTGATCTTCTTTTCTCGTTGGAAGTCCATTTCTCCGGATGATTGGAGAAGAGTAAAAGATCTTCTGAGAGAAAAGAATTACGACTCCGCGGCTGATCTGATGCGGAGCCTGAGCCAGGGACCGGTTTCTCAGGTTTTACAAGCGGGGATCGCTCAATACAAACGAAGCGCTTCTTCTGTTGACGACGAATTTATTACCCAGGGTTTAAATCAGATCCAGAGAATGGAAAAATTCCTTTCTCCTTTGGCAACGATTGCAACGATCTCTCCGCTGCTCGGAGTACTCGGGACAGTACTTGGGATCATTCGCTCCTTTGCAGAAGGGTCCGGAACCAGAGGGGCCGAAGTAGGGATCAGTGAGGCATTGATCACCACTGCTATGGGACTGGGAGTAGCTATTCCTGCGTACATCTTCCATAACTTCTTCCAAAAAAGAAAAGAAGATGCGATTGCAGAAATGGAAAGCTTCTCCGAGCAAGCGCTTAGGTTTTTGAAATAATCATGAAATTCAGAAAGTGGAGTCGGGGAGAAAGCGGTTTAAGAGCGGGCCAGATCGAGCTTGCTCCGATGATCGATGTGATCAGCTTCATCGTGATCTACTTTTTGATGAATGCTACTTTGGAAAAGGCTACCGTGATCAAGGTGGAGCTTCCTCGATCTTCCAATTCCGCTCAGGAAAAGAAAAAAGACGAACTAGTGATTACCGTAAATAAGGACGGTAAGATCTTCTTAGATAAAGATACAGAGCCGGTTCCGTTAGAGAAATTAACGGAGAAGATCAAGATCTTCAACGGCACGAACAGTGGCGAAGAGAAGGACAAGAAGGACTCGAGTAAAAATAGAGTAATTATTCGCGGGGATGGCGGAGCAAATTACCAAACAATTGTAAAAGTGATCGATAAAGTGAATGAAGCCGGTGTCACAAGATTCAATCTTGCAATGGTACGTCAGCCTGGAGGTCAGTGATTCGTTTTCCTGAATCGAGACCTCTTGCGTAAAGAATATATCACCACAAGCTTACAATTAAATTTTAAAATAGCCTGTAGGCGATTTCTAAAAGACTCTTGAAACGAAAAGCACAGATCAGTAAGTTATTCGCCGTATTCTGTTTAACGGGCTCCTTCTTTTTCTCCGGCGAAATATCCCAATTGCTCTCTAAGAAAGGAGATTACTTCGGTAAGATCGTTAAAGAGATCAAATTCATTGGGAACAAAAACACCTCTGACTCAGAGATCGATTCGATGATCGAATTGAAAGTGGGAAAGACTCTCACTCGCGGGATCATCGATCGGGATCTAAAGACCTTATTTGCCTCCGGTTTCTTCTACTTCATAGACATCCAAGCCGAAGAAATAGACGGAGGGATCCGTGTCGTTGTTGAGCTCAAGGAAAGACCGCGAGTGAAAGACGTGGAATTCGTAGGTGCCGACGAAGTATTCCCAGCTGACTTAAGAGAAAAGATGCCTCTAAAGGAAAACGAGGTAATCACTCCCCAGAAAGTCGCAAAATCCAGGGACTTAATTCTTCAAAAATATAGGGACGAAGGTTTCTTTCTTGCTTATGTGAAAGTGGAACTTGGAAAACCGGATCCAAAAACCAACCTAGTCAGGGTTCGATTCATTATTGACGAGGGCGAAGAGATCCCGGTCGCAAAGATCAATATCTACGGGAACGAAACCGTGGAGACCTCCGAACTTTTGGGTATTATGGACTTGAAAGAGGAAGGTCTTTTCGAAGGCGGGAATTTCAAAGAAAGTTCATTCGAAAAAGATAAAGAAGTCGTCCAGGCCTATCTTCGAAGTAAGGGTTATTTGGATTCTGAGATCGTTCGAGAAGGGACGAACTGGGAGATCCATTGGGAGAATCCGGAAACTAAGAATCGACGCGTTATCATAGTAAACATCAAACTCTACGAGGGCCAGGTCTATTACTTTAACGGCTACACTGTCTCTCACGATATGACTACGGATCCTGAGGGAAGACCTATTTTCTTGAACAAGGAAAATAACCCGGTGGATACTCCTAAGGATAAACTGAAACCTCTTTTCACCGTTCCAGAGTTGGAAAAGACCTTGGATTATAGCGAAAAGGATGTGGGGGAGATCTTCGACGAGACCGTGTTCTCCAGGGATAGGGGAGCGATCAACGAACTCTACGGTTCCAAAGGGCATATCTTCGCTCAGGTCATTCCCCGCCGTAAAATAGTCTCCTTGGACGAGGAGAGTTTGCAGTATTACGAGAACTGCTATTCCCGCAGAACCGATCTGGAAAGAAAGATCTGCGAGGAAGAATACAGACAATTAAGTATTCGTAAATTACGAGAAATTTATAATAGAAATCCTGAATTGAGAGGAAGGAAATTCGTCCATGTGGACTTTACCGTCCGCGAGAATAACCTGGCTCAGATCGAGAATGTGATCATCAAGGGAAATAAAAAGACCCAGGACAAGGTGATCCGAAGAGAACTTCTCTTTAAACCGGGAGATCTATTTGACTCCACTCTGGTTAACCGCTCAAGGGAAAGGATCTTTAACTTAGGTTACTTCAAGGAAGTAAACTTCAATATGAGGCCGGGCTCGGACGATACCAAGATGAACCTGGTGATTGAAGTACTGGAGCAGCCGACTGGAACTGTTTCCATGGGTGGTGGTTATGGAACTATCACAGGATTTACCATCTTTACGGAGATCGGAGAGAATAACTTGAACGGAACCGGACAAAAGGTTTCCGGTCGTTTGGAGTTCGGTCCATATCGTAGGTCATTTACTCTGTCTTGGACGGAACCTTGGATGAATGATACTCCTTGGTCTCTTTCCCTTTCCATGTTCTACTTCTCGCGGACCATATTCTTAGGTTCTACTTCTACGATCTCTATTTCGGACAGTACGACTGCGCCAACTGTAGAGAATGCGACATACGATAACAACGGTTTGGGATTGACTTTCGGTCTTGCTCACCGTCTGGGAACGAACTGGACTCACTTCCACCGTTATACTCCCGCGTTCTATTCTTATTCGAATCCGACGGCTCTCGTTTCGGATACCGTTCTTGCAAACGTAAGACGCGGTTGGCAGTTCCGTTCTCAGCTCACGAACGGTATCTCTTATGATATTCGGGATAACGTGTTTGCTCCTACTCGGGGATACGATCTTCTACTTCAGGTAGATAACGTCGGTCAGCTCTTGGGAGGAAGGTCTCACTTCGATCAGTACAGGATCCTGGGTGAATATTATCATACTTGGTTCGACTTTACCTTTGGCGGTTTGATCCGAAATAACGCGCTTAGAAGATGGAGAGTAGTGCAAGAGTTCCGATCTTCAAATACTTTCATCTTCCAAAGGGCGCCTTTTCATGGTTCTCATAGCCAGGATCCAGTGCAGAATCCATATATCTATCCTCAGGATTTACTCATCATAGGTGGTTATGAATCCTTGCGGGGTTGGTATTATAACGACGCCAAATTCCCGACAGAGTGGAGGGACGGTGCTCAGAACCGTATTCTTTTCGATACGGAGTTGCGATTCCCGATCGAGCCTAGCTTGCTTTGGCTTGTCGTCTTCTTGGACGGGGGAGCTTTGTACGAACAGGTCAACCGTTTCGTAGGAACTAAAAAAGATTACTTCGATAATTATGATAAGAATAAGGAAGCTGCCATCCAAGCAAATCCTCTGGGTTGGTACATCCAAAACAACTTCAATCCATTGAACGGACGAAAGGCTGACGTTACCTACGACGACCTGAATAACCCGGCAAGACTTGTGCTATCCGCGGATAACGTCGCATTCGATAGGATGAGATATTCTTGGGGAGTGGGTTTAAGGATCCAGATCCCCGTTCTTCCTCTACGTATTTACTTTGCGCAAAAGCTAAGACCGACCGGAAACTTCTGGGCTCCCTTTGCTCAATACGAATCGGATCATGCATTCCAGTTCGTATTCGGTATCGGGGACTACCGGTTCTAAGAAGTCTTTATGCAAGACCTTCTTCAGGGCTTGAATGGTCCGCAGGCGGCGGCGGTCTCTCGTTTAGAAGGACCGGTGCTCATTCTCGCCGGAGCGGGTTCCGGAAAAACCAGGGTGATCACTCATAGGATCGCAAATCTGATCCTGAACAAAAGAACGGATTCCATCTGCGCCTTAACATTCACAAATAAGGCCGCTGCGGAAATGCAGGAGAGGGTGAGCCATTTGGTGCCTTCTCTTCCTTTTAATGTACAGATCAAGACGTTTCACTCTCTCTGCCTTTATATTTTACGAAGAGAAACAGCTCATCTAGGTATGAGCTCGGGATTTACTGTTTACGATTCCGTATTACAAGAATCCTTAATTAAGCAGGTTATTAAGGATCTTCATGAGGATCCGAAGCAGTACAAGCCTTCTTCCTTGGTCGGGATCTTTTCTTCTTGGAAGGATTCCATGATGGATCCGGACGGGTATGTCAGAAAGGAAAACTTCTCTCACCGTTCTCAGATGATCTCCTCTATTTACGAGGAATATGAGAAGAGAAAGAAGAAGAACCAGGCCATGGATTTTGGGGACCTGATCTTACGCACGGTACAACTCTTTCAGGAATTTCCGGATGTATTAAAGAAATACCAAGATCGTTGGAATTATATCATGGTGGACGAATACCAAGATACGAATAAGACCCAATACACATTGGTCCGACTTCTTTCCGGAGAAAGAGGGAATCTATGCGTGGTTGGGGACGACGATCAGTCCATTTACTCCTGGAGAGGTGCGGATATTTCGAATATCCTGAATTTTGAAAAGGATTTCCCGAATGCATACGTAGTGAAGTTGGAAGAAAATTACAGATCCACTTCCAGGATCATCCGAGCCGCTTCCAAAGTGATCTCTAACAATAGCGATCGGAAAGAAAAGGAATTATTCACGAATAATGAAGAAGGAGAGATCATCTCACTTTCCGAATTCGAGAATGAAAGCGAAGAAGCAACTTTTGCAACCAATAAGATCGAACTAGGATATAGAAGGGGAAAAGAATATAAGGATTTTGCAATATTCTATAGGACCAACGCACAGTCCAGGTATTTTGAGGAAAAATTAAGATCGGCGGGGATCCCATATAAGATCTTCGGAGGATTTAGGTTCTTCGATAGAGCGGAGATCAAGGATATGATCGCTTATCTGAATGTGGTTGCGAACCCATTGGATTCCACATCTTTATTAAGGATTGTGAATACTCCTCCTCGTGGTATCGGCGAGGCCAGTCTGGAAAAGATCCGGGAATTCTCTCTCCAAGAGGGGATCTCTTTCTTGGAAGCGATCGGACATGCCAAACTTCCCTTGAAGAAGGCCGGCCTCGGAAAGGCAAAGGAACTCTATAATCTATTCCAGGACCTGATCGAAAAGAAAGAGAAGGGAGAACTTCCCTCCAAGATCGCCTTAGAGATCATAGAAAGAAGCGGCTGGGTAGAATACATGGAAAGAAATTCCCATGACGAGGAAGCGGTTTCCAGAGTGGAGAACGTGAGGGAATTCGTGAACTCCATCGAGGAATATGAGACAAGAGAGGATTCTCCCAGTCTCGAAGAATATTTGAATCAGATCAGCCTTCTCACTTCGGAAGAAGACACCGCCCAGCTTACGGACTATGTGCATTTGATGACTGTGCATAATGCGAAAGGATTGGAGTTTCCTACGGTATTCATTACAGGTTTGGAAGAGGGGACCTTCCCGCATTTGATGACCCTGGAAGAACCGAACGGGGAAGAAGAAGAGAGAAGACTTTTTTATGTGGCTCTGACCAGGGCTAGAGAAAAGCTATATATCAGCTATTGCAGGACTTCCCGAAAATTCGGAAAAGTAGAACCTCGGATCCCTTCTCGCTTTTTGCCGGAGATCCCGGTAGAATGTTTCGGAGAAGAAGGGCCGCTTTCCCGCAAAGGGGTCAGACGACCGGAAGGTCCTCCTACTGCCTCTGCCGGAGCCTACCAAAGCTATCAGCCGAAACCTAGAGAAACTTCCTATTCTGAGCCGGAACAATCCGGCGCACCATTAGGAGAGGAAGCCGAGATCCGGGAGGGGGACAGGGTCAAGCATGCTCAGTTTGGGGCTGGGATCGTGATTTCCGTGCAAGGAACAGGCAAGAATCGAAAGGTAAAAATCAGGTTCGGGGCCCTGGAGAAAAACTTTTTCCTTGCATATACTCCCTTAGAGAAATTATAACTGGGGGAAAAGTTCCTCCCCTTAAATACCGATACTATATTAGGAACATAGGAGAAACAATGAAACGGATCGTAATACTAGCCCTGTCTATCTGCTTGGCGAGTCCTTTGTTTGCTGGTAAGGTCAGCGGTTTAGTAGAGGAATTCAATAAGGTCGAAGAGTTCAATAAGAACAGAAAGATCTCCGACGCTTCCAAGAAAGCGACCCTTGAAAAGAACCTTCTCTCCGCAATGAAATACAGCCTTCATCGCAAATACTTGGATTATAAAGAATATACCAAGGACCTAAAAGCGGATTCCATCCAATATGAGCCGCAAAAAGGGACTTACGGTGTCTACGTAAAATACAAGACTTATATTGTATTTTATAATTACTTAATGGATCCGGAGATCTATCTCCAGACTCCGATCAATGAAGTGTTCTATTTACGTCCGGAAAATTTGGACGAGGAGCCTCATAGCGACGAGAAAGCCGGCCAACAGCCTGCCGGAAAATAGATCCATACATCGAATGCGATTTCCGGAAGAAGCGGAGACCGTTTCTAAACTTGTTCTGGAAGCAGCCGACGAGATCCTTTCCATCTATGGAACGGATTTCGACGTGATGGAGAAATCCAAAGGAGATCCCTTGACTCAGGCGGATCTCCGAGCAAACGAGATCATTGCGAACGGGATCCGAGAACTTCTCCAGGATCCTGTTTACTCCGAAGAAGAGTCCACATTCTCCCCTAAAACCAAAGCCTCTCGCGTATGGATCCTCGATCCGATAGACGGGACAAGAGAGTTCGTAGCAAAGAACCCTGAGTTCGCGATCAGTCTAGGGCTTGTTGAGAACGGAAAACTTGATTTTGGGATCGTGATGAACCCGGTCACCGGTGAGTTCTTCTGGGGAAGGGCCGGCATAGGTTCCGGATATGTAATATTAGAAACTCCTTATAAAGATCGGAAGATCAATTGGGACGACAGATCCAAGTTTTTAGAAGATGCAAAGCCGGAAGATCCGAACCAAATACTTGTATCGGTATCCGAAACGAGAGACAAGCTCTTTCAGAATATTCACTACGGAGAAAGATTCGTTTTGAAGGCTAAAGGCTCCATTGCTTATAAACTAGCCTTAGTGGCAGTGGGAAAATTCCCGATGACATTGTCCTTGCGTCCCAAGAACGATTGGGACGTGGCAGGAGGGATTGCGATCTTAAGAGCCTCCGGAGGATTGGATCTTGAGATTAAATCAGGAAAGGAATATCCTTTCTTAAGTTCCAAACTTGGGATCGGATTGATCGCCGGAAAAAAAGAGATCGTGCAGGAGTTTTGGAAGGAATTTCAAAACTCTATGCAGTCATCCGTAAGAGAACGTTGGTAAAAGGATCTTTCTTTGAAGGAAAAGAAAAATAAGGATCGAAAAATCTTTCGGATCGCAGTGGATGCTAGGCCATTATCCACTCCTGTTTCCGGAGTAGGAAAGCTTATCACATCCGTACTTAGGGGATTCGATTCGGATACCGACTTCGAATTCCTTTTGTTTTCCCATAGACCCATTCATGAAGGATATTCAGAACTATTAAAGAATTCGAATATAAGAGTCGTAATAGGAGATGGGCCTTTCGCGAAGAAGGGTGGTTTGTATTTCGCGTTTTATCTTCCCTTCCAGCTTCGAAAACATAAGATCGATCTTTTTTGGGGGACCCAGCAGGTATTTCCGTTGTTCTTGCCAAAGCAGGTCCCGGGAGTTCTGACCTATCATGATTTCGTAGCCTATCGTTTTCCGGAAACAATGAGGCCGATCGCAAGGCTACAGCAATTATTCTATCTCAGAAGAAGTATCCGAAGAGCGGACTTTGTGCTCGCGAACTCGGAATTCACCGCAAAAGAACTGCAAACGTATTATTCTTTTCCCAAGGAAAAGATAGAGATCGTATATCCGGGCTATTCCCCCAAAGAGATTGTTCATCGAAAGACTGCTCCCACAGAGAGGACAAAGAAACTTTCCAAGAGATTCTTTCTCACCGTTTCTACTCTGGAACCGAGGAAGAATTATCAAATATTATGGAAAGCATACCAGGCCTTGCAAAAAGAAAATCCAAAATTCCCAGGAATTTGGGTGCATGCAGGGAAGGCAGGTTGGGAATCCCCTGAATTTCTAGAAGAATTCAAAGAGGCCTCCCAGAAAGGGAGTTTGCATTGGATCGATTCCGCAACCGAGGAAGAGCTACAGTATCTGTATTCGAACGCAGACTTGTTCTTATTCCCATCCATCTATGAAGGATTTGGTATCCCCTTGTTGGAGGCATTGGCTTATTCGATTCCTTGTATCGTTTCCGATCTGGAAGTCTTTCGGGAGATCGGAGGGGAGTCTTGTTTCTATATTTCGCCCGATTCGAAAATGAATTGGAAGAATTCAATTTTAGAATATTATAAAAAACCTAAAAAGCTCAAAAAACCGGATCTGAAGAAATTTGAAAGGACAGTTTCTGTGAAAAAAACCAAAAAGATCTTTTTAGATCTGTTGTCCCACGAATAGAGAATTGTGTAGGAACTCCATTAAGAGTTTTTGAAGAGAGGGCCCCCGCCCTAGTTCGGGTGGGGGGAGTGGCTCGTGGGTTTACGAGATCCCGTATATCATAAAATCGTCTTCTACGCGAGCGAAAAAATTACGAGTTCCCGCGTTGTAGGAACTCTTCTTTTACGTTGTAGGAAGATTTATCCGAAGAGCCTTGCCAAAAACCCTTTTTTCTTTGCATGTAAGATCCCGGAAAAGGGGATGTCGAGGTCGGACTTCCAATGCATATGGAGCCTATTCCGATCTAATGCTTGGAAATAGACTTGGTCTTTCTCATTCGGTTTCCATTCGAATAGATCTTCCTTTCTGTTCCAGGTATCGTCGGACCACGTATTGCAAGAAAGGAGTTTCGGTTCCTTCTCCCCTAGATCTTTTAAGAGCAGGCCTTTTTTAAGATCGTAGCGAAGAGAGATCTTTGGTGCATTTGTAGGAGTAAAATTCGGATCCGGGTGAGAAGAAATGCCGAGGCCTACAAATTGTTTTCCTTCCAAATAGACTTGGAATTCCTCGAAGGTATAAAAGTAATTATAGATCCGATTCTCTTCCACTAGATAAGCTCAAATACAAATTTATTTCCGACTGACTTACAGGCAAGGTGGAAAGCAAGAAATCTAGATGCTTCGGAAATGACTTGTAGCCTCTCTTTCCTTTTGTATCCTGGGATCATGTCTTTTAGGAGAGTTTCTCTCATTCTTCTTCCGATCTGTTTTTTTTTATCAGTCTTAGGCTGCCGTACTCCGGAAGAACCATTTCTCTACCAGATCAGTTTGGAAGATTGGGAGGGTAAGACTCACTCTTTCTCAGAGGACAGGGGCAAACTCGTGATCTTGGATTTCTGGGCGAGCTGGTGCGAACCCTGCAAGAAGGCAGTCCCGGTGGTAGAGGAGTTACGACAAAGGCTCAAAGACACAAATACAGTGGTTTTCGGGGTGAATACCGAGGACGATCTGAGCATTCCCGAGATAAAAAAGGCCGCAGATGAGTTTGGGATGAAATATCCCAGCCTTTTGGACCCAAAATGGAAGCTGGTCAATGGTTTACGGATAGAAGGTCAGCCTGCCTTATTCGTTTTTAGTAAATCTGGAAAGAAACTGCATTTCCAATATGGGATTTCAGAGAGGGATCTGCCCATTTTAACCGGAAGGCTCAAAAACTGGCTCGAATCGCCTTAAAGTCTCATTTTATACATAACGACTGTTTGATAAACTCTATTCGCATCGTTCGAAAAAAAAGGATTTATCTCCCAGCATTTAGTTTTAAGTTGGAAAAGGTTCCGGTTTGCTATCTCCGGAGCTCAATTCATCTACCTCTTTTCATTCAGGAGAATTTCCATTCATGGCTGAGAATCTCGCCCAGTTGTTTCGTGAGGCAGCGGATACATTTAAGGACCGTCCGGCTTTTTATTATAAGAATGCGCAAAAGAACTATTTGCCACTCACCTATGCAGAGTTATACGAAAACGGTTTAAATCTTGCAGAAGGGTTGATCGATCTAGGCATCCAATCCAGAGACCACGTGGCTCTGATCGCAGACAATAGAATTGAATGGATTATCGCGGACTGCGGTATCATTCTTACCGGTGCAGCTGACGTTCCTCGAGGAACTGATATCACAGACTCCGAGATCGTGTACATCGTAAGCCATTCCGAAGCCGAAGTGGTCTTTATCGAGAACGATAAGATGCTGGAGAAATTCAATCGAAACAAATCTCAGCTCGGAAAAGTAAAAACCATTATTTTAATGGACAAGGACTCCAGTGCTCCTGGCGTTCTTAAGATGTACGATCTCATCGAAAAAGGAAAACAACTGAGAGCTTCCGGTTCTCGTAAAACGGAAGATAGAGTTGCGAATATCCATCCTGATGATCTATTTACTCTGATCTATACTTCCGGGACCACAGGTCTTCCAAAAGGAGTGCAGTTGAAGCATTCCAATATGATGCATCAGGTTTTGAATGTAACTCCGATGCTCAAGATCAATTCGGAAGCGAGACTTCTTTCCATTCTTCCGATCTGGCACGTATTCGAAAGGGTTGTTGAGTATGTTTGTATTAGCATTGGTGCTTCTACATATTACACAAACGTAAGGGATCTTCGCCAAGATCTGGCTACTGTGAAGCCAACCTTTATGGGTTCTGCTCCTCGTCTTTGGGAGAATATCTATAATGGGATCTACACTCGTATTAACGATCCGAGCCAAACTCCGGCGCTTCGCAGAGGGCTATTCAAACTGGCTTACTTCTTCTCCGACAAGAAGAATGCGGCGGTCCGTTTTATCACCGGCAAAGAAGTGGATTATCACGGAAGAAATCCGATCTTTTCCTTGTTTTATGGAATTCTAATGTTCTTCCAATGGATCCTGACCGGACCATTCACTCTGACTGTCCTTTCTTCCATTGCAGCTTATTATTTAGCTTCTACAGAGTTGTCTTTCCTGAGCCTGCCTCTGTATATTTTGGCGGGACTCGGAGTATTCTTCAATAGCGCGACCCTGGATAAGATCGTTCTTTCTAAGATCAGGACCGCTACCGGCGGAAAACTCAGAGCCTCCATCTCCGGAGGGGGAGCGCTTCCTCGTCACGTAGACGAATTCTTCAACAATATCGGTATCAATGTATTGGAAGGATATGGAATGACGGAAACTTCTCCCGTTCTTTCCGTAAGGACTTTCCAGAAATTGATCATCGGTTCCGTGGGTTCCATTGTACCTAAAACCCATCTTCAGATCAGAAACGATAATAATGAGGTCTTAACCGAGATCGACGCGAACGGTAAGATCGTGAAAGGAAAACTCGGACGTAAGGGAGTCGTATTCGTGAACGGTCCTCAGGTCATGAAGGGTTATTTCAAGAATGAAGAAGCGACTGCCAAGGCTCTCGTAGACGGCTGGATGAATACAGGCGACATGGGAATGATCAACTTCAAGCATACCCTGACCCTGACCGGAAGAGCAAAGGATACTGTAGTTCTGCTCGGTGGAGAGAACGTGGAGCCGGTTCCTATCGAGAATAAACTCCAAGAATCGGTTTATATTAGCCAGTGTATGATTATCGGCCAAGACCAGAAAAACCTGGGAGCGATCATCGTTCCTGATTTTGAGAAACTGGACGAGTGGGCCAAGGAGAATGGAGTCGATGCTTCCAACAAGGAGGCATTGATCGAAAATCCTAAGGTTCAGGATCTGTACAGAAAAGAGATCAAGGCTCTAAACAATTCCAAGAACGGATTTAAATCCTTCGAGCAAGTGAATCCATTCTTCTTGGTTTCCAAACCGTTCGAAGTAGGGGAAGAGCTGAACAATATGTTGAAAATGAAACGACATGTGATCGCTGAGAAATACGCGGATAAGATCAAAAAGGTCTACACTGCGGATAAATAAGATTTCTTTAATAGAGAGATTGGCCTTTGGAAGGCGATCTTTCCTGAAAAAGCCTCGGGTTTTGCGATCCGGGGCTTTTTTTTGCCCAGTGGATTTTTAGTCGGGAGCCGATATTGGAGGTATATGGCGAAAACCCTTCTTAGCAAACCTAGTATTTTCGAGCCTTACGGACATTCGGATCTGTATGCCTTGGACAATCTCTATTTTTCTCCCTTGAAAGAGAAGGAGATCTGGGACTTTTCCAGGATCCGAGAGTTTTCGCCTTTGAATCTAGGATTTATTTTTGCAAGAGCCGAGCTTGGTTCCCAAAGCGGAAGTAGCGAAATAGAGTTAAACAACCTGGGTCCGAATTTTAAAAAAGGGATCTGTTTGACGAAAGGCTGGGAGAAGGCGCCCGGGATCCGATTCGATGCATTCTTACCTCAAATACTGGGTTCCGAATTCAATTTTCATTATAAGCGATTGGAAGAAGGGACCGACCAGTTAGCGTTTTCCGAATTCTTCTTTGAGAAAGGATTCGCTCTCCAAGGAAAGTGGAAGGATCGGAACTTCCAAATTCTATTCTCCGCATCTCATTCGGAGAATAGAAATCTACCTTCGATCTTAAAAAAGGTTTCGGAGTTCAATGCAGAGCATCAGATCCGCGGGAACTTTTTCCTGCGCACCGAAAAACAGTCCTATTTGAATTTCCTGAAGCCGAAAGAATCCTTTGGACCTCTTTTCTTACAGGAGAAGAAGCTGGAGCAAGATCCGTTCCTGTTCCTGAGCCTGGATTATTCTAAAGCGGAAGAAAAAGAAGAAACGAACTCTTAAGATCTTAGATTTTGATCGGGATTGGATCGAAGAAATCTTAGACAGAGTTAACGTTTATTGGAGAGATAAGAGATCTCGTGTGGAATTAGTCCTGATTTGGAGTGGTCGTTCATTTTCTTTGAAATGCATTCGCTTATTCTAGATGTTTACTGAACAAGAATGCTTCTATCGCTTCGTAGTCCTCTTCTTCCGAAAGTTCCATAATTTTCTTTAATAAGAAATTTGCCTGCTTAAGACCGACTGATCCTAGGATCTTTCGGATGGAACCAACGAAAGGAAGTGCGACAGAGAGTTCTCTAAATCCTAACCCCAATAATAGGATCGTAAAATTCGTATCGGAGGCTAACTCTCCGCAAATACTCAAAGGCTTTTCGTACTTCCAGGCAGTCTCTACGATCTGAGAGAGTGCTCTTAGGAAAGAAATATGGAATGGATTGTACAGATTCGAAACGTTTGCGTTATTTCGATCCACTGCCATCAGATATTGGAGTAGATCGTTTGTTCCTACGGAAAAGAAATCCACTTCCTTGGCAAGCACATCCATAGAGGAAACCGCCGACGGGGTCTCTATCATCACTCCTAGTTTGATCTTCTTATTGAATTTTTCCTTCGCGGTGGAAAGTTCCCTTTTACATTCTTCTAATATTGCCTTGGTCTTTCGGATCTCTGCAACGCTTGTCACCATCGGAAGTAGGATACTCAGATTCCCATAGGCGGAGGCTTTTAAGATGGAGTTTAATTGCTCCTTGAACCAGTCCACATTTTGTAAACTATATCTGATCCCGCGATTTCCTAGGAAAGGGTTGTCCTCTTCTTCTCCGGTGGAGAATTTATCCGCACCTATATCGAAGGTCCGAATATACACTGGGTTTGGATCCATTCCTTCTGCGATCCTTTTGTAGGCCTGGAATTGCTCTTCGCCGGAGACGTTCTTATCCTGGTATTTCAAGAATAGGGATTCGGATCGAAAGAGTCCCACTCCGTCCACGTCCGCCTTCTTTGCAAGATCGCAGTCCGTATCCGATTCTAGATTACATTTTAAGCGAATGCGGATCCCGTCCTTAGTGATCGCCTTCTTCGGTTTGGAGGATTTTTCCTCGTTGATCAGAGGAGAGGAGGCTCCGTAGTACTTCACCTCTTCGATGGTTGGATTTCTGACCATCTGGCCGGTGTCGGCGTCTAGGAAAACATACTCCAAGTCGTTTACGTTTCTGTAAAATTCCTTGAGACCGACTACAGTAGGGATCCCGTAGTTCCTGGCAAGGATGGCCATATGACCTGTCTTTCCTCCCAGATCGGTTGCGATCCCTCGGATCCTGCTCTTATCCATTAGGATCATCTGAGAAGGAGTAATCTGTCTTGCGACTAGGATCACGTCTTCGGATTGGTCTGCGAGAAAGGATACCTCTTCCTTCTTATCTAAGAGATTTTCCAGGATGCGGTTGGAGATATCTTGAAAATGATCCGATCTTTCCCGGAAGAAGGGGTTGTCCAGCCTAGTAAATTTATCAGTGAGTTCATTGATCGTGTTTTGGACCGCAAGAAAAGCGTTCTCATTATACTCTTTGATCCGTACTCGGAACGAGTCTTGTAACCCAGGATCTTCTGTGATCGTGACTTGGGTCTCTAGGATCTCTTTCAGTTCCTTGTCTTCTTCTCTTGCTTTTAATTTTGTGATGATGGATTTCAGCTCAACCTTAGAGGATTCTAAGGCCTTGGAGAGTTTAGAGAGCTCATCCTGTTTTTGGGATTCATGGATATAGGCACCGTGGGCGAGATGTCTTCTCTTGGTACCGATCTTTACGCAACGACCGTAAAATCTTCCGGGAAAGGCGACTATCCCTTGGTACGTGATCCTTTTCGTGCCGTTCATCGATTTTACTGCCCGAAAGCTGTATAAACCGGGTTTTCTGAATCGACAAGTCTTTTATAAAAGGGAATAGCAGGGATCCGACGACTTTCCTTGCCCGGATCCCGAAAGGACTATACGACGGCTGCTTTTCTTTTGAAGAGAGGGATCCGGCGGCTCTTGTATTTTCCGAGTTCATTTCCTGTTTCAGAACTCATGACTAACTTAGCCATAGATACGTCCAGAGCGTGACCCGCTTTAGAAGCCAGATAATGTCCGATAATCGGTCTTCCCGCGATGGAAAGATCTCCCACTAGATCTAGGATCTTGTGTCGTACGCATTCGTTTTCGTATCTCAGGGATTCGTTCAGGTAACCGTCTTGGGTAAGAACGATTGCATTGTCCAAGGAACCTCCCATTGCCAGTCCCCGGGCTTGCAATGCTTCTACGTCTTTGAGGAAACCGAAGGTTCTTGCCGGAAGGATCTCTTTTTTGAGGATATCTCTGTCTAAATTGACTGTGATGTTCTGGCCTTTGAGGAGGGGATGAGGGAAGTCGATCGTATAGGTCACCTTCCATTCCTTGCTAGGTAGAATGACCAGATACTTATCTCCGTCCACCACCCACATTGGGTTTTTAACATAAATCGGTTCTATATTCTCTTCGAATTCGGTATAACCGGTCTCTTCGAAGGCTTCCAAAAAGGGAAGGGAGGAACCATCCATGATGGGAACCTCTACGGAGTCGATCTCTAGGATCATGTCTGTGATCCCAACGGAGAAAACGGCTGCCATCAAATGCTCTACCGTTTGGACTCTATGGAGCCCGTCCCCTAATGTGGTGGCGTTACTCGTATCTACCACATTGCTTAACTCTACTGGGATGGAAGCCTTATCTTCTCCCTTGCGATATTCGAATACAATGCCTGTCCCGACTGGTGCGGGATGTCCGATCAGATTCACTTCCTTACCGGAATGGAGCCCGATCCCCTTAATTCTAACTGTTTCTTTTAATGTTTTTCTGTGTTCCGTGAAATTCATCGGTTTCCTATCCCGGTTCTATAAAGAACCAGGGTCAGTATCTCGCTTTGCACCGAGCTTCTAATTCTCTGACTGTTTTTTCGGTCAGAAAAAATAACCCTTTAGGACTATTAAAGCAATATCCATGCCAGGTGCAGTGCAAAAAAGCGATTTTGAAAGGGAAGTACAGCCGGATTCAGGGTCGAATAGACATAATCCGAAAGAAATTTCTGTACTTCTGTCTCCTTTTTACAACAGTGTTGTTTTAGGGAGACAGAATCCTTTTTACCATGGTAACTCTTCCCCGTTCTGGTGAAAGAATCTTCCGGACCTTTCCAGGGTAAGAGAAGCTATCTGATGATACAGTCCTTCGGCAGCAGATCTAGGGGAAATTCCCTGTCTACCGGTCATTTCCGTGGCCACCATTCCCGGGTGATAGATGCCCACTCCTATCTTTTGGGGGAGAAGGTCCCGAGCCAGGCTCACTGCCCCTGCGTTCAGAGCTGCCTTGGACATTCTGTATCCGTAATATGCTCCGGAAGAATTGTCTCCCATGGATCCCATTCTACTCGTAATGAATACGATCTTTCCGTGATTCGCAATTTTGGGGAGAAGAAGCCGGGTCAGTCGGATCGGTGCGATCGCGTTCACGAGGATCTGGGTTTCCAATTCTTGGAAGTCCAAACTCTCTAGATTGTCCGGGATGAGTATTCCCGCATTATTGATGAGAATATCGATCTTGGTCCCCGAAAGGAAACTGGAAAGGGATTCGAAGCTCTGGCTTTGGGTCAGGTCCAGGCCTTCGTAGATCTTGACCTCCAATCTTCTCAAAGGTTCGGAAGCCTTTCTGCAAGCCGCAACGACTTGGTATCCTTTTTCGGCGAAGAGTGTAGAGAGTTCCAAACCGATCCCTCGATTCGCTCCTGTTATCAGAACTTGTTTCATAGGTGCAAGGAAGAAGGGTGAGATCTGTCATCGAATTCGAGTATTTCTAACCGGGAATCGGATTGACGGTTTGGAAAATATTTTCCAAAGTCTCTCGGGTATGCAATATCAGATCACTCACAAACCTTCGTTCTCCTTATTGAAACTTAGATTGGGACCGGGTCAATCGATTAAATCGGAAGCGGGAGCCATGGTGTACATGAGCTCTAAAATGCAGGTGGAAACCAAGATGGGTAGCGGTTTCTTCTCCGCACTCGCTAGAAAATTCTTAGGAGGAGAATCCTTCTTCTTCAATACGTACATCGCACCCTCGGAAGGAGGAGAGATCGGTCTTGCTCCGGATCTTCCGGGAGACATCATCGAATTGGATCTGAACGGTAGAAGTGTAATGGTCCAATCCGGATCTTACTTGGCATCCGATTCCGGGATCCAAGTAGTTTCTAAGTTCGGTGGAATTCGTTCTTTGTTCGGAGGAGAAGGATTATTCCTACTCGAAGTCTCCGGAAGCGGAAAGGCCTTCTTGAGTTCGTACGGCGCGATCGTTCCCATCCAAGTACAAGGAAATTATACCGTGGATACAGGTCATATCGTGGCCTTCGAAAATTCTCTTCAGTTCAGTGTGGGAAGAGCGGGCGGGAATTGGAAATCCACTCTGCTCGGAGGAGAAGGTCTTGTGGCAAACTTCTCCGGAAACGGAACTCTTTGGATCCAAAGTAGGGTACCTTCCAGCTTCATCAGTTGGCTTACTAGGCTTCTTCCAGTTTAATCTCCATTCATCAGGATAAAAAATGAATATTCAATTATTATACAAACCTTCTTATTCCATCGCGAAGGTCAGTCTTTCTTCCGGCGAGTCTATCAGGGCGGAAGCGGGAGCCCTTATGAGTATGAGCGCTCATGTTCAGATCCAAACCACAAAGGCGCAAAAAGGGATCTTTAAATCCTTAAAGGCTGCCTTTCTTGGTGGAGAATCCTTTTGGATGAACACGTTTACCGCACCACAGCCGGGAGAAGTGCTTCTTGCTCCCACTCTTCCGGGTGACGTGGAAAAATTGGATCTAAACGGAACGATATTTGTGCAATCCAGTTCCTTCTTGGCGGCGGATCCTACGATCGATATCGATACCAAGTTCCAAGGACTAAAAGGGTTCTTCAGTGGGGAATCCCTCTTCTTCTTAAAGCTTTCCGGAAAGGGACCTCTCGTTATTTCCAGTTACGGAGGAATCGAGGTCTTGGAGGTCGAAGGAGAATTCATCGTAGACACAGGACATATCGTAGCCTTCGAAGAAGGCTTGCAATACGAGATCACTAAGTTCGGAGGCTGGAAATCCTTCTTTCTAGGAGGAGAAGGATTCGTAGCGAAATTCAAGGGTAAGGGTAGACTTTGGATCCAATCCAGGAACGTTCCTTCTTTAGGCTCTTGGTTCCGAAACGAATTGCCTCCCAAAAAACAATAAGGTCATTTTATGAAACACGAAATATTAGCAAAACCTGATTTTCCTATTATCAAACTTACTCTAAGCGCAGGCGAATCCATCCGAGCGGAATCCGGCGCTATGGTCGCCATGTCCTCTAAAGTGAAGATGGAGACGAAGGCGCAAGGCGGGATCTTTGCCTCCGCAAAGAGAGCTCTCTTTAGTGGCGAAAGCTTCTTCCAAAATACGTTCACTGCAGAAGGTGGAGAAGGGGAATTGTTCCTGACTTCCGCCACCCAAGGAGACTTGGAACATCGCAGTCTCAAGAACGAAGAATTGATCCTCAGCAGAGGAGCATACGTCGCAGGTAGCACGGATCTCACCATAGATAGTAAATGGGGAGGCTTCAAAGGATTCTTTGCCGGAGAAGGTCTATTCTTTCTGAAAGTAAGCGGGAGCGGAGAGCTTTTCTTCTCTAGCTTTGGTGCGATCCATACTGTGGATGTGGATGGGACTTACATCGTAGACACAGGGCATATCGTAGGATTTGAACCGAGCCTGGACTATAGCATAGATAAGGTAGGAGGACTGAAGTCCCTCTTTCTATCCGGAGAAGGACTCGTCGCCAGATTTTCAGGTAAAGGAAGACTCTATGTCCAGACCAGGAACCAAAACTCATTCGCTTCCTGGGCGGATACTTGGAGAAGAGTCACCCGGTCTAGCAGCGGAGGGGGAGATTAATTTCTCCCTTGATATCCGATCACGTCCATAAAGGCGGAAACTGAAAAGACCGCCTTTCCTGGGCCCGGTTCACCATATCCCGGAGGAACTGGAAGATTATATTTTTCGAATGTAGCCTTCCAGACTGTGAGTAGTTCGCAGAAATATTCCAACGGAGGTCCCGCTTGGGTTCCGAGAGTCGTATAAGGTTCGGGGCACCAAGCTGTGAAACGAGGCATGATCCCCTTGGACATGAAGAAGTCCAAACCTTCTCCTGTGGATCGGATCGCTTCAGAGACTGTGGAGAATCCCCAAGGTTGTGAGAGTTCCACTCCCCCTACAAAATTCGGGATCACATAAGATGGTCCGAACACTTCGGCGGAATCCACAATCCTTCTGATCCAAGTATCTCTTCCGATATAGGATTCCTTTCCTGGACAGATCTTACGGAATAGTTCCGGTTCCCATACCTCGTAGTTGGGATGATAGACTTGGATGCCTACGTCCTTGAACTTCTGGCAGTCTTCCTTCTCCCAGGCTTGGGAAACGATCTTTCCCATCCATCGGCCTGGAAATCTTTCCTCAATGGCCTGTGCATATTCCAAATAGAAGTCTATTTCATTCTTCTTCTTGAGAGAAGTGATTACGGAACCACCTGTGATCGTATACACTTTTGCGATCTCATCTTCCGCATCGATCCAAGAGAGTACTTCTAAAAGATCTTCGATGTCCTTTACTCCTGTATAAGGCCTTCCTGCATTCTTCTGTTGTCTGTAATTATGATTGATATCGCAGTACGCGCATTCTTCGTCTTTTCCGAAATACTGGCAGTTGCGAAAGACCGTAAGGTAGATCAAATATCCCCATTCGATGACCGGCGCGATCTCACCCGGGATCTTTCCGGACTTGGTTTTGTGTCTGTACCAAGCTGGCTTAGGAGGATATTCCAATTTTCCTAAGAAGGTCTCCCCTAGATAAAGCCCTGGTCTTCCTTCGTCGGTTTGTCCGGCAGGGATGCGTTTTACTTTGTATGGAGAATTCGGATTATTGCGAGTAGATACTACAGTAGGAAGAAGATTGAAATATCCGCCGGTGATCTTGATCTCTTCCGGGGCCTTGGAGTCCGTTCCTTCTTTCATGTCCGCCAAAGGAATATGATCAAAGGAGAAGATGAAGTAATCCTTGGTCTTATACTCTTCTCCCACTTGGAAGGATTCCGGAAGAAAATGAATTCCTTGTCTCAGGATATCCTGTTTCAAGATGGCTTCGAAAGGAATCTGCTTATATTTCCGTTCCATTTCCTCAAGTAAGGCGATGGAAGATTCTGGGCGAAGGGTGCTAGTACTCATCTTAACGACAGACTGTTTCTGCGGGAAGTTTTGGCATCTAGTTTTTGGCTTTTTCTATCTTGACTATGGGCTGGAAACGGCTAGTTTTTAGGAGGAATGAGACGATTTGCCAGTAAATTCTTTATTTTCCCTTTCGTTTTGCTTTTCGGGACCGTTTCTTTTTCTCTTCTTTTTGCGAAGTCGAAGAAGCCTGTCGAAGTGCCTACAAAAAAGTCCGGCTCCTTCTCCGACTTGGACTTTGAGAAGGTAGGTTCCGGATACAGGGAACCTACCGATATACAATTCCGCCCGGATGAGCCGGACACGATGGTGATCCTGGAAAAGAGAGGAAAGATCTATACATTCAACCTGAGTAAACAGGAAGGAAAGATTATCGCAGATTTTACGGGCCACGTAGAGACTCGATCGGAAGAAGGCTTACTCGGTCTCGCCTTCCATCCTAGATTCCAAGAAAATCATCTATTCTATGTGAACGCAGTCTCTAAGGAAGCGGGGAAGGACCAAACCCTGATCCTGGAATTCAGATGGGACGAGAGTAAAACGATCCAATGGAAGGATCGCAAGAGAGTCTTACTTCGGGTCGATCAGCCTTACTCCAATCATAATGCCGGCCAGCTTTCCTTTGGTCCGGATGGAAAATTATATATAGGCTTTGGAGATGGAGGGGCGGGAGGAGATCCTCTCAAGAACGGGCAAAATACTTCTACCTATCTAGGGAGCATGATCCGTATCGAACCGAATCTAGAGGCAGAAGCTCCCGCTTATAAGATCCCGGAGGACAATCCGTACAAGAACAGGCCTGGTTACCTACCGGAGATTTGGGCGTATGGGCTTCGGAATCCTTGGAGATTTTCTTTTGACTCCCAAACGGGAGATCTATACGCAGCTGACGTGGGCCAAAATCTTTGGGAAGAAGTAGATCTCATTCTAAAAGGTGGGAACTACGGATGGAATATAACGGAAGGATTCCATTGTTTCTCTCCGCCGAACAACTGTTCCAAGCAGGGATTGCAAGATCCTCTCCTCGAATATGATCACGGAATTGGCCAGTCTATTACTGGCGGTTATGTGTATCGTGGGAAAAATCTTTCCTTTTTGCAAGGTTGGTACATTTTCGCGGATTTTGTTTCCGGAAAATTCTTTGCATTCGAAGTAGGGAAGGGAAAAAGACCCAAACTTAGGATCCTAAAAGAAACTCATCACCAAATTAGTACATTTGGCAGAGATCCCTCAGGTGAGCTATATTTTGCTGATTTTGGCACAGGAAATATCTTCCGTTTAGTAAAAAAAAATTGAAATATATTGAAAATCCAGGATTCATGAGTGTTAACCCAATATAGATCGGACACTGCCTCCACCGCGGTTCCAATCAATCTCGATCAAAAAGGATAGGGGTATGAATAAGATCATTTCCGTTGCATCGGCCGTCCTAATGGTCGGTCTGTTGAATGCCGGAGCTTGTAAAAAGCCTGCGGAGAACGCGGATTCCGCGAACGCAAAACAGAACCAACCATCGGCCATCGTAGTTTTTAGCGTAGGGGAAGCAAGAATCCAACACGCAGACTTAACCGAAGACAAAGCAAGTTTAGGAACCGCTTTGAAAGAAGGGGATAAGATTCAAACCAAGGCAAATGCTAAGGTGGATATCCAATTCGGCGACGGTTCCGCAGTGCGTATCGCAGAGAACTCTAGCCTAGAATTCGCTACCCTGGCTTTGAATACCCAAGGCAATACCGACACAAGATTGTCTTTAGTATCCGGTAAGGTCTTCGCTAAAGTAAATAAGGCGACCAAAGACGACCAATTTTCCGTTATTACTCCAACCGCAATCGCTGGTGTTCGCGGAACTTCCTTCGTAGTAGATCGCACTAAGAGCGACAGATCCGTCGTAAAAGTGCTCGAAGGTTCCGTAGCGGTTTCTCCAAGAGTTCGTGCTCTGGAAGGATTGTCTGCAGAACAAATTTCGTCTAACGCTGAAGTAAGAAAGATTAAGGAATCCCTTGATAAGTCGGAGATCGTTCTTGAGAAAGACGAATCTTCTATCGTAAAAGCTTCCGATAAGACTTTCGGCGAGAAAGAAGTTGCTAAACTCAATGCTTCTCTTGAGAAAGATATTCCTAAAGCGGTTACCAAAATTACCGGTTCTGGAGTTTCTAAAACAGAAGAGCAAGAGATCAGAACCATCGTCACTCTGGACAAAACGACTACCGACAAGTTAGCTAAACTGAACGTAGATCCTAAAACCGGAAAGATCGACGAGAAGACTGCCGCAGAAAACGAATCTGAGAAAAAGAAAATCGAAGAAGAGTTAGCTAAGCGTCAGGCTGACGAGCTGAAACGTTTCAAAAACGTTCTGGTTTCCGCTCCTAAAAATCTTAAGACCAAACAAGATCTCGTAAACTACTACGAAAAACTTGAAAAGATCGTACTCGTGAACAAAACTACCATGATCGGCGCGATTGTTGATCAACAAGGTAGCACGATGATCGTTCACACCGAAGACGGTATTAAGAAAATTAACCAAGACGAAGTACAAGAAGTCATCTACGACTTCCAAACTAAGTCAGATAACTAAACCGTAGGCTAATAAGCAAGATCGGTGGAAAAATCCCGAGTTCGGCGAAAGCTGGCTCGGGTTTTTCTATTTTCAGAGGTCCGATTCTTTTGAAAATGAATCAAGACTCGAGACTTGGATTGAATTGAAAAAAACGGACCGAGGGCTCGTACGGACAGTTAAGAATAACTCCCTTCCTGCCTTTCTTGTTGGATTTAGGTTTTTTTCCCTTTTGGAGAAGGATGAGAATCCGAATAGCGATTCCAGATCCTGAGGATAGAATCGGAGACTTCTTCCACGTCCAAGATCAGCACCTTGTCCTTATAATTCACCAGAAGTTTGCCTCTGCCGAATTTTTGGATCTCCGCCCATTCTACCCGAAAGCCTTGGATTAAACTCAACGTATCAAATAGAAGATCCTTGATCTCCATTTTGGAGACACTGCCTTCTTTCTTGGAAAGATAGGAGAGAATGGAGTGAAAAATGATCTTCTTCATCTCCGTGCCATCCGGTTCTTCCGGAAGGCTGTCTTTAAATCTATTTAATTTCCGTACCACGGAGTTTGCTCATCCGCGTGATAAGAACTTCTGACCAAGGGACCCGAGAATACTGTCCTGAATCCAATTGCCTTTCCGTATTCTTTCAGTTCTTTGAAAATATCCGGATGAATGTACTCGTGGACTGGAAGATGAGTCGGAGTCGGTTGTAGGTATTGACCGAGAGTTACCATCTGCACTCCGCAGCTTCGGAGATCTTTCAGGGTTTGTCTGACTTCTTCCAGAGTCTCTCCGAGTCCTAAGATCAAACCGCTTTTCGTTAAGAAACCTCGTTTTGATGCATGTTCCAAAACATTCAAGGAACGATCATACTTCTTGGCAGGAGCCACTGTAGGGAACAATCTCTCTACGGTCTCCAGGTTATGATTGAAGATGTCCGGTTTAGCGGAATAAATGATCTCTAGACTTTCCTCCTTCTCCTTAAAGTCGGGAACCAGGATCTCAATTTTACAGTCCGGGAGTCGTTCACGGATCAGCTCTATGGTTTGTTTATAATGAAACGCGGCACCATCCGTAAGATCGTCCCTGTTTACGGAAGTAATGACTATATGCTGCAAATCCAAGGACTTCGCAGACTCCGCCACTCGCAGAGGTTCCTCGGGATCTAAGGCAAAAGGTTTTCCAAAAGCGACATCGCAATAGGAACAACGTCTGGTGCAAATATCCCCCGCTAGCATATAGGTTGCGGTCCTTCGAGACCAACAATGATTTAAGTTGGGACAAGAAGCACTTTCACAGACCGTGTTCAGTTTTCCCTGTTCTACCGAGCTTCGGACTGTGGAGACAGAGTTGTCTTTCTCCCGGAAAGGAAGACGGACCTTGAGCCAATCCGGTTTTTCAGGAGCAGGTTGGTAACCGGTTGATCTGGGCTTTTTCTTGAGTGGATTCACCCTTATAGCTAAGTTGCAAGCACGGCAAGAGTCAAGTGTTTTGGGTAGCCGGAATTCCCCGGGTCCTCGAATCTGGAGATCCGGCCTTCGGGCCATTGCCGAGAGTCATTTTGAAAGGGAAATTTCCAGGAAACGTGGAACGGAAGAATGGTGAGAACGGATCCGGAATCCGGATCAATCGCTATCTGGCAGACTGTGGTTTCGGTTCCCGTAGAAAGACAGAGGAACTGATCCTCTCAGGAAAGGTCAAGGTGAACGGGGTGGTGGAGACTAGCTTAAGTGTCCGGATCTCCTCTCAAGATCGTGTCATGGTAGGGAATAAGCAGGCAATCCCGCCCGAAAAGAATGTATTTCTAGCACTGAATAAGCCAAAGGGATATCTCTGTTCTCACGGGGACAAATTCCATTCTAATACGATCTTCGAACTTCTTCCTAGTAAATTCAAACAGCTTGCGATCGCAGGCCGATTGGACTTGGACTCGAGGGGACTCCTCCTTCTTTCCGATGATGGGAGCCTGATCCAGGAGATCACTCATCCGTCGGAGGGTTCCGAAAAGGAATACAGTGTTTCTCTCGACTCGGAGATCCCCTTTGAAAAAGTAAGGGAACGTTTTCTGAAAGGATTTATGGATGAGGGAGAATTCCTAAAAGCGGAGAAGGTCTTTTCCCAAGATAGGAAACAGGAATCCGATTCTTTTCGTGTGGTCCTAAAACAGGGAAGAAAGCGCCAGATCAGAAGAATGTTCGCCGCACTCGGCGCAAGGGTCACCGACCTGCAAAGAATACGCATCGGCAAACTTACATTAGAAAAATTAAATATTGGGGAAGGTAAATTCGTTTTGCTGGACCCTAAAGCTTGGAGACCATGAATTTTACCAGTTTAGAATTTTTATTTTTTTTCTGTTTGGTTTTTCTGGTTTATTGGAATCTTCCGGATCGTTTTAAGAAACATTTCCTGGTCTTAGCTTCCGCGTTCTTCTATGCTTTCGCTTCTTGGAAGTTCTTATTCCATTTGATCAGCGTGGTCTTAGTGAATTGGATCTTGGTGCGTTTCTTTTTGGGAAGAAAATGGTTCCTATTCGTATCGATCGGGTTCAATGTCCTGAACCTGGCCTTCTTCAAGTATTTCTATTTTTTTGCGGATCTTGTAGGAACTGTTTTAGGACTTTCCTCTCTACAGAGTAAGCCTGCTCTGGATTCCATCCTTTCTAACGCCTTGCATTGGAAAGGATTCGAAGTTGTACTTCCTTTGACTGTAAGCTATTATACCTTCCAGTTGATCTCGCTGGCGGTGGATAAGAAGAAGGGGCTGATCCAAGAAGAGATCACTCTAAGTAAGATCGCCTCTTTCATTTTTCTTTTTCCTGTGATGATCGCAGGGCCAATCTTGCGATTTAACGACGTCTCTTCTCAATTCGATTCTCCCAAAATGGAAAAAGAAGATATGGTGGATGGTCTTTGGTTAGTCGTGATCGGCCTATTCAAGAAATCCGTCGTTTCCATCCTGATGTCCGGTTCTATTTTCCAAGTTTTTGCGGAACCTGCTTCTTTTTCGGGAGGAGCTCTTTTGAGTACAGTGTACTTTTTCGCGATCTATTTGTATCTGGACTTTTCCGGACTCACGGATATTGCCAGAGGAATGGGGAGATTACTCGGTTTTCAACTTCCTCAAAACTTTAAGGCTCCGTTCTTCTTTAGTAGCTTTGGCGATTTTTGGCGTCGCTGGCATTTGACCTTTTCTTTTTGGATCAGGGATTACCTGTATATCCCTCTCGGCGGTTCCCGTTCGGGCACCTTAAGGACTTGCCTGAATTATCTGATCGCTTTCGGTTTGGGGGGACTCTGGCACGGAGCCAATCTGAATTATCTGCTCTGGGGACTTTTGACCGGATTCTATCTATCTTTAGAAAGAGTCTTCGCGGATCTGAAGATCAAGCTCATTCCTGAGATCCCTTATGTAAAACGTATATTCGTATATCTTGCTATACTAAATATCTATAGTATCTCTTGGGTGCTCTTCTTTACTCCCGATTTTTCCTCCGCATTACAAGCGGTGCAAAGGATCTTTACTTGGGCGAATGGGATTGATTTCCCGAATATGGAGCCATGTATCTTTGCGTTCCTGGTCGCGGTTCTGTTCCATTCTGCGGAAGAATGGCCTGAAAAATTCAAGGCATCCTTTAAATGGAAGATCGTGCTTCTTCCTGTGGTTTGGATCTTGGTATTGCTTGCGTTACCGAATGGGAATGCTGACTTCTTTTACGGACAGTTTTAGAATCTATGAAAAAGAAATTTATCTATATTCCTTTTCTCTTCCTTCTACTCGTATTCTTCGCGGATAAGATCTTTACTTTGGACTTCTTCCAAACTTCTTTTTATCAAGAAGGAAATCCCGTATATTACGCGCAGCGAAAACATCTTTTTCAAAGAATGCGATCGGATTCTTCTCTTGGCAAAAAAGAATTGGCTTTAGCTTTTGGGGATTCTCGAGCCTATCCATATTCTTCCAAGACACTTCCTTCCGATATTGCGGAGAATTGGACCGTTTACAATTTCTCAGGACCCCAAGCAGTTCCTGCGTATGGATTCTATTGGTTCCAAAAGATCCTGGAAGCTGGGATCAAACCGAAGGTAGTTTTCTATGTGATCAGCCCGGAAGGTTTCGACGATTCCAAGGGACTTCTCTACGATCCTTTCCTTCGATTAGGGGCGGATGATCCGTTTATTGCGAAGTACTGGGGAAGGTTCTCCACGGGGGATCGTTTTGATATTATTAAGCAGAAGCTATTTAGTATTCGAAAGGTAAAACCCGGATTCAAGCTCTTTTGGAATCGTTTGACTTCCGATAAATTGAATTTGTATTCCCCCGAATCAAATCATGAAAATCTAATTTTAGAGTTAGGGAATGGAGAACAGCTAGCCTATGCAAGCGCTAGCAACAATCCTTCTAAATTGGAAAAGGACGCTCTAAGACTCAAAAGCCTGTATCTATCCGGATTTGAATTGGGGGAAACAGAGTTCTTCTTCGTAGAGGAATTCTTGAAGCTGTCCAAGGAAAATGGGATCAAGACCTATCTCATCTGGCCCAAGGTGTATCCTGGCTATAGAGTGGGCTATTACGAGTTAGGTTTAGAAAAGACCTGGTGGCCTAGGATCCAAGAGCTTGCCATGAAATACGGAGCCTCCGCCGCAGACATGAATACTCTCAGTGCTTGTGACACCTATTATGATGCGTCTCACCAAAGCGTTCTATGTATATTAGAACAATCTAAAATATTGATGGATGATTTCTACGGAAGGAAGAAGCTTCCCTGAGACTATCTTAAAGTTTTGATATAAAATTAACGTTTTTGTGGTAAACTCTTTCTGTTTTTAGTTTTGCTCCCATATCAAATAGATCGGAAAGGTTTTTTTTTTCGTATTAGTTTTTGATCTGCGAAGTTTTATAGGCAACGTCTCTCGGGCAATAGGCATGAGAGAACAAAATTCTATTCTGAGTATAAGGGAAGGAATCATGTCTGTGCAAACTTCGGATTGGGAAGCTCATTTTCGTGCTTTGGAAAAGATGTACAAAAGCGCCCCTGTGAATCAGTTCTTTTTACCTGAATTGTCTATTCCGCAAAAAGGAGAGGCAATCGTTACGATTCAGATCAGAGAAGATTTCTTTCATGCGGCGGGAGCCACTCATGGAGCGGTTTATTTTAAGGCTGCCGATGACGCGGCCTTCTTCGCCGCGAATTCGGTCGTAAAAGATAGTTTTGTACTGACTTCTAATTTTTTTCTAAATTTGCTTAGACCAATTAAGTCTGGGACAATGACTGCCAAAGGAAGAGTAGTTCAGAATGCGGCTAACCTCATCATTGCGGAGAGCTTTCTCTTTGATGATCGAGGAAGGGAAATTGGAAGAGGCAATGGTAGTTTTGCAAAGACAAAGATCTTTCTTTCCAAAGAGATGGGGTACGATCCAGATCGAAAAAGAAAGGCTTAAGGAACACCGATCTGCTCGGAATCGCTTAAGCCTCCTTATTATAAAACGGATCTGTCTTTTACAGTCTGTTTGTGATCACCATTTCAGTTTTTTGGCATCTTCTAGGAATTTCTCTAAGCCGATATCGGTTAGGGGATGCTTGAAGAGCTGCTGGTAAGCAGAGATTGGCATAGTAGCGCAGTCGGCTCCTCTCAACGCTGATTCTTTCAAATGGATCGGTCCGCGGATAGACGCTGCCAGGATCTTGGTCTCGAATCCATAATTATCATAGATCTCTCTGATCTCAGAGATGAGTTCCATTCCGTCCCAGGACGTATCGTCGACTCGTCCGATAAACGGGGAGATATAAGTCGCTCCCGCCTTCGCTGCGAGTAAGGCCTGAGGAGCGGAGAAGCAAAGGGTAACGTTAGTCGGAATTCCTTTCTCCGTCAGTTTGACTACTGTCTTCAGTCCTTCCGGAATAAGAGGCACTTTGATCACAACATTCGGAGCGATCTGTACTAACTCGTCTGCTTCTTTCAACATGTCTTCGTGTTTGGTCGCAAGCACTTCCGCACTGACCGGTCCTGCAACGATCGCACAGATCTCTTTGATCACTTCTTTGAAATTGCGACCGGATTTAGCGATAAGAGAAGGGTTGGTCGTAACTCCGTCCAAAAGTCCGTAGGACGCGATCTCTTTGATCTCGTCCACATTGGCTGTGTCCAAATATAATTCCACAAGGGGCTCCGAAAGATTTAGTGTGCCGAGTCGGGAAGGCTCGGGCTCGAGACGCCCGCCTTTCGACGGGAGAGAATCTCTCTGGATATTGGCCCTTGTTCGGGGCCACGGTCAAGGATTTCTTACGGGATCAGATCTCTTAAAGTTTTGATTTCTTCGGCGGAGAAGAACTCTTTGTATTCTTTTTCGATCTGGGCTTTTACCTTAGAACTGAAATAATCCACTCTTCTCGTGAAAGGTTGCTTCTTGTAGGCTTCCTTCCATTGCACTACGAAGCCTCCTTTGGGAGGGGCTTCTCTTTCGTCGGTCAATTCCCAGATCACCGCGCCGCCGATCTTCTTATCATCCAAGGTCTCTTTCTTAGGTTTGCCGTACTTGTTCTCTAATTTGTTCTGTACGTCTTTTCCTGGAAGGTAACGGAAGGAAACTCCTACGGAGAAAAGTTTTCCGGGTTCGATATGTTCGTCTTCGTCCGGATTCGCAGCGGGTCTTTCCGGTCTGGCTTGCTTGTCTTTTGGACGGGAATCCAAAACCAATTTTGGTGTGGAATAAAATCGGTATAAATACATGATCCCGTTTCTACGAACGAGTAAGGACTTCTCCTTATCTTCGTGGACTACTTCTATCTTTTCATCGCTTTGTGGGTTGGCTGCTAGGGAGAGAAATTTATCTCGGACCTGGGCATAAGAAGCTTCCCAGGAGACTTCGGCAAATCCATCCAGAGTCGGCTTGGAACCGTTTGCTCTAGTTCCGTCTCCCGGAAACTGAGAAAACACGGAACTCCAAGGAAGGAGTAAGGATAGGATGAATACGGAGATGGATTGCCCTTTCATAGTTTTACCTATCGGCAAAAAACCGGATTAGAATTAGGAATCTTCCTAATCTTCCTCTAAATCCTGGTCTTCTTCTTCGTCTTTGTCCAGGCGAATTCCGCCGAATTTCACCTTTCCATTCCATCTTAGGATGAGTAGCACGGAGAGAATTAGGATATTCGGTAATACGAATAGGAATGCAATCTCATGATAGAGTCCATAGACCGCTAGATTGGATGCGATCACGGAGATAAAGATCCCGCTTAACATAGGGATCTCTTGTGCAAGAAGTCGCGCTAACATAGAGCCGCTATTCGGAGAGATCCTTGCCGCCTTTAAGATCTCGGATGCTAAGAAGGAATAAAATGCCAGCACAAGTACCGGCATAATGAAAGAAAGAAAGAAGTAGTTTCCAAAGGAGTCCGTATAATGAGGGGATCCGATCAGACCTCCCATTAGGGTCCAAACATAGGAGAAGAAGGCGGAGATCCCGAAGGCAATCATCCCGTATTGGAGACTGCCTCCTATCTCAAAAATGGAAACAAGCTTAGAAGGAATGATCCTTGCCCAATCCGTCAGTTCTGTCTTTTCGAATGTGTCCTTCCCACTTAGATGGATCAGTCCGAAATAATAGTCCGCCAAGGAAAGGCTTACTAACGTGATAACTAAAAAGATCAGGTAAAGAAAGAATTCCATCTCAGTGTCTAAAATGCCTCATTCCGGTGAACACCATGATCAGTCCATGCTCGTCTGCTGCCTTGATCACTTCCTCGTCTCGGATCGAGCCGCCAGGTTGAATGATCGCCTTAGCGCCTACTTTTGCGATCGCATCGATCCCGTCCCTAAAAGGAAAGAAGGCGTCGCTTGCCACATAGGAGCCTACGACGGACAATCCCACATTCAGAGCCTTGCTTGCGCCTAACTGCACTGAATCCACTCTGGACATTTGTCCGGCCCCGATCCCGAGAGTCGCATTCTCTTCGGTATATACGATCGCATTCGACTTGATGAACTTCACAGTAGACCAAGCAAACATGAGACCACGAATATCTTCTTCCGTCGGTTGTTTCTTAGAAACCACTTTCAGGTCTTTTTCCGTGATCGTTGCATAGTCTCTATCCTGCAGAAGCATTCCATGATGGATCGGTCTTAGATCCATTTCATCCAGGGCTTCTTGGAAATTTGCGATCTCGATCAAACGCACATTCGGTTTCTTAGAGAAATATTCCAGAGCGGCAGGATCGAATTTCTGTGCGATCACTCCTTCTACGAATGTCTCTCCGATCAGAACAGCGAGTTCGCCGGTTACCGTTCCCTTGATCCCGATGATACCTCCGAATGCCGAAATAGGATCCGTTCTTTTGGCCAGACGGAACGCTTCCAGAATATCGTCCGCATAGGCGATCCCGCAAGGATTCAGGTGCTTGATGATACAAACAGTATTGTTCGGAAGAAGAGCGGAGATATGGAAGGCCGCATCGAAATCCAACATATTATTAAAAGATAATTCTTTTCCTTGGAGAGGAGAGAATTCGCTCTTGGAGAAAAGAGGCTCGTAGAAAGCGGCACTTTGGTGAGGGTTTTCTCCATAGCGCAGCTTTTGCTTCTTGGTAAAGGAAAGATTTAGGATGTCCGGAAACTTCTCCCCGGCAAGCTTATTGAACCAGGAAGAGATTGCCGTATCATAAAGTGCAGTATGGGAGAATGCCTTTCTCATAAGAAGGAAGGATGTATCCGCGTCTACGGACCCATCGTTCATCTTCATGGATTCTTCGACAGTTTTGTAGTCGTTCGGATCGGTAACTACGACTGTATGTCTGTAGTTCTTGGAAGCGGAACGGATCATGGAAGGTCCGCCAATATCGATATTCTCGATCGCCTCGTCCAATTGAACTCCAGGTTTGGAAACGGTTTGGACGAAAGGATAGAGATTCACAACGACTAGATCGATCTTAGGGATCTTCAGTTCCTCCATCTTCTTCTTGTGTTCCGGATTAGAGACCACACCCAAGAGCCCGCCGTGAACCTTTGGATGGAGAGTTTTCACTCTTCCGTCCAGGATTTCCGGAAAGCCGGTGTAGTCGTCGATTGCGATTGCTTTGATCCCGTTTTCTGTGAGGGTCTTTAGAGTTCCGCCGGTGGAAATGATTTCCACTCCTTTGGATTCCAGATACTTGGCAAAGCCGATAAGACCTGTCTTATCGCTAACTGAAACGAGGGCGCGGGTGATTTTGATCATGCTAGAGGATTGAGACCTTCCTGTCTTTTATGGAGAGCCGATCGTCGCAGAAAAGTCCAACTGCGAGAGGCAGGATTTTATGTTCCTCTTTGAGAATGGCAAGAGTCAATTCTCTTTCCGTCATCTTCTCCTCGATTTTCACAGTTCCTTGCAAAATGATGGGTCCGGAATCCACTCCCTCGTCCACGAAATGAGCGGTGCAGCCTGCGACCTTGACCCCGTATTCCAGAGCCTGTTTCTGAGCGTTCAGTCCCGTAAATGCCGGAAGAAGGGAAGGATGGATATTGATGATCCGATTCGGAAAGGCTCGGATGATCTCCGGCTTTAAGATCCTCATGTATCCGCAGGCAACGATGAGGTCGGGAGAGATCTCTATTAGAGTTCTCAAGAGTTCTGTATGATAGTCTTCTTTTTTGGGGAAGGATTTGAAGTCCAAGACCTTGGACTGGACCTTGTATTGGGAGGCGAGTTGGATTGCCTGGGCCTGCGGATTATCCGTGACTAAAAAAGCGGGGATTCCGCGGATTTTTCCCTTTCGGATACAGTTTAGGACCGCTTCAAAATTGCTCCCCCGGCCAGAAGCTAAAAAAACAAGCTTTTTTCTGTTTTTGGGAATCAGACTTGCCAAGAATTTTCGCATCCGATACGCTAAGAATTGCCAGTCCACGTTAAGGCGGTCCGGGAATTTGTCGAAGAGTATTTCAGGAGAGACACATGTCACTTGCCAGAAAATCGACGGCTTCGGTCGAACAGTACAAATCCAATGAAATTTCTACTGTAAGTCAGGGAAAGCTCATCGTAATGCTATATGAAGGAGCCATTCGCTTCTTAAACGTAGCCATCGAGAACAACACACCCCGCAAGTACGACGTGGTGAACAATCATATTCTCAAAGCACAAGAAATCATCACCGAGCTTATGCTGGCCTTGAACATGGAAAATGGGGGAGAGGTCGCAAACAATCTGCTCGGAATTTATGTTTATATCAAAAAGCGCCTTCTCGAAGCAAATATGAAGAAGGATACCGAGATCCTACAAGAGATCATCAAGTATCTGGAAGATCTAAAAGCGGCTTGGGAAGAGATCGAGAAGAAGGAAAAGGCCGCTTCCGTAGTGCAAATGCCAAGTCCAGCCTCCAGAGGCACAGGGCTCTCACTCCAAGGTTAAAAAGGCAGAGGGAGCGAAAATATGCCAATGAGTATTCTCCCTTCCAAGCATCTAAACTCCATGGAAGATAAACTCGCTTCTCTCTATCAGGGAAAGCTTTCCCTTTTGGATGAGCTGATCTCCCTGCAAAAACGCCAACTAGAGGTCCTCGGTTTCGGGGACGGGGAAGGCGCCGCCAAATTAGAATCCAAGAATTCGGACCTGGTCGAAAAGATGAGAAGTCTAGACCGTAAGATCGCGCAATTGGAGGAATCTGCTCCTCAGTCCTTGAATATCATTCGCTTATCCGACGAGATGTTCCAAAAATTGGAAGAATCCAGGGAATTGAATTCTAAGGTAGGCGATAAGATGGAAGAGATCTTACATGAGTATAGAAAGGAACTCAACCAAGTCCAAGTAAAGATCCAACTCAAGAAATTTCTAACTCATAGGAAGCAAGATTGGAAGACGGGGACCTGCTAAGTCGAGCCCTGGACTTTTACGGACTTCCCAAAAAATTCGACGCCGATCTAGTTCGCACTCGATTCAGAGAACTGTCCAGAAAATACCATCCCGATTCGGGAGAATACGAAACGGATCTCCTTTTCAAGGAGCTAGTCCAATTGAGGGATGTGCTTCTTTCTTCTTTGGAGAAGGAAAGTTTATCTTCTTCTTATAAAAGCAGAGAAGATAAGGAAGGATTTTCTTTTTATAAGTCTGCGAAGCAAAGAGCTGCTGAGGCGCTCGAAAAATATTTTCAGTTCACGGAAGGAAATCCGGTCTTTTTAAAAAGCGAAGACAATCCCGCCCTTGTAAAACTCAGAGAGGAGTTGGGTTCCGCTCGCAAGGAATTGAACGAGTTTTTGGTATCCTATCCCCAAAGTATTTGGAAAGACGATGCGGAGAAGACGGTCCAAAAACTTTCGGTTTGGTTTAAGGATTAAGGTACCTTCATCGTATTGGAAGGCATGGAGAATACATAAATATCCCGTGTGCCTGTATTCAGATCCAAACTGATAACGGAAGATCTAAGAGTGATATATTCTCCGGAAGTTAAGGTCGCTACGATCTTGCAGACCCTTTTTTGATTTTCTCCCGCCCCTGGCACCGCTAACGGTCCCGCTGTAGGACTTACTTCGATAGAATACTCAATAGGTTGGTTCGGGATCAATGCTAACGGTTTTTGGCAGGGAAAGCCGCTCGCAAAATCGGAAGGATTTCGGGAGGCATCTGCAGTCGCGCCCACATATAAAGTATACCCGCCAAAGAAGGACTCAGGGTTTCCTGCTCTTAAGCGAAGCTCGTATCCTGTTGCGATCGGAGTCACTCCTATGATCGTAGGAGGAGTAGTAATGATCCTATTCGAAGAATAATTATTGCAAGAGAGGATGAGAAGAAGGATGGAAAATATGTGAAAGATGCTAAGGCCTCTTTCCTTTAAAAAAAAGTTCATTTATCTAAGAATATAATCCGCCCAGCCGAATTTTTCGACCAATTGATCGGATACGGAAAACTGTGAAAAACGTCTCTTGTTTGTCGATCTATTTTCCGGGATCTCCCATTTCAACTCTTGGAGGAGTTTATTCCCCTTTTTGGTATTGCAGTCCCTACAAGCAGTAACCAGGTTCTCCCAAGTGTGATAATCTCTAGGTTTTCTTTCTTTAGGAATCTCTTCCCAGCGGCTTTTGGGGATCACATGGTCCAAGGTAAGTTTAGAAGAGGGAAGTTTGCGTCTACAATACACGCATTCGTGATTGTCTCGTAAGAAAATATTCTCCCTAGAAAGCTTATATTTTCTTTTCGGGACCTTGTAATAGTCTGTGAGTAGAATGATCCTGGGAGCGGTAAAACGGAGTTTTTCGGAACGGATATAGAGTTCCTGCTCATCCTTGATGAGTTCGGCCTTCTTTAAGATAAGAAGAATAATAGCGTCTTTGACCGTTCGAATCGCCACCGGAACATAGGTCGCGTTCAGCACCAACACAGGCTGGGCAAGGACGTCCATATCTAACCAGACAGTACATTGTCACGAAATTATGTCGAGTAAAACTAGGAGTTTTTCGAACGTTTCTTCCTGAGATATACAAAGGCTACTAGAGCGATTGCAAGAGCTCCTAATAGTACGAATACCGTAATCTGTCCTTGGTGGACCCAGGTCCTAAGTTGATCCAAGTTCCTTGCACCATAGTTACCAAGATATACCCAGATCGGAACGGAGATGGCTGCCGCAAATGCATCTAAGAGTAAAAAGCGGAAGAAAGAAATCCGATCCGAAGTACCTGCGGTCAGATAGATCGGCATGCGAAGTCCCGGCATGAAGCGCGCCATGAATACAACCCAGTTCCCATACTGTGAAAATCTTTCTTGGACCTTGGAAAATCGTTCCGGTGTTAAATACTTTGCTACAAAGGGAAGTTTCAGTACCTTCTCTCCGAAGATCCTTCCGAGTAAGAAAACAGAACCGTCTCCTGCGAGTACTCCTGCCATTCCTACTGCGAACATTACATGTTCGTTTGCGTATCCTAGTCCTGCCAGAACGCCTCCAGAAACCAAGGAAATATCTTCCGGTATGGGGAGTCCGAAGCCGCAGAGAAGTAGGGTAAAAAAGACCGCTAGATAAGCGAACTCATGACCGAACTTGGAAAAGAAATTTACTAAATCCGCAATATTGACTAGATCCATTCGTATTTAAAACTTAGCCTCGGAGAATTCCACCAGTGAATCTTTTCTACTGCAATTGGGAATCGAAAAAAGGGATCCGACTGGGTTTCAGATTAGAATCCGCGGCTTTTATTTTCTTCCTATATTCTTCGTATTTAGTTTGGCTTGCTTCCGACTGATTTTAATTCCATATTGGTAATCCGTGCAAAGAGATAGGAATCAGATCATTCAGGCAGAAAATTCTTTACTCGCATCCTATGCGGTACGTCAGGACGAGACCGGTGCTCGGGTCTATCCCGAGGAGGAGCATCCGTATCGGATCCCTCTGCAAAGGGACCGGGATAGAGTAGTTCATTCCAGTGCATTCAAACGATTGCAATATAAGACGCAGGTTTTTGTTTATTCCGTCGGAGAGAATTACAGAAATCGACTCACTCATACTCTAGAAGTAGCTGGAATTTCGAGGACCATGGCAACCGCTCTCGGATTGAATTCCCTTCTTGCAGAAACGATCGCTTTGGCTCACGATCTGGGCCACACTCCCTTCGGTCATGCTGGTCAGGATATGCTCTCCGACCTAATGAAGGACTTCGGAGGATTCGAGCATAATAAGCAGTCATTACGGATCGTTACCATTTTAGAAACACGTTATCCGTCCTTTCCTGGATTGAATCTATGCGAAGAGACCATCAAAGGAATGATGAAGCATGGGGCTGAATATTCCGGATCGAATTTAGGCCAAAAAAGAAAAGAAGAAGGTCCTACGCTGGAAGCGCAATGTGCGGATGTGGCCGACGAGATCGCATACACCAGCCATGATATAGACGACGGCTTGGAAATGGGTTATTTGAAATTAGGGGAACTCAAGGATCTGTCCCTTTGGTCGGATGCTGTCCGTAAGATCAAAGAAGAATACCCGGATCTAAGTGAAAAGGTATTCATTCGGTCGGTAATCCGAGAACTTACGAACGGAATGGTTTCCAATATGATCCGCACGATAGAATCCCGCATTCATGATTGGAAGATCTCCACCAGGGAAGATCTTAACCTCCATTACCAAGAAGGAAAGAGGATCGCCACCTACGAACCGGAATACGGGGAGAAAGTCAGGGAGCTAAAGTCTTTCTTATACAAGACATTGTACAGACATCCTTCCGTGGTTGTGACGAGCGATAGGGGAAGAGACATTATAGAATCCTTATTCTTTCATTTTAGAAAACAGCCTGAATCCATTCCGGAAACATATAGGCAAAGAATTGGAAGCGAGGGTTTAGAACGATGCGTTTGCGATTTTGTGGCCGGAATGACCGATCGATACGCAGAGGAAATAGCTCATAGCATCGGATTTAAGACCCAGATACATTAAGGGTCTTAAGGCTTTTGTCAGATCTGCATTTCCCAGTTTGTTCCCGTCGATTCGGAACCTAAGGGAGATCGATTTCATTGTATAGATCGAATTACTTCCGTTAAGGCTAGGATCAGATCGTCTACTTCTTCTTCCGTTGTGAATAGTCCGGTGGAGATCCGAATGGCGCGTAACGCTTCTTCTTTCGTATAACCCATGGCGAGCAGGGAAGGCGCTGCTTCTCTGGATCTGGACTTGCAGGAAGAACCTGTGGACAATGCGAATCCTTTTTCTTCCATTCCCATCATGAAGAAGTCCAGATCGTCAAATGGCAAAAGAGCAAACGTAGTGGAATGCAATCTGGGAGAAGACTCAGCGACTATCTTGGCTCCCAGGCTATTCAGACAGTTCTCTATCTTCTCTTGGAATTTTTGCAAACGTAGATCCTTCTTATCCATTTCTTGGAATTGGATCCGGGCTGCTTCGGAGAGTGCGAGTATTGCCGGTGAGTTTTCTGTTCCGGCTCTATGGCCATTCTCCTGATTTCCGCCCTGGAAGAGGCCTCCTTCCTTTAAGAACTTCGGTCGGAACCATAGAACGGAGGAGCCGAGCCCTGCTCCAATTTTATGCCCGGAGAATGTGAATCCATCTAACAGAGAGAAGGGGACTCGGATCTTCCCGAAGGATTGGATGATGTCGGAGAAGAAGGGGACCTTGTATTTCGCGCAAAGTTCGGAGATCTTTTCTATCGGCTGGAGGACTCCCGTTTCATTCCCCGCATGGATGATACATACTGGACCGGGAGCCTCTTGTAAGAAAGAATCCAGTTGAGTGAGAGAGATTAGGCCTGACTTATCCGTTTGCAGGACTTGCACTGGGATCTTTGCGCTTTCAAATGCGGAATACATTGAAGAATGCTCGAAAGGAGAAAGATACACGATCTCAGGGTGTATGGTTTTGATAAAATATGCCAAAGAATAATTGGCTTCGGTCCCGGAGGAAACGAAAACGAACCCTTTCGGGTCGCAACCGGTAAGAGAGCTTAAGGATTTTCTAGCTTCCTCTATCCTTCCTTGCCTGGCCAAGGAAAATCGAGTCGGTCCGGAAGGATTGAAGAAGTCCTCCTCATATTCCGAGAACACTTTTGTAAGTAGGCCTGGAAGCGGAGGATGAGTAGCGTTATAGTCGAAATACTTAATTCTTTTCATCGAAAATGTCGTCGGCTTCTTCGTATCTGCCTTTTCGACGAAGTACATACTGCAATAGTTTCTTTTTATCCTCGATTAAGTCTTCGTACCCGGACTTATCGCTTCGATAATTCGGATCTATGGTATAGACCTCGGTGTCGAGCGCATCTAGTTCCTTCAATGCTTGGTCGAAATTGGATTCGAATAGTAGACAACGAACTCTCATGAGCTTGGCCTGGAATCTGGTCCCAAGATCTGTGAGTTGGGACCTATAAACCGACTCGAACATTTCTCCCGACTTCTTGCGGTAGTTTGAATCCCTGTCCCCTAGTCTATAATACAAAAAGGCGGCCCGATTTAGATTGGAGTAGAATGCCTTATTCCCTTCTTCGTCAGAGGTGTCACAAGGGATCATCGCGATCGCACTCGGTCCCCAGTATTTCGCTTCTGCAGGAACGGTTCTCTTCGAACAAGAGAAGTACAATACTCTGGTATACAAGGAAACGGATTCTTCCGGAGAAAGGGAGGTCCCTTTGCCGCTCATTCGTAGCTGCAATAGTTCTAATGTCTTTAGAAGGAGCCTTTTGTATTGGTTCGTAGTAAGCTTCGTGGTCTCCGGATAATCGGAAGAAAAGATGATCGGCTCCGATTCCGATCCTGCGATCTTCTTCCAGATCAGGATCTCTTTCGGAAGATCGTCCGCGCTTTGGGTTTCTTCGTCTGCCTTGCAACTGAGATGAAAGAAGTTTAGGATCCTTTTCCACCACGGAATGACCGGAGCGGTTGTCTCTTTGATCTTTTCGAAGACTAGTTCCTCGATCTTGATGATGGATTGAAAATGGGAAAGGATCGCTTCTTCCGGACGACAAGTCGCAAAAGAGGTGATCTTGATCTTCTCTAACAGGCTTTTGCCCGCGATCTCCGGTTTATCCTTTCCTAAAGAGGCTCTTTCATTCGGAAAATTATATCCGTCGAAAGGATTGTAGTTCAGAGCTCTTTTATAATAATCCAAGGCTTCCAAAGGAATCTGATGGAATTCATCCCAGTACTCGAATGGATCGATCGGTTTTTCACCTGTGGAGAATTTTGTAGCACTCGGATCGGATAATCTCTCTATGGTCCAACCTTGGTGCTTGGCTTCCATCCAACTTGGGATGCGAAAAATATCATCCAATCCTTCTTTTCCCAAATTATATGCCCTGGAACAGGCTCTTGCCATCTGGTCCGTTCTGAGATAATGTTCTACCTGTCTAAATTCTACTTTTTCAGAGAGAAGATCGTCTCCTTTCGCTTTCAGTTTTTCGGAGAGGGAAGGATTTAGTTCGGGAGGCTCCAACCAAAGTGCGAAGGAACGTAAGAATTCGAATCTGCGGGGATAGATATAAATGGCGGCGAGGATCCAAATCAGTAAAAGGGATAAGAAGAGTTTTTTCTTTTCTCTTAGAATGCTGAACAATTTCTTTCCTTAGGCCTCAGGAAAATTCGTTAGACGAACCTGAGCCCTCACTCAGAGTGAGCGAGTGGAGATTTCGCTCTCTTTGATTCCAAACCCTATACAAGTCCGGGGATTATGAAACACGCAAGCATTATTCCAATTCTTCTGGTATCGACTCTAAGTATCGGTCCGCTCTTTGCTTCTCCCCTGGATCCAGGATCTATTCTTGTTTGTAGGGATATGGATTCGAACGGAAAGGCCAGATCTGTTTGGCCTGCGTTCTTTTATTCCCTTGGACTGGAAAGTATGAACAAGGCCCGACTCTCCGAAGGAAGAGAAAGAGCGGAATTGATCGCCGAATCCATTCGGAACTATGAAAAATATCTAAAATGCTCCGAATCCTTGGGCGTTCCTGTTTCTGCGGTTTCCCGTTGGAACAAGGCATTGGCACATTATTATATCGGACAATGGAAGGATGCCATTCTGGAGTCGGAACTCGCCGAAAAAGCGGACCCGAACTTTAAGGAATCCTATGTTCTAAAAGGGACCATTCTTCTGAACGGAGGAGAATACGATAAGGCGGCTTCTTATCTGGAAGCGAACCTGAGTAAATTCTCGGACGATCCGGATATCTATTACTTGCTGAGTTCTGCGGAGCTCGCTCTTAAGAATGACGCAAAATCGATCCTGTATTTGAGCTCTCTTAGGGATCTGATCAAACAAAAGGATTCAAATCCGAAATATCCTGAATTCGTGTATTTGTCCTTAGGAAAGACATATTTCAATCTGGGCCAAAATACAAAGGCACTCTTCTATATTTCTGGGTATCTGGAGATGAGACCGGAGAATTGGGAAGTCCGTTTTCTTCTCGCGAGGATCTTTGACCAGCTAGGAAAATTCGCCCAGGCAAAGAGACAATTGCAAAGGATCCTGCAAGAGATCCAAGGCAATTCTTCCGTAGAACTAATGCTCGGGGAAATGTATTTTATTGAAAGTCGGTCCATGGCAACTGGATACTTCGATGAATTGAAGAAGAAAGGAAAGTTGTTCAAGGATGGAGTGCTTTTCGGTCTCTATTCAGTCCTGAACTCGAATTATACGGAAGCAAGACGCATCCTTTTTCCCATGAAGGAAAAATCCCCGAGAAGACTTTCCGTTCGTTTGGGGATTCTGGAGATCCTGAAAAGGGACCCAAATATTAGTAAAAAAGAATATACTAAAGAACTAGTAGAAGTGGCCGAGATCGCGCTTCAATCCCAACTGCTCAATCTTTCCGAAACGCTCCTTTTGGAGGCGATCCAGATCACCGCTAAGGAAGGAAAGGATAAGGCACTTCTCGCGGAAGAATATGATTTTCTCGCAAGTATTTATGAGCAATCTGGTTCCGTCTTCAGATCCGTCATCTCCATCCGGAAAGCCATCGAATACGCGCAAACCAGAGAGGATTCCAGAAAATACGAATTGCATCTGGCTTATATCTTAAGAGGGAATCCTCCCGGAAAGATCCAAGAATCGGAAGACATGATCCAGAGCATCCTAAAAGAGGATCCTAAAAATCATTATGCATATTATCTTTTAGGGATCGTTCTTCTACAGTCCGAGAAATTGCAAGAAAGTAGAAAGGCGTTTAGCGAAGCGATCGAACTGGAACCTAAATCAGCGGTGTACTATTTCTATAGAGCGACTTCTCTCGAGAAACTAGGGAAGCTCAAGGAAATGGAGCTAGACTTGCGTAAATCCATGGAACTAGATCCGGATAATCCGATCGCATATAATTATCTAGGATATCATTATTCAGAGAAGGGGATCCAACTGGACGAGGCCTTGGAGTTGATCCATAAAGCGGTAGAACTTGCTCCGGATAACGAAGCCTACCAAGACAGTTTAGGTTGGATCTATTATAAGAAGGGAAGGATAGAAGAAGCACTTTTGCATTTGAATCTTGCCTACCAGATCTTGCAGGATAAAAACGATTTCGACCCGACGATCTGCGAGCATCTAGGAGATGCGTATTTTGAACGAAAGGATCTTGCGGAGACAAAAAGATTCTGGGAAAAATCGGAATCTCTTTACCAAAAGAAAGAAGACAAAGAGAGAATTCGGGAAAAATTGGGAAGGCTAAGAACGAATTCACTATCGACTAAGCCTTGATCGATCTATAAGAAGGATCTGTTTTGATAACAAACCATTTGTCGCAATTTAAGATTATTACTCTTTCCGTATTTCTATCGATCACTTTAGGAAGCTGTGCTACTACTGAGATCGAAGAGATCCCTTTTCAGTCAAAAGGGAAGATCAAATTTTGGAGTGCTAAATCCAAAGAAGGACAGAAGTATTTAGAAGGACTTCGTAAATTAGAAGAAACGAATACTTCGTATTCCGGTGAGTTCGATATCCGGATCCAAAACTTCTTTCCGAAGAAGGATCTTTTTTCCTTAAGTGGAAAGATCCTATTCGATAAGCCAACCGGAAAGATGCAGATCGAACTTACGGACAAACTGTTCGGGATCAGTGTTTCCAAGGTCTTTACTGATGGAAAGTCGATCCGACTCAAGACCGCAAGTGTGGATCGGATCCATGAACAACCGATGGACGATATCGTTCTCTCCGATCCAAATACAGGAAAGCAGACGGTAGTTCCTTTTCCTGTGATCTATTATCTTCTTTCCAATCGGAACGCGCAACTTTTTAGACCGGAATGGACATTCGTGCAACCGAATGATGGGATCGTATTCGTTCGCAAACCGGGAGAAGAATGGACCTATTATACAAAGGAGAAGGGCATCTACTCCGTGGAATGGGATTCTTCCGGCAAGAATGTAAAGGCGGTTACGAATGTACAGGGAGAGTTGGAGTTCCCACCAAAGGTAACTGTGACTCGGATCGTGTCCAGAGTGGACGGATCGGATCAGAATCGGATCGAGATCAAAATGAAGAAAATAAACCGCACGGATAGTCTGAACCAAGTAGTCTTCGGATTTTAAATAAGCAGGAAATATAAAATGATAGAGATAGAAAAAAACGGACATATACTCGAACTTTATATCAAGACGAACGAGACCAACTCTCTCGGTAGAGAATTCTTTCATAAGTTAAGAGATATCATGGACGAGGCAGAGAAGGACAGGAGCGTAAAAGCGATCCTTCTCTCCGGAAGAAACGACAAATTCTTTTCAAACGGATTCAATCCTGAGATCTTCGTGGGCAAGAGCTTAGCGGAGATCAAGGATGTTTTGCATGACGCACTTGGGGCTTGCGGAAAAGTCCTATTCTCCAGCAAACCGGTCGTATGCGCCATGAACGGGCATTCAATGGGTGTAGGCGCAGTGCTTGCGATCTTTTCCGATTATAGGATCCTTGTGGAAAAGAAAGGACGTTTAGGATTTCCCGAATCTCTGATCGGGATCAATTTCCCTTCTACCGCAGGCTATATCCTGAAAGAACTCGTAGGGATCAAGACCGCTAGGGATCTTTTGTACAGTGGCAAAGGACTGAAAGCGGACGAAGCGGTCGAAGTGGGATTGGTCGAAGAGAGCGCGACTCCGGAAGAGCTTATTCCCAAGGCCAGAAAATGGTGCGCACAATTCAAGGACATGGCCATCGAATCTGTGGTTGGGGTCAAGATCTCCCTAAGGGACTCCCAACGGTTAGTTGCAGACTCATTAGAGAAACGTGATATTGAACTTCTCGCAGCCGCGATCGCGACTGCAAACGGTCAGGAAGGAATGAGATCCATCCTAGAAAAAAGACGTCCGGTCTTTAGTTAAGAATGAAATAGCTTGCCCGGATTTAGAACTTCCTTCTGGTCCAAGACCTTCTTAAGTCCGTTCAAGCCTGCCACTCCAGTCTTGCCTAAGGCATTCTGGTACCAAGACTTATGATCGAATCCGACTCCGTGATGGTGACTGATCGGAGCCTTATGGTTCGCAAATGTATCGGAGACCTTTTTCTTCATCTTGAGCCACTGCTCTTCCGGCTTCTTCTCATCCATAGGGAATAGGATCGTATAATACAAACAAGCTCCGTCGTGATAACTGTGAGAAAGATGGCACATCGCTTTCGAGCCAGGAATAGAAGCCTCTAATGCCTCTAGTCCGGCTTGGTGCAGGTCTTCCAATCGATCGTATGTGGTAGAAGTTTCCATCGTATCCACACCCATTCCGAATTGCATGATATGATTTCTTAAGTACGGCATATTGAATCTGCCGTGGATCCAATTCTGTCCTAGTTTCTCTCCGGCATACAATGCCCCGGCTTTTTGCCAAAGTGGCTTAAGCGCTTCGAAGGAACGGGCCACATCTAAGCGAGAACCGTCCAGTCCGACTAAGACTACGCATTTTTTTCCTTCTTCGAGTCCTTTTAATTTTAAGACTGCGTTTTGGATGAGATTCTTCAGGATACGGATCGGCGTATTCTTCTTACCTAATTGGCCTAGATACTCGTAGAGCCTGGTCTCATTCGCGTCCGAAAGTCGAAGCATAGATGTCTTGATCTCAGCATGATTCGCTTTTCGGATGAAGTTTAAAGAAGAACGTATTTCCGGAAATACCAAACCGAAGTATTTGCGTGTCTCAGGGATCTTATGAAGCTTGACTGTGACTTCCGTAATGATCCCGAGTAAGCCTTCGCTTCCTGCAATGATCTGATTCCAGTCCGGGCCAATGGATGCGGCAGGGGCTCTCAGGGTTTCCACTACTCCGGAAGGACTGATTAGTTTTGCAGAAGCGATAATTTCTTCGATCTTTCCGTAGCGATTGGATTGTTGTCCGGCACTTCTTGCGGCTACCCAACCGCCCAATGTGGAATATTCGAAGGACTGAGGAAAATGTCCTAGGGTGTATCGTTTTAGGTTGAGTTCATGTTCCAGTTTAGGTCCGTAAATTCCGGCTTGGATCGTAGCGGTTAGGCTGATCGGATCTATACTTAGGATCTCCGCCATTCTAGTAGTATCCAAAGAAAGAACCGCTTTCTGGCCTTTTCCCTTGATGACCTCGAGACCGCCTACTACAGAAGATCCGCCGCCGAATGGAATGATGCTGATCTTGTTTTTAGAACAATATTCTAAAATTTTAATGATTTCCGAATCTTTTTGCGGATATACCACCGCGTCCACGAAGGACTTGAGTTTGTTCGTATGAAGCCTGAGAACATCATAATAACTTCTTCCTGCGGAGTGAAATACTCTCTCGAAACGATCCACTTTCAGATTGTTCTTCCCCACAAAGGAAGAGAGGTTCTTTAGATCGGCAGGGCTCAATTTGGATTTGGGTAAATGAATATCCTCTAAGGCAACTGCGGGAGTCTCTCGGATCGTATCCAATTGGAATTCCCTTTTTAGAAGCTCCAAGATCTGAGGCATCTGTGCCTTTCTTCCAAAATCCTGGTCGTTTGCTCCCCAAGCATTCCATCTTAGATTCGTTCTGGTATAATCGATCTTGGAATTCAGCTCGTGATAAAACATGGATGGTCTCCGAAAACTTAGAAGTGACTCCAATAAATACGAATCTTTCCTGGGAGCAACGTAAAAACGGGATCTAGGAGTTGGAAGAGTCTAACTTCTTCTTGAGCTCCGCGATCTTAGGATCACCCGGAGAGAGTAGGGAAGCTTCTTCCAGTAATTTTTTCGATCGGAAAAAATTGCCTAGTAAACGATAGATATCCGCTAGATTGATCAGGTTCTTGATATGGTTGGGTTGTCTGACTCGAAGCTTTTCCCCAAGCTCCGAAGCGGATCTTAATAGTTCCAAGTTCCTGGAACTAACATAGGCTTTTTTCCAAAGAATAGAAGTGATGAATAGGAACTCTGTTTCGGAAGGATCCCAGTCCAGGACCTTCTCCGCCCAGGAAGCGGATTCCTTGAATTTCGAGATCTTATCATACCATTTGGAAAGAAGCTTTGCAGCCTGGGGAGATTGTACTAAACCCTTGGATTGGTTTTGAGTGACGCTTTTCTCTAAGATACGGATCGCCCCTAAAAAATCCCCTTTTTGAGCCAGGGAATCCGCTTCAAAAATGGAATTCTTGTCTTCCATGAACGGATTGCGAGAAGGAACATAAGAAATAGATAATATACTTAGATCGTCGGAGAGTTTTCCTTTTCGGACCAGTGATTTGCGGATCGTCTTGATGTCTCCCCCGCTTTCTTCCACGGAATTCAAGAACTCGGTCTCATCCTCGTTGATGATCCTTTTTCCGGAGAAGTCCTCTTCTAATACTAGATCGTCCCTTCCGTCCGAACCGCAGAATACGGTATCTCCCGGCATGAGCCGGAATGTCTGGACCTGGATCTTATTTCCGAACATATCGGAGATCCCGAGTTTTCGGATATTCGATTCTAATCCTAAGAAGGTCGCCTTCCCGTCCCGATATAGGACTGGCCAAGGATGTTCTGCATTAATATAATATAATGTTCCGGAAGAATGGTCCACGATCCCGAGAATGGCGGATACGAGCATAAATCCGTCAAAAGTCTCGAATACATTTTGTAGATCCATAAATGCTTCTTTGAGCCAGCGCTCCGGAGAGCGGTTTTGGATATCCGGCGATAGCCTGGTCCTACTGATAATGGAATTGAATACGGAGCCCAGGACCAAGGCGCCTCCTGCACCCTGGATGGATTTGCCCATGGCATCTCCGTTAATGAATGCGGTGTATTCCTTCTCTTGGAGTTGGATCTTGTACGCGCTTAAGAAATCCCCTCCTAACTCGTAGTCCTTATCTTTAAATGAGAATTTCTTGTATTGATCCAGTAAGAATTCCACTTTTACGGAAGAGCTTCCTGTCTGGTCCAATTTAATAAGAGGGGAAAGAAGAAGAGCGGTTAAGAAATAATCTCCGTCCTGTTTTTCCTTCAGACTTTGGATCTGGAGCATCTTCTCTGAGATCTCCTTATTGCTTTCCAGGATCTTGAATCTACTAACAAAACTCACGAAGCGATATCTTTCCAGGATCACTGAGAAAACGAAGGTAAGCAGGTAGGCGATCCCTAGGTTTTGCATGGAATAGGATGCTTGTACTGTACTCAAATTGGGAGCATAGAATAGAGCGGAACCAATAAAGGCAATCAAGGAGAAAATTAATAAAATATAATATGATCTAAGGGGAAGCGGAACAAACACCATCGTAATGAGTGCGATCTGCAAACCCGAAACGTAATTCGGATCGTCCGCTATTCTTCCCGTAAAGAAGGAAGTACAGAGGACCAGGTAACCAAGGAATAGGTAAGCGAATTCCAATCCGTATTTACGAGTGGGGATCTTAAAGAAGGTATCTAGAAGGAACAGGCCAACGGAAACCAAACTTAGGATAGAGAATCCGATCCTAAAATAGAACAACTCCGGAAATTCAGGGTGTAATTTTTGGTCTGTGCCGAAAGCGAAACCCAACCAAACGAAAATACCCAGAATGGCACCTGGATATTGTAAGCTTCTTGCCTGTCTTTGAAGATCTTGGATGTATTCTTTTTGGAAGGAGGCTCTGTCCAGATCGGCTTGGAAAATACTCAGGAATAAATTCCATTTACTTCGCAAGCGATCGGTAAGGGAAGGTGCAAATGACATTTGTTAGATTGAACTCTGTTCGCTAAAATATTCCAAAAAGCGAAATCCGCAGAACGAGGTCTAAACGAAACTTATAATATACTAGTTTTAAGTAAACAATTTGTACATTTCTAATGTCTTGACCGACCATTGTCTTGGGGCGAGTCTGTGTATATCTATGTCCAAAATTTCTCCTAAAAATAACCAAACCTCAGCTCTTTCTTCTCAAGTATTCGATACCTTAGTGATAGGGGGAGGAATCACTGGTGCAACCACTCTTTGGGATTCAAGCTTAAGGGGATTGAAGGCCGTTCTAATTGAGAAGAATGATTTTGCTTCCGGCACGACACAAGCGACTTCTAAATTGATCCATGGAGGATTGCGCTATTTAAAGAATGCTGAATTTGGACTCGTGCGAGAATCCTTAAGAGAAAGAAGGATATTAGCAAAAATCAGTCCTAATGCCTTGAAGACCTTAGGATTTGTCATTCCTGTTTATTCTAGTGTGGAGAAATGGATCACCCATGTGGGACTTGGAATGTACGATCAGTTTTCTTACGATCGCAACAGAGAGATCAGCTCGGATTCTTGGATCCCAAAGTATAGATTCCTTTCCAAAGAAGAAACCATTTTAGAAGCCCCTTCCTTGCCTAGGGAAGGATTGAAAGGAGGATTTCTATATTACGATTATCAGAATATCAATCCGGAAAGACATACTTGCGAATTCATTTTTTCTGCGGAGAAGAAGGGCGGGCTCGCTCTGAATTATACAGAACTGATCGCTATTTCCAGACAAGGAGAGGTGTATCAGGCAATCGTAAAGGACAAGAGAAGTGGGAAATCCTATCCTCTCTTCGCAAAAACAATCGTGAATGCGGCGGGACCTTGGGCAGATTTCGTGGAGTCCCTAGCCGGAGTAGGAATGGATAAGGTGCTTGTACGTTCCAAAGGGATCCATATCGTCACAAGATCTCTCACGGTCTCCAAGACAATTGTCTTGAAGAAAAGGGACAAGACCCATATGTTTGTGATCCCTTGGAGAGGAAAAACCATTATCGGGACCACCGATACCGTTTTCTCGGATTCTCCCGATCATTTCAAGGTGACCAAATCGGATATACAAGGTCTATTAGAAGAAATTAATTATGCATACGGATATTCGGATCTGACTGAAGCGGATGTGGATTTCTATTACGGAGGAATGAGACCTCTTGTAGAAGATCCTGGCGAAAAATCGGACACGTACAATGCCTCCCGTAAAACGGAAATCCTGGATCATAAGGAGAAAGGACTTCCCGGATTCTTTACGGCATTGGGCGGGAAATACACAACGAGCAGACATTTAGCGGAGAAGATCACGGACAAACTTTGCGAGTTTCTGCCAGGCTCTTATCATTCTTGCGAAACGACTCAGGTGCCTTTGCTTACTGGGGAATTTTCGGATCATTCTTCCTTAGTGCAGTCCCTGGCAAAGAAATATCCTAAACTAGAGGGAAAGTATCTGGAAACACTTGCCTCCAGATACGGAAGCCTGGCATACGAGGTCTTAAAATTACATAAGCAAGGGGAGTCTTCCGCTACACTTTGTAACGGAGAAACGTTCAGTTTTTCGGAGATCCGTTACATTGCCTCTAAGGAGAAGATAGAGAAGGCCACCGACTTCTTCTTCCGTAGATCGGGAGTAGGGGTACCTGGAATTCCTTCGGCGGAGAATCTACAAGCTATTATGGACGAATTAGGCAAGACATTGGGTTGGAATCCGGGCAGAAAGAAAGTAGAAACTGCGGAAGTGGTCGCCCGATATAAATTCTAATTCGGGATGATCCTTAAAAGCATATGGGATCCTTTGGCCTGGATATATATTCCGTTTACTTAATATTCGGGGCCCTGTTTGCAGGGATCTGGGCAGCAGGCATTCTGTTGAGCTCCGCAAGCCTAGGAGAGAGGATACGATTCTCCTTTATTTTGATCGCTTCCTCCCTTTGGCTCCTTTCGGGGGCAGCCTTTATTTCCGGTTGGATCTTTAGGCTTCCTTTTGCGTTCGGGATCCATCTTCCTTTTGTATTTGGGATCGCTCCCGTTCTGGTACTGCACTTTCAGATCACATTGCTGAAAGAAAACGTAAGCTTACTCGAGATATTGCCTCATTTTATTCCTTCTATCTTCTGTTTTCTATTGCTGATCCCGTATTGGACAAGCGGAGAAGAATTCCAGATCCGTATTTTGGAATCATTCGGAAGATCCGGGGAACCGTATCCGTTGATCCTAGCGTTTTTGCAGATCGGTCCGAAGATCTCCCTCTTAGTGTATCTGATCCCTCTTCTGTTTACCTATAAAATGTATTTTTACAAGAGAAAGCAAGACGAGGGTGAGGAGAATGCTAGACGGCTCTTTCTTCTTTTCTTAGGGTTAGTAAGTATTCTCATTTTTGCGGGCCTACTCGGATTTCTACTCAGGAGCACTGAACTCATTCGAGGAAGCATGTATGGCCTTCCTCTTTTGATCGTCTTCGCATTTTTGGTTTCCCAAAGAGAACCGACGAGCCTCGGGATCATTGGAAAAAGCTTACGAGAGGTCCGTTATAAGAGATCTAGACTAGTCGGTACAGACGAACGCACGTTAAGAGATCGTTTAGAAGCTTTGATGAGGGAAGAGAAAATATATGCCGACGAGGACCTGACCTTAGGTCAGCTGGCCCGGGAATTGGAACTCACCAATCATCAACTTTCGGAATTCTTAAACAACCGTTTATCCATGAAATTCTCGGATTATATCAATTCTTGGAGGATCAAGGAAGCCAAAACGCTATTACTGGAAGAGACGGAAAGATCCATATTATCTATTTCCGAATCCGTCGGGTTCAATTCCAAATCTGCGTTCAACGAGGCGTTCAAAAAGTTTACGGATCATACTCCTTCGGACTACAGAAAGAACGCCAAACGTACGTAATATATAAGGTCCCAAATCCTAAACTACTACGTCCTGAGTTATATCTCCGGACGACAATCCGACAATTCGGCGTTACACTCGCTTGTGAAAACATCTGGAGCAAATGATGAGAACACTCGCCGATCTATTCCAAGGTACAAAAGAAAAATACGGGAATTCTCCGGCCTTCTTCGCAAGGGACGAAGCGGGAGAATTCCGAAAGACCACCTTTTCCGAGTTATATGAGCTTGGTTTACAACTAGGAACAGCGTTAACGGAACTGAACTTTCCTGCCGGAGCGAGAGCTGTCATACTCGGCGATAATCGTCTGGAATGGATCATTGCGGATTATGCGGTCGTACTTTCCGGAGGAGTAGACGTCCCTAGAGGAAGCGACGTGACGGACGCAGATCTGAGCCATATTATTCCTCACAGCGGATCGGAGATCGTATTCGTTGAGAACGATCTAGTCCTAAAGAAACTCTACAATAATAAGGATATATTGAAAAAAGTACATTCTATTATCCTGATGGATCCTAAGTCGAAAGGCACAGGATCCGAATATCATCTCTGGGAGCTAGTCGAAAAAGGAAAGAGATCCAGGGATAATGGGAATCGGGACATGGAGTCCAGGATCTCGCAGATCGCAGAAGAAGATCTATTCACCTTAATCTATACTTCCGGGACTACAGGAAAACCTAAAGGAGTTCCTCTTTCCCATAAGAATATCATGTCCCAGATCAATCGGGTGCCTTTACGGCTTTCTCCCGGTGAAAAGGTTCTGTCCATTCTTCCGATCTGGCATATTTTCGAAAGACAGTTCGAGATGCTTTGCATTTCGGTAGGAGCGGCGACGTATTATTCTTCCGTTCGGACTTTAAAAGAGGATATGAGGAATGTGAAGCCCACATTCATGGCCTCGGCGCCTAGGCTTTGGGAAAGCATTTATCAAGGGATCATTGCCATTGTTGCAAAATCTAGTCCCGTCAAGAGAACTCTTTTTAGGGCTGCGATCTTCTTTTCAAATACGGTCCATTCTGCAAAGCGTTGGCTGAGTTTCCAAGAACTAGATATGATCGGAAGGAGTAGCCTAAATTCCTTTTTCATAGGAATATTCGAATTCTCAAAATTAGTTCTTTCTTATGTTCCTCATCTTGTCTTGGATTTTATCGTCTTGAGAAAGATCCGGCAAGCCACCGGAGGAATGTTAAAAGGTACGATCTCCGGCGGAGGGGCTCTTCCGATCCATGTGGACAAATTCTTCTTCAATATGGGAATACCGGTGTACGAAGGATATGGGATGACGGAGACTTCTCCCACTCTTGCAGTTCGCACCTTCGACAATTGTGTTCCCGGGACGGTAGGCCCTTTGTATCCTGGAACGGATCTGAGGATCCTAGATCCCAATACGCAAACCGTCCTTTTCTCTACGGAGAAGGACGGTCCGAAAGGTTATGGTAAGAAGGGCGAGATCCATGTGAAAGGAGATCAGGTCATGTCCGGATACTATTTAGATCCGGAAAATACCCGCAAGGTGTTACAGGATTCTTGGATGAATACAGGCGACCTAGGAATGATAACCTATAACGATTGTTTGAAGATCGTAGGAAGGACCAAGGAGACCATTGTGTTACTCGGTGGAGAGAATATAGAGCCGGTCCCGATCGAGAATATGCTCACTCAGTCGGAGTTGATCCTGCAGTGTATGGTAGTAGGACAGGATAAGAAATATTTGTCCGTACTCATCGTGCCTAATCCCGAATTCTTTCCGGAATACAAAGCGGGAGCCGGTTTCTCTTCTCAAGAAGAAGAATCTAAATGCGAGTTACGGATACAAACAGAGATCCGAAATTCTATCTCTGCCACAAACGGGTTCAAATCTTTCGAGAGAGTGGTGGACTTCCGGATCCTTCCGAAACCGTTCGAACCGGGAGACGAGCTCACTGCAAAATTGTCCGTGAAGCGACATGTGGTTTCTGAAAAATATTCCGGTCTGATCGAGGATATTTATGCGGATAAAAAAGCGGAAATGGTGAATCAATAAGGGAATAAAAAAAGCCGCGGGATCTAATGCGGCTTTTTCACTTCTCTAAGATCGGTCGATCTAGAAAGTAAACGTATTGGAGAGAACCACACCCATAAAGTCTTTCACTACTTCCGCAACCTCGTCCAACTTGATAGAATCTTGGTCTACAATTCTCTGGCCTACGGTGCCTAGGATAATGCTGATCAAGAGTCTGTTCAGGTTCGGGTTTGTGATACCTAGATGCTTCGTGATGATGGTGACGTATTCCTTCATCGCCTCAGCGATCAGTTGCTTTTCTTCCTCATGATTCTTTAATCTAGACACATCGCAGATAATATAGAGAAGATTTTGGAAATAGGTCTCTCTGTCTTTGACCATGGTAAAAAGAGCTTCTACTCTTTTCTCTATGGACTGAGTATCCTCTCCTTTAGAGTAAACCTGCAGCTCTTCGATATCCTTGTTCAGGACGTATTTTACGAGTTCTTTAAATATATCTTCTTTCGTGGAGAAGTAGTGGTAGAGGGTTCCCGTGGAAACATCCAACTCCGTTGCAATTTCCCTCATAGAAACCGCCGAATACCCGCGCCTGGCCAAAATATCCACACATTTGGAGAGGATCTCGGCTTTGTACTTTTCGTGATTTACGATTTTGGGCATTTCTTGCAGTCCTGAAATGAGTTTTTTCTATTTTTAATTTTCGCTAGTTCGAACCCCTGGTCCGAACTTAGGAGTCCGGACGCTTCCTTTTTCGGGGTAAGTTAATTATTTTATTTGTTCGAAAAAAGAATGCAAGTGTTTTTTCCAATTTGGGTCCAGATGGGCCAGTATCTTCTCCTTCTGTTCCTCCGCATCATTCTTTCCCTTCTCGAAGGCGTAGTGCACCAGGTCCGGTTTAGTGTAGTCGAACCCCTGTTCTATAAATGGCGCTTCGGGGGAAAGGAGGAGACTTTCCGAAAGGAGTGATTGGGATTTTCCCACTAAGGTGGTAGGTTCGTAGAAAACCCCGATCCTAGGTAGGTCGGAAGAGAAGTCTTCCAGAAGAAGATTGTTGGTCAATCCTCCGTCTAGATAATAGTTTCCGTTAAAACTCTGGAGCGGAAGGACCGGAAAAGCAGAACAAGAGTTCATTACGATCTGGGTGGTGGTTTCATGATCGGTCAGATCTTTTTCGGTAAAGACCTTTTCCCTCCAGCCCCAAGCTTTCATTTTCTTTAATACTTCGAACGGTTCCTCGCCCTTTCTTCGCAAGGTCTCGTCCTTAAAATAAGCGTTCACGATAGAAGCGGCCTTTGCAAATAGGAGTCTCTGGATCGGTTCTCCCTTCTTATTCTTGTCTAGACTTTCCTTAGGGATCTCTACCGTGTGAATGCGGACCTTGGCCGACTTAGAAAGCAGCTTGGAAAATCGAAGACAGTAATTTACTGTCCGTCTTGCAATATTATGATGAGGGAAGGGAGCACGGATCCGAAGCAGTCGATTCCAATAGAAGTTCTTCGGATTTCGTTTGGTAAGCTCTTGGAAATAATTCGAGCTATCTACTTCGGTTTCGGAAAGCGTGCTGATCGCCATTGCGGCTCCTGCGCTCACACCCGAAACTTCTCTCACTCTGATCCCCCAGGTCCTAAGAGCGAATGCAACTCCAAGACCGTAGAATGCCTTGATGCCTCCGCCCGCGATCGCGAGTGCAATTTCTTTTTTGGTCCCGATCTCTTGCCAAGCGGTCTGTAAACCTTTTCGTAATCTAGTTTCTAACCAAGAAGAAGGGGAAGACATGATTTTACATATTGGTTGTGAATCCCAAATATGCAATTTTAATTTGCGTAAATCTAATTTCTTTCCAAGATCGTAGAATCTCCTCGGAGATGGGAGGAAGCCTTGGCTGAAGATAACGGACTAGATGATATGAATAAGGAATGGGAGAAGTTCGCTAAGATAGCTCCCAATTTAATGGTACCTCCTCCCGCTTTCAAAGAACTCTCCGGAGAATTCGTTTCCTATGTCCGAAAGAAGGAGATGACGTGCAGGTTTTCCGTAGAGCCTAGGTTCTCGAATCCGATGGGGGTCTTGCAAGGTGGGTTTCTCGCTGCCGCATTCGATAATACATTTGGTCCTCTTTGCTATCTAGCCGCGGGCAAACCTACGACTACCCTGGAATTGAGTGTAAGCTATATTCGAATGATCAAAGAGAACCAAAGGATCACTGTGAACGCAAGAGTCGTCGCCAGAGGGAACCAACATATTTATCTAGAAGGAGAAGCCTTCGACGAAGAAGGGAAACTCCTGGCGAAATCGACAACACAAGTGTTGATCCTGAGAATGCCGGGAGCTTAGCCCCAAGATCTCCTAGATCTATACAGTGCTTTGAGAAAAGATCTTTTGGGAAAGATAAGGGACTTTATTCTGCAGAGGTTTGGTTTATTCTTCTGTAGTGAGTGGCTCGGTGACTTCTTTCAAAGGGGAAGAAGTTGCCGGAGTAGGTGGGGTCACAGGAGCGGTGATCCTTTCTAGCGGGAGCTTCTTCACATGTTCCGCCATTTCCTTTAGAATATTCGCGGTGATATCCTTCATGATATCGCCGATCACTTCCGTTTCCAGGATCTCAGCCACCATTTTTCCGATATCTTCACCTAGTTTGCGAGAGACTTCCGACATGAAGGGGATCTTGGACAATTCTTCCAATAAGAACTTGGTTTGTAAGGACTCGTTTACCTTTTCGTTCAGTTGATCGTTGTGTTTAGAGATGGCCTGTTTTGCAAGTTGGCTGTAATCCAGACGAAGCATTACTTCTTCCACTCGTTCTAAAGAATGTAGAAAGACTGCATCTGCGATCGTATCCACGATCACGTCTCTAAAGCGGAATGTGATCTCTCGAGTGAGTACCTCGCTTACATTCTGACCGGAAGTGCCAAATCTATAGAATGCGATCGCGAGCTTTACTCCTCTCAACAAGAGAAAGGGTCTTAGGAAATAGAGAGGTATAATGCCTACCGCTTCGTACCAATTTGTCCTCAGATATTTCTTAATATCCTTTTTCTGTCTGAGTTTAAGCCAGAGTTCGAAACCCCAGAGAAGGATCACAAATAGATCGAATGCGAGTACATAGGCAGGAATATCTTTATGAATGAATTCCTTGTACGCGTTTACGAATAGGAGCAAGAATACGTCGAACGCGGCTAGTGTGAGTAGAAGATAGTCCCGAGTCGTACCGGGAAGCACGCTTCTCCAGTATTTAACTGCGTTTATAAATCTTCTGATCTTAGAAAGGTTTTTAGGGTTTGGATTCTCAATCGACATGAAGAATCTTCCGATCCGGTTCGGTGTTTACAAGTTTTTGCAAAACGCGCAATCTGGTCACTAGTTTTAATCGATGCATCTGGTCGTAGACGGTTTCAATCTGATTTACAAGATCCCCGAGTTGGAAGAATACATGTACGCCAATCGACTCAGGGATGCCAGGGTAGGTCTTCTTAGGATCTTAGAATCGTATTCGCAGAAATTGAAAAGCTCTAAGGTGCATGTATTCTTTGACGGAAAGAAAGAAAAGGGCAACGAGACCAGAGAAGATTCGTACGGCAAGATCCATGTCTATTTTAGTCAGGACCAAAAGGCTGACGATTTGATCAAGGATTATATCAAGTATTCTCCTAGGCCCGGAGATCTGTATGTGGTCACCTCCGACCAGGAAATTTTGGCTTTTGCAAAACGACTGGGAACAAAACCTATACTTTCCGAAGAGTTTGCCAAAAAAATAGAACTAGCCTTGGCTGAGAAACCCCAAGCGGAAGAAAAGGATCCGAAAGAGAAACTTTCTCCCGGGGAAATTCTTTATTGGAAGGAACTATTTAAGAAGGGAAAGTAAAGAGTGCTTTTTAATTCGATTTTATTCCTCGTTTTCTTTTCGATCGTATATTCCATTTATTGGATACTTCCGGAAAAGAGAAGGCAGGACTTCCTACTTCTCTCGAGCGTTGCCTTTTATATTTTAGGTTCCGCAACATTTCTAAATGGGATCGTATTCTTCTTACATTTCTTAGGGATCGTCCTATTAAATTACCTGGCTTATCTTAAGATCAGGACTTCTTCTAAACCAAAACCATGGATGATCGCTGCGGTCCTATTGAACGCGATCAATTTAGGCTTCTTCAAATACTTTTACTTTTTGAACAAGATCCTATTCGATCTGAGCGGATATCCTTTCTTTGAGGAGGTCCCTAGGATCTTGAAGATCTCTCTTCCTTTGGCTGTAAGCTTTTACAGCTTTCAGATGATAGCCGCTGCAGTGGATGCGTACCGGAAACCGGAAGGAGAGATCGTAACCTTACGGAAATATCTAGGATTTGTAATATTCTTTCCTGTGCTGATCGTTGGGCCTATACTCCGAATGAAGGATTTCTTTCCGAATTTGGAGCATTTGCAGCCGAACAAGGAGAAGCTTGTTCGTGCTTCTTATCTGATGATCGCTGGTTTGGTAAAGAAGATCCTGGTAGCAGATCCGGTTTCCGGAGTGATCGCTCCCGTATTCTCTAACCCGGGACAGTATGATAGTGTTTCCCTGATCGCGGCAGCTTTCGGCTACGCGATCCAAGTATATTGCGATTTCTCCGGACTTACGGATATGGCAAGAGCTGTCGGACTCGCGTTCGGATTCGAATTGCCTGAGAACTTCAACGCTCCTTTATTCTCTCCTTCGGGCAGAGAGCTTTGGCAGAGATGGCATATGACTCTTTCTTTTTGGCTGCGGGATTATATTTATTTTCCTTTGGGCGGAAGTAGAAAAGGAGAGTGGAGAACCTATATCAATCTCATCATCACAATGACTGTGGGAGGGATCTGGCACGGAGCGGATTATACATTCGTAGCCTGGGGATTTTACTGGGGAGTGATCCTCGCCTTTGAGAGATTCTTAGTGGGAAGGTTCGGCTGGGACGATCGGGAATCTAAGAATAAGTTCCTGACCTTCTTACGGATCCAGTTGGTTTTTGTACTCTTCTCCTTTAGTGCGATCTTATTCCGTGCAAATTCTGCGAGTAAAATGTTCCAGCATGTGATCGGCCTTGTGACTAATACCCCTAATATGATCTCTAGCTATCTAGTTTCCTTGCAATTGGGATGGATCGAAACTTCCGTCGGTCTTGTAACGGGAGCTTCACCGTTCTTATTGGAGTCCATGAAGAATATGGACAAGATCCTATATTCGTATTTGGGGTTTATCGCATTTCATTGGATCCAGACGAAAAAGGATCGCTTGCTGGCATTCGGAAAGGATAAGGACTGGCTCTTAGTAATCTCCGGACTTGCAACGATCTTTGCGATCGCACTGATCTCCGAGGATTCGGGCGCCTGTATCTATTGTCAGTTTTGAGGTAGAAGACGAATATGAAAAAAAATAGATTCTTACTTCTTCCCTTCCTGATCCTCTTTCTTGCGATCGGGATCGATCGAGTGATTACCCTCCCGATCCTTCAGCCCTATTATTCCAAGACCTTCTCTCATTTGAATTTTGAGAGCAAAGAGGATCTGTATTCCGAGCTGAAGGAATTCCTTAAGCAGGATAAATCGAAAAGAAAGAAGGCAATCGTATTCTTCGGGAATTCCAGATCTCTTCTTCTTCCTACAAAGGAATTAGAGAAGAAATACCCGGACTGGCTTCTCTATAATTTTTCGGTCCCAGGCGGATCCCCGGATTATTTCCTGTATTGGATCGAGAGATTCCGAAATGACGGGACTCGTCCCGATTTCGTGGTGCTGGATCAATCATTAGAAATTTATAATAAGACTCCGGTTCTTGCTTTGGATGAGGTACTTGTATACGGTCTGTCCACGGATTTTATTTTAAAATATTGGTCCAGGTATACCAGGGAAGAACTCTCCGTATTTATCGCGAAGCATTTATTCCACACATATAGGGATAGGCCTAAGATGTGGAGGATCATGGAGAGAACCAAAAATTCTTTCGTACTCGCCGATGCATATAAGGAAGGGGTTCGAAAAGTGCTCGAGATCCTAAAGGAGCAGAGAGGGAGTACCCCCACTGACTTAACCCGTCTCAAGAATACGGACGAGCAATTGGCAAAGGCCGCCGAGGCGGATTTCGGTTCTTATCTAGTTCCTTATACATTTCACCAAGATATGTTTGAAATGCAGGAGGATTCCATCCGTATCCTCAAGCAGTACCAAGTCCCGTACGCTACGATATGGGTACGAGTAGCTCGTCCTTATTTTGCTCTCTACGGAACCAAGAAGGTCCAAACCCCAGAGGGACTCAAGACTCCTTTGGAAATTTGGAAGCCTCGCTTAGAGAAGTTTAATCAAGAGACTGGGACCGTTTTCTGGAATATGAATGAGGACCCACAGTATGATTGCAATGAGTTTGCGGATCCGGGGCATATGTCCCCGAATTGTGGACTTCCTTTCGGCGATTTCATCTTTCGTAAATTAGAGGAAACGACCCAAGAAAAAAAGAAGAACTAGTTCGATAGGATCTCTCTAGCCTTCCATAAATGCTGAGAATAGAGAGAACGGCTACAGTCTATTTCTTTCAGGGAAGATGCAATCCCTTCTCGACTTCTTTCCTCTTTTCCGATCCGACGAGAAGTTCCACTACCTTGAGCGCGAATTCAAAAGCGGAACCGGGGCCTATGCTTGTTAAGATCTTCTCGGAAAGGACCAATCTCTCTCCAGTATAGTTCTTCTGTTCCGGCACGCTGCCTGGAAATGCGGTGAATCTTTGGTCTTTCTCCAGAATGGAATGAGTTACAAGGACATTGGGAGCGGCACAGATCGCCCCGATCCATCGATCTTCTTTCTTAAATTTTTTTAATATACTTGAGATTCTTTCGCTGGCATTCAGGTTCTTTGTTCCCAGGTTTCCTCCTGGGAGTAGGATCATATCGAATTCGGAAGGATTCACCTGAGAGAGCAGCGAGTCCGCGACCAGCCTGACCCCTCGGGAAGCGGTGACGGTACCTTCTTCTAAACTAGCGGAGACTACTTCTATTCCCGCTCTTCTTAACACATCTACGATTATGACGGCTTCCATCTCCTCCATACCATTGGCGAAGGGGACCAAGACTTTAGGCATATTTGTACCCGATTTGAATTTTGGGAGAAGAAGAATAAATCTTCTACTCTTCGTATTAAAGAGTAGAAGGAAATAAAAAGGAATGCAATAAAAAGATTAAGTTCGGTCCGATCAGAAGTTGCCTTCCTGTCTTCTGGACCAGGTCAGATTCGAATTCAGGAAGTAATTCGAAAGCATGGCGATCAGAATAGAAAGTATATCCGAAGCGAATTTTAGGGTAAACGCATTCACGACTTTAATTTCGGATAAGAAGGACTGGTATATAAAATGGAAGCTCAGTATTTGCACTAGGATCCCGAAAAGGCTCACCGAATGGAATAATGCGAATCCAAAGGGAAGTTTCCAATCGGAATAACGTCTTTCGTAGAAGGTGAAATAATTATTCAAAAGAAAATTCGAAACAATGGAAAGCTCGATCCCGAATAGAACGGAAAGAGATACCGGATCCAATATCGAGTAGCCGCTGATCAACTCGGGAAAATCCAATGCCTCTCCTAAAAGAAAGCCGAGTAGATTTACGATCACTCCAGTCGCACCTACGATACAATACAGTAGAAAAGTAGGAGAGATCCATTTTCCGAAACGAATGTCCAGTACCGCCAAGAAGAAATTCTTGATCACGGAATTATTCAACTTCGTTTTGCCATGAACCCTTGTTTGGAACGTATAAGGGATCTCCTCTATCTTCAGTTCTTCTTTACTTCTACCCAAGAATTCCAAAAGGATCTTAAATCCTCTTGGATTGATCTCGTTTACGGTTTCAGAATATACTGATCTTTTGATCCCGAAATATCCACTCATCGGATCTGAAACAGGAAGTCCTAAAAGACGTTTTGCGAGGAAATTCGCGAATCGACTGATGCCGATGCGGGCCCAGGACCATTTTCCGGTAGAACCACCTTTGGCGTATCTGGTTCCCAAGCATAGATCCACGTCTCTTTCATAAAAAGATCGGATCATTTCAGGAAGGATCTTTTCGTCGTGCTGTAGATCGGAGTCCATTACTACGAACACTTCTCCTTCTGCTGCTCCCATGCCCGTCAGTACTGCTGAAGATAATCCCTTTCCGGTCAATCTTCGGATCACTCTGAGTTGCGGTATGGTTTCTTGGAGATTTTCCGCAATTTCCCAGGTATGATCCGGACTATCATCATCTACTACGATGATCTCGTGTTTGAATCCGGATAAGGATTTGCTGATGCGATCCGCCGCAATTGGCAAGTTTTCGCTTTCATTATAAGTAGGAAGAATGACGGAAACGGACGGAGTCATAAAAACCAAGATCCATATTCGATTGTAATCATTCAATTATATTAAGTAATTAAATGATTACATGCAATATAATTTTCTAAAGCCCGACTGAAGTACGATTTTTTTTGAGAGAAGATAGCGATAAGAATCATTCTCAAAAAAACTACCGAAGGAAAGATCGGGAATTGGAATAAGCGTTAGACTTATCGAAAGGGAAAGGTTTTGAAGAAAAAGAAGGAAAAGAAGAATTTAAAAAAGAACCGGGAAAGCGCCAATGCAATCCCGGTTGAGAGACGATGGATTATTTACAGCAGAGAAGGGCGCTTGCTCCTCCATTTCTTTGAGCGATCCCGCCCACATATTCGTTATCCGCACATTGGCCCTTGTAGGAACCGGAAGCCCAATCACCGCCTCGGGTAGAAGAGCGATTGTCCCCTCGATCAAACCAAATCGTACGACAGGAATTTCCTAGGCTGCGACTCGAAGGTTCGCAAAGAATTCCGCTCGTTCCCCAGTATCTTTTCGAGAATCCAGCAACTACATAGTTCTGAGGACATTCATATTTAGTAAAGCCTCCGGCCCAATCTCCAGTTCCGTGATAACGTGTCCCAGTTTCATTGACTGCTTGCACGTTATAGGATTGGCTCGAGTTCCAAAGGAGTCCGTAGTTTGTATCTGTGCAAAGCGCCTTATTATTCGTACTCAGGCCGTTCATGCGATATCCGTCCGGACAGGTTCCTTTAGTTGCTCCGTTATCCCAGTCGGAGGCAAGTGTAGAAGAATTGTCGTCACCGCTTCCTAAAGACAGGTTTGCGAAATGATCTGCAGTCACAGGCTGTCCTTGGTTGCCAGTGGCTGAGAGAAGGCGTCCCAGATCTTGGTATCTCCAATCGTCTTTCAAGGTTCTGGACCAATCGGAAGAAACAAGGCCCCATTCGTCGTTTCCATTCAAAGGCCAGAAGGCAAAGTCCATATCTCTTTCGATGAGATAATCAACCAAACGTTTCAGCCATTCTTTATCCGTATCCAAGGTAGTGCTAGGAGAAGCTCCGAATTCGCTTACCCAAACAGGTCTCGTATAATAATAATCCGGGTCGGTAACATAACCCCATTCCGAATAGATTGTATTTCGGAAAGTGTTCAGATCCATATCCCTGTACTTGATATTGTTTCCGGAGGTGGAATCATCTCCATTATGGTTCGGACCGATGTATCCGTAATTATGAGCCGAATAAACAAGCTTATTGGACAGTCTTAGGTGAACAGGGAGATCCTTAACAGGCTTGAGATGAGGACGTTCACCGGATCCGAGAACCGGGATCAAACCCCACCAGTTGATTCCTTCCACGATCACAAGTATATCCGGGTTCGCAATGGTTACCAGATTTCCCAGATCTTGGGAAGCCTTGTGCCAATCGTTCACATCACCCGATCCCCAGTTTGGACTGTCAGGAATGTAGGTATCTCCTTTACGTTGGGTGCGCACTTCGTTCCTAAGATCTGCAGCTGCTACGAGTTTATTATTTTTATACCGATTGATCATCATGATCCAATCGCTTTGCCACATGTCTGTGCTTTGATTGTATGCAAAGGAAGAACCGGTATGATACCAAAGACCATTATAATCATAGCCACAGCACCATTCCGAAAAAGTAGTATGGTTGTTCAGGACTACGACTATTCCTGCATCAGTAAGAGCCTGAACGGTTAGATCATAAATTTCTAATGGAGTCTTTCCGAAAAACTGGGGATTTGCCGCTATATATTCGTTCGGGACCGTTGTAGTGTCGTGAAGCATCTTATTGGAAAAGGGAAGCCGAACCGAATTAAAGCCCCATTCTTGGATCAGGGAAATGATCTTGGAGATCGGCTGTTGATCCAAGCCTCCGACGACTTGGCGAGTATCGCTCGCGCCGTACCAGTTCACCGCCTTGAGTTTGAATCGTTTATTGTTCGAATCCACGATGTATTGCCCGTTCGTACTTAGAGGAAAACTGACCGACCCAACGGTTACAGTTGTCCCAAAAGCATGCAAAGAAGAAGGAGCCGAATTGCTACCGGTTTTCCCGCCAAGCAGATCCGATAAGAGGAGAAGATTACCTTTCGAATTGTCAGGGGAACAATTCCAAACAAAGGACAAAAGGGAGAATAGGCCAAAGGCCCATTTTATATTGAGTTGGTTCATTTCAATTTTCTTCACTTGTTCTACAAAAACCAGGAGATGGATCTTTAAGAAGCTGTTTTATTTTCTTTAGCCATTTAACCAAATTTACTTATAAATTACGTATTTTCACAGACTTGCAGTCTTACAAACGACTTATTCCCACTTTTAAAAACGACCGTTTTAATTAAAAACATTCCAATCACCGGTAGGGGGCATTGCCGGGCCTATAAAATATTATATTTACGTAATATATCGATGTTCAAGTGCGAAAAAGTATCGTTTGTTCCCGAACTAATTTGTTTTTCCGCCGAGTTGAATCCTTCGGCTCTCTAAGAAGAAATATAAAATAAAAACGGATCCGGAAGTTTTTGCCGAGACTTGGTGAGGCTTTCGGAAAAGGAAACGATTACAACTATGGATATACTCAAATATTTCTTTCGGATAGAAGATACCGAGAATCGATACAGCATCTTCATTCGGGTCCTCGCAGGAGGGGTCTTTCTTTGGGAGGGAATGATCAAATTCCTGTATGCAAACCAAGGAATAGGAAGGTTCACAAAACTCGGGTTTTCCCAACCGGACTTGGTCGCCAATCTTATTGGAGGCTTGGAGATCTTAGGTGGACTTATGTTGATTGCCGGGATATTAACAAGACCGTTGAGCTTCATCTTTATGATCCAAATGCTCGTGGCAATGTATATGACCAAGGTGCCGCTGTTTTTCGGAACTTCTCCTTTGCCTCCGCCGCAAGCTCCACCAATTGTCGGTATTTGGGCAGTTTTACATGAAATCCGGTCGGAGTATTCCCAGTTGCTTAGCTGCTTATTTCTATTCTTTGCAGGTCCCGGTAAGTTCTCTGTAGATTCGATCCGGAAAAACCGGTAATGAATCGGTAAATGAGAGTTGGAGTTCCAAATAGGAATTCTGACGAAAAGGGAAATCGCCAGGAGCAGCTTTTGTCTGCTTCTGGCTGTAGTATCTTCGACAGCCCTTACTTCCGATAATACATATTATGTCTCATTATGAAATAGGGCAAAGAGAACTGAAAGAGAATCCTTCTTCTAATGCCGTTCTTGAATCAGGTTCAGTAACCTTGCCAGAGGGAGATGGTGACGATAGTTTTATTATTATCGGATTTATTGAGACATTCGCATTTGATCTGCGCTGATTGGCTATAGTATCCTTGGCCCAAAGAGAATCCTGGAGCCGGTTTGCAGCTTTTATACAGCCCACCGTCGACCAATCGATTGCACGCCGCTTGGATTGCGGCCTCGATATCGCCACTTTGCGAGTTTAATTTACCAGGAATAGCAAGGAATACTGCGGCGACTAAGCCGAGTAAGGAAAGAAGCAATAATTTTCTCATGAGATTGGTCCGAAAACAATTTGGAATCTTTCTTTTGGAAAGAAAATATTTCAAACCAAATTTTCCTCACCTGCAAAATTATCATCCGGAAAGATCTATTCGAGCGAACGTTGAAAATTAGACCTTGAATTCCCAAACCTGATTTTCCAAAGAATTGCTTATGCTCTTACAATCCTTTGCCTGGTCAGCCACTGCCATTGCATGGGATACAACTATGGAATTCGAGTTCTGGATATTATCTAAAAAAATTCGGATTTCTTCTAAGCTTCTTCTTTCTGATTCAGTAGCCTTATGGACGCTTTCTGCGATGGATCCTACATTATGCAATGCGCCGGCAACAGTGACCCTGACATCTGTTTGGCCATCTAATAAAGAGTAAAAGGATTTCAGACCTTTTTGAATTGCGTCCACGTCGGTTAGAATAAAGGAAATTGTTTTTGTCCCGGATTGAACGATCTCCGTGTTCCTGGTCATTTCTTCTTTACCGACTTTTACTAGATGAGAGATCTCCTTTATCGTTCTTCCCGTTTGATCCGCGAGTTTGGAGATCTCGTCTGCAACCACAGCGAATCCTCGACCGTGATCTCCGGCCCTTGCGGCTTCTATCGATGCATTTAAAGCGAGAAGATTTACTTTATCGGCGATATCCTTGATGGTTCCGAGTTTAGAGACCATTCCTCCTGAACTGCTTTCGATCCTTTTGATTGAAGATTCGATTGCTTGTAGACTTTCTTCCGATTCTCTTGCGTGTTTCCAAGCGGTCTCGAATAATGCTTTCGTAGAAGTTAAGCCTGACTCCATTTCTTGGAAACTAATCTCCAAATTCTGAAAAGAGATTCCAAGTTCGTTTGTTGCATCTAACTGAGTTCGAGTGCCATTGGAAACTTCGGAGATTGCATTTGCGATCTGGTTGAGGCTTGTATTGATCTCTTGCAGGCTGCTTGCTTGGTCTGTAGTTTTTCCAGCGACGATCCCGGAACTTTGGACTAGATTTTCTAAGATAGAATTTACGGATTGAGACTTTATTTGCACTTCATTCTGTATCGAAATATTCCCGTTTCTCAAATTTTCCAGTCGGATCAGATCCTTCGCACTATGCAGGAACTCCCTTTTAAAGGTAATTGAGAAGTAGATCAAGATTGTTATTTCAAATATTATAAAGATAGCAGGAAGAAGAAGGATTTCCCAATCGTTTGCATAGTTGAATAGAACGATCGGCATTTCGAAAAATTTTATTCCTAGGCTTTGGCAGAAAGAAGAGAGTCCATGATGGATTGTGATATAGAGTGCTCCAGACAAAAGAGTTTTCCAATCTCGATAGTAAAGTAAGAAAGCCAGGGCAATAAATACATGGAAATGCATTTCAACCCTTCCGAACTGGGATTGAATGAATACGGCAGACCAAGTCATGATCAATAGGGAATTTAAAAGCCTAAGTAAATAATGACCTCTTAGTAGTAAGAAGCCAATTCCCGCAGATATTCCGATCGCCAAGGATGCATTTAATACGAATTTCCAAGTTCCATATTCCAAGGAAAATAGGAAGGCTGGCGGTATGTGCGCGAATAAGAGTATGAAAAAGAAACGATCTACTTTTTTTGTTTCTTCTGAAAACTTTAATCGCGCCAAGGTATCTATATCAATTCCTTTCGGTGCGGTCATTATTGATTTCCCGGAAATAATATTTGGGCCGCATTTGCGGCTCTATTTGTATAATGGGAAGTTGCTAATCATTTAGTTAATGTTTGAACTTCCTTAGAATTCACTTAGTATTTGATCTATTCAGTAATTTATCGATTTAGAATATTGTTAGTGGTTCCTTTGGATTAATCTCAAGATTATAATTTCATGACCGAGAACCAGTAATATAAAAACCTTATATTATCAAAGACGAACTACTTACGCATTTCCTCAAAAATTTCCTGAAATAACTAGAAAAGAAAGAAGGGAAAAATTATTTAAAGTTATGATATGCTTGTCTCAAATATCTGAAAAAAATCGTATATAAAAGTGTATGTAGCTCCATTGCATAAGGCAGAGATGGTGGGCTTTAAGAAATAAATAGGTTTGTTGCTGCTTCAGAAGAAGCTTTTGAAATACTGAATCTTTTAATAAATTAATTTTTCAGCCGTCGTTTGAGCCATCGATTCATGGGATCCGGGAGCTCATACAGTTCCTACAAAGAACCTCAGGAGTTCCTACGCGAATGGGAACTGTTCAATATTTTTCTTGCGCGGATCCAATTTTTGTGATATAGCGCAGGAAGGAAAGCCCACGAGCCACTCCCCCCTC